>LQPB01000023.1 GCA_002102225.1 Mycobacterium interjectum
CGGTCGACTCGGCGGTCGACTCGGCGGTCGACTCGGCGGTCGACTCGGCGGTCGACTCGGCGGTCTACTCGGCGGTCCGCTCGGCGGTCGACTCGGCGGTCGGCTCGGCGGTCGGCTCGGCGGTCGGCTCGGCGGTCGGCTCGGCGGTCTACTCGGCGGTCGACTCGGCGGTCGACTCGGCGGTCGACTCGGCGGTCGACTCGGCGGTCGACTCGGCGGTCGACTCGGCGGTCCGCTCGGCGGTCGACTCGGCGGTCGGCTCGGCGGTCGGCTCGGCGGTCGGCTCGGCGGTCGGCTCGGCGGTCTACTCGGCGGTCGACTCGGCGGTCGACTCGGCGGTCGACTCGGCGGTCGACTCGGCGGTCGACTCGGCGGTCGACTCGGCGGTCGGCTCGGCGGTCCCGAAGATCAAACCGTTCTGGCATCAACTCTTTGGCGGCCGTCAATGGTGCTGGTGGCCAGCGTTCATCGCCTACTTCCGCGACGTCGTCGAACTCCAACTCGACGACGACATCTGGGACCGCTCCCGCGCCTACCAAGACGCTGAATCGGCCGGGTATTGGTGGCCCAACCGCGACTTCGTCATGGTCTGCGACACCCCCACCGTCCTGCACATCGAAGCCGCGGCCGGCCAACACCGCATGCACTGCGAAACCGGGCCCTC
Source organism: Mycobacterium interjectum (assembly GCA_002102225.1). Classification (GTDB taxonomy): domain Bacteria; phylum Actinomycetota; class Actinomycetes; order Mycobacteriales; family Mycobacteriaceae; genus Mycobacterium; species Mycobacterium interjectum_B. The sequence continues at coordinate 665 of LQPB01000023.1, forward strand.
CGTAGCCTGGGCCGACGGCTGGGGCCTCTACACCTGGCACGGCACCCGAGTTCCTGCAGATCTGATCGAAACCGATTGGGATGTCGAACGGATCATGGCTGAATCCAACACCGAGATACGGCGCTGCGCTATCGAAAAGATGGGTTGGGACCGGTTCGTCACCGCGGCCGGGATGAAGCTTGCCGACGAAGCCCCCGACCCGGGAAACCCTGGTCAGATGCTTCGGCTGTACGACGTCCCCCGCAGTGTCCTGGATCTGCCTGTCCGGGTGCTGGTGGCGCACAACGCCACCCGTGAGCGTGATGGCTCCCGCCACGTCTTTGGAATGACGGTCCCGACCGACTGCAAGACCGCAATTCAAGCCGGCGCGTGGACATTCGACCTGAGCGCATCGGAGTACCAGCAGTTGGCGCGTGCAACATGACCGTCCGCACTCTGTCAGCTCCCGATCTCCTGCGATCAAAAGCGCAGCGAGCAGAGAGCGGCTGTCTTGAATGGATCGCTGGACGCGACTGGGACGGCTACGGAATCGTCAGCGTCGACGGACGCAGCTACCGCGCTCATCGCGTCGCATATGAAGTAGCAACCGGCGAAAAGATCCCCTCTGGGGTAATGGTGCGCCATTCCTGTGACAACCCGCCATGCATTGAACCCATGCATTTGCTGTTGGGATCCGGCCTCGACAACGTCCGCGATCGCGTCCGCCGCGGCCGATCTGCCGACCGGAATGGTGAGCATTGCCCCACCGCCAAGCTGACATGGGAAAAGGTTCGCACGATTCGTGCGCTGGTTGCGAGCGGCCGAACACACCAGTCCGTTGCTTACGAGTACGGCGTTACGCGCGAATGTATTTCAACCATCGTCCGCGGAGTGAACTGGCGACCGGATCGCGATCCGGAGCGTGCGACGTGATCTACCTCCGCTGGCTAGAAGGCAGGTCCCAACTCGCTCTCTACCGAATCGCTGTCCGGGCGCGAGCCTGGCGTCTAGCAGCTCTCGCCGTGGCTTGGATTGACCACTGCGAGAAGCCGTCCTACCACCACTCAATCCACACATGGGAATCGGCTATTCGGTCGACTCATCAACAACCAGAAGGGAAATGAACAATGGCAACAACCACTGAGATGATCGAGGCCACCGGCGTCGCCGTGTGCACCAGCCAGGACCTCGACGTCGACATTCCTGTGCTGGCAGGTGTGCAGCGCCAGGGCGACGTCCTCGTCCGCCCCGCGATGGGCTTGCTCGCCACCACGGCCGTACCCGCGGCTGGCACGCCTGTCGTGCGCGGCGAATCCGGTGGCAACACCCACGCGATCGTGGCTGCCGACGGACCGGTCTACTGCGACGTATCAGCCGGTTCCGCGCGTGATCTTCGTGTTGCGGTCCTATCGGTGCCCGAGGGATCGACCGCCTACCTCGCCCATCCGGAACACGGTTTCATGGGCATCGCCCCGGGTGACTACGAGATCCGCCGCCAGCGCGAGATGGCCGAAGAAATCCGCATGGTCGCCGACTAGCGGTGGGCGCCCTGGATTGGCTCAGCGACCGCAGTGATCCACGCGTTGCTGCGGCGCTGGGCCGCCGGTGCAGTATCTGCCGCGCACAGCCCGGCGCCGATTGCCGGCACCCGTTCGAAACCAAGGAACCGCTAGCAGAGATCGCCGCGGCCAAAGACGCCCAAGCCGATCAGATCGCCGCTGTGTCTACGTCGTGGACGGCCGACGAGATAGCCGAATACGTCCGCATCGAGAACGAGACCGCCGAAAGATGGCTGACCGCTGAGTCTATCGAATCCGCCAGCTGCAAGCACCGCCTCGACGGAGGCGACTGCGGCGACCCTGTGTGCCGCGTACAACGAGCCACCGCGCTCAGCTGGATGTCCTATATGAACATGCTCGACTCAGATCGCAGCTACGCCGTAATGGACGCGGCGGAGGAGTTGCTCGATGCCTAATGCGGCCGCGCTTATCGACGAGGGCCTGTGGCGTCGGGATCGCGAATTCCGTGCGCTGCCGCGGCTGGCTCAATGCACCTATCTGCAGCTGCTGTCGCAGAAGGATCTTGACTGCGCCGGGGTGCTCACCCTGCATGTCGACATCCTCGTCCAGGGCTGCGCGGAGCTGACGTCCGATGCGCTGTGGCAGGACTTCAAGACGTTGGAAACGGCCCGATTTATCTTCGTCGACGCCGAGACCTACGAGCTGTTCGTCCGGAGCTATCTGCGCCGGATCAGCGCCCGTTCGCCGAACGCCTACAAGAGCGCGCTGCGGTCGGCGCGGATGGTGAATTCGCCGAAAATCCGCGTCGAGTTGGCGGCCGAGCTAAGACGGCTGGGCCGCAAAGATGCCCGCGAGGTAGCCGACGAGATAGACCCATCCGAACCAGATCCCGAACCCATCGGAACCCCTTCCGAATCCCCTCCCGAAGGGGTATCCCTTTCGAATCCCCCGGTTTCAGTACCAGTACTAGTACCAGTTCTCTCGTCCCAAGGTGGTTCAGTTGGGGAGGACCCCCCTTCTCCGTTCTGCGACCAGCACCCCAACGGCACCAACGACAGCTGCCCTGCCTGCGGCGTGTGCCGCAGAGCACGCGAACACTGGGACCAGCAACAGCAACGCGCCAAACGCGCCGCGGCCGACTCCGCCGCCGCGCAACGGCGAGCCGATGCCGAGGCAGCCGCCCAAGCCATCCGTGCCTGCACCCTCTGCGACCCCGACGGCTACCGCAACGGAACCGTCTGCAGCCACGACCCGGCCCAAGCGGAAACCAACCGCAGCGGCATGGCCGCAGTCCGCGCAGCACTCGGAAAACCCCACCAACTCGACGACGAGGACCCGACGTGAGCCGACGACGCAACCGAACCCGCCGAGGACACGGCGCCGCGGCCAACAAATGCCAACGCTGCCACGTCCGTTCGCAGCTCTACCTGTGCCCACGATGCACCGGCGAACTACGAGAAATGCTCCTCGGTCTCGCCCAAGGGCAAGAGCTGCCCTCCGACCGTCGCGCCGCCGGCTGGATCGAATACCTCGAAGACGCCGTGCTGGGCCGCACCCGGCTCGGCGAATCCGCGCGCCGCTCCACCGACCTCACCACCCCACTGCCCGTGCACCTCGGCGCGTCCGAGCTGCTCGGCGACGTCGAAACGATGCTCGCCAAATGGGCCGCCATCGTCAGCACGAAAACCGAAACCCTCACCGTCCCAGGAAAGGACACCGCGTGAGCGCCGCCGAGCTGGCCCGGGCCCTGGCCGCCAACGTCGCCGCCATCGCCCGCCACGAAACCGCCGGCCAATGCTTCACCGAAGTCAAGGCCGCCGTCGACACGATCGAACGGATGATCAACCGCCCAATCCCGGACCGCTTCCTCGGCCCATGCCCCGTCGTGCTCACCGACAACTACGGGGAACGCATCTGCAACACCGAACTCACAGCCGGCCGCAACGACGAGACCATCCAATGCCCATCCTGCAAAGCAACACACGACGTCAAAGAACTACAACAACAGCAATTCGACAAAATCGGCGACGAATCATTCACCGTCTCACAGCTTTACAAGATGATCCTGCCCATCATGCGCGAATACGTACCGCTGCGGACGCTGCAGCACTGGGCGGCCACCAGCAAGCTCATCCCAACCGGCTACGACTCAGACGGCGAGCCACGCTTCCTGCTCAACGACGTGCGCGCGCTACGAGACGCCAAGCCGCAGAAAGCCGCAACCGGACGCGCCGCGAAACGGCGAGCATCATGAAATACAGATACGCCAACCACGCCACCAGCAGCGAGACTCGCGCTCAAGGCATTCGACGCGTTCCTGCTCGACTGGACACCAGCCGCCATACGCGACCAGCTGCTCGGCCACCACACCAACCCTGCTGAGGTCGTGCGCCGCGCCATCCGCGGCATCGCCGACCAAACCGTCATCCCACTCAAAGACGGCCCAATCGGTTACGCCGTCTTCGTCGAGGAACCGATCTTCAACTCACGCGACTACCGCAACGGATACATCTACACCCCGGTCAGCCCCGTCTTCGAGAACCGCGTCCAGGGCGAAAACTCCCACGACGGACACCTCCGACGCCACGAAGGCAACTTCGTGCTCGGCGAAATCCACAAACTCTAGAACCACCGAGAAGTAACCATTGGAGTGACCAATTATGCACTGCGACTTGACAATTCGATTAGTTATCGGCAACCGAGAGGGGAAGAAATGAGCAGATGTCGATGTGGACATCGCTGGTCAGGCAAGCGCGCTAGACAAAATCTAGTCAAGCACGCTAGACAAATAAGTTGCCTTATCAGACACCATTTTCACCCAGAAAGTGGACAAACTACATCGATGTAACCTACACTTGCGCGCGAAGGGCGTATTCGACGCGCCCAAAAAGCCTCCCAGCACCCGCTGAGAGGCTTTTTCATGCCCGAAAGGCCACGCAAATGCCTGTAACCCTCGACGTCGAGACCCGACTCAACCGCGCATCCGCAGAAAAAGTCGCCGACGAAATCCGCACCCTCGTCAAACAAGCCGTCCACGACGGCGTCCAAGACGCCCTACGCCAGATCGCCGGCCGACAAGACATCGACGTGCACGGCGACCTCAGCGGCGCCCTGGCCTACATTCCCGAGCGCTTACGACATGCCCAGACCTGACGTCACCACGCTCATCGCCGACAACCTGCACTCCATGCCGCACCCAGACGGCAGACCGCGACGCTTCATGCACCACAGCCAATTCGCAGGCGGCGGCAACGACCCCAAAGTCCAAGCAGCCGTTAGGCAACTCGGCGAAGACCACGGCGTCTCCACCCAGCACCTACTCGAGCGCAACGGCTACACGATCACCCACAAGGACGATCCCAAGCCAGCAGACGCCGAAGGCTACAAGACTGCGCACATCAAGTGCCTACGCTGCGGCAAACAACTCCTCGAAATCGGCGTAGATAGTTCCATGACCGCGACGTTCAGCCGCATCGCGTTGCTGTCCATCACCCAGATCAACCCGGACTGCCCGCATGAGTAGCGCCGCCGAAAACCTCGAGAAGGCCGTCGCCGCAGTACAAGCCGCGACCGGCTGCACAGACAACCAGGCGCGCAGTGTCGTTCATTCCATCGGCGCGTTCATCATGCGGAGCTACGCAGAGGAGCTGGCGCGGTGAGTCATCCCCAGTTCGACCCCAGCCAGCTCGCCGCGCTCAAAGCAGCACTCTCCGCGCCCAACATGCGCGAGCTGCTCCTACCGAACCGGGCCGCGGCCGCCCAGATGTTCAGCTACGAAGACGCGCTCAAGTTCGTCGAGAACATGGTCAACGCGCTCCACCGCACACCGCGGCTCCCGATCGCAGTCACGACCGCCAGAGAACCCGACGGCAGCATGACAATCCGCGTCACGCCAGACACCACCTGACATGCCAGGCACCCACCGCCGCACCACCACCCAACGCGGCCTCGGCTACCGCCACAAGCAACAAGTCGCACACCTCAAACGCAACCACATCGAAGGCACACCATGCTGGTGGTGCGGCGAACCCATGTACCTGGCGCAAGGACTCTCCGGCGACCACAGCGTCCCGAGATCCCAAGGCGGCCAACTCGCCGACCGCCTCCTCCACGAGCCATGCAACAGCGAACGCGGCGACGGATCACGCGACCACCTACGCCCAGCCCTCACCGGCAAACACACCACACACGACTCGGTCGACCTCGGCCACCGAGCCATGGTCTGGGTCTAACACCCACACGGTCGAGAGCGCCCTAGCAAACCCTCCCGGCCGAGGCCGACCACCCATACCCCCCACCCCCTCCGAAAATACGGCGGGGGGGTATACCGCGGCGACCGCCTGTCCGTCGCCGATTTTTACGTACAGGCCCAAAAAATCGGGGTTCCTGCCCATGCCGCGCGCTAAATCTGCTGGTCAGCTGCTTATTGCTGATCTGGCGCAGCCGGACGATCGGTACGCGCTGACGGTGATGATCGTTGAGGCTGCCCGTATCGCTGATCGGCTGCAGAAGCTCGATCAGCTGCTGTGTGGCCAGCAAACTTTGTGGGCGCGGCTGCGGGAGAACCGCGAGGGCGACATTTACGTGTCGGTTGACAACGCGTTGTCGGAGGCGCGGCAGCAGGCGACCGTTCTGCGGCATTTGATCGCCGAGGTTCATCGGCAGCGGGCGCAGAACCCGGGACCTCCGCCTGAAGATGACCTCGCTGGCCTCTGAGTGGCCGGACTGGCCGACGCTTACGGGGCGCCAGGAGGCCGAGTATCTCCTTGTAGATGAGGGCGATCAGTCCGAGGCCGAGAGGGCCCTGACGTTCTACAAGCGGATCAACAAGCCCCTCATGCCATGGCAACGGGATTCGAATCACGGCATATTGGCGCTCGAGCCGGATGGTCTCTTTACCCATCCGACGGTCGTGGAGATCGCGACCCGGCAGTCGGGTAAGACGCTTTCGGCGGCCGATCTGCGGATCCTGTGGGGGCTGTTCGGTCGCGGCGAGAGGATCGTTTACTCGGCGCAGCGGTGGAAAACGGCTGAGTCGATCTTCAACCGGATCAACCGGATCATCAAGTCGCGTCCGTCGCTTAACCGTCGGGTCGTGCGCAGAACCTGCTCGCAGGGGCAGGCGTCGTTCGAGCTGGAATCGGGTGCGAAGGCCGACTTCATCACGCGGTCGTTGGACTCCGGGCGTGGTCTCGACGAGATCGACCTGATCATCTATGACGAGGCGTACAACCTGACGGACGCCGAGACGGCTGCGCTGAGTCCGACGCAGATGGCGTCGAAGAACCCGCAGACGATCTACCTGTCGAGCGCGGTCAATCAGGAAAACCATGCCAACGGCCGTGTTCTGGCCAAGATCCGGCACGTCGCGCACGAGGCGATCAAGGTTGGCAAGCGTCGCATTGGCTTGTATTTCCGCGAGCATATGGCGCCGGAGCCGCCCGAAGGTATCAGCGACGCCGAGCGGCGCGCGATTCGGGAGGATCCCGAGACTTGGCGGCTGGCGAGCCCGTCCTACGGCGTGATTCAGACGGAGGCGAAGGTCCGCAAGCTGCTGACTGAGCTGAGCGCCAAGGACTTTGAGGTTGAGATCCTCGGATGGGGTGATTGGCCCCCGGTCGATGACGCGGCGCTGCGCGTGTTCGGCGAAGACCTATGGCGTGCTCTGTGTAAACCGTCACCTGAGCTGTTCAATCAGCACCCGCGGGTGCTCGCTGTCGACCGCTCCCCTAAGAGCAAGGTGTGGGCGATCGGGGGCGCCCAGCATGTCCGCTCCGGCGGTGCGCACGTCGAGATCGGTTGGTCGGGGCTCGGTTCAGCGACCGAGGTCGCTGAACGGCTGATCGACAATATCGCTGAGTCCGATCCGGTGGCCCTGGTGATCGACCAGCGCTCACCGGCCGCGGTGCTCAAGCCGTACCTGATCGAAGCCGGCATCGAACCGGTCATGACGAACACGACCCAGCTGGCGCTGTACTGCGAGGGCTTCTACGACGCCTTCGAGGCGCAGCAGATCACCCACTCCGGGCAGCAGATCCTGACCGACTCGGTGACCACCGCGACCAAACGAGACCTGCCAGGCGGTCGATACGCCTGGGACGGCAGCCAAATCGTGCAGCTGATGGCCGTGACGCTGGCGCATGGCGGCTTGCTCGAGTTCTCGTCGCCGCCAACGAGTTCGCCGCCGCCGCTTGCGGACCAACTTGAGACCTCGGGAGCCGACTCAGATGACGCCTTCGACGCGATGAGCGCCCCGTTTTGACCTAGAGGAGGGGCTGAATGCCGCCGATTACGCGCGCTCAGACCACTCCGAGGCGCATTGCCCCCCGGGTGGCGGGCAAAAACACCAAGACACCGGTTCCGCTCACCGAAAGCGGGTTCGCGAACCCGTTCCCGGGGATGCTGTCGGCGTTTTCACAGTGGGATCAGTTCGAGCAGGTCCCGGAGCTGTTGTGGCCCAACAGCGTTCGGACTTACACCCGGATGTGGCGCGAGGACAGCCGCATCGCCAGCGTTTACTACGCGATCGCGCTGCCGATCCTGCGCACGCCGTGGCGGATCGACCCGAACGGCGCCGAGGACGAGGTCGTCGAGTTCGTCGCGATGAACCTCGGCCTGCCGATCGTCGGCGACAACGACCCGAAGCCAAAAGGCCGTACCCGGGACCGATTCTCATGGCCCAAGCACCTCAAGCTGGCGCTGCGCCACCTGCAATACGGGCACCAGGTCTTCGAACAGGTGTACCGGATCGGCGACGACGGACGCGCATACCTGCGGAAGTTGGCGCCGAGACCGAGTTCAACGATCGCCTACTGGGATGTCGCACTCGACGGCGGACTGGTCGGCATCACGCAGTACCCTCCGGGCACATCGTTCGGGGCGCCGATGGGTGTCACACAGGGCGGGATGTCGGGTCTGCAGCTGCAGATCCCAGTTTCGCGGCTCGTCGCCTATGTCCGTGATCCCGAGCCGGCTCAGTGGATCGGCAACAGCTTGCTGCGGCCGGCCTACAAGCACTGGCTGCTCAAAGACGAGCTGATCAGGATTGAGGCCACGGCCGCCCGCCGCAACGGTGTCGGCGTGCCGAAGGTCACCGCGCCCGAGTCGGTGTCGCAGGCCAGTATCGGAAGCGCGGACCTGCAGCCCTATCTGGACATCGCGCGGTGCTTCCGCGGCGGCAACAGCGCCGGTATCGCTTTGCCCTTCGGCGCCGAGATGGAGCTGATGGGTGTCAAGGGCCAGCTCCCGTCCGGTTTCATCCGCTTGGCCATCGAATATCACGACAAGCAGATGGCGCTCGCCGCTCTGGCGCACTTCCTGAACCTGGACCGCGGCGGCTCGTATGCCCTTGCGTCGGTGCAGGAGTCGACTTTCACCCAGGGCGTGCAGCAGGTCGCTGACGACATTCGCGACACCGCTCAGGCTCACGTGGTCGAGGATCTCGTCGACATCAATTTCGGGGTCGACGCCGGTTGTCCGATGCTGGCGGTCGACGAGATCGGTTCACGGCAGGACGCCACCGCGGCAGCGCTGCAGATGCTCATCGCATCAGGAATCCTGACGCCAGATCCGCGGCTCGAGGCGTTCGAACGACAACAGCTGGGCCTGCCGGCGGCCGACCCGGATCTGCAGGCAGAGAACCCCGCGCAGTTCCCTAAACCGCCTTCCTCAGTGGTTGAACCTGACGCGCCGGCCGACACCGAACCTGTGGCCACCCCACTTCCGGCGCTCCCGTACAAGGGAGCCGAGGCGCGGCGCCGCCCGATCACTATTCATCCCGAAGGGCAGATAACGCTGTGGTGAGACCTGAACGCCGCGAGTGGTATCGCATCAAAAACGCTGCCACTGACGATGATCCGCCGGAGATCCTGATCTACGACGAAATCGACAGCTGGTTCGGAGTGGCTGCGAGCGACCTCGTCCGTGACGTCGCCAAAATCAGCGCACCTGAGATCGTGGTGCGGATCAACTCCATCGGCGGTGACGTGTTCGACGGGATCGCGATCCTCAACGCGCTACGCGGGCATGACGCCAAGATCACCATCATCGTTGACGGCCTGGCGGCCTCGATCGCCAGCGTGATCGCGATGGCCGGCGATCGGATCATCATGAACCGCAACAGCGAAATGATGCTGCATAACGCCTCGGCGCTCTGCGTCGGTGACGCCGCCGACATGCAGAAGACGGCCGACATGTTGGCGATGCAGAACGACAACATCGCGTCGATTTACGCCGGCCGTGCCGGTGGAACGGTCGAGGAATGGCGCGCTGTGATGGACGAAGAGACCTGGCTGACGGCCGAAGAAGCCGTCGAAGCGGGTCTTGCTGACCAGGTGGGCGAATCCGATGATCCTGACGCGGTGATGCGCGCAGCCGCGGCATTCGACCGCTCCCGTTTCCGATACCCAGGCCGCAAGGCCGCTCCCGCTCCGCGAATCGCGGCACGGGCCCAGGCTCGGCAGCCCGTCGAGGCCGAAAAATCCGAACGAAAGGAGCCCACTGTGGCATCTCTCAACGAGAGCGCGCTTCAGAAGCTCGGCCTCGATGCCGACGCCGACGAGGGCGCGGTCGAAGCGGCAATCAACTCGCTTGCCGAGCGCGCCGACAAACCAGCCGAGGCCGCACCTCAGGTTGAGGCGCCGGCGGCTGAGCCGACCGCCGAAGAAGTCACGAAGATCGCCGCCAAATACGGCCTGACCGTGGTCGACAAGGCCGTGCACGACAGTCTGACCGCAGATGTCAAGGAACTCAAAGCCATTCGCGAGCAGCAGATCCGCGCCGCCAATGATCAGCTCATCAGCGACGCGCTCAGGGTGGGCAAAATCGCGCCGGCCAGCAAGGAAAATTGGCAAGGGTTGCTCGAGTCCGACCGTGACCGCGCGGTCGCGCTGCTCGCGACGCTTCCCGCCAACTCGGTTCCGGTGACCGAACGTGGCCACGCGGGCGTCGCCGGCACCGTCTCCCAAGAGCTGGGCGGCGACGGCCCCGACCAGGGCGTCGAACACGTCCACAACCAGGTACTGGCGAGGCTCGGAATCGCCCCGCAGAAGGGAAACAACTGACATGGCAGGCCAGGACTACGTCCCCGCATTTCTCCCCGGCCATCAGCTCAGCTGCATCGCCGGCGCGAACATCACGCAGGGCCAGTTGGTATACGTCTCGGGCAACACGTGGCCCAATCCCACGGTGTCGCCCACGTCGGCGGCCACCGCCGAACAGGTCGGCGTCGCGGCGGCAACAGCAGCCAGCGGCCAGCCAGTGAGCGTGTACTTCAAGGGCGTTCACGTGCTCACGTCGACCGGAACGATCAACGCCGGCGACCCGGTGATGGCGGCCGCGGCGGGCGCAGTCGCGGAGTTCAGCGGCACCACCTACTCGCAGATCATCGGCCGGGCGCTGGCGGCCGCAGCCAGCAACGCTGTGCCAGTGATGCTCGGTTAGCTCCGCGCGCAGCCACGCAACAACCCCGGGCCAGAAAGGTTCGGGGTTTTTTTGACCCCGAAACCCGCTGCGCCGCAGCACCTCACAGAAAGGGTTAGGTCGAGATGCCGATTCTCGAACCACCTCCGTTTCCCACCGGGAACCTGTCCACCCAGGACGTCTACTCGATCAGTCGTTACCTCAACGACCCGACCATGGTGCTGCGCGCGCTGCGAACCATCGCCGACCAGATCTTTGTCGGCAACAAGGTCCTGACGGGCCAGTTCTTCACCGACGACGGCGCGGTCATCTACGAGCAGATCGAGTCGATCTTCGCGTCGAACACCCCGCAGGCCGTCCAGCCTGGCGACGAGTACCCGCTGAGCCCGGTTCCGACCGGTCCTGCGCAGATCGCCAGCGTGGTCAAGTGGGGCCTGGACACCATCCTCACCGACGAGTCGATCGCCCGGCAGAACTTCGACGTGCTGTCGCGGGCCTTCATCAAGATCGTCAACTCGATGGTGCAACAGGTGGATTCGGTCATCATGTCCGCCGTCGTCGCCGCGATCACCCAGACTCAATCCGCATCGGCAGTCTGGGACGGCAGCGGCGGCACGAAGCCGAACATCCTGCGTGACGTTCTGAACTGCATCGCCCAGATGCGCGGCCTGAAGCAGGGCTACCGCCCCGACATCGTGCTGTGCGACCTGCAGACCTACGCGACGGCGATATCGGACCCCACGATGTCATTGCTGATCCCACGCGAGGACATGGGGGCCCGCGGCGTGCAGAGCCAGCCGATCTTCTCCGGTGACATGGAGCAGATCGCGAAGCTGAGGTGGCTGCCCACCCCGAACCTGCCGTCCACGCCCTATGTCGCGGTGATCGACACCACCGTATTCGGCGCGATGGTCGATGAGCGTCTGCCCGCACCTGGCTATGTCGGGTCGCAGAACGACGGCAGCGGCGCCGACGACGACGGCCGCTCGATGATCCAGTGCAAGACGATGCGCGAGGACAAGAACGACCGGTGGCGCATCCGTTGCCGCCGCACCACCACGCCGATCATCATCGAACCCAAGGCCGGCGTCGAAATCACTGGAACGGCGGCCTGATGGCCGCCGGCTACCGGGTTACCGGCGCCCTGGTCGTGGTCCGCGACCAGATGGGCAAGAACCATCACCTCTACCACGGCGCGTTCGTGCCGTGGCTCTCCGAGGAGCAGCGCGAGCACTTCCTGCGTCACAGCCTGGTCGAAGAGATCAAAGGCCAAGAGGCTGAGACCGCTACCGCGGCCGTCCCCGCCAAGCCGGCCAAGACCGCTCCAGTGGCGGCGTGGGTCGAGTACGGCGTGAGCCAAGGCCAGGACCGCGACGAGCTGGAAGCGCTGGGCAAGGAGAACAAGCAGCAGCTCATCGACCTGTTGAGCTAACCCATGGAACCGTTCCTGGACCTAGATGGCTTCACGGCGCTCTGGGACGGGGCGCCCCTGACCGTCCAGCAACGGGCGATCGCGACGTTGCTGCTCAATGTGGCCTCGCAGTGGATCTACAACAACGGACCGCAGGGCCAAGCGCTCCCGCAGACTGACCCGACGGCGCAGTTTGTCGTGTGGGACGTCGTCAGCTTCTCTGTGCGATACCAGAAGTACAGCAAGTTATCGACCTTCTCGGAGGCTACCGGTCACCGTTCGCGCGGCGGCACGGCCGCCGACCCGATGAAGGCGCTCGAGTTCACCGACAACCACAAAATGATGCTCGGTATCCCGCTCGAGGCGCTCCCGATGTCGTCGTGCTGCCCGAACGATTTCGACGCCGAGGACCAGGACCAGGGCTGGCCCACGTATTGGTCGGATCAGTTCGGCAACCAGGGCTGGGACTACTGGGAAGTCAACAATGACTAGCTATCCCGGCGGGGAGGTGCTCGGCATCGTCGCGATGCAGGCGACCGGACAGATCGACGCGCTGAATCAGGCGATCAAGGAACCCGTTGTCGCGCAGTACGTCTACGGGTGCGTGTTTGAGCCGTACACGCGGGGCCCGGTCGAGGAGCAGACCGACGTCATCACGTCGCATGAGCGGGCGTGGGCGTTCCTGCCGTACGTTCCGGGCGTCGGTATACCGACCGTCGATGTGAACGGCAACCCGGTCGTCGACGGCGACGGTAATCCGGTGCCGGCGGTGATCACCAACGCCAACTACCTGCAGCCTCAGCGCCCGAATGATGCTCAGGCGCAACGGAATTACAAGGTCCAGGGCTTGCCTGAGATCGAGTACGACATCGACGGCGTACCCGACTATGCGTGGGTCGTCTGCGAATGGCACGGCGGATGAGTATCGAGGACGAGATCGCTGCCGGTCTGCGCAGTGTGGAGATTGAGCACGAGCTGGACAAGTTCGCGCACAGGGTGGCCGACTATGCGAAGTCGCTGGCGCCGGTGTTCGGCGAGACCGGCGTCGACGAGCGACGGGACGCGCCGCCGGAGGGGGAGCCGGGGGACTACCGAGACTCGATCCACGTCGACGAGACCCGCCACGTCGGGCGGCGTCGGGTCATCTCGCGTAGCAAGCTGGCGATCTGGATTGAGATCGGTACCCGGCACATGCCCGAGTACGCGGTGTTCACCAGGACCGCGAAGTTCTTCGGCGCCAAGGGGGGCCCGTCGTTCAGCAGCAACGGCCGCGACTCGACGGCCGATCACGGCGTGGCCCGCGCCCATGAGCATCTGCGCGGCGAGCTGGAAACGCTGGCGAAGCTGAAGGCCACCGACGCGGCGGCCCATCGCATCGCTGCGCAGAAACGCGCGGTGGACCAGGCGCGCCAGGCCCGCTCGGCGGCGTTCAACGCTGCGCGGCCACGACGCGGCCGGGGGCGTGGCCGGTGACGCTGAACTACGGGCGCCCGGCCAACCCGGAGGGGTTCGTCATCGCCCAGCTGCTGCCGCTCGGGCTGCCGGTGGGCCCCGAGCGCGACGAGGAAACCCCGCTGCCGTGCTACGTGGTGACGGCGCTCCCCGGTGCGAAGTCGGACAGATACCTGCTGTGCGCGACCGTCTCGGTGCACAGCTACGCCCAGGGCACAACCGCGGCGATGGGGCGCGCCGCTGCCAGCGACGCGGCATGGAACGCCGACACCAGGCTGCTGTCCTTGACGCCTGGCGACGAGGTGATCATGTCCGACGGGCGCCCGGCCTCGGGGTGGGTGTGTCCGCACATGCCGCCGGCCTGGGACGGCTTCCGAACCCCACACATCAAGCGTTACATCGCCCGCTACGACGTCGAGCTACGTTTCACCCCCACGTAAAAGCAACACCAATCCTGTTGCACGCCTTGCCATCAGGCTGGGCAGTTTCCACATGAGAGGAATACCGGAATGACTGGTCTGCCCGCGACTGGTGGCACTTGGGCGCAAGTCCTTGAGCCGGGTCTGAACCCGCTTGCCGAGCGTTTTTGGCAAATCACCGACGTCCTTGTCAGGGACTACTTCAACGCCGACGGCACCGTGTTCAACCTGGCCGACCCGTCGGTGGGGTTGGGGACCTCCGGGCTGTTTACGCCGTTCGCGGCCGACAACCTGACGATCCGCGAGGATCTGCTGGTCACCGCGCCGACCCCGAATCTGGGCTTCTACCACATCGGATTGCTGACCGAGGACAGCACGTCGGTCACGCCGGATCAGACGATGACCGGCTCGCCCAGCGCGCAGCTGGTCCGCAACACGCGCAGCGTGTTGACCAAGCTCGAGGACAAGGTCGCGTTCGAGCCGAAGGAGTCGACCCCCCTCGTCGACTACCTGCTGTACGAGAAGCCTTTGGCCAGTGGCGTTCCCGCGCTGGGCACTCCGGGCTACCAGCTGGTGCGCGGCAACACCGACGTGCCGGTCGAGCGGATTCTGGTGATGATCGGGGTCGACACCGACGGCAACCTGCTGGCGCGGGTGCTGACCCGGGTGATCACCGACAAAAAGGCCAAGGCCGAGTTCGCGCGCAAGAAGCCCGACGCGCAGATGCTGACCTATGAGCTGCTGCCGTGCCCGTACGCGAAGACCACCGAGTACAAGTGCCGCGCCGGTTCGCAGTGGCTGGCTTCGGGTGACTTCGGCTTCCTGACCTTCCAGCCGATCGTCACCCCGGTCACCGGCCTGAAGGCGACTATCCAGTTCCCGACGCCGATCGACATCACGAGCCCCGTCTACACGGTGGGTCTGCAGTCGACGCCCAACGGGTCGTTCGCGGCGGCGACGCTGTCCGGTTCGCCCACGGTGGCCGGCGGTTTCACGACGGTCACGATCGGCAGCCTGACGGCCTCCACGCTGTACAACGCCGTGCAGGTGACGGCCACGGGCAGCAACGACACCGCGACGGGCCTCGTTTCGGCGCCGTTCACGTCGACGGCGTCGTAACACCTCGAACATCGCCGGGGCGTCCGCTTGCGTGGCCGGGCGCCCCGGCGAGCCGCGCAATCCGCCACGCAGGCAAGGAAATAGAGCACTATGGCCACGCACGATTCGTTCGAAGCCGCCCGCGAGCAAGCCGCCGAATACCTCGGATTCGCCGCCAGCGAGCGCATCACGACCCGAGATGGCGTCTTCGAGATCCCCAACCCGAGCCTGCTCGACGACGATCAGCAGGAACAGGTGGACGCTCTCGACATCGAGATGGATGGCTGGGATCGCTACCCCGACGCCCTCAACGACGACGGTTCGGTCAAGACGCGCGGCGCGCTGAAGCTGCCGTATCGCACCAAGGACGGCCAGCCCGCGCTCTACAACGTGCGTCTGGCCAAGGCGATCTTCGGCGAGCGCTTCGATGCGTTCAAGGCCGCGGGTGGGCAGTCCAGTGACGTGCAGCTGATCTGGTCGAAGATGCGCCGCGAGCTCGAAGAGCGGCTCGCTGCCGACTCGAAAAGTGCTGGAAGCGGTGAGGCTGTGGCGGCTGTTCCCGAACCGGATAGCCTCTGACCTTCACCTGCACTACGGCAGGCACATCCGGGAGTGGCACCGCGGTGAGATGTCCAGCCGCGAGCTGCTCGAACTCCTCGACGGACTGCCGGAGACCTCGAAGTTCAAGGAGGCCAGCGAGCGCACGTTGCGCGTCGTCGAGTACCAGGGCGACAACGCGCAGCTGAAGGGCAAGCTGCTGCTGATGCCGGCCATCGGCCGGGCGCCGACCGACGTCGAGCTCATCGCCGAGTACGTCGACTGGACGTTCGACCGAAAACTGCAGGCCCGCAACGTGCGCGAGTTGGCGTCGCTGCGCGCCGACGGCCACGACTACCGCCCGGATCTGACCGGGCTGCTCGAGCCGCTCGAAGCGATCTTGGCGGATCGGCTCCGCAAAGCGAAAGCCGACCGGATCGCGCGGGCTCAAAGCCAAATCCACGCGGGCCTATACGGATACGAGAGGAAGGTGCGGTGATCGATGCCTGTCTTCCTCGATGTTGAGAGCCGCCTGGATCGCTCCGCCCTGACGGCTACCGCACGCGAGATCCGCCAGGCGTTCGACGCGCTGGGCAAGGACATCTCTCACGGGCTCGGCGGCTCCTTGTCCAAGGCGTTCAGCGGTTTTGACACCAGCGCGGCGCGCCAACACATCCTGGCGATGCAGCAGGACCTCGCGCGCCTGCGGGATGCCGAGCTGGAGACTGCTCGGGTAGCGCAGCGCTCGGCGGCCGAGGTGGAAGCGTCCGCCCGGCGCGCGGCGGAGGCGACCGCCAAGTGGGGCGACGCCAGCAGCCAAGCCGCCAAGGCGCAGATGCTGCATGCCGATGCGCAGGCTCGAGCTGCCCGCGATATGCGGGCCAACGCTGATGCGATCGTGGCCAGCGAGGCAGCCCACCGGAAATTGGCCGGCGCGACCGAAGACAGCGCCGCTACAGCGTCGCGGGCCGCGGCGGTGTTCAACGGCGTCGGGATCGCATCCGTGGCCGGTTTCGGCGCGGCGATGGTTGAAACCACCAAGAAGGCTGGGGATTTCCAGCAGTCGCAGCAGCGCCTGGTGTCATCCGCCGGTGAGACGAGCGCGAACCTCAAGGCTGTCTCCGACGGCATCCTGCAGCTCGCCGGCCAAGTCGGCTACTCCGCGCAGGAGCTGTCCAACGGGATGTACACCGTCGAGAAGGCGGGCTATCGCGGCGCCGACGGGGTAAACGTCCTCAAGGCATCGGCCCAGTTGGCGAAGGCCGAAAACGCCGACCTCGGCGAGGTGTTGAACGGCCTGACGACGTCGATGCACGACTTCGGCTACGGCCAGGAACGCGCCGCAGAGGTCGCGTCGAAGATGAACACCGCGGTGGGCCTCGCGAAGACGAATCTGCAGGAGTTTTCCGGGGCTCTGCACTCAGTCGAGCCGATCGCCTCGAATGCGCATATCAAACTCGAAGACGTCTACGGGTCGCTCGCGCAGATCACCCAGTCGGGGACATCGGCGGACCAGGCCGCGCAGAACATGGCGCACTCGATCAGCCAGTTGATGAAACCGTCGCAGCAGGCGCGGGAGGAGATGGGTCAGCTCGGCATTGACGCCCGCGACGTCCAGGCCCACCTGGGGGACCGCGGCTACGCGGGCACGGTGCAGTACCTGTCGGACACGATCCGCCAGCACATGAACCCGGCAGGCCAGGTCGTGATCGACACGATGTTCAAGTCTCAGCAGGCGACGGACGCGGCGACACAAATCTTCAATAATTTGCCGCCGGCGGCCAAGGCAGTCGCTCAGGCGATCAAAGATGGAACCTTGTCCTACAAGGACTTTCGTAAGACTCGTGGCGGATTGGATGTGGAGCAAGCCAACGAGATCAACCAATGGAACAACCTCAACAACAAGGTGACTGGTTATTCGGCGGCGCTGAAGTCCGGGCAGGGCGACATCCAAACCTACGAGCAGGCGCTCGCGTTGATGACGGGCGGCCAGGACTCGCTGCGCACCGTACTGCAGCTCGTCGGTGAGAACGCGCAGGCGACGAACGACAAGATCAAGGCGATCAAGGGAACGACCGCCGAGACCGATGGAACGGTCAAGGGGTTCAACGAGACCCAGGAAACCCTGAACGCGAAGATGGCCGACGCCAAGGCCGCGTTCGGGGCGGCGGCGATCGAGATGGGCAATGCCTTCATTCCGGTGATGACGCAGGTCGCGAATGTCGCCAAGGATGTCGGCGATGCGATGGCCAAGCACCCCGGGATCGCTCACGCGGTTATCGATGCGCTCGGGTTGTTGGGCGCGGCGTGGCTGGGATTCAAGGCGCTCAACATCGCCGAGACGGTCCTGGCCCCGATCGCCCGTGGCCTAGGCGGCATCATCGCGGGCGAGGAAGGGGCGACGCGCGCCGCAGCGGGCCTCTCGACCGGTCTTGGCGCCCTAGGCACCGCAGCGGCTGGTATCGCCGCTGCCGCAGCAGCGGACTCCGCCACTCACCGCGTAGAAAAAGCGCACCCCGGCCTGCGGCCGATTACTCAGGCGCTTTTGAACTCGCCCAGCGGATTTCACTGGGGCAAGCAAGCGTATGACTGGCTCACCGGTGAGGGCCACGCCTCCGGCGGCCCGGTCCACGGCCGCGGCCCCAAAGGCATTGACTCCGTTCCCGCTTGGCTCGCTCCTGGTGAGCACGTCCTGACCCACCACGACGTCGCGGCGATGGGCGGCCACGGCGCGGTGCACGCATTCCGCAATGCCTTGCACCGCCAGTACGGCGGCGAGGTCGGCCCCGATGTGCAGGCCGCGATGGCGATGGACGGTGCCAAGTACTCCCAAGGTGAGCGCACGGACTGCTCGGGGATGGTCGGCAGGGTAATCAACGCGGCCATGGGCATTCCCGGCGGCGGTTTGCCGACGACGCAGAACATGGGCCAATGGTTGGCGGCGCGCGGCTTCGTCAACGGCATCGGGCCCGCGGGCACGATCTCGGTCGGCTGGTACAACCACGGCTCGGGCACCAACGACGGTCACGCGGCAATGACGCTATCAGATGGGGAGAACGCCGAATCCGGCGGTTCGCACGGCAATTTCATCGTCGGCGCAGGCGCGGCCGGCGCGTCCAGCGCGCAGTTCGACCGTCACATGTATCTGCCGGAGTTGTTCGGGGAGGGCCAGGCGACTGGCGGCATGGGCGGCTTCGGCGGTTTCGGCGCCGCGATGGGTGGCTTCGGCGGGGGCGGTTTCGGCGGCGGGGGCATTCCGGCTGGCGCGACCGCCGGCACGGGACCGGGCGGAATGCCGGGCTACTACACGGCGAATCCGCAGCGGGTCGCCTCGGCCCAGGAGCAGCTGCGTCACATCGACGCGGAGATCGCGGCGGCAGAGAAGCGCAAGAGCGAGCTGAAGGCCGATGCCTCGCAATCCACGCGCGACCGCCTCGACGAGGAGATCCGCCACCTCAAGGCCGAGCGCGTCCAGGAGGAGCAGCGGCTACAGGAGGCCGAGCGCGGCACATTCCACGCCGGACACGGCCGCGGCGGTATGGGCGGTATCGGGTTGCCGGTGCCGCTGGCTGACCGGTTCGGGCTCGGGAAAGGCCTTCCCGGCCTGGCGGAGTGGGCTGTCGGGTTCCTCGAGGACCTGGTGCTGGGCCCGATGGAGACCGCGGTGATGGCCGGGCTCGGCGGGGGCATGGGAGATCTCGGCGGGTCGGGCATGGCGGCTGCCCTCGGCCCGCTCACGGGGGGACCACTTGGAGGGTCCGGTCTAGGCGGCGCCCCGGGGGCAGCCGGAGGAGTGCCCGGTGTCTCCGGGCCCTCTGGCGGTTCGTCGGCACCGTCGGTGGGCTCAGGGGGAGCGGGGGCGGCCGGCACGTCGCTGTGGTGGGCGCCGGGCGCGCACGGCGCCGCGGCGCCGGCCGCAGCTCCTCCTCCCGGCGCTCCTGGTGCTCCCGGCTGGTTCGGGAACCCGTGGTTCGGCACTGCGGTGCCTACACCGCAAGCCGTGCGGCCCGGGTCGGCCGGCGCCGACGTCCCGTTCCCGTCGACGGGTACCAGCACCGACTCGATGCTGCGGGGACAGCCCTACGCTCCCGATAACCGGCCGGCGTGGCAGCGTGCGCTGGACCCGCACCGGCCGGCCGGCGCACCTACTGGCGGCGATGGACTCCTGCCGGGCATGTACGGCGTCAACCCCGGCGCGGTGCAACACCACGCCGCCGGCGGCCCGTCTGGGTCGGACACGATTCCGTCGTGGTTGTCGCCGGGGGAGTTCGTGGAACAGCCCTCGGCGGTGCAGCGCTACGGCGCCCCGTTCATGGATGCCCTGAACCAGGGCCGGGTCGATCCGTCGTCGGTGCGTTACTTCGGTGGGGGCGGCCCAACAGATTTCGCGTTGACCCCTCCGCCGCCGGCTCCCGCACCGGGCCCCAAGACGGTGGATCAGGCTGCGGCGCCGAAACCTGGGCAGCCGGCGAAGCCGGGCGCTGACATCCACGGCGGTAAGCCTCCGACTGGTGGACCGGTCCCGCTGGGCGCCCCGCAGGGCGCGCAGACCCACGCTGGCCTCAATCAGCCGGGTTCATCGAAAGAGCTGTTCGGCGAGGGCCTTCCGGCGTCGCAGGGTATCGGGTTCGGTGGCGGGTTCCTCGGGGCGGCGGAGGGCGCGGCGTCGCAGGCGGCCGGGATGGCGGCCAGCATGGGCACTTTCGGCGGCGCGGGCGGCGCGGCGAGCTCGGCGACGCAGATGGCTTTCCAGCTGCTCAACCGGACCGCCGCCTACGGCGCCCAGGACGCGGGGATCCTCGCCGAGGGGATCATCGAAACCCTCTCACTGTCCGACAGCCCGCTGTCTGATTTCGGCAAGACGCTGCCGGGCAAGCTGCTGGCCGGGGTCGCCGGTGTGCGGCCGGCGGAAAACAACACCGCGGGCCAGACCAAAGCGCCGCTCACCTCAGACCAAGCCGGCGCCCAGGCCGGTGGCGGTGGTGGTGGCGATACCACGCATATCGGTGTGCAGATGAACGGCGTCGACATCCACAGCAACAACGCCGAGCAGTTCCACAACGACCTGTCACGCCAGCACTCCGCCGCGGTCGCCTCCTACGGTGACGTCCGGGGATGACGACCTATCCGTTGATCGGCGCGACGAAGGACGCGACGATCTTGCCGCAGGGCGCGTCGGATCTGCTGGCTGGTGACGAGGAGAACATCTGGATCACCAGCGGCAGCCTGAATTCGCGCTATTACATTGCGGGAGCAGCTAAGCCGTGGCCGGGCATCCAGGACGGCGTCATCCTCGCCGGCGGCCTGAAGGGCCTTGAGCCGTCGTTCAAGCACATCGACATCAAGGCGGCCCGCCAGCCCGGCGTGACGTGGACGGGCACGAATTATGACGTGCTCGAGATGGACATGCAGCTCGAGGCGCACGCCAACACCGCGCAGGGTTTGTCGCAGGTGGTGTCGGAGTGGGTGGCCATGTGGGCGCCGGAAAAGCTGAACACCCTTGAGTGTTGGACGCTGGACCGCGGCTACTGGTATTTCCCGGCGCGCCGCTCCAAGGCGTTTCCGGATGTGCTCAAGCAGATGCCGCGCACGATCCGTAAACGGCCCTTCACCCAGACCGTGCGCTGTGATTCGGGATTCTGGTTCGGGTTCCCGTCGATCGACAGCTACTCGCCAGGCGCCGGCGGCAGCGGCAGCGACTGGCTCGGGTTGACCAACATCGGGGACCGGGATGAGGGCGGCTGGCCAACGTTCCTGATCACCGGGCCCGGCACCTTCTCGTGGTCGAACGGGCCGGCGGATGGCACGACCACGATGATCACGTTCGGGCCGCTGCAGGCTGGCCAGAAGGTGCTGATCACCACGAACAAGCGGCTGCGCAACGTGATTGACCTGAGCAACACGACTGCGGCGGCGCCGCCGAACTCGGCGATCGCGAAGCTGCTCACCGCGATCAATAACTTCGTGGTCAACAACAACGTGCCGCCGGTGCTTCAGCAGTTCGAGTCGCGGTTCGGGTTGCTGCCCCCGCAGGGGCCGCTGCAGGCTCTGCTGACCGGCGAGTACACCAACCCGATTCCCGGTGTGGAGCAACCGAATCAGGCGACCGTCTCGCATATCGCGGTGTCGGTCACGGGCGGTAACGCTGACAGCAAGATCGTGGGACGCATCGACCCGCAAAGGGGTTGGCCGGAGTGACGCAGCCGCCGGATCCGAAGCTGGTTGCGCTCAACAGCTCTGATGCGGTGGCGGCATCGACGGCCGCGCTGCGTTACGCGCAGCAGAGCACCAGCCCGCAGGGGTACCAGGTCCCCACCGACATCGATGTCGAGATTTGCGACAAGGTCTACAAGAGCCAGGGCCACTGCGGCAATTACGTGAGCCTGAAGGCGAACTGGCCGCGGTTGAAGTTGCCGCAGGGCCAGATGGTGCTGATGGGCGACGACCCACTCGCCGAGGCCGTCCTGGCGTGTGAGACGACCGTCGTGCCGGTCGTCATCGAGGTCAACGGTGGTGCGCTGCGCTGGTCCGGGCGTGTGGATGTCGCGCACGACAAGATGATCGAGGACGGCACGCAGACTGTTGAGTGCCAGCTGGTCGGCGACCTGACCATGCTCGACCGGATCCTAGTATTCCCAGAGCCGTTTCTGCCCATCGAGATTCAGCCGTCAGAGGCGATCTATATCGGGCCCGCGATCACCGTGTTCAAGACGATGGTCGCCGAGAACGCGCTGCGGATCCAGCTGGGAATTTGGGAGCTGTTCAACACCCTCGGCAGCTTGGATCTGGACTGGCGCACCTGGTTCGGAACGTTGCTGACGCAGAGCAACCTGTCGCTGTCGGATCTGATGCAGATGGTCACCACCCCGGTGTGCGTGGCGTTCACCGATCCGCTTTTCGACCCGAGTGTGTGGATCGCCATTCACGGCCGGATGGACACCTGCTGGAAACTGATGCTGCAGCAGCTCAAGGACAACGGGCTGTATCCGTCGATGGACTTGTGGCGGCCGGGCGACCCGCAGCCAGAGGGCCTGTTTTACCCGCTGACGGTGCCCACCCTGGTGTTCAACCTGCGCGACTACAGCGGGGTCACGGGCCCCACGAAAACGGTCGCTGACGGTTTGATCGAGGACCTGGTCGACCTCGAGGGCGGCATCCTCGGGAACCTGCTCGCACCGTTCCTGAACCCGGGGAATGAGTATGTGCCGCCGGGCTCGAACATCGAGATCGCGCCAGCGATCGGTGTGAACTTCACCCCGCCGTGGGTGGTGTTCAACGCCGACGTCGCCGACTCGGGCATCGTGGCGATGGACATCGCGCACCACCACCCGCTGGCCTGGCAGCTGATCCTGGGCGGACGTAGCCCGCAGTGGCTCAACGACTTCCTGAACGCCACCTTGGAATGGCTGATCGACCTGCTGATGATGGTCATCGGCATCACCGGGATCCCGAACTCTATTTTGGACGGGATCCTGGACAACGCGCTGCTTGCGTTCCAGTTGTTCGAACTGTTCAACCTGCGGGTCTCGCTGGGGCCGTACGGGTTTCCGGAGAAGTTCTTCCCGACCCAGTCGACCTACGATCTGGACACCCTGTTCGCGGCGATCACCGCCGCCTGGGATGTGCGCGGCTACCCGTCGGCGCAGTTCAGCTTCATCAACGGCCAGGGGTTCACCCTCGGGGTGGATATCTGGCCGGCGGCGATGGCGTCGGTCATCCGACGCGGCGTGCTGTTCACCGACTTCATGGACAACATCGAACTGACCGACGACGTCAACAACCGCGCCAAGTGTGTGGCGCAGGTCGGCGACGGCCGCCGGGAGGAACCCCCAATCGAGATCATCCAACGCAAGATCGTCGGTCTCCAAGAAGACGCCGACCTGGCGTTGCTTGCACCACCGAACAACTAGAGGAGATTGGTTGTGCCGCAAGTAATCACGGTGGGACCAGGAACGATCTATTCCGCCGACGGCCACGCGATGCCGATCTGGACGAAAGACCCGTTCGACGTCAAGGACTACACCCTGGACTGGTCTTTGTTGTTGGCGCCCGGCGACACCATCGAGGCCGTCACCTTCGTGGTGGCGCCTGGGTTCGAGTTGACGGTCCTGTCGACGAATTTCACCGACACCACAGCGACGTGCTGGCTTCAGGGTGGCGTCCTGGACGAAACGTACAGCGTGACTTGCCAAGTCACCACCGCTGACGGCCGCCAGCAGGAATACAGCTTCGACATCATCTGCGGCAAAAACTAGAGAAGGAACACCATGACTTCTTCTGTCGGGGTCAGCGCTTACCTCGCGGACAGCTGGCTCAACACCTTGAACAACGTTGCGTTCGTGGTGCCCGCCGCCTACTTCGGGTTGTTCACGGGGATTCCGGGCGCGTCGGGCACCTCGAATGCGTCGGCCACCACGTTGCGGGTGCCGGGCACGTTCGCGGCGGCTTCTGGTGGATCGTTCGGCTTCACGGGGTTGCCGCCGATCTGGTCGGCGGCGGTCGCCGCGGAAACCCTCACGCATATCGCGGCGTTCTCCGGCGCCTACGGGGACCCTGATGCGCAGTTCCTGTTCTCGGGTGCGTTGCTGGTGCCCAAGACGGTCGCCGAGGGCGATCAGATCGCGCTCGGCAACTTCGCTCTGTCGTTCATGACGTTGGCGTCCTGATGCCGGTTCTTCTCGACTCGGCCAGCCAGAATATCAACGAGATCGCCGGGACCGCGACCTCGGGTGACGTCACGAACAACCATGTCGTGAACCCGTTAGCGCCCGCGGTGACCGCGCTGCTGTTCGCTTTCCTGGCGGCCAATGTCGACGCCACCGGCGCGACGTTGGCGGGCACGTTCGGCGGCCAGGACATGACGATGCTGGGCAGCCCGGTCCGGTGGGGCAGCAACAAGAATGCGCTGGCCGTGTTCGCGCTCGCCGGGCCGCCGTCGGGGTCGCAGGAGTGGGAGGCGTCAGTTTCCGGGCTGACCGCCAACGCCGGCGGGTTTTGGATCATGGGTGACTGCGTCAGCTACTCCGGGGTGCTGTCGGTCGGGGAGCCGGTGTTCGTGACCGGTGACACCGCCGGGGCGCAGACCGCGAACACGGTGACCGTTGATTCGGTGTCGCCGGCGCACCGGGTGGTGACCGCGCACGCCGTCACCAGCCCCAACCTGTTCTCCGCGTACAACTTGAACACGCGGGCGGCGATCGACGGCCAGTACGCCTATATCGCTTACCTGCTCAGCTTTTTCGGCTACAACTTCCTGCCGTACACCGCGTCGGCGGCCGGCGGGGAGCTGCTCGTCGGGGACGCGCCCGGGGCGCCCACCGTGACCGGGACGGCGACGCAACCCTCGACGGCGTTGTGGGGGGCGGTCGGGGTGCCGTTGATCCCGGCGCCGGTCGTCCTGGACGCCGCGCTGGGCGTCTCCACCGATCTGAGTGTGTCGGCGTCGCTGCAGCGTGTCGCGACCCCGTCACCGCTGCGGACCTGGGTCATCGGAGGAAGTCAATGACGCAACCTGATCCGGCCGACTACTGGACCGGGCCGGCGGTGTGGCTGTTCAATCCGCTGGGCTATCCGGCCGGCGCGGTGATGTTCATCGGGCCGGTGCTGTTCCCCGCCGGTTTGGATCCGGCGAACACGCAGACCGCGATGATGGTGTTGGGCCCGGGCGGCGGCCAGGTCCAGGTGCCGGCGGTGTTCGATGGCCAGCCGGGCCCGTCGCCGAAGCTGCGGAACATCAACTACACGCCGGTGCCGTACGGGGAGGCGCTGCCCACCCCTGCCGCGCAGTTCGTTCAGGTCATTCCCGGCGGCCCGGGCGTTGCCGCGGTCTATGACTTGAATATCGCTGTGCAGCAAGGCGAACCGGGGACGGCGGGGTCTTTCCAGATCGCTGACGCTGAGGACTTCGAAGGCGCCCTGGTCAACCTGTACACGATCGCGTGGAACGCGACCGCCGGGAAGTTCAACCCGCAAGCGTTGCCGTTCTGCGCGTTCTACAACGTGACCGGGATCGCGTCGACGAGCACCGCGGCCGGGCAGGTCCGCTCGCTGACGGAGATCACGATCCCGCCGCAACCCAACCCCTACGTGCCGGTCGTCATCGGGGCGTCCGCGGAAATCGCCGGCACCGTCAACACGCAGGTGGATCTTGTTGTGCGGGAAGGCGGTGCGGTCAACACCCAAACCGGTGTGGAGGTGGGGCGCGGGTTCGGGCGCCTCGGGGTGACGTTCGACGTGCCGTCGATCGACTCGACGTTCGGCGGGGGCCTGCTGACCGACGGATTCGGGCAAATCGCGGCCGGCACGTCAGCGACGTTCTACCTGAACTGTGAGGACCAGCAGGCCACCAGTGACGAATATTCCACTGGGCGGGCTGGATTCGCGATCGGCTGCCTGGCGGTCGCGTGAACTACCCGATTGCGTCGACGCCGAACGCGTCGGTCCACCAGGTTCCCGGCAGTGGCCGCAACAAGCTGGCGTTCACCGCCCAAGAGCTTGAGGCGATCGGCCAGCAGCTCCTCGCCGGGTTCATGCGCCAAGTTGTCCTCGCCATCTTCGGGGCCGTCACGAGCCAGAACCTGGCAACGCTGCGGGGGCAGCTGACAGCGTGGGCTAACGGCGTTGAAGGCGATATCAGTGCGGCGGCAGCAGAACTCGAAGCGCTGATAGACAACGCCGAGCAGGGCACCGCGGCCGAGCTCGGCACCGCTCTGGCGACCCTGATCACCGGCTACAGCGATCTGCTCAACGCCCTGTATGGTGCGGAGAGCATCGCTGGCCAGATTCTGGTGTCGGCGGTCCCGACTGGCATTCCCCGGGCGAATATTTCTGGGCTGACTGGTTACCTGACGAACCTGACGTCCTCCGGTGTGCTGAGCCTGTCCGGTCTGGCCTCTGGTGCGCTCCCTGCCGGGGTGACTGCGGGTATCTCTCAGATCACAAGTCTGTCCGGCTATTTGACGAATCTGAGTTCCTCCGGTGTGCTCAGCGGCATCTCTGCGGTGGCCGGGCTGGGTGGGTATCTGACCAACCTGAGCAGCTCCGGTGTCCTTGCCTTGTCCGGGCTCGCGTCGGGTGCGTTGCCTGCTGGTGTGACGGCCGCGATTTCCAATGTGACTGGGTTGGGCGGGTATTTGACCCATCTGACTTCCGGTGGTGTGTTGGCGCTTTCGGGGCTCGCCTCGGGTGCGTTGCCGTCGGGGATCACGCTGCCCGGCGCGCAGCTGACCGGGGCGCTCAACTCGGCGCTGACAGTGGCGGGTCAGAACCTCGCCGGAATCCAATCGGATTTGGCTTCAACGATTTCCAACCTGTTTGGCGGAGGCCAGCCAGCCGACCCGAACTGGTCTAGCGTTGTCGCGCTCCTGCATATGGACGGCGCTGACGGTTCTACCCGTTTCACGGATACCTCCTCGCTGGCGGCGGATTTCACGGCTGTCAACGGTGCCGTCATCAGTACAGCGCAGTCCAAGTTCGGCGGCGCGGCTGCAAGCTTCCCGAACTCCAACAGCTACCTGACACCCACGGCCAATTCAAGCAACTTCGCCTTCGGCACAAGTGATTTCACGATTGAATGCTGGCTCTACCTGATCGGTACCACGGCTGGAAATACGGCCATCTACGATGCCCGCAGCGCCGGGGGCATTTTCTTCTATGTCAGCTCGACCGGACAGATTGTTTACTCCACAAACGGAGGCGGCAGCGGCACTACTTCGATAGTTAGTTCCGCACTGTCGTTCGGGGCGTGGCATCACGTCGCATTGTGCCGAAGCAGTGGCACCGCGCAGCTATTCATTGACGGCGTTTCGGCGGGCACTACTGCCGATTCCTATACCTATGCCTGTACTTCTAGTACCACTGTGTGGATCGGCCGCAACGAAGGCGACCTTCTTTCCCTGAATGGCTACCTCGATGAGCTACGCATCACCAAGGGGTATGCCCGCTATACGGCGAACTTCACCCCGCCGACGACAGCGTTCCCCGGTAATGTCACCGGTGGTATCGGGCGGGGGCTGAATGCCGCTGTGACACTGGCGGGTAACCCCATCAGCAGCCTGTTCAACGCCAGTGGTGTGATTGCATCCAAGATCGCGGGGGCGTTGAATCCGGCGGTGACGTTCCTGGTGGGCGGCAGCAATGTGGCGTTGTCCACGTTGCTGGGGAACCTGTCAGCGACAGGCACTTTCGCGGGGTCGGCGATAACGGGGGCGTTGGCGGCCGGGGTGACTTTGGCGGCGAGCCAGCTCACCGGTTTGGCCGCCGGTGTCGGCACGTGGTTGGGGTCGGGTGGGGCGTTGCCGTCGGCGACAACCCTGGCCGCGTCGGGGCTGACCGGGTTGGCGACGGGGATCGGGGCGTGGCTCGCTGCCGGGGGTGCGTTGCCCGCGGCGACGACGGCCGCGATCACCCAAATCACGAGTCTGTCCGGGTATTTGACGAACCTGTCGAGCGGGGGTGTGCTCGCGCTCGCAGGGTTGGCTTCTGGTGCGCTCCCGTCGGGTATCACGCTGCCCGGGGCGCAGTTGACGGGCGCGCTGAACACCGGCCTCACCATCGGGGGCACCGCCCTGTCGACCTTGTTCTCGGGCGGCCAGCTCGCCGCCTCACAGATCGCCGGGGCTTTGAACACCGCGGTGACGATCGCGGGCCAGACGGTCGCCGACGTCCAAGCCAACGCCGCGTCAGCGGTGTCCGACGCCGCCGACATCGGAACCGCGATCGAAAACGCAGCCGCAGGAACCCTGGGATCGTTGGGGACGATCGGATCGCAAGTCCAGACGGGGTTTTCGGATCTCATCAGCGGCCTGCAGGCGGCCTTTGTCGGCGGTAATACCGCCTCCCCCCCGGCTGCTTCCACGGCGGACGTGATCGCATCGTCATCCGCCATTCAGCAACGGCTCGCCACCATCGGTAACGGGGCTGAAGAGATCGTGGACGTTCTTTTCAACACCTATTCGAACGGCACTCTCCCTAACCCGCCCTGGAGTCCCCCGGGAACGGGAACCTGGACGGTTAGCAGCGGGGTGCTCACCATTAATGCTGGCGCGTTTAGCGGCAACGCCATGTATTCGGGCGCTTCGTTTTTAACGGACTACCAGCAGGTGAGCGCGGTGTTCACTGCATTGAGCGGTGGACACGGAGGGGTGATTGCGCGGGGCAATAGTACGGGCAGCACTTCAACCTATGTCCAATATGACACCACGAATCCGGGGTATTGGTCATTGTTTACCGGCGGGACCGAGTTGTGCCGGTTCACCGACACGATAACCCTGGGGTCGACCTATACCCTGGTTTGCGGCGACCCGGTCAATGGCCTGCCGCGCAATATCCAAGTGCTTAAAGACGGCGTTGCGCTCCCGATTTTGACGGTGCTGAACGGAAGTAGCAGCGGAACCACCTACACCGACAGTAATTCCGTCACGTCGGTAGGCGGCGGTTTCCGCACCGCTGGGATATACGGTGGGGTGGGGTTTGTTGGCTCAGTCTCCGAGTTCCACTTCCAGGACACCACCCAATCGCAACCCAGCGTTCTGGTCACCACCCCGGAGTCCACTACATCCACCACCTACACCGACCTCACAACGGTCAGCGA
Source organism: Mycobacterium interjectum (assembly GCA_002102225.1). Lineage (GTDB taxonomy): Bacteria > Actinomycetota > Actinomycetes > Mycobacteriales > Mycobacteriaceae > Mycobacterium > Mycobacterium interjectum_B. Next base: position 30,092 of record LQPB01000023.1, read on the forward strand.
TGAGGTGGCGGTGGTGGTGGGCGCGAGCGGGAAAGTGGTGGTCAACCTCTCTGCCAACATTTCCAACAACACCACAGCGGGCGGCGGCTTCATGGGCTTCGAGATGTCGGGCGCTAACACCGCTGCGGCCGACGACACCTGGGCAATCCAGTACCAGGCCTACACCGGAACGGCCCAGATGACCATCGGCGCACCGTTCATGCGCACAGGGCTAAACCCGGGCCTGACCGTGTTCAAGGCGAAATACAAGCGGTTCTACACCGGGACCGCCACCTTCTCCAACCGGCGCGTGAGCGTCGTCGCGCTGTAAAAGGGAACCCCGTGAGGACTTCGGCGGCCGAATCGCTCGAAAAATCGGCCCATGTTGCCCCGGCGTTCGTTACGACGATTGATATCGCGGGGACAGTACAGGGTCTTAGGTCGGGCCACCACCGCCGCCGCCGGCCCCGCCGCCCATGCGGCCGCCATAGTTCCACAGCCAAGGGCCTTGGGCGGCGCCGGGCGCGCCGGAAGCGCCGGGGAAGCCGGTTCCAGAAGGGCCGCCGGTGCCGCCGTTACCGCCCGCGCCGCCGTCGCCCCAGAATAGGCCGCCGTGGCCCCCATTGCCGCCGTATGCACCGAACCCGGCCACTGCGTCGCCGCCATTGCCGCCATTGCCGCCATTGCCGATTAGACCAGCGATGCCGCCGTTGCCTCCGCGGCCACCACCTAACGGCTGCGAGAACCCGTTACCCCCGTTGCCCCACAGCCAGCCACCGTTCTGGCCGTTCGGACTGGCCGCCGTTCCGTTCGCCCCATTCCCGAACAGCGGGCGCCCCGTCTCGGTGACAAACGTCCCGTTGACCATGTTCTGAACATTGGCCGACTCAGCGTTGACGTACTGCGCCGCACCGCCGCCCATCAGCCCGACGAACTGCTGATGAAACGCAGCGGCCTGGGCCTGTAGAACCTGGAATGCCTGCGCCTGCCCGTTGAACAACGCGGTCACAGCGGCCGACACCTCGTCGGCGGCCGGAGCTGCGATCGAAGACGTCGGACCAGCAGCCGCCGCAGCGGCGTCGTTGATCCTCGACCCGACAGCCGCCAAATCAGCAGCAGCACTGGCAATCGCCTCCGGGGTGGTGGTGAGAAACGACATGGCTCAGTACCTTCCGATTGTTTCGTCGTCCAGCTCGGCCAACGCCGCAGCGACCATCGACCTGATCGCCGACGCGCGACTGACCTTCACCGGGCCGCTCTCACGCCACGCATCCACCTTGGCCAAAAGTTCATCACCGAGACGGACATGGACTGGTGCCCCGATTTCAGGGCGGCTACGTGGCGCCACAGGACTAAACGATATCGCTCATTCAGTAGTTGTCAACCCCACTTCGAAAAGAGAACCCATGTTCATCGTCGCACCCCTCACCCAACGACACAACCCCACCGACAACACCAACACCAAGGGCTACCCCGTCGTCTACGAAGACCTCGAAAACGGATACGCCACAAGCCCCGTCGCATTCGAGGAGACCCGCGACGCCGCGCAGAAACGTGCCGACGCGCTGAACAAGGCGCTCGCGTGAACGCGGCAGCCGAAAGCCAGGAGGCGGTGGCCGCGCCGGGCAAACTCGTCCCGAAACAGGGCCGCATCGCCACGCTGGAAACCGAAGTCGCCAAACTCCGTGAGGAATGCGCCCAGGTCCGCTGGTGCTTCATGGAATTCCTCTACTACCAGGTGCTCGCCGCCAAAAGCGCTCAAGCCCAACAGCTCCTAGCCGATCCCGCGGTGCGTAAGCAACTGGGGATCGCGGTCTGACACGGTAACGGCCGCAACATGATCGACGAAAACGCCACCGCGGACCTCCTGGCGGCGATCGCACTACTATGCCTCGCGTCCGCGCTCATCGGGGCCATCCTCGAATACTGCGCCGCAGCCATCCACCACAGCCACCGCGCGCACGACTGGCTCGCCCGCGAGATCCGCGCCTGGCGGCGACACCGCGCACGCACCCACCGGAAACCCCTGTGAGCGATGGACTTCTGGCTCCTCCCGCCGGAAACCAACTCCGCACGGATCTGGACCGGACCCGGCGCGGCGCCAATGCTCGAGGCGGCTGCCGCCTGGGATGCGACAGCGCAAGCCCTCACCCACGCTGCTACGTCGTGGTCGGCGCAGATCGCTTCGATCCCCTGGCAGGGGACCTCCGCCGACTCGATGCGTGCAGCGTCGGCATCGCAGGCGGCGTGGCTGACCGCGACCGCGGCGCAAGCCGATAACACCGCCGCCCAGGCGCGGGCCGCGGCCGCCGCCTACGACACCGCCCGCGCCGCGACCGTGCACCCCAAGCTCGTCGCCGCCAACCGCGCGCAACTCGCCGCTCTGGCGGCCACCAACCTGATCGGCCAGAACACCCCGGCCATCATGATCCTCGAAGCGCAGTACGCCGAAATGTGGGCCCAAGACATCACCGCCATGGCCGAATACCAGGCGTCGTCGAAGCAAGCATCGACACTCGACCCGCTCATACCCGCACCTCAGAGCACCATTTCGGTGGTGCTCGACGCTCTGTCGGCGCCGCTCGGCAGCACACCCGGCGACCTACTCAACGCCTACACCCAAGCCTTCCTGTCCTCCGGCCCCTACGAAACCCCGATCGCGCTGCTCGGCCTGTTCAGCACCCTGTGGGCCGTCACATCCCCCGCCAGCCCGATCACCCAGGCCCTCAACCGGATCACCGCGACCGCAACTGTCCCGCTGCCGGCGCCCACCGCCGTCAGCGCCGCGGTGATCCGGGCATCGATCGGCGCCGCGCACGGCGCCGGCGGCCTGTCGGTGCCACGCGAATGGTGGGCCAACCCGGCGGCCACCGTCCCCGGCCGCGCACCAGCAGCCACCCCGCTCGGCAGCGACGAAAGTACCGCGATCGCACTGCCCGCCCCCATCCCAACCACCGGCGGCACACCGCCCAAACAGCAACGACCACAACCCGAATACGGGACGCAGCTGCGTTTCGTAACCAGACCGCCCGCCGGCGGCTGAAAGGAGAACCCGTGAAGAACAAACTCGGCCTCAAGCCGGTCATCACGCAGCCCCGCGTCCGGCTCTGCGACTACTACACCAGCGACCTCCCGACCGTCGACTCCCTGCAATACCCACTCGGACACGCCGGCCTCGTCAAGCCAGCCATGTTCAAAAACGACGAGCTCGGCGACTGCGCCATCGCCGGCAGCATCGAGGAAATCCGGCTCGCCAACGCCCTGCGCGGCGTCACCGTCAACTTCGACGACGACACCGCCGTCCAGAACTACTCCGCCATCACCGGATACAGCCCCGACGACCCCGAATCCGACCAGGGCACCGACGTCCACGAGCTGTACGACTTCCGGCAGAACACCGGCCTCGTCGACGCCGACGGCGTCCGGCACAAGATCGTCGCCTACGCCGGGCTGACCCCACGCGACTGGGACGAAATGCTCATCGCGCTGTCGCTGTTCGACGTCGTCGGTGTCGGGATTTGGGTGCCCGACTACGCCGAGAGCCAGTTCTCGGCCGGCGACGCCTGGCACCTCGTGCCCGGCCGCCACGCCAACGTCGGCCAGCACTACATCCCGATCTGGGGCGCCTCCGACCGCAACACAGCGCAGCTGCCCACCTGGGGCCAGGAGACCGGCATCACCGCACCGTTCTACGCTGCCGAAAACGTCGTCGCTGTCGTCGCGCTGACCGAGGAAATGTTCACCGGCGGCAAGAGCCCCGAAGGCGTCGACTTCGACAAGCTGGCCGCCGACCTCAACCTGCTCAACACCGGCCCCGTGATGGCCAAGGCGCCCAAGCGCGCCCGCAAGGGGACCAGCCATCCCGAGGGATGGGGACAGCAGGCCTCGGAGGTGGCTGGCGAAGGACCCTACGCGCACCCCGACACGTTCACGCCGGCCGAAGATGCCTGACGCGCACGACCAGAACGTCACCCACCGGTATCTGGTCCACTACCCAGAGCACGAAGAACGCGCCTCGGATCCGCACTACCGCGACTTCGACCACTACCGTCGCCAAACCCACGCCACCGCGAAATGCGCCATCGGCGAGCACCGCAACGATTTCACCGAATGCGACGGCCCGCTCGAGCTGCACCACGCTCACGTCGAATTCGCACTCCAAAACGGGATAGACCTGAAGTGGCTCGAAGCCGACTACCCCGGCATCAGCGACCCGGATTCCGTTGGGGTGTGGGTGGAGTCGGCGGCGAATCTGGAATGGCTGTGCCGGTTCCATCACCGCGGGCACGGCGGCGTGCACGTCGCGTCGGCCGCTGACTTCGAGGCCGGGAAGTTCGTGCGAGGACTGATCTCGTGACCGCCGCTGAGCTGCTGATCGCCGCGGCGCTGACCGTGCTCGGGAAACCGTACGCGTGGGGCGCGGTCGGGCCGAACGCGTTCGACTGCTCTGGGCTCGTCTATTGGTCCTACCAGCAGATCGGCATGACCGTCCCACGCACCAGCCAGCAACTCGCCCGCGGCGGCCAACCCGTCACCCGTGATCAGCTTCAACCCGGCGACGTCATCGTCTACTACCCCGACGCCAGCCACGTCGGTCTCTACGCCGGCAACGGCCAAGTCATCCACTCATCCACGTACGGCACGCCGGTCTCCGAAGTACCGATCGACGCCGCCGGCCCCTATAACACCGCCCGAAGATACGTACTCACGCAAGGAATCTCATGAGACCAACAGGAGCGCCTGAACACGTCGGCGAAGTCCGCTACCAGCAGGGCGCCACCGCCACCGCGGTCGTCGCCGACGGGAAGCTGCAATGGGAGGTGCGCCGCGACACCGACGACCTCGTGCGCCGCACCCCGCGGCTGGCCCACGCCGGGCACTGGTCGGCCGCGCGCAGCAAGGTGCGCCGGCCCACCCCGACGCTGGCGGCGCTCAAAGCGGCCGCCCCCGCCGGCACACTGTTCTACCCGGACTGCTCCAACAACAACTGGAGCACGGTCCAAGACGCCCTGGACTTCGTCGCGCAGCTCGCCGGCGAGGGTTTCTCAGGCATGTGCCACAAGGTGTCCGAGGGCGACTACTACGAGGACCCGTTCTGGAAGCCGGTGCTCAAAGCGTGCCAGGACGCGGGGATCCCGTGCCTGGGCTACCACTACGTGACCACGAATGATGCTGGCGCCCAGGCGCAAACGTATCTCGCCAACGGCGGCCTGCCGAACGCGATGTTCGACTGGGAAGCCAACAGCGGCGACCTCGCCAACTACTACACCGTCGCGAGCGCGTTCAACGGCGCCGGGGTCAACGTCGGCGTCGGCTACTGCCCGCACTGGTACTGGCAAGAAGTCGGCGGCGGCGACCTGACGCAGGCCGGCGCGATCGTCTCATCGGCCTACGCCGGCGGATCCGGCTACGCCTCAACCATCTACGCCAACGCCGGCGGCGACAACGGCTCAGGCTGGACCCCGTACGGGGGCGTCGCACCCACCTGCTGGCAGTTCACCGACCAAGCCGTCATCGCCGGAATCCCCATGGACTGCAACGCCTTCAAAGGCACCCCGGATCAACTCGCCCAACTATTCACAGGAGCACCAGTGAACCCTCAGCCCACTTCCAATCCGCCGGCCATCCCGAAACCCGGCGACGTGCCCACCGAGGACGCGCAGATCTGGGACCAGCTGCTGATCCGCTGGGACATGCTCGGCGGCCACACCATCGTCGAGGCCCTGGCCGCGATCGGCCAAAAACTCGGCATCCCCGGCTTCGAACCCCCGAACTCCTGAAAGGAACCAATCATGGCCGATCCCAACAGCCTTCAGAACGACATCTCCGGCGTCACCACATCCGGCGACCCGGAGATGTGGCGCATCGTGTGCTCCCGCTTCGCCCAAGGCCCCGACGCGATCGTCGGCAACCCCGACAAGCAGGAATGGTCAAGCGAGCATAACGGCGTCGAATACGCGGGTCACTTCGACGCGTTCGAGCAGATCGTCCCGATCGGCGACCAGATCTCCTGGACGTGGAAGTTCTCCGACGGCATCGTGCGCGACCCGCGGTTCATCCTGCACGAGATGATGGAGTTCATCATCGAGCAGCGCCGGGCGGCTGGACAGCCGACCACGGCGTTCCCGAACGCGAAGCAGCCGCCAGCGTGACCGGTTGGGCCGACCTCGCCGCGAACATCGCCGGGACCAAGCTCGTCCGCCACGCGGTGCTCACCTACAACGGCACCTGGGGCGCCGGGCTCGTCCAGTACCCCTCCGACGTCGTCAACGGGCTCGCGCAGTACGTCGACGACGGCCTGTGCGAAGAGGTGCCATGCCCGTACCCGGCCAGCTTCGGGCCGATCGGCGGCAACGCGGCGGCGCCGAGCTACCAGCAGTCCATCCAGGACGCGCTCGGATGGAGCGCCGACTGGTTCGACGCCAACCCGAATCGGACATTCGTCCTCGACGGCTACTCCCAGGGCGCCGAGGCCGCGTCCCGGGTGTATCTCGAGCTGGTCGCCGGCACCGCGCTCGAGGAGAACTTCGTCGGCGGCATCACCTTCGGCAACCCCTGCAAGATGGCCGGTGCGGCCGCGCCCGGCGTCTCCAGCCTAGGGCCGCAGTGGCGCGGGATCTCCTCGGTCAACATGACCTCCCTGCCCGCCATCAACGGCCAGGTGGTTTGGGCGGACTACGCGCACAACACCGCCAACGGCGACGCCGGCAACGACATGTACCCCCAAGTGCCCAACACCGCGGTGGGCACGATCATGACCGACGTCTACACCACCGCCACCCAAGCACAGCTCAACAACCCCACCGCGTTCCTGCAGAGCATGGTCACCGACCTCATGCAGCTCGTCGAGGACTCCGGTCTGCTCACAGGGTTAAAGGGCGGCGCGGCCGGCCTGCTGGCGATGGGCGCCGGCGCCGCGATCGGCTTCCTGGTCGACCTGATCGGCGGCGTCAACATCAACGCCACCGGCGCCCAAGCCGACGTCGCCGCCGCGGTCCTGGGCCTGCAATTCCTCGCCGCCCCGGGCGGCCCGACCGGGCCGCACATCTCCTACCTCGGAGAGCTGCCCGGCTACTCCAACCTCGTGGCCGACGCCGTCAACTTCCTGCACACCATCGCAACCCTCACGCCCGCAAGGGCATAACCCGAAAGGCCAAGTCATGTCCATCCGTTTGCCCTTCAAGCCATCGAAGGCCGCTCAGGCTGTCGTCGCCATCGCCGCGGCGTTGGGTGCTGTCGGCACCGAGTTACTCGCGCCGGGCGTGCTACCCGACGGCTGGTCGAAATACGTCGCCTCCGCCCTGACCGTGATCGCGGCCATCGCCGGGTTCATTCAGCGCGAGGAGCCTCTCATCGAGGGTCTCGACCAGTTCGCGAAGTGATCGAGATAGCAGCCCAGGCCGCTGGTGAGCCAACGACGCTGATCGGCCTAGCAGGTCTGCTCGTCGTGACCATCGGCGGCTGGGGAAAGGCCTGGATCGACGGCAAGCGCCACGGCAAAGCCATCCGCCAGGTCCGCGACCAGGTCCAAAACGGCCACGAAACCTATCTACGTGACGATCTCGACGAGATGGGCGGCCGCCTCGACCGGCTCATCGACGGCATGGGCGAGCTGCGCGGCGACGTGCGCGGCATCCGGCAAGACATCGGCGGCCTTCGCGGCGAACTGCGCGACGAACGACAAGCCCGCAGCGAGCTTGAGCGCACCGTGGAGCGCATCGAGCGCGGCCGGAGGCCGGGCGGCTGACATGCGGCCCTCCGACCGTGCCTGGTTGACGCTGGCGGCCGGCGTCCTCGCTTGGGATACGCTGTGCCCGCGTGGTGAGATGCTGTCCGAAGCGTCCGCCCGCTACACCGCGGCGCATCGCGTTCTGTGGCCGGCGGCCATCATCTACACCGCCGGACACCTCATGCACGCGTGGCCGGCGCGCATCGACCTGTTCACGCTCCTGGCGCGGTGGGTCGGCCGCTAGTTCCCTTCGTACTGGGGGCAGTAGGCGGCGAGCGACACGTTGATGATGGCCGAGGACTGCCACGGCAGGAACGTGGGATCGTTGCGCTGTACTTCGTCGAGGATCTGGGCGCGGGTCATGCCTTTGGCGAAGCCGCCGCAGATGCCGCGGGCGCCAGCCTCGGCGACGTCCCAGTTGACGATGCGTAGCTGAGGGATGCCCGACGCGCCTTCACGGAATATCCGGTCGGCGTCAGCCGGCGGCGGCGCGACGGTCGGCGCGGGCGGCGGGGCGGCTTCGACGGTCACCGTCGACGGTGGAGCCGGTGTGACGGTCACGGTCGGCTCGGCGGCCGGCGCGGGGTCGAGGATCTTCAGGTCCGGTGACGGCGGCGCGATCGGTGGAAGCGACGCTGCGGGCAGCGGGCCGGGTTCCATGATGCCGCCCTGCAGCACCGGCCCGTCGGTGTCGCGGTGCCGCGGCCAGGCGCTGACGCCGACGGCGATCAGCAGCCCGACCGCAAGGAGCATGGCCGCGTAGCCGAACGCGAGCCGCCAGGACGGCACGGGTGCCGTGCTGCGGCCCCACGCAAGCCGGGACCAGAACGACGGCGGCGCCTCAAACTCGGGCTCGTCGGCATCCTGCGACCACGCCAGCTCCGGCGCCGCGACCGTCGCCGGCGGCACGACCACGGTCTCGTCGGCGCAAGGCCCGACAGTGGTGCTTTCGGCGTCAGGCACGATGGCGACCTACGACGGCGGTGCGTATTGAGGACAAAACGCTGTGGTCGCCGCTCCGACGAAGTAAGCCGCGTCGTCGAGCGACCAGCTGGGGTTGTCTTCGGCCAAGCCTTGGGCGACGGAGAGACGTGTCTGGCCGGCCCCCGCGATGACGTCGCAAACGGCTGCTGCGTAGGCGAAGGCGTGATCCCGGTCGACGTCGATCCCCTGTCTGCGAATCGTGAGCCAGAAGGCTTCGTTTGTGGAAGCGTCTGGGTCGGCGCGAGCTGGCGTCGCCGAGGTCGTCGCGATGAACAGCAGAAGCGCAATGCGTTTCATTAATCGCCGACTCGCGCAGCTGTGCTTGCTCGCGCTGCAGGTCGCCATGTCCGCGCAAACTACACGAGATCACCGGAAGTTGATATTGCAGTTTGAAATACCGCGAGCTCGCGCGCAGGGGGAATCCCATGCCGTCACTGTGACGAAACGTCATGATGCCTCGCCATAGTCTTTTCGTTCTGAAATAAATGCCGAGTGGGCCGCCGCCTCCGACACCCGACGCACCTCCGAGCTTGAGACGGCGGTATACCGCTGCGTCGTCGCCACCGAGGCGTGTCCGAGTGCCTCTTGCACGGCCCGGAGATTTCCGGTGCCCGCGTAGCCGAGGGTGGCGAAGCGGTGCCGCAGTTTGTGCATTGACCATCCTGCCGGCATGACGGCGCTCACGAGGTGACCGACGCGGTCGGCGCTCATGTGGCCGTCGATGTTTCCGGGGAACAGAAAGCCGCCGGCGGGGCAGAATGCCGCGATCTCGGCGGCGAGGCTGGAGGTGATCGGTACGACCCGCTGTTTGTTGCCTTTGCCGTGCACGATCAGTTCGGCGCCTCCGATCCCGTCGAGTAGGTCGTCGGTGTGCACCTGGGCGACCTCGGCGCGGCGCAGTCCGGCCTCGCCGGCCAGGCGCGCCATGAGCCGCGTGCGCCGGTCGGCCGCGTCGAGGAGTTGGCGCCAGATTTCGTCGGTAGCCGGTTTGGGCGCGGCCGATGCCGCGCGGATGACGGGAAGATCGGCTGTCGGGTCCTGTGCTACGAGACCGGTTGAGGCACACCAGCGATAGAAGGACGAGAGGCTCGCGCGTTTGCCGCGCCGAAGTTCGATGGAATAGTCGACACGGCCGAGGATGGTGATCAGGTCTTCGCCGGTCACGTCGCGCGGGTGATCGGCGCCGAGTTCGCGGGCGACTGATCGGACATGCGCGCGTCGTGTGCGCCGGGTAGCGGTCGACGTTCCGGAGGCGACGAGCCAGGTGAGCCAGCCGTCGATCGCGGTCTCCCAGGCCCCGGGCAGCAGGTAGGACAAGCTGTGAATGCGATCCATGAGGGTATGCTTACTCCTGAATAGTTTGCACAAGCCCCGCTCTGTCCAACTTCTCATCCCCCGCATATTCATTGCTTAAAACCTGTAATCAGCAGATTACAGGTTTGTAATTCGCGGCGAAACCCCAGCGTAGTCATGGCGGACCCCTAACATTTACCGCGGGTTAAGGGGGAAGGCGGCTGGATTGCGCGCGAGACAGCGCGTTCCTGCGCGCGCGGCCTCCCCATTGTCACTCGGCGGCACTCCAAGATCACCGCCAATATACTACGCGGATGCATCGTCGCAACCCTACGCCTCAGCGCTCCGCGTAACCAAATCGGTTTATTCACAACGACTCCCGTAGTTGCTGTGATGAATCATGCTGCGCGCGAATATATGTCAGTTATCGGATAGCGAATCCTGTTGTGGTGCAACATAAACCACTGATCGATAGGTTCCTGGTTCGAGTCCAGGCGGGGGAGCCAAGCCAAGGTGTGTGAATTCTGGGCTTCGCGTGTGCATTCAGGGCGGCGAATCGCGCCCGGATCCAGCCACCAGCTCACACCCGAATGCCAGGGCTCACGCGCGAACCGCCGACTGCACCCTCCCCGCGCACGTCCGGCGTCCGCTGGCGCCCGGGACACCGTGAATTTACTGTGAGCACAACTCAATGGGAGGGTTCATGGAATTCCTCGTCACCATGACCACGCAAGTGCCGGAGGGGACCCCGGCGGAGGTCGTCGACGACGTCCGGGCGCGCGAGGCCGCCTGTTCCCGCGAGCTGGCCGCGCGGGGCGTTCTGTTGCGACTGTGGCGACCGCCGCTGCAGCCCGGCGAATGGCGCACTCTGGGCCTGTTCGCGGCCGACCACGAGGATCAACTCGAGGAGATGCTCGCCTCGATGCCGCTGCGAATCTGGCGCACCGACCGGGCGACGGTGCTGACGGCTCACCCGAACGATCCGGCCGGGCGCGCGGAGCAGGGCCCGGGCGGGGCCGCGGAGTTTCTGACGACGATCACCATCGGCTTCCCGCGCGGGGTCGCGCCGGAGGTGGTCAGCGACGCCGTGTCCCGGGAGGCCGAGCGCGCCCGCGAGCTCGCCGATCACGGGCACCTGGAACGGCTGTGGATGCTGCTGCCCGAGCCCGGGGAGCCCCGCGCGCTGGGGTTGTGGCGCGCCCCGGACGCCGAGGGAATGGAGGCGATCCTGGAATCGCTACCGCTGCGTCCGTGGATGGGCGTGGAAACCACCCCGCTGACCGCGCATCCCAACGACCCGGCCGGGGCTAGTAGCGGTCCCCACCATCGGGCCTAGTCGTAGACGGGCCGCCACATGGTGTCGAGAACGGCCCGCCGGACGTCGGGGTGGGTCCTGGTGGCCACCCCGTCGTCGACGGCGGCGTGATAGACCGCCTCGGCGACCGCCGCGGAAATGTCGCGAAGGTTCCGCACATCGGGCAACAGCGAGTCGCCGGCGTTGGCCGGATTAGCCTGGTGCACAACGGCTCTCGCCGCCGCCTGCAGCATGCCCGGGGTGACCAGCCTGGCCCGGGCGACGATGATGCCCAGCCCGATCCCGGGGAACACCAGCACGTTGTTCGCCTGGCCGATGGTGTAGGTGGTGCCGTCGTATTCGACCGGGGCGACCGGAGTTCCGGTGGTGATCAGCGCCCTGCCCGCCGACCACCGCAGCACGTCGGCCGGCATGGCCTCCATGCGCGACGTGGGGTTGGACAGCGGAAAGATCATCGGGCGTTCGCAGGATGCGGTCATCGCCTCGATGGCCTGCTGGTCGAACGCGCCGAACACGGCCGACGAGCCCAACAGGATGGTGGGGGATGCCAGCTTGATCGCGTCCACCAGGCCGACGCGGTCGCCGGCACCCACACCCAACCGTTGGCGGTTCTTGGCGTAGGGCACCTGGAAGTCGCGCAGGTCGTCCATGTCGTCGAAGAGCAGGCCCTGCTTGTCGATCGGCCAGATCTGCGACGCGGCCCGCTCGGCGGTCGCGCCGTCGGCGATCATCGCGTCGCGGATCTGGTCGGCCACGCCGATCCCCGCGGTGCCGGCGCCGAAGACGATCACCTTCTGGTCACGCAGCGGGACCCCGGTGACGTGGCACCCGCCGTACACCGCCGCCACGACCACCGCGCCGGTGCCCTGGACGTCGTCGTTGAACACGCAATAGTGGTCGCCGTAGGTGTGCAGGATGCTGCGCGCGTTGAGCGGCCCGAAGTCCTCGAAATGCAGGATCGCGTGCGGAAACATTTGGTGCGCGGTCTCGATGTAGCGCCTAATGAATTCGTCGTACTCCGCGCCCCGGCGCCGGGCGTGCCGGTTGCCGAGATAGAACGGGTCGGCCAGCAGCTGTTCGTTGTCGGTGCCGACGTCGAGTGACACCGCGAGGCAACGGCGGGGATCGATGCCGCCGCCGGCGGTGTAGAGCGCCAATTTGCCCACGGCGATTTGGATTCCGCCCACGCCCCAGTCGCCGATGCCCAAAATGGCTTCGGCGTCGGTACATACGATCAGGTCGACATCGTCGGGCCCCAAACCGAAGGTGCGGAAGGCCTCGGCGATCTCGTCCGGCTCGTCGATGCTCAGGAAAAGCCCACGCTGCCCGCGGTATTCGTCGGAGAAGCGTTGAATGGCCTCACCGACCGTGGGCGTGTACACCACCGGCATCAGCTCGGTCAGGTGGTCCTCCAGCACCTTGTAATACAACAGCTCGTGGCGGTAATGCAGCTGCTCGAGCAGCAGGTTACGGCCCAAATCGGTTGCCAGGCTCTGCAATTGATGCCACACCCGGTCGGCTTGTTCATCGAGGGTGAGCACCGCCGACGGAAGCCTGCCGGTGAGCCCCAACCGGCGCCGCTGCTCGTGGGTGAACCCCACCCCGCGATTCAGGCTCGGGGCGGCCAGCGCCGCCGGGATCCGCGGCGTGCAGGGATCGCTCATCACAGCCTCCAGGGAGTCGGCCCGCTACGCCACCGTAGCGCCGATCGCGGTTAACGCACCTTGAAGAACACCCGAAGGCCGGAATCAGATGGAGAAGTCCTCGCCGTGCCACACCCCGGCCTCGGGGGGCCGGATCACCCGGCCATTTTGCTGCCCGTCGTTCTGCGCCTCCAGCTTGGCCACCCGGGTGAGCAGGGACTGCAGGCTGACGCCGACGAGGTCGGGCATCATCGAGTCGTCGGGGGTGCCCCGTCCGGCGCGGCTGATGACCTGGCCGGGGACGCCGACCACCACCGAGCCCGACGGCACCGGCTTGACCACCACGGCGTTGGCGCCGATGCGGCTGTCGTCGCCGACCTTGATCGCGCCGAGGACCTTGGCCCCGGCGCCGATGGTCACCCGGTCGCCGACGGTCGGGTGCCGTTTCCCGGTCTCCGCGCCGCTGCCGCCGAGGGTGACGCCGTGATACATGTGGACGTCCTCGCCCACCTCGGCGGTTTCCCCGATCACCACCCCGGTCGCGTGATCGATGAACAGGCCCGGCCCGAGGACGGCGCCGGGGTGGATGTCGACACCGGTGACGATGCGGGTGAATTCCGCCAACGTCCGCGCGGACACCCTGGCGCCGCGCCGCCACAGCCAGTGACTGATCCGGTGGCTCCAGATCGCGTGCACGCCCGGGTACGCGAGGACCACCTCGAGCGTGGTGGGCTTGGCCGGGTCTCGTTCCCTGGCCGCCCGAATGTCCCGACGTATGGCCGCGAGCATGGTCAGTCGGCCAGGTCGGCGAACAGGGGCGTGCTCAGGTAGCGCTCGCCGAAGCTGGGCAGCACGACCACCACGAGCTTGCCGGCGTTCTCGGGCCGGCGGGCGACCTGCAGGGCCGCCACCACGGCCGCCCCGGACGAGATCCCGGACAGCAAGCCCTCCTCGCGGGCCAGCCGCCGCGCCATTTCGAGCGACTCCTCGTTGCCGACGGTGACGACCTCGTCGACGAGGTCCATGTCCAGCACCGGCGGGACGAATCCGGCGCCGATGCCCTGAATCGGGTGGGGTCCCTTCTGGCCGCCGGACAGCACGGGCGAAGCGGCCGGTTCCACGGCGACGAACTGCGCCGACGGCTTGCGCTCCTTGATCACCTGCGCGACGCCGGTGATGGTGCCGCCAGTGCCGACACCGGCCACGAAGATGTCGATCTTGCCGTCGGTGTCGCGCCACACCTCCTCGGCGGTCGTCGCGCGGTGGATCGCCGGGTTGGCCGGGTTCTCGAACTGCTGGGGCACGAAGTACCGCTGGTCGGTCTTGGCCAGCTCCTCGGCCTTGGCGATGGCGCCCGGCATGCCTTCGGCGCCGGGGGTGAGGACCAGTTCGGCGCCGTAGGCCCGGAGCAGCATGCGCCGTTCGGTGCTCATGGTGTCGGGCATGGTCAGCACGCAGCGGTAGCCGCGCGCCGCGCACACCATTGCCAGCGCGATGCCGGTGTTCCCGCTCGTCGGCTCGAGGATGATGGTGTCGGGCTTGATCAGGCCGGCCTTCTCGGCGGCGTCCAGCATGGCGACGCCGATGCGGTCTTTCACGCTGTTTGCCGGGTTGAAGAACTCCAGCTTGGCGACGACGTCGGCGACGGCGCCTTCGGTGACGCGGCGCAGCCGGACCAGCGGCGTGTTGCCGATCAGCTGGGTGACGTCCTCGGCGATGCTCATCAATCTTCCTTAGGCGGTGTCGGTTCGGGTTGGTACGGGGCTCGTTGGCTACCCGGAGTTACGAATTCGATGGCCTTTTTCTTCCTGGGCAAACGCGCAGGGCCTGTTCGAGCGTCAGAAGCCGTCAGGAATCAACAACAACAACGACAACAAGAATCCACGGCGGGGCGGCGCATAAGGGCAAGGCGCGGCTGTGTGGCCTGTTGCATAGCCCCACTATAGGACATCCGCACGTCGCGCCCGGTCTGGCTCGTTGCCACCCAACGGCGCTCGCGCGTTACGGCTTGACGTAGTCCTTCGCCGGGTCGGCGCTCGGCACCCCATCGGTGGCCGCGGTTTCGCAGACGCAGACCTGGGCGTCACCGTGCACCCACCGCCACAGCTGGCTGCCCTGCCTGCGCATCACGTGCTGGACGTAAACCTTGTCGCGCTGCTCCCTGGAGAACGCCATGTCGAGGTTGACCGGCAACCCGGCCCAAGCGACCTGGCCGGCGGCCGAGCCCCGGCCTTCGGGCTGCCGCCGACACCGCAGCGGGCAGACGCGTTTCATGACCCGATCGGGCCCGTCGCACTCCCGAGCCACGTCCATGGTGCCTCCTCGACGCAACCAGATGAGGCAATGCTGCGACGGGGATGTTTCGGCGGCGGGTGTGCGATGTTTCCGGTGTATTAAAGCGTCGCGAGCGGGCTTTAATACACGTCGCGGTGGTACCGCTTGTCGGCGCCGAGGGACTCGACGTAGGCCCTCGCCGCGTCCGGGTCGAGGTTGCCGTGCTCGGCCGCGATGTCGCAGAGCGCGCGGTCGACATCCTTGGCCATGGGATCGGCGTTACCGCAGACGTACAGCTGTGCGCCGTCCTGCAACCAGCGCCACAGCTGGGCCCCGCGATTGCGCATCAGGTGCTGCACGTAGACCTTTTCGCGCTGGTCCCTCGAGAACGCCAGGTCCAGTTCGGTCAGCAACCCGTCCGCCTGCATCTGCTCGATCTCGTCGCGGTAGTAAAAGTCGGTGGCGGCGTGCTGTTCGCCGAAGAACAGCCAGTTGGGGCCGGTGTGCCCGAGGGCGCGGCGTTCCTGCAGGAAGCCGCGGAAGGGGGCGATCCCGGTGCCCGGACCGATCATGATCATCGGCGTGTCCGGGTCGCTGGGGGGCCGGAAGTTGCTCGACTGCTGCAGAAAGACGGCGACGCGATCGCCCGGGGAGCGGTCGGCAAGGTAGGTCGAACAGACCCCGCGGCGCGGGACGCCCTGGAAGTTGTAGCGCACCGGCGAGACCGTCAGGTGGACCTCGGCGGGGCACTCTTTGGGGCTCGACGAGATCGAGTACAGGCGCGGCTGAAGGCGTTTGAGGACCCTCAGCCACTCGTGGGCCGATGCGTAGACCGGCAGTTGCGCCAGCAGGTCGATGGACTGGCGCCCCCATGCCCAATTGCTCAGGTCCCCCCTGTTTTCGGGCTTCAGCAGCTCGGCGAGTTTCGCGTCGCCGGTGCGCTCCTGCACGAACCGCACCAGGTCGCGGCTGATGTGGGCGATCTCGATGCGCTCGGTCAGCGCCGTGCGCAACGACATCAGACCGTGCTCGCCGACCTCGACCGGGGTCTGCCCGTCCAGCCCGGTGACCGACAGCCAGTCGTCGACCAGCCGGTCGCTGTTACGCGGCCAGACCCCGAGCGCATCACCGGCCTCGTAGCTGATCGTGCCCTCGGGCACGCGGAACACCAATTGCCGCACGTCTTTTGCCGATTGCGGCTGGCCCAGCTTGATGTTGCGGGCCATGTCGGTGATCAGGGGATGCTTCTTGGTGTACCCGGCCGCGTGGGAGCCGTTGGCCGGCCGGGCCGGCGCGGACGCGGCCGCTGTGGCACCGCCGTCCCGGCCCGCCCGCGCCGGGGTGCGGGCCAGCGCCTGGATGACCCGGCTCAGCCAGCCGGCCGCGGCGTCCTCGTAGTCGGGTTCGCAGTCGACCCGGTCGAGGATGCGGGTTGCGCCCAGCTCTGCCAGGCGTTCGTCGAGCTTGCGTCCATGGCCGCAGTAGTCGTCGTAGTTCGAATCGCCCAGCGCGAGAACGGCGTACCGGGTGCCGGTGAATCGTGGTGCGCCGTCGGAAGTCAACACCCGCCACAGGGCTGCGCCGTTGTCCGGCGGATCGCCGTCGCCGGTGGTGCTGGTGATCAGCAACAGCTCGTGGGTCGTCGGGAGCTCCGTCGCGGGAAAGTCGTCCATGCCGTGCAACTCGACCGGCACGCCGGCCTCGCCCAATTGCGCGGCGACGTCGGCGGCGAGCTCCTCCGCGTTTCCGGTCTGCGAAGCCCACAACACCACGACCGGCGCCCGCTTGGGCGCCGAATCCGCTTGGGGCCCCGGGCCGGTGGGGGCGCCGCCCGCCGAGGGATCGGGCAACTGCGGTGGCGAGACGGGCCCTTCGCTTCGGGCGAACATCCCGGCGAGAACACCGTCCACCCACAGCCGGGTGCGGGTGTCGAATGGGGCGCTGACGGGCAGCGTGGGCACGCCGCCGGCGCGACGGCCGGCTTCGGACCGCAATCCGGCCAGCATGCCGGCCAGGTAGGAGCGGCCCCGCTCGTCGAACGTCGGGGCGGGTTGGTCTGCTACGCCGAACAATGCGGCGAGGGCGTCGACGGGTGACACGTTGATTTCCTGTCCGGCTTCTCGGGTATCGGCGGCAACTGCGGGCTCGGGTTCGGGGGCCAAATCGGTTGCGGCGGCGGCGACCTTGGTCAGGGTGACCGCGCACGCCTTGAACTCGGGTTGGTGCGAAACGGGGTCGACCGCATCGTTGGTGACGGCGTTGACCGCCAGGTACTCGCCGAAGGCGTCGTTCCAATGGAACGGGGCGAAGCAGTTCCCGGGCCGCACCCGGTCGGTCACCACGGCGGGCAGCACGGCGCGGCCGCGGCGCGACGCGACTTCGACCCGATCTCCCTCCGAAATCTGCAGTCGCGCGGCGTCGTCGGGGTGGATCTCGACGAACGGACCGGGGTTGAGCTTGTTGAGTTTGGCGACCTTGCCGGTCTTGGTCATCGTGTGCCATTGGTGCGGCAGACGCCCGGTGTTCAGCAGGAAGGGGTAGTCGTCGTCGGGCATTTCCTCGGGCGGCAGGTGCGGGCGGGCGAAGAACACCGCGCGGCCGCTCGGGGTCGGGAAGGCCAACCGGGGCGCGCTGCCGTCCTCGCGGACCAATCGCGTCTGGCTGATTCCGTCGTTGAGGTAGCGGATGGGGTTGCGGTCGTCGGTGCCGTCCGGCGGGCACGGCCACTGCAGCGGTGTCCGCCGCAACCGGTCGTAGCTGGCGCCGCGCAGGTCGTAACCCGTCGCGGGGTTCGAAAACCGCTTGATCTCCTCGAAGACCTCCTCGGCCGAGGCGTAGGTGAACGAGTCCGAGAAGCCCATCTCGCACGCGATCCGGGCGATGATCTGCCAGTCCGGCAGGGCGTGACCCACCGGCTCGACGGCCGGCTGAAACAGGGTCAGGTTGCGCTCGGAGTTGATCATCACGCCCTCGGACTCCGTCCACAGCGTGGCGGGCAGCACGATGTCGGCGTACTCGTTGGTCTCGGTCTCCAGGAACGCGTCTTGGGTGATGACCAGGTCGGCGCGCTCCAGGCCGGCCAGCACCGTCTTGCGATTGGCAACGCTGGCAACGGGATTGGTGCAGATGATCCAGCACGCCTTGATGTGGCCGTCGGCCATGCGGGAGAACATGTCGATCGTGCCGGTGCCCACCTCGGTGCGCAGCGACCCGCGCGGAATGTTCCAGACGTCCTCGACGAACCGGCGGTCGGCGGCCGACAGCACGGAGCGCTGGCCGGGCAGACCCGGCCCCATGTAACCCATTTCGCGGCCGCCCATGGCGTTGGGCTGCCCGGTGAGCGAGAAGGGTCCGCTGCCGGGTTTGCAGATCGCGCCGGTCGCCAAATGCAGGTTGCAGATCGCGTTGGTGTTCCAGGTGCCGTGGGTGCTCTGGTTGAGACCCATCGTCCAGCAGCTCACGAAGTTTTCGGCGTCGCCGATCCAGCGCGCGGCCGTGCGGATGTCTTCGGTTGCGGCGCCGGTGATTTCGCTGACCATCTCGGGGGTGTACTGCGCGAGGAAGCTCGGCATCTCCTCCCAACCCTCGGTGAAGTCGGCGATGAAACCCGGGTCTGTCCGGCCGTTCTCGACGATCAGGTGCAGCAGCCCGTTGAGCAGCGCGAGGTCCGTGCCGGGGGCGATCTGAAGGAACAGGTCCGCCTTCTCCGCGGTCGCGGTGCGGCGCGGGTCCACCACGATCAGCTTCGCGCCGGCCTTGACGCGGTCCATCATGCGCAGGAACAGGATTGGGTGGCAGTCGGCCATATTGGAGCCGATGACCAAGAAGACGTCGGCGTGGTCGAAGTCTTGGTAGGAGCCGGGCGGCCCATCCGCCCCGAGGGACAGTTTGTAGCCGGAACCCGCGCTGGCCATGCACAGCCGCGAATTCGACTCGATCTGGTTGGTCCGGATGAATCCCTTGGCCAGCTTGTTCGCCAAGTACTGGGCCTCGAGGGACATCTGTCCCGACACGTACATCGCGAAGGCGTCGGGGCCGTGCTGGTCGATGATGGCACGCAGCCACTTCGCGCTGCGGGTGATCGCGTCATCGATGTCAAGCGGTTCCAGCGCTTCGCCGCGGTCGGCGCGCGCGTGTGCGGTATCCAGCCGTCCCGGCGCGGCCAGCATGTCCGACGTGGTCGCTCCCTTGGTGCACAGCCGCCCGAAGTTAGCCGGGTGGCCGGTGCTGCCAACGGATTTCACCACGTGACGGCGGCCGCTCTCCGGATCCGTTGTGACCTGTAACACCATGCCGCAGCCGACACCGCAGTAAGCGCACATGCTGTGCACGGCGTCGGTGCGGGCGCCGCGAGGCTCGGTAGCCACGCCTACTTCCCTCCTGAGCGCGCAAGGGCTATTGCGCTCAATGGTGCGACAAGGATGTTTCGGCATCGGGCGCCCGATGTTTCCGCCGCTTTACCGCTTCCTCTCATCGGACCCGGGGCGATGTGTGAAGTGTCCGGAAAAGCCGCTGCCGACCGGGTAATCGCAGGTCAACGTCGATCCGCGACGCCGCCCAGATTACCGATGGGCCGCCGGAATTGCGCCTCGGAATAGCGGTTCGGACGAAACAGATGGGACATTCACAGTTTTCGTTAAGCTCACAATGTGCGTCGCCAGTTTGTGATTATGCTGCTTTTGTTGGCCACGGCTTGCGGCGGAAAACCCTCGGCACCACCGGCCTCGCGCGCCGACACGTGCAAGGACTCCGACGGGCCGTCGGCCGACACCGTGCGCACGGCCATCGCATCGGTCCCGGTGGCGGTCGCGGGCTCGAACTGGGTCGAAATCGCACGGGGGCACACCAACAAGTGCCGCTTGTACTGGGTCCAGATCATCCCGACCATCGCCAGCGAGTCGACGCCGCAGCAACTGTTGTTCTTCGACCACAACACCCCGCTGGGCCCGCCCACCCCGAACCCGAAGCCCTACATCACCGTGCTGGCGCCCTCCGACGACACCGTCACGGTCCAATACCAATGGCAGGTCGGCAAGGACGAGCCCTGCTGTCCCACCGGGATCGGCACGGTGAAGTTCACAATCGGATCGGACGGCAAGCTGCAGGCGCTCGGCCCCATCCCGCACCAATAGCCTTGCCGCGCAACCTGTTACGGTTAGCGCCAGCTCAGTCCGGCAGGTTCTCCGGGTGCAGCATCTCGGCGTAGCGCAGCGGCTCCGGGATGCCGAACCCGTCGACCAGCGTCTCGGCGTACGGGCGCAGCTTGCGGCAGCGATCGTTGATGCCGCGGGTGACCGCCTTCGCCCGCCCCGTCGACAGGTAGCCGTGCTCGATGTACCAGGCCTTGTCTTCCTCGATCACCGACAACGCATACAGGTCGCAGACCATGTCGAGCAGCTCGCGCGCCTGCTCGTCCTCGCACGAGTCGATCCCGGCGACGAACGCCTCCAACACAATTCGGTCGATATGGGCATTCGCGGCGTGCAGCACGTGGTCTTGCACGGCATTGAACGCGTCGAACTCCGACATCTCCTTGGACTTGCCCTGCAGCCGGCGCGCGACCGACGACAGGAGATAGTCCTCGCGCTCCTCGAACATGTTCACCTGGGTGCCGCGGTTGAAGAGGCTGCCCTCCTCCTCGCTGTCCTGGCGGGCGTCGACCAGCGTCTGCATGATGGCTTCCGCGGCAGTGCGTTTGCGCACCCGCTCGCCGACGGTGTTGGCGGCGAAGCGCACCCACTCGACCGGGCTCATGCTGCGGATGTCATCGGCGTAGGCCGTCAGCAGCTCCTTGGCCACCAACTGGGTCAGCACGTGGTTGTCGCCCTCGAACGTCGTGAAGACGTCGGTGTCGCCGCGCAACCCGATCAGCCGGTTCTCCGCCATGTAGCCTGCGCCGCCGCAGGCTTCGCGCGCCTCCTGGATGGCGCGCGACGCGTGCCAGGTGTTGGCCGCCTTCAGCCCGGCCGCGCGCGCCTCGAGCTCACGCTGCTCGTCGGCGTCCGGCGCGTCCGCGGTCTGGATGTCGTGGCATCGACCCACCAGCTCGTTCTGGGCGAACTGCAGCGCGTAGGAGCGGGCGATCAACGGGAACAGCCGGCGCTGATGCACCAGGTAATCCATGATCAGCACCTCCTTCTCATCGCCGGGCGCGCAGAATTGCGTGCGCTGCAACGCATACCGGGTGGCGATGTCCAGCGCGACGCGACCGGCGGCACCCGCGCTGCCGCCCACCGTGATGCGGCCGCGCACCAGCGTGCCCAGCATGGTGAAGAAGCGGCGGTTGGGGTTGTCGATCGGCGAGCTGTAGGTGCCGTCGGCGGCGACGTCGCCGTATTTGTTCAGCAGGTTCACCCGCGGGACGCGGACGTGGTCGAACACGATCCTGCCGTTGTCGACGCCGGGCAGACCGCCCTTGTATTCGCAGTCGGACGTCGTCACCCCGGGCATGTCGTTGCCGTCGGCGTCGCGGATGGGCACCAACAGGCAGTGCACGCCGTGGTTGACCGGCTTGCCGTCCTCGGTGGTGATCAGCTGCGCGAAAACCGCTGCCATGGTGGCGGTTTGGGCGGCGCCGCCGATGTAGTCCTTGCGAGCGGTCGGGGTGGGGGAGTCGATGACGAACTCGTCGGTCTCCGGGTCGTACGTCGCGGTGGTTTCCAGCGACTGGACGTCGCTGCCATGGCCGGTCTCGGTCATCGCAAAGCAGCCACGCAACTCGAGGCTGATGATCTTCTTCACGTAGGCCTCGTGGTGGCGCTCGGTGCCCAGGTTCTCGACGGCGCCGCCGAACAGCCCCCACTGCACCCCGGCCTTCACCATCAGCGACAGGTCCGACATCGCCAGCATCTCGATCATCGTGATCGCCGCGCCCACGTCGCCGGTCCCGCCGTGCTCCTTGCGGAAGTTGTCGGCGGCGGCACCGAACGCGGCCATGATCCTCAGCTGCTCGGCCACCTTGGTGCGGGCGATCACCGTGTTCGGGGTGTAATGCGGCCGGAACAGGTCCTCGGTCATGGTGGCCCGCATCCGGTTCTTCACGTCGCGCCACCGCCCGTCGAGGGCGTTGCGCAAGTGCTCGGCAGTGCTTGTCGTTTCTGGCGCCATAGAAGGACGGTAACCCGCTGATCGGGCACCGCAAACAAGCTCGGCGCCGCCATCTCGGTGTCATGATCGAGCGGTGCCGCGATATCTGGCCGCCCTGACGGTGGTGCTGCTGATCGGGACCGTCGCGGGCCGGGTCGTGCTGCTGCGCCGGGCCGGCATCCAAGCCCTGCATTTCGGGAAGCGGGACAAGACGGACTACCTGATCCCGCCGGTGGCCCTGTTCTACTTCTATACGGTGTTCGCCGCCGCCTTCGGCTGGCCGCTGGCCAGCGACCAGCTGTTCTTCCACTCCGCGATCGTGGCGTGGCTGGGCGTGGCGCTCTGCCTGGCCGGGGTCGGGATCCTGGTGCTGAGCCTGGTGTCGTTCGGCTCCAGCTTCCGCGTCGGCATCGACGCCGACGAGCCCGGCCGGTTGGTGACGACGGGGATATTCGCGGTGAGCCGCAACCCGATCTATGTCGGCTTCTTTGTGTTCCTGGTCGGCCAGCTGCTGGTGTTTCCCAACTGGGTCCCGCTGCTCTACCTGCTCGCCGGCACCGCGCTGTTTCACCGGCAAGTGTTGCGCGAGGAAGAATTCATGCGGCAGCGCTACGGCCACGTTTACGCCGACTACTGCCGCCACGTCAGGCGCTATGTGTAGCGCCGCCCCGGCCCGTCGGCTCGCGGTCGGCGTCCTGTGCCTGGCCGTGGCCCTGAGTGGATGTGCCCCGGCGCCGGCGAGCCCGCCGATGCTGACCTACCTCGGCCAGTCGCAGGTCGCCTTCGGAGCCACTTTCGACGGCACGGTCATCGGCGGCCTGTCGGGGATCAGCTACGACGCGGGCCGCCAGCAGTACTACGTGATCAGCGACGACCGCTCCCAGCAGAACCCCGCCCGCTTTTACACCGTGCGGCTGTCCTTGTCCGCCAAAGGGATCGACGACGTCAGCTTCACCGCCACCCACCCGCTGCTCGACGACGCCGGTCGGCCGTTCGCGCCGCTGGCCGTGAACACCACGCCCCCGGTGATTCCCCCGGACCCGGAGGGCATCGCCTTCGACCCGGGGCGGCAGCGGCTGTATTGGTGCTCGGAGGGCGAGCGGCTCACCGACGGGCCGGTGTTGCTGGACCCCTGGGTGCGGACCGCCGGGCTGGACGGCGCCTACCTGGGCCAGTTCGGCCTGCCACCCAACCTGGCCATGTCCACGCAGCGCGCCGGGCCGCGCCGCAACAAGGCGCTGGAGGGCGTGGCGCTGACTCCCGACGGCCAATGGCTGTTCGCCGCGATGGAAGACCCCGGCTACAACGACGGCCCCCAAAGCGACGACGGCCGCCCCGTGCTGACCCGGATCACCAAGTTCGACGTCGCCACCGGGTCGCCGACGGCCCAGTACGCCTACCCGATGGAACCGCCCGCGCCGCCCGCCGACCTCAACGGCGTCTCGGACCTCGTCGCGCTGTCCGACACGACGTTCCTGGTGCTGGAACGATCGTCGGCGGTGCCCCCCACCATCCGGATCTACCGCGCCGAGATCGGTGCCGCGACGGACGTGCTGGCGCTGCCGTCGATGCAGGGCGCTGCGCCGACACCGATGACCAAGACGCTCGCGGTCGATCTGTCCGCGACGCCGGGGCTGGCGCCCTTGGACAACGTCGAGGGCATCACGCTGGGACCCCGGCTGCCCGACGGTCGCCAATCGGTGGTGCTGGTCAGCGACAACAACTTTTCACCCAGCCAGGTCACCCAGTTCCTGCTGTTCGCGATGTAGCGAACGAGCGGCCCGCTTGGGCGCCCGCAGCCGATACAGGACGAAACCGGCCGCGCCCGCACCGAACGCCAGCAGCATGCCCAGGTCGAACACCCACCAGCCCGAATAGTGGGTCCACATCTGGGCGTTGGCGGCCAGCGCGTCGACCCTGCGCAGGTCGACCGTGGACGCCGAGGCCGCGAAGCCCCACTGGGCCGGGACGAACCAGGAAACCTGCTGAAAGCCCCACTTGCCCACCAGCTGCACCAGGCTCCCGTTGAACAGCAGCGAGGCCAGGATGACCGGCACGAGCAACGGCAGAACTTCGCGCATCCGGGTGCCCATCGCCGACAGCGCCAGCCCCACGGCCGCCGAGACCACGGCGGTGACGGCCACGCTCACATAGAGCTCTGCCGTGGCGTCACCCAGCAGGACGGCACCGTGCACCGGGCCGCCCTTCACGACGATCACGATCGCGAAGAAGACGGCCGTCAGGATCAGCGCGGCCAGGCCGAAGACGATCAGCTTGGCGGCGAGGTAGGCCGGCGTCGACAGCCCGACGGCCTGCTCACGCCGGAAGACGCGGCGCTCCTCGACCAGGGCGCGGATGGTCAGTGCGCTGCCCACGATCACCGCGGCGATGTTGAGCGCGGCCAGGATCTCGATGGCCTCATGCGCGTTGGAGCTGGTTGGGGCGGGCCGTTCCAACCCGGAATCGCCGGGGATCAGCAGCGTCAGCGCCGCCAACACGAAGGGCAGCACCGCCAAGAACAAAAAGTAGAGGTGGTCGGCGAAGATCAGGCGGAGTTGGCGGCGGGCCAGCAGCCGGATCTGCCGCTTCGCGGGAAGCTCGGCGGGAAGCGGCCAGGGCGCGGCGACCTCGGGCGGCGCGGGCGGGGCCGGCTCCGGTTGGCGGGCCCGGAAGGCGCGGTCCGCGCCGTCGGGATCGGCCGCGACCTGCTCGAGCACTGTGGCCCAGTCGCCGGTTCCCATCGCGGATTCGGCCTGCAGCGGAGCCCCGAGGAAAGCCACCGCGCCCCGGCCGGTGAGCACCAGCACCTGATCGCACATGCTGAGGCCGCTCAGCGACGACGGGGCCGACATCGCCACCACGACGACACAGCCGATGTCGGCCTGGCGGCGCAGGACCGCCATCACGTGGTCCTGCTGCGCCGCATCCAGCCCGGCGCCGGGTTCGTCGACCACCAGCAGCGTCGGTCGGGTGATCAGTTCGACGGCGAGGGACACGCACCGGCGCACCTCGGGTGGCAGCTTGCTGATGCGGGTCGCCCGGTGGGGCGTCAGCTCGAGTTCCTCCAGCACCTGGTCGACCAGCCGTTCGCGGTGTTCGCGCGTGGTGTCCGGCGGTAGGCGCAGTTCGGCCTCGTATCGGAGCGCCTGTTCGACGCGGAGCCGCGGGTGCAGGCACTCCTCGCGCTGCACGATGCCGATCCTGGTGCGCATGGACTCCGGCTCGGCGTGTGCGTCGTGGCCGTCCACGGTGATGTGGCCGGAGCTGGGTTCCCGAGTGCCGGCGAGCAGTTCGAGCAGCGCCGAGTTGCGTGCCGCCGAGGGCCCCGCGACACCGGTCAGCGTGCCCAGCCTCGCCGTGAACGAAATGTCGCTGAGCACGTCGCGCCCGTCGACCGCGAGCCCCAGCCGGTGCGCGACGACGCCGCTGGTGCGCGCCCCGGGTTGCAGCGGCAACCGGTATGTCGAGTTGGGCTCTTGGGTGCGGAAGGAGGCGCCCGGGGTCCGCAGCTTTCGCGTGCTCATCTGCTCGATCAGCCCCGCGCCCTTGTCGTCCTCATCGCGCGCGACGGGCGGCGGCGCGGGTGCGGGTGGCGGCGGCGGACCGGGTGGCGGCGCCGACGGTGGCGGCGGACCGGGTGGCGGCGGACCGGGTGGCCGCGCCGGCGGTGGCGGCGGCGGGATCCGCATGCGCTGGGTGGGCCGTTCCGTCGGCGGCTGCAGGTGGGGATCGTTCGGGC
>LQPB01000024.1 GCA_002102225.1 Mycobacterium interjectum
CATCAATGGCAAACAGGTGGTCCCATGCTCATGGCAAAACCAGCTCTGAAGTGGTCCCATTCACCTGGCAGCCGACAGGTTGTTCCCGTCAACATCGGCCGAACTCGTAGGCGCAACGGGTGCAGAGCGACGCCAGGTTCTCCTGGATGCGATCGATCGACGACAAAACGAACGCAGAATCTTGGCGCCAGCGGAGTCTGTCAATGCAGTGACCGTCGGTGCTATCCACGACGATCGTTCTTCGGCGGTTGCCAAGGGCTATGTTGTCGATCCCACCGACGGGCATCCGAGTATCAGCCCCGTGACGCCGACGGGAAGCGGATACCGCCGTAGCATCAAGCCAGACCTGGTAGCGCCTGGTGGCCGAGCGTTCTACGGACAAGTCGCAACTCCGCAGGACGTCATAGCTTTTCGCGGTCAGACTGCCCTCGGGCCTGGTCTCAAGGTCGCCACACCGCCGCAAGCCAACGAAACACACGTGGCGGGGACCAGTTTCGCTGCCGGCCTCATCTCGCGGCAGGCCACGCGGCTTCACGATCTTGTCGATGAGATCGCCGCGGGCACTCCGATAACTCGCCGGCAGGGAGCCGCTGCGCTAAAGGCATTACTGGTTCACGGTACTGAATGGCCGAGCGACTTAGCCTACGCACCGCTGTCGCCTGAGGTCGCGGTCGGCAACGGTGTGGCCACAAGGGATTACGCGGATGGCTGCGCTCGCAACGAAGCCGTGGTTCTGTTCCTTGGATCGATTGGAGCGGCCGAAGAGCAGGAATTGTTGTTTCCGTTGCCGGACGGACTCAACGTCCGTGAGGCCAAACGTATCGAGGCGACCCTTGCCTGGCTTTCGCCGGTCAACTGGCGTTATCGCCAATATCGTTGCGCGGCGCTATCTTTTGTTTGCCCCGCTGGGGCGACTCCGAGACTTGGTGCTCCGTCTGGTCATCCAGCGGCAGTGACTACTCGCGGGGCTGCGACCGTACAGCATCAGCTCTGGGAGATGGAAAAGGCATTCGCCTCCGGGCAGGGATCGGATATGAGTGTCCGCGTGAAGTGTTACGAGCAGGCCGGTGGGTTGTCGGGGCGCAGGGTTGATTACGCGGTAGCTGTGTCGCTGTGGGTCGCCCCGGCTATCAATGTCGACGTCTACAGCCAAGTTCGAGAACAGATCAGGGAGCGCGTCGCGATCCGTCCCCAATAGCGCGAACGCGCGTTTGAATCGCGTTCGGCGGCTAGCAATCGTTGCGAAAGGAACCGCTTCGAAGGTCGTGCCCACACGACCCGACTTGGCTGAAAGCAGTGCGCACGTCAGTGGGGATCTTGATGTTGTCGGGCGTGCTTTCCAGGATCCGATAACAGCGGGTGGCGCACACGAAATGCTTTATGCCCCAACACTAGCCAACTTAATTGTTGGGTGGTGTTGGTGGCCGTCGCGTTCGAACCAGACTTCACAGGTGGCATCACAGCTCAGGTATTGGCGTTCGGCGTCGGTGAGCAGCGGACCCAGATGCAGCGCCGCCACGCGCTGGGCCACGTCGAGGTGCACCACCACCGTGGTGTGCTGCCCGTGCGGGCGCCGCGCCGCCCCGGCATCCCAGCCGGCCTCGACCAGGCGCAGAAACGCCTCAAGCGTGCCCGGGAGCTGCGGTGTGCTCTCGGAGGCGGCCGCACCCGTGCCGCGGTCGTGTTTCCACTCGGTGATCAGCGCGTCGCGATGCGAGGCCAGCGCCGCGTCGAATTTCGCCGCCTCGGGGTGCGGAAGCCTGATCCGCCAACACGTACCCTGCTCATCGGAAGTCTTGGTGATCGACCGCTCCGGCTCAGGCCGAGGATCGGGTTTCGGGGCGCGGCTCCAACTTGACCGCGGTACGCAGCTGGTTAACCGACGCGACCGCCGCCAGCTGCGCGGAATGCTCATCAGAGCCCTCACCGGCGCGCGCGGCGATGACCCCGACCTGATCCAGAGGTTCTTCCGGCGGATCGCCAAACTCTTCGGAGCCGACTAATTCCCATGGAAGCGCGGGGACATCGCGAGATCGTCTTACTATCTCCTGGTGACGAGCGCACCCGAAACGTTTTCGACCCGCGGGACCGGCGGTGTTCGCATCGTGGCCGACCGCCTGGGCGATCCCCGAGCTCGCGCCGTGGTGTTTCTGCACGGCGGCGGGCAGACCCGCCGCTCGTGGGCCAAGGCGGCGGCGGCCGTGGCCAAGCGCGGGTGGCAGGCCGTCACGATCGACTTGCGTGGCCACGGGGAATCCGACTGGTCGAGCGAGGGCGACTATCGCGTGGTCAGCTTCGCCGCCGATGTCCAAGAGGTGCTGCGCACGTTGCCGCCGCAGCCGGTGTTGGTCGGGGCGTCCCTAGGTGGCTTCACCTCGATGCTCCTGGAAGGCGAGCTCTCGCCGGGCACCGCCAGCGCTGTCGTCCTGGTCGACATCGTGCCCAACATGGAGCAGTCCGGGGCGACCCGCATCCATAACTTCATGTCCGACCGGGTGGAGTCCGGGTTCGGCTCGCTGGAAGAGGTGGCGGACGCGATCGCCGAATACAACCCGCACCGTCCCCGCCCCACCGACCTCGACGGTCTGACCACCAACCTGCGCCGCCGCGGCGATCGCTGGTACTGGCACTGGGATCCGCAGTTCATCAGCGGCACGGCGCCACACCCCCCGTTCGAGGTCACCGACGCCGATCGCATGCACGCGGCCGTCGACGCGATACTGCGCAATGGCGTGCCGATGCTGCTGATTCGGGGCCAGGTGAGCGACCTGGTCAGCCAAGAGCGCGCCGACGAGTTCCTCGCGCGCTTCCCGCAGGTCGAGTTCACCGATGTGCGCGGCGCGGGGCACATGGTCGCCGGCGACCGCAACGACATCTTCGCCGAGGCCGTCCTAAGTTTCCTGGCCCCGCACGTCGACGCCGGCTGACGCCCGTTTCGCATACTGCCCGAGCAGTTTTCGCTAATTAGCTTCGCGGTCCTCAGTGAGATACTCGCCGCCGATAGCAAACACGCAACCTCCGCTCCGAGCCGGGCGGGCGGGCGGCAGATGACTTCGACCTGACCAGAATTGGGTTGCGCTGTTACCATGCTGCCCTACGCGAGAAGAGAGGCTGCGTGAGGTTGCGTCGGTTGCGAGGGTTGGGGGCGATTGCTGCCGTGGTTATTGCCGCGACGGCGCTGGCGCACCCCGTGCTGGCCGATCCCGGGGTGGCGCCGGGCATGAAGGTCGAGGATGAAAACAGCTCGTGCACAGCGGGCTTCGCGGCTCAAGGCAACGACGGCAGCTATTACCTGATGACCAGCGGGCACTGCGACCGCCACGACGATTCGGTATGGAGCTACAGGGGTGACGTGCCGCTCGGAAGGATCACGGCCAGCGAGCAAGAGGGCGACACGAGGGACGCCGCGATCATCCGTCTTGACCCGAGCGTTGGCGCGCCCGACGGCCACGTCGGCGGCAAGTATCTGGTCCGGGATGTGTTGAGTGCGACGGAGATTCACGTCGGCATGCCGTTCTGCAAGATCGGCGCGGTCACCGGGGAGACGTGTGGGACCGTCAAAGACGTGCAGAACGACGTCGTCGAGGCCAGCGTGTACAGCCTCAACGGCGACAGCGGCAGTCCCGGCTTCGTGAAAAACCCCGACGGCACCGTCAGCGCGGTCGGCCTGCTGATGTCATCCCCCGACGGCGACGATTACACGACGTACTTCGCGCTGGTGGACCCCCTGCGCGGCAGGTGGGGGCTGCGCGTCCTGCCCTGACCCACCGGGCGCGTGAGAACAAACGTTTGCAAATGGTAAGAACGGGGGAAAGGTAGCGAACCAGCGACACGAAGGGGAGCAGTAGTGAAGCGTGGGATCGTGGTGGGCATTGCGGGTGTGGCCTTGGCGGTCGCGGCGTGTGCCGGCTGTTCGAGCAACAAGTCCAGCACTGGCGCATCATCGAGCTCGGGGGCGCCGGCGGCGTCCGGCCCCCAGCTCACCGTCGATGGCCAGAATCAGAACGTCAGCGGCCAGGTCACGTGCAACACGGCCAACGGCGTCGTCACCATCGGAATCGGTGACGCGACTGCCGGCATCGGCGCCGTGCTCAGCACCGACAATCCGCCCATCGTTCATTCGGTCGGGCTGGGCAGCGTCAACGGCATCGCGTTAGGTTTTTCCGACGCCGCCCCGAACCAGGCCAGCAACGCGGGGGCCGCGGTCAACGGCAAGTCCTACGCGATCAAGGGCACGGCGACGGGTACCGATATGAGCAACCCGCAGCAGCCGACGACAGTGACCAAGCCATTTGAGCTGGACGTGACCTGCCCGTAGCGCAGGCGATGACACCCAAGAGGGGACGCATTCCATGTCGATGAAACGTATTGCCGGCGCTGCCGCTCTGGTTGCCGGGCTCGGGATCTCCGCGCTGAATCCGGGATTCGCCAGCTCTGCGCCGTTGGATCCGCCGCCGCCATGCCCGAACTGCCACGGCGGCGGCGGTGGCGGCGGCGCGACGCCGGCCCCGCAGAACCCGCCGCAGACGCAGGCGCCGAGCACGCAAAGCCAGCCGCCGGCCACG
Organism: Mycobacterium interjectum; assembly: GCA_002102225.1. Taxonomy (GTDB): domain Bacteria; phylum Actinomycetota; class Actinomycetes; order Mycobacteriales; family Mycobacteriaceae; genus Mycobacterium; species Mycobacterium interjectum_B. The sequence goes on from LQPB01000024.1 coordinate 4,566, forward strand.
CATAGCACCGCGCCGCCGGCCACCCAAAGCCAGCCGCCGGCCACGCAGAGCACCGAGCCGCCGTCGACCCAGAGCACGCAGCCGCCGGCGACCCAGAGCACGCAGCCGCCGGCCACCACCCAGGCGCCGGCCACCGAAAGCACCCACCCGTCGTGGACGCGCGGCAGCGAGCCGCCGACGACGGCAACCACGCAGCCCGGCGGACAAACGACCCCGCCGAGCGCGCAAACCACGGCACCGGCGAGGGGACAAACCACCCCGCCGTCGGGGCGTGAGGCGCGCCCGGCGCTGAATCCGCCGAGCACCCAGCCTCCCCACCCGGCCTACGTTCCGCGCCGAGACCTGGTCACGGCCAGCGCGGAAGTCGGCGGCCCCGCGGGAACGAACGTCCAGTTCAGCATCGTGGGCCGGGGCGCGCCGCCTCCGCCGCCGGCGCGCGGGTGGGGCTGGAACGACGGCCCGCCTCCCCGCCACGCCCCGCCAGGATGGGTGGGCCCGCCGCCCCCGGGTGGCTGGGACGGTCCGCCACCTCCCGGTGGGTGGAACCGCCCGTGGAGCGGGCCGCCGCGCGACGTCGCCTACGCTCGGTCCGATTTCGGCCCGTTCGAGTACAACACCTTCACCGTCTTCCCAGTGTTCAACTGGCAGTACGGTGGTTGGGGTTACTGGTTCTTCGGCGTCTGGGTCCCGCTGTACTGACGCCCTCGAGCCGTTTTCACTGGTTGGTGGGTCAGTTTGAAGGCAGCTGATTTTGTCGCCGAGACTGTCGCCTGCGCCGTGTCGTGACAGGCGGCCCGCGTGGCCGATGTTCGTCGACGACTGAGGCTCAGGGCCAGAGCAATGTGCGGGTCCAGTTTCGTCGCTGGTCGACAACGTCATCGCATGCGGCTCGGGAACGCCTTCATCGACCGCCTCACGAAGCCACTGTTTAAACAGCTCCACCGGCTCATCAGGGAGAGCGCTGGTATCGAATTCGAGCGTAGCGCCGGCGAAGACGGGCAATGAGCGAAGGAATTCACGCGCGCGACGACGATACCCACGGTCGTGGCCACCGGCATTTATCTGCCATTTGCACGGGGGCCCTCGGCCATCATGGTCACGATCCCCGGGGGGCTATTGCTGGTGATGATCGTTGAGGGACCGCGGTGGCATTTCGACGATGAGCTGAAGGACCCCTCCCCGCTGAGCTGGCAGACCGTCCCAACTCGGGAAGGCGACAGCAGGGACTTCACCCGATAATCCGGTCGATCCACTCCACCGCCGCGTCGGTGATGGCCGGGACGTCGTCGGGATCCTCACACTCCGCAACCATCAGCGACGACTCCGCTATGGTCGCCACCAGGACACGCCTCAGCAGCTGCCCGCGCACCGATCTATCCAGCTCCAGCACCGCCATCCAGTGCCGAAAGGCGGCTTGCATTCGGCCGCGACGGGCGGCCTCGAACCCCGGTGGCGTGTCTTCGGACGTCAGGACCCTGGCCAGGCGCCGGTTTTCCCACATGGCCGCGAGGTAGGCCCGCACGTGCAATTCGAAGATGCGCCGCGGGTCGGCCCCGTCTCCGGCCTCCCGCATCGTCTTCTCGATACGACGGTCAACGGCATTGGCCATTTGCTCGAACATCGCCAAAAACAATTCGGTTTTACCACCGAAATGGTGGTAAATGCTGCCGATGCTGGCGCCCGATGCGGCCACCAAATCCGCCATCGTCGCCACCGTGAACCCCCTGGCTGCAAATACGTCCGTCGCCGCATCAAGGATCCGCTGCTGTGTAGCGGAAGTCTTGCCCCAACGGCGCGGCTGCTCCGAGGTCGACATAACCCGACACGCTATAGGACGAAAACGTCGGTACATTGGCGGGGTGATTCCGCGTTTGATGCCTCAGCTGAGTATCTGTCGGCCGCGAATAAGCCATTGCCGCCAAAGTGCAACCAGCGACGCATCCGCTCAAGAAACATGTCGATAGTCGCGCTTTCGCGGTAATAATGCGCTGAATTGACCCGCGACTCTGCGGCAGTAGTCTGATCTCGAGTTCGGACGGGGGTGGTATGCAGCTCCAATACATCAGCATTCCGGGGCTGATCGCGGCCGCCGGCGGTGATCCCTGGGCGATCAATCAAAGCCTGCAAGCAGGTCGTCCGGCGCAGATCTCCGCCCTGGCCGGCGCTTTTCACGGCGCGGGCAGATCCACCGCCGAGGCCGACGCGACGTTCGAGCAGGCGCGCCGCCGCTTCGAGGCGGCCTGGACTCACGAAAACGGCGACAATGCGATCAACGACTCCGCTGAGGTGCAGCGCACCGCGCAGGCGCTGGGGGCGCAGTCCGAGCAGTTGCCCAAGATCGGGGCTCATCTCGAAGAGGTCGCGGCGGCCTTGGCCGAGGCGCAAAAGGGCGGCAACGCAACGATCTCCGCGCTGGAAACCTCGTTGCACGAGCTCGACGACTTAATTGCCCAAGCCGTGGATATGAAACAACATGTGAAAACGAACGCGGATTTGCGGGCGCTTGATGAATTCATCGATTCTTGTGAGGCCGGCGCGGTAGATGTCACCAAAAGGGCGGTGGACAAGCTGCATTCGATCCGCGGCACCTATTCGCAGATTCTGCACAGCGGGCAGTCGAACCTGGCCACCGATGGATATGACCCCGCCCGGGTGTGGGGCGCCGACGGCCATGAGGCCGAGACGCCCGACACGGCCGAACGAGACGTGCACAATGCGCTCGGGGGCGACAAGGGCGCCGCCGCCCGGGTCAACGGGGTGCTGGGCACCATCACCGCCGACCAGCTCGCCGGCAAGACGCCGTTAAGCGCAGAGCAGGCAGCGGTTTTGAGTCAGCTGCAGGCTCAAGAGCACGGGATGACCGTCCCCCAGCTGCAAACCGCCGAACAACGCCTCGGGGTCGAGAAGAACATGGTCGGCGACTCGTTGCAGCTGATCAGCAACCCGAGCCTCACCTTCCCCAAGACTGCGCTGAAAGTGGGGGCCAAGCAGGGATCGGACACGACGCGCGGCGGGTTTTCTCAGCTGCCGCAGAGCGTGCAGGACACGCTCACCGGCAACGAGTCATCTCGCTGGTCGGCCGACGATATGGAGTCGATCACGCGGATCGCCGGCGACGGAAACCCGGCACTGCAGCACGGCACGGAACTGGACAAAGCGATGCTCGACTGGGGTGCACGCGAACTCCACGAGGAACTCCCGCATGGGCAGCTGCTTGACCACAGCCTGCTGCACGGCGATCAGCGCAGCGTCCTTGACGACGTGTTCCGCGCCGCCGGCCGAGATCACCTGCGCGTGACCGATTTGATCACCGGTGGCGGTCGCGATCAGTTCTTGTCCGACGTCACCCACAATCGGTGGGACGACGGCGGCAAGGCGGTCGGCTCGTTGTTCGGCTGGACGGAGAACCCCACCGGGGCGGAAGCAGAGATCGCGGGCCGCACCGCGCATTCCTATGCGACCTATCTGGGACAGCACGCCGGCGACCTGCTCAAGCTGCCCGACGGGTTCGGCACCACCACGTTGGGCGGGGCCAATCCCGCGCTCGTGCGGTCGTTCGCGCACGGGCTGGCGCCGTACATCCCCAACATCGCGGGCGAACACAACGACCTGTCGCAATTCTTCTCCACCCCCGACTCCGCCGAGAACCAGGAGAACGATTCCTGGCCGGTGGCCAAGGGCATTTTCTCGGTGTTGAGCACCGACAAGACGGCGTCGGACTATTTCAACGGCGCCGCCGACCGCGACATCATCCAGGCCGACAGCCGCTTTGCCCAAGCCGTGGGCAACCACGTTCCCGACCTGATCAACCACGACGAAGGCCTCAAGTACGCGGCCCGGTTGAAAGGCCTCGTCGATGTCGGCACGTTCAACGCCTCGAACTCCGACGCGATGGCCGCATACAACCTGAAGAAGTCGGCCTACGAAGTCCTCACCAAGGGCGGCAGCTTCGGCGTCGGCGCGCTTCCGGTCCCGGGAGCCGGAATCGTCGGCGACGGAGCGGGTCTCATCGGCGCGGCCATGGAGCAAGACATCGTCGGCCCCCAGCCCACCACGCCGTCGATCCCGGACCTGCCGCACACCGCACCGCCGCGGCTCGTGCTCGACGGATTCCTGGCGTCCGGCCAACCCCTGGACGGCCTCGGACCGGAGTTCTACCGGCCCGTCGACCCACAGCAGCCCCAAGGCCCCATGCGGATCGCCACCTACGCCGAAATGCCCCAGGCATGGCGCGACGCCAATCCCGTCGAAAGCTACGACAGCGATCTGTCGAGCGCGCTCAGCCGGACGCTGGGCAACGACACCGTCACGCGGGTCGACGACGACATCGCGACGTACTACAACAACATCGTGCACAATCCGCAGCCGTGGAAGAAGTGATTACGGGCTGAGTCGACGGGCGCGGAAGTGCAAACCGCGATGCTCGATTTCGAATCTGTCGATACGCGTATTTTTTCTGGCGCCGAGCTTCATCATGGCGAGTACGCAGGAGCGACGGGGGTGGGCGATGTCGTTTGTGGTCGTGGGGGCCGACGCCATGGAGACGGCCGCGGCGGACGTCGCGCAGATCGGTTCGGCGCTGAGCGCCGGCAATCTGGCAGCGGCTATCCCGACGACCGAACTGGCCGCGGCGGGGGCCGATGAGGTGTCGGCGGCTGTCGCGGCTCTGTTCGGCGCCCACGCCCAGCAGTATCAGGCTGCGGCGGCGCGGGCGGCGACGTATTCCGAGCAGTTCGCGCGCACGCTGAGCGCGGCGGCGGCGTCGTACGCGGCCACGGAGGCCGGCATCGCCACGTCGATGCGGGGGCCGCTGGGCGCGGCCACCGCCGCCCCCCTGGCCGGCCCGATCAACGCCATCGTCGAGGCCTTTGACAACAGCCCGCTCGGTCAGGCGCTCGCCCCGATCATCACCGCGGCCATCGGCGGCACCGGCGGCAACCAGCAGTCGATCGTCATCGACTTCGTGCGGCACGGGCAGTCAATCGGCAACGCGGCCAACCTGATCGACACGGCCGTGCCCGGCCTGCCACTCACCGCGCTGGGCCAGCAACAGGCGACGGCCATCGGCGCCGTGCTCGGTGGCCAAGGCAACTTCGCGGGGGTTTTCGAGTCGCAGCTGACCAGGGTGCAGCAGACCGCCTTCTTCGCCGGCATGACCAACGCGCCGATATTGCCCGGGCTCAACGAGATCAGCGCCGGCATTTTCGACGGCGCCCCGGACATCAGCCCCCAGGGCCTGATGTATCTGGTGGCCCCGGTCGCGTGGACGCTCGGATTCCCGATCGTGCCGATGCTCGCCCCCGGCACCGCCCACATCAACGGGATCGTTTTCGACCAGGGCTTCACCAACGCAATGCAGACGATGTACGGCACCGCCATGACGAACCCCGTAGTGAACCCTGCCACCGGCCGAATCACGGACGTCGCGTTCTCCAGCGAATTCGCGATCGAGGTCGGGACGCTGATGAACGTCAACAACCCGAATCCCTTGCTGATGCTCACCCACCCGCTGCCCAACACCGGCGTGGTCGTGGTGCAGGGCAGCCCGCAGGGCGGCTGGACGATGACCAGTTGGGACGGCATACCCGTCGGGCCGCCGACCCTGCCGACCAAGCTGTTCGTCGACGTGCGCAACCTGATCACGGCGCCGCAATTCGCGGCCTGGAACAGTTGGGCGGCCCTGGGCACCGGCGATCCGACGACCATCGTGAATGCGGTGCAAACCGGCGTCGACGAGGTCGCCGGTGCGACGCTGCACTTCCCGATCGCGGTGACCCGCGACGTGGCACATGCCGTCACCCACACCAGCGTCAGTGGTCTGTCGACGGAACTGACGGGCCTGATTTAAACCATCGAGTAGCCAAGACGGTCGGCGACGCCGGCGATGCGCTTTGCGAGACCGGGGTGCGTCAACGGGTGTGAGGTGTATGGCCGTGGCGGCATTGCCGTTGCGGCCGGGGGGAACAACGCGATGCACGCGTTGCCGGCGAATCGACTGTTGTATCGCATCCCGTCCAGGGTCGGGAACGCCGCAACGATGACGCGGGCCCATCGTTGGGTGATCGCATGGGGTGCGGTCGACATGGCAAACGTGCCGCCGGCTCGGGTCGGCCACGCCCCGACGCTGTCGACGGCGACGTCGAGCAGGCGCAGGTCTCGGGTAAACCGCAATGACGTTAAGTACGGCGCTTCGCGAACCCGGTCGATGGTGCGGTGCTCCTGGAACGCTTCGGCGAGCGCCGCGCCGGGCACGGAGCCTCCGTACCACACGCCGTGGCCCGGATGGTCGCCCTTGGGCTCGGGGTGCGGGTCGAATCTCAGCAACGGCCCATAGGCCCGGAATTCGTTCCAGGCCAAGACATGTTTGCCCGCGGTGCGGTGCACGCGCCACCATTTCTCCGACCGCCGTATTGCGCGCAGTTCGTCGTCACGGATGCCGATTGCCCGCAGTTCCTCTTTCGAGGGCGGATCGCCCAGGGTTTCGTCGCCGCTCACCTGCTGGCCCAGTCGGCGACCTCGGCAACGCTGAGCACCAGCCGAATGTCGCCGCCGCTGCGCAACCAGTCCAGTGGCGACACCGATCGACCATCGACGCGCAGATCGGCCTGCGGTGCGGTGAGAAATCCGGCAACCGACACGGGGTGCAGGTCGTCCGGCAGCGCCGGCAATACCTGGTCAAGCCCGCGGATCTGACCGCGCCGCCCGGCCTCGTCTTCGAATTGCAAAGCGGGAAAGACCCAGCCGCCGCGATCCTGTATCGCCCACAACGTGCGGTCGGCGCGGCGCTGACGCACCCGAGATTCGTTGACGCCGAGCAGCTCGGCCACCTGGCCACCCGAATACGCGGTGTTGATGAGACGCGCGACGCGGCCGAGCGTCTCCACCGTGACACGCGCATACGCGCGGTCATCCTCGGCGAAGTCCGATTCGTCGAACAGCGCCGCGTCCGCCTCCGACAGCGCCGACGCATCGGGCCGGATCGACGGCAGGCTCTGCAATGCCTCCGCCAAGTCCGTGCCACTCACCGCGTAGTGCTCGACGATCATTTGTCCGAGGTCGTTGGGCGCCATCACCAATCCCGCTTCTAACGTTTGTTAACAACATACTATCATCGTTAATAGCGGTATCCCGGGGGCTAGGAGGCCACGATGACGTACGCGTTCGATCCCGAGCTCGCCGCGGTGGTGTCCATGCTGCCCGAACTCGACGGTGCCGATCCCGCGGCGATGCGGTCGTCCCTATCGGCGATGATCGCCCAGTTGCCGGCCCCGGACCTGACCGGCGTGGACTGCGAGGATCGCCTTATCCCCGGCCGTCTACAGCATGCATGGCGGCGGATTCATCGCCGGCGACCTGGAGACCGAGCACGCCGGGAACGTCGGGCTGGCGCGCGCGCTCGGTGTCGTGGTCGTTGCCGTCGACTACCGGCTCGCCCCGGAGACGCCGTTTCCCGGGCCGCTCGAGGACGTCTACGCCGGACTCGTCTGGATGGCGGAGCATGCCGAACAGCTCGGGGTGGATCCGCACCGCATCGCGATCCACGGCGTCAGCGCCGGCGGCGGCTTGTGTGCCGGTTTGGCGCTGCTGGCCCGCGATCGCAAGGGCCCGCGCATCGCGTTTCAGTTCCTCGGGGTGCCCGAACTCGATGACCGGCTCGCCACCGCGAGCATGACCGCCTTCACCGACACCCCGCTGTGGAATCGCCCGAAGGCCGTGGCCAGTTGGGACTGTTACCTCGGCGCGGGCCGCGCCGGCTCCGATGACGTATCCAGCTATGCCGCTCCGGCGCGCGCGACCGATCTGGCGGGATTGCCGCCCGCTTACATCTCGGTGATGCAGTTCGACCCGCTGCGGGATGAGGGCATCGCCTACGCCCAGGCCTTGCTGGCCGCCGGGGTGACCGTCGAATTGCATTTGTTTCCCGGGACCTTTCATGGTTCGGCCCTCATCCCGGACGCGGCGATCTCACAGCGCGAAGGCGCCGAGGCGGTCGCGGTGTTGCGGCGGGCGCTCGCCTTCTAGCGCGGGCGATGGGCTGGAGGCGGGAATCCTCTCCCCTAAGAAGGGTTTTCATCTGCGGCACAATCACTTCAGTTCGCTTGCCGAGCGAACCGTGCCGCAGCTGCTCAAAAGTGGTGTACGGGCAGCTTTCCCGCGGGCGGTGGGGGCTTGAGGGAAAGCTGCCCGTCTGCCACCGGTTATGGGTAAGGAGTTGTTGACCGGCAGCAGCACCACCAGGAGTCGCTGGCGGGGTTGGGCCATCCGCCGGCACCTGGGCGTCGTTTCATGGTGTCGCCCAACGGATCAAAGGGACGAGGCGCTAGCCGCATCTTCCGTCCTCCCGTGGTGTCAACTACCAATGATTCGACGCGTGTGGAACAGTACCGAAGACCTGGCACTCTGGCGACGCTCTTCTCAGTAAATCTGGTGAAGCTCTTCGTCATCCGTCGGGCGCGGCAATATATCGGCGGTGAGAAAACAGCTGATCACGGGTCAGGCGGCACGCGTGTGGCAAACGCATCCGTTGGAGCGCAAACTTCAATGCGAAATTACCTGCTGGTAGCGGCCATGCCGAGTTGACGTTTCTGAAATGAATTGGTATGCAACAACATCGAATTAGCAACTGGGCACATACGCCTTCGGGCTAGGAAGGGAAATTGATCTTTTCGACAGCCGTTGCCGCTGCGGCGGTCTAAGCTGAGTTTTCCTGGTGTGGTTTCTGCGTCGATGCCTCGTGATTGGGCCGAGGTTGTCAGAGTGACGCGGTGGGATGAGCCTCTCCAATTTCAAGAGTTCGGTACGGCCGGCGAGCAGTCCCGGTTGAGTTGAGGCGAGGTTGGAAGCCATGCAAAGTCGTGTCAGCCCTGTGGCGATCATCGGGATGGGGTGCCGGCTTCCCGGCGGGGTAGATTCGCCCAACGCGTTCTGGCGCGCCTTACTTCGCGGCGACGACTTGGTGACGGAGATTCCCGCCGATCGGTGGGACGTCGACGAGCACTACGACCCCGAGCGTGGGGTGCACGGTCGGTCGGTGTCGCGGTGGGGTGGCTTCATCGACGACATCGGCGGCTTTGACGCATCGTTCTTCGGCTTCGGCGAGCGCGAGGCGACCGCCATCGATCCGCAGCATCGATTGCTACTGGAGACGTCGTGGGAAGCGATCGAGCACGCGGGCATCGTTCCGGCCTCGTTAAGTGGTTCTCGCACCGGTGTTTTCGTGGGGTTGTGCCAACAGGACTACACGCTGATTACCGGCGACGCCGGTTCGCTGGAGGATGCCTACGGCTATACCTGCACTCCCTTCAGCATGGCGTCCGGCCGGATCGCCTATGGGCTGGGACTGCTGGGTCCGGCGCTGACGGTCGACACATCGTGTTCGTCGAGCCTGCTCGCCGTGCACATGGCGTGTCTGAGCCTGGACACGGGTGAAAGCGATCTTGCGTTGGCCGGAGGCGCGATGCTGGTGTTGGACCCGCGGGTCTCTGCCTCGGCGTCGGCGCAGGGCATGCTCTCGCCGACCGGCCGCTGTCACAGTTTCGACATTGCCGCCGACGGGTTCGTCCGATCGGACGGTTGTGCGGTGGTCCTGCTCAAGCGCTTGCCCGATGCGCTCCGTGACGGTGACCGAATTCTGGCCGTCGTCCGCGGCACCGCGGCGAATCAGGACGGCCGTTCCGAGACCATCACGTCGCCGTCCTCGGATGCCCAGGCCGCGGTGTACCGGGCGGCGTTGGAAGTGGCCGGGGTGGAGCCGGCCACCGTGGGTGTGATCGAGGCGCACGGCACCGGCACCCCGGTGGGCGATCCGCTCGAATTCATAAGTCTGACCGAGGTGTACGGTGCCGACGGCAATCGCGTCGCGGTCGGATCGGCCAAAAGCAACCTAGGGCACACCGAAGCCGCGGCCGGCGCTGTCGGTCTGATCAAAGCGGTCCTCGGCCTGCAGCACGGCGTGGTGCCGCCGATGGCGCACTTCACCCAGTTGCCCGAGGCGCTACAGCAAATCGAAACCGGCTTGTTCGTGCCGCGGGAAGTCATACCCTGGCCGTACAAAGGCAAGGGGCCGCGACGGGCGGCGGTGACATCGTTCGGCATGTCGGGGACCAACGTGCACGCCGTGCTCGAGCAGGCGCCCGACGCCCGAACCGACCCGGAAGCCCCAGTGGCGCACGGGCCGTTGCTGTTTCCGCTATCGGCGACCTCCGGGGGGGCGCTGCGCCAGACGGCGCAACGATTGGCCGAATGGCTGGACGATCACAAAGACGGGTTGGCTATCTCGGACCTGGCGTACACCTTGGCGCGACGGCGCGCACACCGGACCGTCCGCACCGCCGTCATTGCGGGCGACGCCGAGGGGCTGGCCGCGGGGTTGCGTGAAATCGCCGGCGCAGAAACCCCCTACGCTCCGGTGTCGGGTCACGGCGACCGCGGCCCGGTCTGGGTCTTCTCGGGCCAGGGATCGCAGTGGGCGGGCATGGGCGCCGACCTGCTGGCCAACGATGCGGTGTTCGCGGCGACCGTCACCCACGCCGAGCCGCTGATCGCACGGGAGTCCGGATTCTCAGTGCGCGAGGCGATGTCGGCCCCCGAAGTCGTCACTGACATCGACCGGGTGCAACCGACGCTTTTCATTTTCCAGGTCGCCCTGGCCACCGCCATGCGCGCCTACGGCGTACAGCCCGGCGCCGTGATCGGGCATTCCCTTGGCGAGATCTCGGCCGCCGTCGTCGCCGGGGCGCTCTCGCTGCAGGACGGTGTCAAGGTGGTCTGCCGGCGTTCGAAGTTGATGTCGCGAATCGCGGGTGCGGGAGCGATGGCTTCGGTGGAGCTGCCGGCCCAGCAGGTGCGGCAGGAGCTGGCCGCCCGCGGAGTGAGCGACGTCGAAGTGTCGGTGATCGCGTCACCGAACTCCACGGTGGTGGGCGGAGCGACCCAAGCGGTGCGCGACCTGGTAGCCGAATGGGAGGGCCGTGAGGTCATGGCCCGCGAGGTGGCGGTGGACGTCGCGTCGCACTCGTCGCAGGTCGATCCGATTCTTGACGAACTGGCCGACCAGCTTGCAGACCTCACCCCGACGACGCCGAATGTGTCGTATTACTCTGCGACGCTTGATGATCCACGGATCATCCCGGCTTTCGACGCCAGCTACTGGGTGAACAACCTCCGGCAGTCGGTGAAGTTCGCCGCCGCGGTGCAGGCCGCCCTGGACGACGGCCACCGGGTGTTCGGCGAGCCCTCGCCGCACCCGCTGCTGATCCGTGCGGTGGAACAAACCGCCGGCGCCGCCGACATCGCGGTGCAGGCAGTCCCGGCCATGCGCCGCGAACAGCCGATGCCTTTCGGCGTGCTCGGCTCCGTGGCGGATCTGTACGGTGCCGGCGCCGCGATCGACTTCCCGGTACCGTATCCGCGCGGTCGCCTGGTGGATGCCCCGCTGCCGACGTGGACCCGTCAGCGGCTGCTCCTCGAGACCGACGAGCCGGGGGCGGGGTCGCACGGCAAGTCGACGGTTACCGTGCACCCACTGCTCGGCGCGCACGTGCAGTTGCCGGAAGAGCCGGAACGCCACGCCTGGCAGGGGGAGATCGGCACCGCGGCGCTGCCCTGGCTGGCCGATCACCGGGTGAACGGGGTTGCCGTCTTTCCGGGGGCCGCCTTCTGCGAAATGGCACTGGCGTCCGCCGAAATGGTTATGGGTCCGAATTCCGACGTGTGCGATGTTCGCCTCGAGCAGATGCTGCTACTCGACGAGGAGACTGTGGTGAGCACGGTGGCCTCCGTTGAGGGCGACGGCGTGGTCGATCTCGTGGTGCAGACCGAGCGCGAGGGTGAGCGCACGCGGCGAGGCGGCGCTGTGCTCCGCGCGGCCGACGATCAGGAGCCACCGCAGCGCGACATCGCCGCCCTGCTGGCCACCCACCCGCAGCCGACGGAGGGCGCCGCGCTGCGGCAGTCGTTCGCCGAGCGCGGCGTCGAATACGGGCCTGCCTTCGGTGGTTTGGTGTCGGCACGCACCGCCGCAACAAAAAGCCGCAGTGTCGTTGCAGAGGTGCGGCTGCCCAGCGCAGTTCGGGGTCAACCGACGGGCTACTGCGTTCATCCCGCGTTACTGGATGCTTGCTTTCAGTCGGTGCTGGCACACCCGGCCGTGCAGGGCGCCTCCGAGGGGAGGGGATTGGTGCCGCTGAGTGTGCGGCGGCTGCGTCGATACGCTTCGACGCGTGCCGCGCGGTATTGCCACCTGCGGGTCACATCAGTCAGCGGGTCAGCGGTCGAGGTCGATCTGGATCTGCTGGCCGAAGACGGCGCGGTCCTGCTGGTCGTGCAGGGCCTGCGTATGGCTATCAGCGGCGGCGCCGCCGACCAGCTGATGACCGAGCGGCTCCTGACCATCGACTGGCAGCCGCAGGCGCTGCCACCAGTGCCCGAGCGGGCATTCGGGAGGTGGCTGCTGGTCGACACCGCCGATGCCGATCCACTGACATCGCGGCTCGCGGATGCGCTGAAAGTGTCTGGTGCGCAATGTGAGACCCTGATCTGGCCAGAGTCGACCGATCGAGTGGCCAACGCCGAACAGCTCGGTGCCGAGGTGCATAGCGGCCTAGAAGGTTTGGTGATCGTCTGCCCGCCACCGGCCGGCGATTTGGACGAGCAAGGGCTATTGCGAGGCCGCGAACAGGTGCGCCACCTAGTGCGCATGACTCGCGAATTGCCGGAACTCTCGGCTCAGCCGCCCCGGCTGTACGTGGTCACCAGGCAAGCCCAGATCGTGTTGCCCGATGACCAGCCCAACCTGGTGCAGGCCGGACTGCGCGGCCTGCTGCGGGTGATCGGCGCGGAGAACCCACAGCTGCGGCCCACCCAGATCGACCTGCGGGAAGATGCTGACGCCGAGCAGGTGGCGCACGAATTGCTGACTTCTTCGCAGGAAGACGAGACCGCCTGGCGGGGTGGGCAGTGGTACACGGCGCGGCTCCGCTGCACGCCGCTGGGCGCCGACGAACGGCGGGTCGCCACGGTGCAGCACGAGTCCGAGCGGATGCGCATGACGGTGCGTCATCCCGGTGACCTGCAGACGCTGGAATGCGTTGCCCTGGACCGAAAGCCGCCGGGGCCGGGCGAGGTCGAGATCGCGGTCAACGCGTCCAGCATCAACTTCGCCGATGTCCTTGCGGCCCTGGGGCGTTACCCCGATCTCGAAGGTCGGCCGCATCAACTGGGATTCGACCTGGGCGGCGTGGTGGCGCGCGTCGGCGCCGACGTGACCGACCACCGGGTCGGCGACTGGGTGGGCGGCTTCTCCGGGTACGCCAACGGCAGCTGGAGCACGTTCGTCACCTGCGACGCCAGGCTGGTCGCCACCCTGCCGCACGGCCTCACCGCCGGGCTGGCCGCCGCGGCGGCAACCGCGTACGGCACCGCGTGGTACGGACTGTGCGACCTGGCCAGGATCTCGGCCGAAGACAAGGTGCTGATTCACTCCGGCACCGGCGGTGTCGGTCAGGCCGCGATAGGCATCGCCCGGATGGTGGGGGCCGAGATCTTCGCCACCGCTGGCAGCCCGGAGCGACGGGCAATGCTGCGGGACATGGGCATTGAACATGTGTACGACTCGCGCGGCATGGACTTCGCCGAGCGGATCCCTCGCGACACCGACGGCCGCGGCGTCGACATCGTGCTGAACTCGCTGACCGGAGCGGCGCAGCGCGCCGGGCTGGACCTACTGGCCTACAGCGGGCGCTTCGTCGAGATCGGCAAGCGCGACATCTACGCCGATACCCGGCTGGGTCTCTTACCGTTCCGGCGCAACCTCACGTTCCATGCCGTCGATCTGGCGCTGCTGTCAAAGACCCACCCGCAGCGATTGCAGAGGCTGCTGCAGACGGTGTACGAGCGGATCGCGGACGGTCACCTGCCGATGCCGGCCTGCACGGAATACCCGCTGTCGCAAGCCGCTACCGCGATCCGGGTTATGAGCGGCGCCGAGCACACCGGCAAGCTTGTACTCACCGTGCCCCGTACCGGTGAGACCCTGGCGGCGGTGGCGCCCGAGCATGCTCCAGTGTTTCGCAACGACGGCGCCTATATCGTTACAGGTGGCCTCGGCGGTCTCGGGCTGTTTTTGGCCGGTGAGATGGCCAAGGCGGGCTGCGGGCGGATCGTGCTGACGGCCCGTTCCAACCCAACGCCGCGAACCCGACAGGCCATCGAACGGCTCTGGGCGACTGGAGCCGACATCGTCGTGAAGTGCGGCAACATCGCCGAGGCCGACACTGCGGCTCAAGTCGTGGCCGCGGCCACCGCCACCGGGCTTCCGCTGCGCGGGGTCCTGCACGCCGCCGCGGTGGTCGAGGACGCGACCCTGGCCAACATCACCGACGAGCTGATCGATCGGGACTGGGCGCCAAAGGTATACGGCGTGTGGAACCTGCACCAGGCGACCGCGGACCAGCCGCTGGATTGGTTCTGCTCCTTCTCCTCGGTAGCCGCGCTATTCGGCTCGGCCGGTCAGGGGGCCTACGCCGCGGCCTGCAGCTGGCTGGACGCCTTCACCCACTGGCGTCGCAGCCAAGGTCTTCCCTCCAGCTCGATCGCCTGGGGTGCGTGGGGCGAAATCGGCCGGGCGGCATTCATGGCGGCGAGCGGACGGACCACGATGATCACCCCGGAAGAGGGCGCTCAGGCGTTCGAGACTTTGCTGCGTTACGACCGGGGCTACACCGGCTACGTTCCGACCACCGGTGCGCCATGGCTCGCGTCGCTCGTTGCGCGCAGCTCGTTCGCCGAGGCTTTCCGGACGGCCGGAGACCGACACGCGGCCGAAAGCTTTACGCTGCGTGCGGAACTGCTGACTCTGTCGCAGGATGAATGGCCGGTCCGGCTTCGGCGCCTGATAGCCGAGCAGACCGGCCTGATTTTGCGGCGTGCGATCGACCCCGACCGCCCGTTCGCCGACCATGGCCTGGACTCGCTGGGCAACCTCGAACTGCGGACCCGCATCGAAGCTGAAACCGGACTGCGAATCACCCCCAAGACCATCGCAACCTACAACTCCGCTCGTGCCTTGGGTCTGCACCTATCAGAAACGCTCGCCTCCGACCTGTCCGCGACCCAATCCGGTGGACCGCCCTACGGCAAACCAGAGTCGCTCATCGGTGGGTCCTCGAATGTCGGTGGTGGGAAGTGAAACGACGCCGGCTGGAGCCGCAGCAGCGACGCGAACAGCTGATCGACACGGGAGCGGCGATGTTTGCGGAAATGCCATACGAAGACGTCCAGATGGACGACATCGCTGCCCGCGCGCATGTCTCGAGAGCGACGCTGTATCACTACTTTCCGTGCAAGCGAGACTTATACGCGGCGATATTCCGGCGTGCTAGTAGTCGCATGCTGGCACACATGAGCGATGATCCGCAGCTGTCGCTCGCAGAGCAGCTGGCCACCGGACTCGAGGCCCATATCCAATCGTTTGTCGATCGCCCCTTTGAAGCCGTCACGATCAACCGCGGCGTTTGGTCAGATGACCCGGCAGTCCAGGCGATCGTCGCGGAAGAACTCAACGTTGTGGGTCAACGGCTGATCGATCAACTCGTCGAGGACGGATGTCTGCGCGAGGCCGCCGAGATCGCCGTAGAGGCGTGGTTGGCGTTCGTCCGCGCAGCCTGCGTGAAATGGATTGAGTCGAAGAATATCTCGCGCGCCGATCTCACCGAAATGTGTCTACGCGCATTCGACTGCGCTCTGGGGAGCCGCTTGCGTGGCCGGATATATTCGGGATACGCAACCGAACCCACTCGGTAATTTTTGGCTCGTCGCTGACGAGGATTGCTCACTGCCGGGCACGGATTCGTTCGGCCGCCATGGACACCCCTGCGGCCGGGAGACGGGCCAACAGCACGTCGCCCATCGCCGCCGCGGGCGTGAGCACCCCCCGCAACGGGGAGAGGCGGTCGCGATCCAGTGCCAATGCGAGACCGCTCTCGCCCAGCAGCATCGACGTGCCCTGGTAAGCGTCGCAGTTCTGCGCAAACGTCGCCACGTAGCGCGCGCCGGCAGTCGTGGTGGTATACGTCTCGACGGTGTAGTGGCCGCGCCTGCGGGCGGCGTCGCTCGGACCGGAGCCCGGCTTGGGCATGATGCGCCCCACGACTGACCGGGGCAATCGCCGCAAGTGCTTGTTGCCCAGACTGAAGCCGAACGCCAAGGCACCCGTCATCGCCGCAGCGGTGATCGGTGCTGCGAGCGACTTTCCGAGGCTCATGGTTTCCGAGTAGCGAAACTGCCTGCCGTAGGACCAGCCCTGCAATGCGTTGCTGCGACGCACTATGCGCGTGTTATACGGGGCCATCACAAATCCGCCGATCCCGAAACCCGCAAGGTCCGGCGCGACCTCGCGGCCCCGACGTCGCTGGAAGTCCGGTTGCGGACCGAGTTCTGGTTCGCTGGCGCGGTCGGTGGTCAGCGTGTAGGGGTCGTTGAGGATCCGGTGGGTTTGCGCGTCGGCCGAGGCGCTGCGCATCGCTTCGAGTAGCGAAGCGATGGTGCCGCCGGAAGCGGCGGATTGGCGAAAGGAGCGCAGCACCATCGTCGTGCGGCCGAGTTCACCCGCACCGTCCTCGACGACTTGGCGGTGGAGCTGATAGACATTGAGATCCGAAGGGATTGAATCGAATCCGCAGGAGAGCACGATCCGCGCACCGGTGTCGACAGCCCATTGGTGGTAGTGGTCGATGCTGGCCCGGCCGAACACCAGCTCTCCGGTCAGGTCGGCGTAGTCCGTTCCGGCCGCGGCGCAGGCCGCGACCAGCGGCAGGCCGTACCGCGTGTAGGGGCCCACGGTCGTCAGCACCACCCGGGCCCGGGCGGCCATCGCTGCCAGCGTCGATGGTCGCGACGCGTCGGCGACGATCAGCGGCCAATCCTGCGCGGTTGGGCCGAGCTGCTGCCGCACGCCCAACAGGCGGTCGCCGCAGCGACCGGCCAGCGCGATCCGCGCTCGCGACCCCGCGTGCGCGAGGTATTGGGCCGTCAACGCGCCGGAAAAGCCACTGGCACCGTACAAAACGATGTCGAACTCGCGCTCGGCTGTCACTCCATGGCCCAGCTGTCCTCGGCGGGCAGGGAGCACAGCAGCGAACGTATCGCCTCTAACGACTTTTCCCGCCCCGGCAGATGTGCATGGTGCTCGATGAACAGCAGGCCCGCAAAGGTCCCGCAACTGTAGAGATCGACCGGCGCGCGGGTGGGGAAGTGCAATTCGCTGTGGAAGTCCGCCACCTCCAAGCCCGGCGGCGTGTTCAGGCCGGGGATCGTGCCGGTGTCTGTGCACAGCACAAACGGGGGCAGCCCGGGCGGAGTTCCTTCGTATTGCAGGTTGAAGTGCAGCGTGGACTGCTGAATCACGCCGTCGGACAAGTCAGCTCGAAAAGCGTCGACGATACCGCGGGCCACATCGACGAGCTCGGTGTCGGGCCCGATCTCGGCAAGATAAATTGCCACCCCCAACGGCAGCGTGCTGCCGGTCAGGCTTGCCGGGGGCGACAGGATGTATCGCAAGTCGACCGGATAAACGTATGGGATCGGGATGTGCGGCGTGTTGCGAAGGTCCCACTCGGCCAGCAGGATGGCCGCCGCCACCACGGAGTTCAGGCTGAGCTGATTGGCACGCCCAAACTCCACTAGGTCGGACGTCTCCTGCTCGGTGAACCGGATGCGGGCCACCGGAATGGGTTGGATGGCATCATGGTTCGACGCCATGGGCGGCGTCTGGACCGCCTGCAGGTCGTAGGCGAACGCCGCCGGGTAGAGCCGCTCGAGTCCGGACCGCCGCTGTTTTTCGATTCCGCGCTGCTCAAGCAACGCCTCCAGCGGTTCGGGTGCGGGTTGCGGTATCCCCGGTCCAGGGTCGCCGGTTTCCACCACGTTGGTGTAAAGGGTGAAAAGCTCCTCGAGAAGACCGAACGCGTGGTGGGCGTCGGCCAGGCTGTGGTGGGTATACAGCGTCAGTGCGCCGCCCCCTTCAGTGCGTTCCAACCGCAGATTCATCAGAGAATGGCTTTGATCCAGTAGCAATCCGGCGGGTGTCGAAATGGCATTGGAATCGGCGCCGTCGTCGACCACCCAAAGACCTTGGTGCAGGACGTCTTCGGCCACGATCTGGTAGCGGCCGTCGTCGGCCTTCTCGAGGCGGCCGGTGAAAATCGGATGGGTCTCCAGGAGCGCGTCGAAGGCGTCCGACATCGCGTCGACGTCGATGGCGCCTTTGAGGTGCGCCGTGAACGCGAAATAGGTCTCGTTGACTGCGAATACTTCCTCGCTGCGGGCCAGTTTTCGGATGACCGATCCGGGAAACACCTAGGACTCCTTAGTTCAGTGCGTGCTGGCGCGCCGATAGCCGATCAGCGTCGGGCCGATGCATACGGCGGTGATGCCGGTGGCCCACAGCAGCGTTGCGAGCATGGGCCATCGCACCGGGCCGCCCAGCGACAATCCGCGCATCGCTTCGATCGCGTAGCTCATCGGCTGGTGTGCGACCACTGGCTGTATCCACTTCGGAAATTGGTCTACCGGCAGAAACCCGGTCGAGAAGACGACGGCGAGCAGGTGAACGAGTGTAACCGCCTCGAGCAGGAAATTTTTTGCGGCGTGCAACGCCACCATTGTGATGAGGGTTGCGTAGGACAGCCCGAAAATGACCGGAACGATCAGCCATGCCAGAATGGCCAGCAAGCCCTGGTGGAAGCGGAACCCGAGCATCATTCCGACGGCAACCAACACCGCCGTGGTGATCGTGATCCGAACCGCCTCGGCGACGACCCGCGAACAAACACCCGACGCGCGGTGCACGGGCAGCACCCACAACCGGCGCAGCAGGCCGTCGTCTCGCTCCCCGATGAGGCCGATCGCCCCGATCGCCGATCCGTTGATCGCGGCGGCGAGGGCGTTCATCGGAACCGTGCCGTACAGCGCGCTGTGCCCGGTGACTTGTGAAACCATATGGCCCAAAACAATATTCACAGTCAGCAGGAACAGGACGGGCAACACCAGCACTTCGACCATCGCGGTGAGGTCGCGCCCCCACCGCAGAAGTATCCGTCGCGTCTGCACCAGGGTCTGTGGGACCAGAACCCGTGCGGAATTCTCGTAGCACCGCCGGTCAACGCCGTGGTCGGTGGTCTTTTCGTCAACCAGGGTCATCGCGCCCGCCTCGACAAAACCATTGCCGATGCCGGTAGCAGCATCGCGGCCAATCCGCATAGCCACGCCAGCGACGGCGCCAGCACGGACCACGTGACGGGACCGCCATGCGGTGGGGTGTCACCGGCCAGGGCGCGCAGGGTGTCCACGAACCTCGAAACCGGCTGGTCGCGCACGATGGGCTGGATCCAGCGAGGAAACTGCTCGACCGGCTGGACACCCACCGACAGCAGTCCAAAGATCAACGGCGGCAGGATCAGTAGCGGCGTCATGGCCTCCGGGTTCTGGGTGGCGGTCCCGACCAGGTCCGCACCGAAAGACAGCAACGCTCCGATCACGAGCACCAAGGTGCAAAAGGCAACGATGTAGACCGCCGAGCGGTGGAACCGGAATCCAATCAGGTGACCGCAGACCAGCGCCACCGCCAACGAAACCAAGCAGCGGTATACCGCGGCGGAGATGCGGGCGGCCACCGGCGTAGCCGGGGCGATCGGCATCGATTTGAAGCGGCGATTGATGCCTTGTACCGAGTCGGTCGCCGCCCGGAAGGCGGTCGACATCGCGGCGAAAGTGATCGCCTGCAGCGCGATCAACGGCATGATGTACTGCGCGTAGCTGCTGGCGATGCCCCTGGTGGCGGCTCCCATGAGCTGATGCAATGGAATGTAGAAGCCGGCGGTGAAAATCGCCGAGGACGCGATGGTGATGATGAGCTCACCGTTGCGTAGCGTCGGGGCGATGAAGCGGCCGGTGAGGACCCACCACTGTGCGAGCGCTGACGGGCAGGGCCGCGCGGTGGCCGGCGCAGTCACTTCATGACCTCCGCGACAACGGTTCGGGGCTCGGCGGAATCCCCGGTCAGCGTGAGGAACACGTCGTCCAGCGACGGACGCCGCAGCGCGACGTCGGCAAGGTCGATATTGGCCGCCGCGAGCCGCCCCACGACCTCGATAAGGGTACTGGTACCGCCCGGCGCCGGCATGGCGATCCGATCCGATTCGGAAGTCAGTGCGGCCCTGTTCTTCTCGGGCAACAACGAGCCGAGCGTCTCGGCGATCACCGGTAGATCCCTGAGATCCTGCGGGACGATTTCGCAATAACTGGCGCCGGTTCGCTCCTTGAGCTCGTCGGCGGTGCCCTCGGCGATGATGCGGCCGTGGTCGATCACGATGATGCGGTCGGCAAGCGCGTCGGCTTCCTCGAGATACTGCGTGGTCAGCAAGGTGGTGATGCCGCAGGTCTTGAAGTTGCCGACAAGATCCCAAATCCCTTGCCTGCTGCGCGGATCCAGGCCGGTGGAGGGCTCGTCCAAGAAGACCACCTGCGGGGGGACCACCAGACCGCAGGCGATGTCGATCCGCCGGCGCATGCCGCCCGAGTACGTTTTCACGCGCCGATTGCCTGCATAGGCCAGCTCGAATTCTTCGATCAACTCTTCGGCGCGGATGCGCGCGGCCGACTTACCCAGTCCGTACAACCGGCCGAACATGACGAGGTTTTCTAACCCGGTGAGCATGTCGTCGAGGGCCACCTGTTGGCCGGTAAGCATGATCGACCGGCGCACACCCGCGGGCTCGGAGACGCAGTCATAACCGGCGACGATTGCATGGCCTCGATCGGGCCGGCTCAGGGTCGACAGGATGTCGACGAGCGTGGTCTTCCCCGCGCCGTTGGGCCCGAGGAGGCCGATCACCTCGCCGCGGCCGACTTCGAAGCTGACGTTCTGCAAGGCCACCACGTCGTCGTAGGTCTTGCGTACCCCATCGACGATGACCGCCTTGTCAAAAGTCCTCTCGGCGTCGCCCATTGGCCTTCCTTCCTCTCAGCCCTCAACCCGCGTCGCGCGCGGACAAGTCCACTAGGGCCAGTTCCACTGGCTCCGAAGCAGTGTTGCCGTCGTCGGGGATTGCGGCGATGGCCTGTTCGAGCAGCACCCGCAAAGCCAACGGGAAGCGCTGCGCCAGAGCCTCGATCGTTGCGCTCGCAACGCGGCGGGTGTCATACCACCAATCGAGATGCAGCGAGCCGGAGTGGCGGTATACGCGAAACTCGATGGCATGGCCTAGGCCCGGAATCGGGTCGCGCACCGGCAGCGCCGCGTCGGAGTCGAACTGGACCGGTGCATCGACTGGCGGTAGCTGGGGGATCAGACCCACGTAGCGGAAGTGGATGTCGGAGGGGCCGGCGGCGGCGAACAGCGGTGCGGTGGGTGCGTAGACGTAGCGAAGTAGTGCGTAGCCGATCCCATGGTGCGGAACGGATCTGAGCGTGTCGCTGACAGTGCTCAGCAGCGTCGCCGCATCGCCGTCCCTCGTGCACGGAATCGGAGCAGGATAGATCGTGGTGAAACGGCCAATGGTCCTGCGCAGGTCCACGTCGGGCCTCAGCACGGTGCGCCCGGCGCCCTCCAAGTCGACCGAAACCACACCCTCGCCGAGGGTCTGGGCGATTGTCCGACCTAGTGCCGCCAGTAGGATCTCCTCGATCGGCACGCCCAGCCTCCGGCGGGCGTCGTCGATCTCGGCCGTTTTGTCGACGGTCAGCGCCGACGGCACCCGCGCCAGGTCGCTGGAATGGGGGCGGTCGGTGACTTCCGGGTCGCCCAGCCGCAATGTCGCCGTGTTGGAGTTCTCCAGCCAGAAGTCACGGGTGTCCAGGACCGCCGGGTGCGTCGCCAGTGTCCCGGATCGCAGAGACCAATCGCGCCATTGCGCGCTGGTCGGGGGCAGCAAAATTCCCTCGCCCGCAAGTCGCTGAGTGAATGCGGTGAGCAGGTCGGTCAGCAGGATCTCGCGAGATGCGTTGTCCGCGATCACTTCGTGCATGGACAAGATCAGGTGGCTGCTGCCCTGCGCACTGGGCTCCGGACCGGAAACGTGTGTGGCGGTCAACGATGCGGTCTGGCCATCAGCGGCCTCAGCCGCGATGTTCAGCAGGGCTGCCCGCAGCCCGGCGGGTTCGCCACCCGTCAGGTCGCTCGGAAGCGTTCGGGTCGATAGCAGTTCAAATTCCTGCGGTGCGGCGATGTGCTGCTCCCACGTCCCCGCGCGTTCGACGAGCCGAAGGCGTAACGCGTCGTGGTGGTCGGCCACCGCGGTGAGCACGGCCCGGATGTCTTCGACGCCCACGACGGGGGCGAGCCTGAAGATCAGCGGGCATCGCCAGGAACCGGTCTCCTGCACTCCTTGGTCGAAGAACTGCATTACATTCGGCGGGACGCAGGTATGAGTAGTGGGGTCAATCGGTTTCGCCAAGCTGCCCGCGGCGTCTTTCGCATCGACGTGTTTCGCGAGGGTGGCCAAAGTAGGGTGTCGATAAAGATCCTGCGGCGTGACGTCCAGGCCCGCGTTGGTGGCGGCGGTCGAAATGCCAATCGAGATCAGGGAATCACCGCCGAGGTCGAAGAAGTTATCGTTGCGGTCGATCGAATTGACACCTAAGCACCGCATCCAGATCTGCCGCAGCGCCGCCTCGGTCTGCGCCTGCCCGTTGGGGGACTGTTCGGCTTGGGCGCCGGCACCGGCACCATTGGTGGACACGTCGGGCGCGTGCGATCCCGCGGCCAGGCCGGTCCAGTTGATCGGCTTCGGGTCGATCCAATGCCGTTGGTGAGCAAAGGGATAACCGGGCAGAGAAACGGTTCGCGGCGCGGGCCCCGACGGGCGCGGCCACTCGACCTGGACACCAGCCGCCGACAGTTGGCCGAGCCCGAGCAGGAAGGTGTCCCGATCATCGACGTTCTGGATCGGGTGCCGCATGAGCCGAACCGCGCGATGTCCGCCCGACCACTTCGGGTGCCGCATCGCCGAACCCGTCAGGCTGCCACCCGGGCCGACCTCGACGAGGATCCGGCACGGGTCGGTCAGCACCGCCTCGAGCTCGTCCCCGAACCTGATCGTGGAACTGATCTGGCGAGCCCAGGCGGCGGGGTCGGTGATTTGCTCATCGGACATCCAGGTCCCGGTGAGGTTGCTGAGTAGGGGTGTGTGCGGCCGCCGAAGCTCGACACCGGACAGGAAATCTTGGAACTCCGCCGCCACGGCATCCATCGAGCTGGAATGAAACGCGTGTGTGGCGCGGACGCGTCGCGCGGCGATACCGTCCCCGCGAAGGCGTTGGGTGAATGCGCGGATCTCGTCGTTAGGACCGGCGATAACGCAGTTGCCGGGATCGTTCACTGCGGAAAGGCCCACTCCCTTAACGGCGTACTCCGCAAGGTACGGTTCGATGTCGTCGGGACCCAGTGCCACCGCCACCATCGAGCCCGGTGGGGATTCGTGCATCAGGCGGGCACGCAATGACACCGCCTTGATCGCAGTCTCGAGGTCGAATACCCCGGCCAGGGTGGCCGCGATGTATTCGCCGGTGCTGTAGCCGATGTATGCTCCAGCGCGCACCCCATAGTTTTCCACCAGTCGCGCAAGCGCGTATTCCACTGTGAACAGCGCGGGTTGGGAGCGGTCAATGCGCTCCAAATCGGTTGTGCTATCGCCGAATATCTCGGCGTGTAGGTCGATCCCCATCTCATTGTGGAATCCCGCGGCGCAGATGTCGAAGTGTTCGGCGAAGGCGGGCGTGGTGTCGTACAAGCCCCGGGCCATGCCGCCGTGCTGAGAGCCCTGACCCGGAAACATGAAAACGACGCGTTGCGACCCCGACTCGACGTTTCCGCCGACGGATTCCCCGACGAAGACGTTGTCATGCTCGGAAGTCCGCAAGACCGCGACCGCCTGTTCGCGGTCGTGAACCACGGCCGCCATGGTGATGCTGTGCTTACGGCGCCCGGCGAGGGTGAAAGCGACGTCGGACAGGCTCGGGGCGCCCGTTTCGTTTAGCGCCGCGGCTAGAGCGTTGCGCGATTCCTCCAGTGCGGCTTCAGTTTCCGTCGAGAGCAGGATCACCTGCGGGTCCGCCGGCTCGGCGGGCGCCGCAACCGGGGGCGCCTCCTCGACGACGAGGTGCGCGTTGGTTCCGCCCACCCCGAACGAGCTGACGCCGGCCCTGAGCACTCCATCCCATTCCCACGGGCCGTAGGCGCTTTGCACCGCGAAAGGGGTCTCGTCGAGGCGGAGTTCCGGGTTCGGGCTGGTGAAGTGCAGTGTCGCGGGAATCGCCTTGTGCTTCAGGCAGAGAATCGTTTTGATCAGGCTCACGACGCCGGCCGCGACTTCGAGGTGGCCGATGTTCGACTTGACGGACCCTAAGACACAGGGACCGGTTCGAGGCATCTGCGACACGGCGAACGCGGTTCGCAGGCCCTGGATTTCGATGGGATCACCCAGCGGTGTGCCGGTTCCGTGCGTCTCGACGTAGCTCACGGTGGAGGAATCGATGCCCGAGACCGCGTGAGCTTCCGCGATGACATCGGCCTGAGCGACCGGGCTGGGAGCCGCGTACCCCATCTTCGCCGAGCCGTCGTTGTTGATCGCCGACCCGCGGATGACGGCGTGAATCCGATCCCCGGCTTCGACGGCGGCCTGAAACGGTTTGAGGACTACGATGGCCACACCGCTGCCGAAAACCGTGCCGTCGGCCCGCACGTCGAAGGGACGGCAGTGGCCGACCGCCGACACCATCGACCCCGGCGAGTTCCAGTAACCCACCCGGTGGGGGACCGACAGCGACACCCCTCCGGCAAGCGCCATGTCGCATTCCCCGCTGAGCAGGCTCTGACAGGCCAGATGGACCGCGACGAGCGATGACGAGCATGCGGTCTGGACCGTCAGGCTCGGGCCGCGAAGATTGAATTGATGGGACACCCGCGTGGCGAGGAAATCCTTGTCGTTCTGCAGGAACAGGTTGAACTGCTCGAAGTTGAGGCCCGTTCCCAGGAAGGCGTCTTCGCCATGGTGGGACGACAGGTTGTGCAGGAGATAGCCGCTGGGGGAGCAGGTTCCGTAGACGCCGATGGCGCCGTCGAACCGCGCGGGGTCGCAGCCGGCATCCTCGAAGGCATGCCACGCGCATTGAAGGAATAGGCGGTGCTGCGGGTCCAGCGTCCGAGCGGATTGCGGTGGGAATCCGAAGTAGTCGGCGTCGAACTCGTCGAACCCGTCGATGACCGGCGCCCGCCGCACATACGCGGGATTGGCCAGCACTTCATCGCCGATCCCGGCAGCCTTCAGCTGTTGCTCTGAGAGCGTGACGATCGATTCTTCGCCGCGGCGAAGATTGTCCCAGAAGGCCGACACGTCGTTGGCGCCCGGGAATCTGCCGGCCATGCCGACCACGGCGATTGCGTTGGCCGGCAAACCCGTTGAGTATGGGGCTGTGTTCGTGCTCACAGTTGTTGTCCTCGCTTCCACCGCGTCGCGGCCTGTTGACGCGCCGCCGCGCGCTGCTGCGCCCGGCCGCGAACGGCCTCTCCGGATTCGCACACCCGCGAGTGTCCGGCGAGGCCGAGTTGGCGGAGTAGATCGGCCGTGAGGTCTTGTAGCGACGCGCCCTGCAACAGCAGCGCCACCGGCGGCTCGACTCCGAAATCCGCACGCGCGGTGTTGCGGATGCGCACCGCCATCAGGGAATCCATCCCCAGTTCGATCAGTGGGACGGCGGCATCGACGGCCGATCGGTCGGCGTAACCCATGACTGCCGCGATGCGCGCGCGCAGCCGCTCCGTCAGCAGGCCTTGCGCTTCGGCGGGTTCGAGGCCGGTCAGTGAATCGGGACCGGCCCAATCACCGCCGTCGCCGGCGGCGTCGAGCTCCTCGACCACGTTGGTGAAATAACCGAGGCTGCGGATCTCGGGAAAGGCGATCAGCGCCCGATCGGGGCGTAGCCGTCCGACGCCGGTGTGGCCCCGGTCGGCGGCCAGCAATGGCTCGAGCGCCGCGGTGCCCTCGGCCGGCGTGATCGGGTCGAGGGCGCCGCCGGTCAGGCTGCGGGCAAGCCCGACCTCTGCCCATGGCCCCCAGTTGATTACCGCCGCGGGTAGACCCGACGCGCGTCGCCAATCGACCAGCGCGTCGAGCCAGGCGCTTGCGCACGCGTATGCAGCCTGTCCCGGACCGCCCAGCATCGAAGCAGTGGACGAAAATCCGAGCCACCAGTCCAGTTCGCAGTGAGCGCTGGCCTGGTGCATTCGCTGCGCTCCGGTGACCTTGGGAGCCCACACCCGCTCGAGGCTTTCCTTGGTCATGGAGAGCACGAGGCCGTCGTCGAGCACCGCCGCCGCGTGCAGGACGCCACGCAGAGCTGACCCGCCTGCTGCCGCCACCAGCCTTTCCGCGACACCTTCGGTCGCCACATCTCCTGTAACCACGACGATTTCGGCCTTTTTCTCCAGTTCGCCAAGGAGCGTGCGCTGCTCGGCTGTGGGCTGGCCGCGGCCATTGAGGACCACGCGGCCCGCACCGCGATCCAGCAGCCAGCGCGCGAAAACCAAGCCAAGGCCACCCAGGCCGCCGGTGATGATATACGACGCCCCGGGGCGGACGACGTGCTCGCGCCTGGGCTCACCGAGGGTCGCCCGGAAAAGCCGCTCGACATAGCGCCGCCCGCCTCGCCACGCGACTACGTCGTCGATCGAGTCGGTAATGGCCGCAATCAGTTCGGCGTTCAGCGCTGCCGCAGCGTCCCCGGCGACATCGAGGTCGACGAGCGTGGTGCGCAGCTCGGGATGCTCGTAGGCCAGCACGCGCACCAGGCCTTTCAACGCGCCGATGCCAGGCTGACCCGGCTCGTCGTGAACGGCAAGGCCGCCCCTGGTGACGAGCCACAACCGCGGTGACTGGCCATGCCAGCCGCCGACGATCGCACGAACGACGGTGGAGACCGCCCAGAGTGATTCCCTCGCCTGGGCGATGCCGGCAGCGGTGACGCTCGGGTTCGCGCCGACGAAGGCGACCACCGCGACGGGCGGATGTTCGGGGTCACCTGCCGTTTCGGCGAATGCGGCGAGCACGGCGGGTTCGTCTTTCAGGTCTGCCGTGATCACCCGGCGGACCGGGGAACGCCAGTCGGCGACTAACCGTTCGATATCGGGTGCTGGCGCACCGGTAAGCACGAGCCAACTGCCCGGTACTTCGGCGTGCGTGGCACCGATCGGCCTCGTTACCCATGCGGTGTCGAAGATCTTCTGAGAAAGCGGAAGTGGCACGCTGCGCCGATCCACGCGCCGCAGGTAGATATCGTTGATCTCGGCCGTGACGGCCCCGGACTCGTTGGTCAAGACGATTCTGCCGAGCTTTCCCGCTCCGGCTTCGTCGAGGCTGGTCAGCTGGGACCAGCAGCGCGCGCGTCGGCCCGGGTCGCCGTACACCCGCAGTGTTTCGAATGACACAGGCAGATAACTGGTTTCGGCCGACCCCGCGACTTCTTCTTCCGGCATCGCGGCGGCAAGGCTCTGCAACGCCGCGTCCAGCATGACCGGATGGATTCGATACCTCGAATGCCGGGGCGCCTGGTCGGGTAGGACGATCTCGGTCTCCGCAAAGCCGCCGGGTAGCCGGTGGATCGCGGTCAACGCCGCGAAAGCCGGCCCGTGATATTGCCCGGTGCGCCGCAGCGCGGTGTACAGGTCGGTCGGCTTGATGGCCGTTTCGCCGTGGCCGGCGACGGGTGGGGGTCGATCGGGAAGGCCATTTGCCGTGCACACCTCGGCCTTGGCGGTGGCGTGCCGCGACCAGTCGTGTCCGGGCGAGCGGGAATAGATCTCGACCCGGGTCTTCTCATCGGCACCGCGGGTCACCTGCGTTGTCAGCTGGGTGTGCTCGTTGAGGGGAAGCATCTGTTCGACTTCGAGTTGGTTGATCGACAGGGCCCCGGTCGCCACACCGAACGCCTCGCCGGCTGCGGCTAAGGCGATCTCGGCGAACGCCGCGGCGGGCAGGATCGTTTGGTCGAACACCTTATGGTCACCGAGCCAGGGGGCCACCTGGGTGCCGACGTCGGCCTGCCAGACATGGTCCCGGCTCGACGGGACCTCGATGTGCATGCCGAGCAGCGGGTGGGCGTCGACCAAGTCCGACATCCCCGACCGATCGGCGACCCAGAAGTTGTCGTGCTGCCAGGGTGTTACCGGGATGTCGGCGGGTCGGCCGTCGGTGGTGCCCGGCGCGGATTTCCCCACGGCGGCGAGCCGCGCGTGAAAAGTGACAGTGTCGTCGCTGTCGCGTTGCAGAGTGCCGATGGTGTGTGTTTCGGCCTCGCCGAGGGTGTCGATGATTGCGTGCGTGAGCAACGGATGTGGGCTGATCTCGATGAAGGTGTGGTGGGCGGCGGCGGCGGTGCTGATGGCTTGGTGGAAGCGCACCGGGTTGCGCAAGTTGGCGGCCCAGTAGTCGGCGTCCAGCAGCGGTACGGGACCATCGCAAGCGGTGCTGATCATCGGGATGGTCGGGGGCATGGGCGCCAAATCGGCAAGGGCCGAACGCAATTCCGGCAGTATCGGGTCGATGATCGGGTGGTGGGAGGCGACGTCGACCTCGACGCGTAGGGCCAGCAGGTTTCGCGCGGTCACCGCCGCGATGACGGCGTCCACCTGGTCGGGGGGGCCCGCGATCACCGATTCGCGTGGTGAGGCGTGCACCGCCAGCGTCACCTGCCGGTAGTCGGCGATCAGCGCCTCGACGGCCGGGCCGTCGAGTTCGAGCAAGGCCATCGCGCCCCGGCCGGCTAATCGCGCCAACAACGCCGACCGGACAGTGATCACCCGCAAACCCTCGGCGGGGGTCAGCGCCCCGGACACCACCGCGGCCGACACCTCGCCCATCGAGTGCCCAATCACCGCGCCGGGTTCGACGCCGTAGTGCCGCCACAACGCGGTGAGTGCGAGCTGGATGGCCATTAGCATCGGTTGGATGTTGTGGATGCCGACCACCGTGCGGCCCTCCGCCAGGGTCTGGCTCAACGAAAAACCAGCCTGGGCAATGAATTCGGGCTCCAGGTCGGCGATCGCGGCGGCGAACGCGGGTTCGTCGGCCAGCAGTTGGCGGCCCATGCCGGCCCATTGCGAGCCCTGGCCGGAGTAGACGAACACCGTGCCATGCCCGCGGGCGCCTGCGATGGCTTCCACCACACCCGGCGCCGGGGCGCCGGCGGCCAAGGCCCGCAACCCCGCCGCCGCGGCCGAGTGGTCGCGGGCGACCACGACACCGACCTCGGAATGGCGGGCGCGGCGATGAGCCAACGTGTGCGCGACATCGGCCAGTGATATCGCGCCGCCGGGGCCCTCCATCCAGGCGGCCAGCGCGGTGGCCGTCGTGGCCTGCCGCTCCGGCGTCTTGCCGGACACCACCAATGTCGAAACCACCGCGGCGGTACTCGTCCGCGGCGCGGACGCCGCAGCGGGCGCCTGCTCGATCACGATATGCGCGTTGGTGCCGCTGAGGCCGAACGACGACACGGCCGCCCGACGTGTAGGACCGCTGGGCCACGCCGTGCCGTCGGTCGGCACGAAAAACCGGGTGGCCGAGGCGTCGATTGCCGGATTCCATCGGGTGAAGTGCAAATTGGGAGGAATGTATCCCCGGTCCACGGCCAGGATCGCCTTGATCAGCCCCGTAACACCTGCGGCCGCCTCCAGATGCCCGAGGTTGGTCTTGACCGACCCGAGCGCGCAGCCGCCGCCGTCCCGGCCGTAAGTGGCCGCCAGCGCCTCGAATTCGATGGGGTCGCCCAGAACTGTTCCGGTGCCGTGTGTTTCGACATAGTCCACGGTGCCCGCGGGCACGTCGGCCAGCCGTAGTGCGGTGGTGATCACGTCACGCTGCGCCGCCGCGCTCGGGGCGGTCATGCCGTTGGAGCGGCCGTCCTGGTTGATCGCCGAACCGCGGACCACCGCCAGCACGCGATCGCCGTCGCGGACGGCGTCGGCCATCCGCTTGAGCACCACCACGCCGCACCCCTCGCCGCGGACGAACCCGTCGGCCATGGCGTCGAAGGTCCTGCACCGGCCCGTCGGAGACAAAGCGGACCACTTGGACAGCGCTATGCTGGTGAACGGCGACAACGACAGGTGCACCCCGCCCGCGAGCGCCACGTCGCTTTCCCGCAAGCGCAGGCTTTGGCAGGCCAGGTGGATCGCCACCAATGAGGACGAACACGCGGTGTCGACCGCCATCGCGGGGCCACGTAGCCCGAGCAGATAGGAAATCCGCCCCACCGCGGCGCTGTGTGGGTTTCCGGTGCTCATGTAGGCGTCGATCTCGGCGCGACGCTCGAGGTTGAGAATCGTGTAGTCCCACGCCGACAACCCCATAATCGCGGACGTTCGGGTGCCGCTCAGCGAATCCGTTGGCAGGCAGGCATGTTCGAGCGCTTCCCAGGCGACCTCGAGCAAGATCCGCTGCTGGGGGTCCATCGCCTCGGCCTCGCGCGGGGTGATGCCGAAGAAGTCGGCGTCGAATCCGGCGACATCGTCGACGAAGCCGCCCCATTTCGTCGCCATCTTTCCCGGCGCGTGCGGATCGGGATCGTAGAACGCGTCCGCGGCCCACCGATCGGCCGGCACCTCGTCGACGGCGTCCCGGCCGTCGATCAGCAGCTGCCAGAAGCTTTCCGGCCCGCTCACACTCCCGGGTAGCCGGCAACCGATCCCGATCACCGCCACGGGTTCGGCGATGTCGGCCGGGAATGCCGTTCCCGCGCGGACAAGTTCACGCGCGAGTACCTCGCGCGCCTTCGGTGACATCTGGGCCGCACGCTCCGCGAGACTCGTCATGACTCGTTGCCCCCCGTCGCGGTTTCCAACTCGCTTGCGGCGACCAGTTCGGATAGCAGTTCCATTTCCTCATCCGACAACGCGGATTCCGCGTCGGGCGCCTGCTCGGCCTCGTCAAATGTTGCATAGCCCAGGCGCTCACACATGGCGCCTGCGAGATCGTGGATGGTCGGGTATGCCCAGACCAGGGCGGCCGGCAACGTGGTGCCCAGGCTGGACTCCAGCCTGTTCCGCAGCTCCAGGGCCATCAGCGAATCCAAGCCGAGCGACTCCATCGGCCGATCGTGATCGAACGGCTCGGCCGAGCGCAGCACCGCCCGGATCTCGTTGGCGATCGCGGTCGCGAGCCGGCTCGGGCGCTCGCGGGGATCGCTGGCGTCCAACTCGGCGCGGATCGCGCCGCCATACCGCGCGGGCTTTGCCGAGTCATGCAACTTCGCAAATAGCGATGAACCCGCTGCGGCGGGGAAGGATTGAAACCACTGGCGTGCGTCGAGGCTGAACACGCCGGTGCGCGCTCGGTCGGCCTGCAGCACTAGTTGCATTGCCGCAAGTCCCTGTTCGACCGTGTTCATCGAGACACCGAGATCGGCGAAGAACTGGGCACGTCCGACTTCGGCCCATGGACCCCAGTTGATTCCGACGGCGGGCAGCCCCAGAGAGCGCCGATAGGCGACCAGCCCGTCGACCCACGAGTTCGCGGCGGCGTACGCGCCCTGCCCGGGCGCGCCGAGCAATGAAGACGCTGACGAGAACGTCAACCACCAATCCACGTCCAGA
Source organism: Mycobacterium interjectum (assembly GCA_002102225.1). GTDB lineage: Bacteria > Actinomycetota > Actinomycetes > Mycobacteriales > Mycobacteriaceae > Mycobacterium > Mycobacterium interjectum_B. Next base: position 36,205 of record LQPB01000024.1, read on the forward strand.
TGGGCGCTGGCCTGGTGAAGGCGCCAGCCACCGGTCACTTTCGGCGCGAACACACGCCGCGCGGCCGATTCGGACATGTTCAACACGATCTCGTCATCGAGGACCATTGCGCTGTGCAGGACTCCGGCCAGCCGGAAGCCCGCGTCTTCGACCGCGCGCACCAACCGCTCCGCGGTACCGGGCGCGGCGATGTCACCGGTAACCACCTCGACCCGGTTGCCCGCCGCGTTGAGTTCCGCGATCGCCGCTGTGACGCCGTCGCCGGGAGCCGAACGGCTGTTGAGCACAACCAGTCCCGCGCCGTGCTCCGCCAACCATTGAGCGACGACAAAACCGAGACCACCCATGCCACCTACGACGACATATCCGCCGTCGGGGCTTACCAGCGACTGCGGTGGCGGCGGCGCGATCGCCTCGACGCTGCCGTGCGCCGGAATCGAGATGGCGATTTTGCCGGTATGCCTGCCGGATGCCATCAACGCGAAGGCGTCGGCCGCGGCGTCGAGGCTGAAAGCGGTGACGGGAAGCGGCCGCAGTTTGCCGTCCGCGACGTGCTGCAGGATGTCTTGGAGCATCCGGCGATAGCGCGTCGGTTGCCGCTTCAGATTCAGGTCGAGGTCGACTACAGCGAAGGATGCGCTCTTGGCGAGTCCGGCCAGCCCGAGGCTGGCGTCGGCATAGACGTCCTTTTTGCCCAGCTCGATGAACCGACCACCGGGGGCTAGCAGCTTCACTCCGCGCCGGATCGCCTCGCCCGGAAGCGAATTGATGATGACATCCACCCCGTAACCATCGGTGGCGCCGAGTATCTCATCGGCGAAGTCCACGCCCCGGGAGTTACCGACGTACTCCACACCAAGCCCGTCCAGCATTTCCCGCTTGGCATCCGAACCTGCCGTCGTGTAGATGCGGGCACCGATCATCTTCGCGATTGAAACCGCCGCCAGTCCGACACCGCCGGTGGCCGAATGGATGAGCACGCGTTCCCCCGCGCCCAGCCGCCCAACCTCGCACAGCGAGTGCCAGGCGGTCAGGTACGCGATGCCGAACGCCGCGGCCTCGGAATCCGCCAGCGTGTCGGGGACCGGGACCGCGAGGTCGGCGAGCGTCGTCAGGTGGGAGCCGAATGTGCCTGGACCGAAGGCGATCACGCGCCGCCCGACCTCGCTCGAGTCGACGCCGGAGCCGACGGCAGTCACGACGCCGACACATTCGCCTCCGATGACGGGCGGGGCACCGTCGAGCCCGGGATACACGCCCATCGCCTTGAGCACGTCGCTGAAGTTGAGACCCGCGGCCAGGACACGAACCTCCACCTGACCGGGCCCGGGCGGGATCCGCGTTACCGCGTGCACTCGCAGCGCATCCAACCGCCCGGGTTGGTCGATCTGCAGCCGTACCGCGCCTCCGCCGTCCAGGTTCACCACCGTGCAGCGGGATTCATGGACGAGATCTCCGGTGGCCGTGGTGGGCGCCTGGACCAGCCTGTTGACGTATCGCTGTCCATCGCGGAGAGCGACCTCGTCGGCGTCGCAACCGGTGAGCAGTTCCTGGGTGAGGGCGCCAAGTTCGTCGGTGCCGCCGGCCTCGATGTCGACGATTGTCGGCTTGAGTTCGGGATGTTCGAAGGTCAGCACCCGCGCGATGCCCCGAAGTGCCGTCTGTGCCAGCGTGACTCGATCAGCCGGGTCGAATTGTTGCGCGCCGCGGGTGACGATCCATAGCCGCGGGCTGTTGCGAGTGCCCATTCGAGTCACGGCTTTTGTAATGTCGGCTATCAGGAGCGTGCGCGCCAGCGCCAGGTCAAGTTGATCCCCCTCCGGAAGCGACTCGTCGGCGGCTCGAGGCGGGCAGATCACGACGATGCCATCCCACCCAGCATCGGTTCGAGTGATCGCCGCACGCAGCTGTGCCGTGTCGGTCAGGGATACCAGCTCGACTTCGGCGACGCCGTCGCGCAGTGAGGACTGCAGCGCGGGCAGCAGCGGGTCGCCCGCGGCGGGGTCACCTATCAACAACACGCCGTTGAGGCTGCGGGCCGGCTTGCCCCGTGGTGTCGGTTCCCACTCCACCGTGAACAGGCGGTCGGTGAGTTCCTTTGCGGCGCACATCGATCCGAGTACCGTCATCTCCACTTCGTCGATGACGAGCAGCGGTTGGCCGTTCGGGTCGGTCAGCTCGACACGCCCCAGGAGCCGGTTCGGGCTGTCGGTCGCCGCAAGCTCTCCAATCGCGCAGACACCGTCGGTGATATCGCCGTATACATGGATGCCCGCGAAACGTACAGGCAAGACTAGCGTTTGGTGGGCGTGCTGCCCCCCGGCCAGCTCGGTAGCCGCCCGGGTGGCGCCGAGTGCCTGCACCGCGATGTCCATCATCACCGGGTGCAGGACGAAGTTGTGGGAACCCGGCCTCGCTGACGGCGGGAGACGCACTTCCGCGCGGGCGGCGCCGGACCGTGTGGTGGTGAGCCCCACGATGCCGCGGAACGCCGGCCCGTGTTGTTGCCCGGCGCCACGCAGCCGCTGGTACAGCTCGTCGGGGTCGAGTCCGGTCACGAGGCCAGGGAGGCCATCGTCCACCGGCGTTGCCCTGTAATCCGTTTCGCGGGCAACGATAGCGGTGGCGTGCTTGATCCACCCCAAAGTGGAGTTGTGGGTGCGTATTTCGATGCAGCACGTTTGGTCATCGCCGGTGAGCGTCGTGACAAGGACGGTGCTGTCGGTGATGTGCAGGACTTGATGGAGGCTGAGCTCGCGGATCAGCCAGTGGTGGTCTTCGGCGCGTTCCGAGTCCTTGCCCGCGTTCGTCGCTGCCGCCAGTGCGATCTCGGCGTAGGCGGACCCAGGAAGGACGCACAGATCGTCGATCACGTGATCACTGAGCCACAGCAGATCCGGGCTCAGTTCACATTCCCATATCCGAGTCCCACTGCCAGGGTCGGTGACACCGGTGCCCAGCAACGGGTGTGCATTTGGCGCGTGGTGCCCCCGGGTTGAGGGAGAGATCCAGTGGTGAGTGTGCTGCCACGGGGTTGCGGGCAGTATCGGATGCGGTTCGGGAGGGTGGGGGGTGTGGGGCGGCCGGGTTGTGTGCGCGGCGTTGAGGTTGGTGTGGAAGGCCAGGGTGTCGTGCGCATCGCGTTGCAGGGTGCCCAGGCTCACATGGTCGGCACCCTCACGCGCGGCCAGCGTCTCGCCGATAGCGTGCGTCAGCAGTGGGTGGGGACTGATTTCAATAAAGGTGTGGTGGTCGTCGCCCGCACGGGCGATGGCCTGCTGGAAGCGCACGGGGTTGCGCATGTTGGTGGCCCAGTGCTCCGCGTCGAAGACGGGGCCGGTGCCGAGGTCTTCATAGGTGGTGGAAATGATCGGGATGGCCGGTGGCCGCGGAGTGAGGTCGGCTAGCTCCGAGCGCATGTCAGGCAGTAGGGCGTCCATGGCCGGGTTGTGGGGAGCCACTTCGATGTTGACGCGGCTGGCGAGGTGGTCCTGCGCGCGGACCTTGTCGATGAGGTCCTCGATCATCGTGGTGGGGCCCGCGATGACGGTTTGGCGCGGTGAGGCGTAGATCGCCAACGTGACCTGCGGATGGTCCGCGATCAGTACTTCGGTGGTGGCGGCGTCGAGTTCGAGCAGGGCCATGGTGCCCTGACCGCACAGCGGTGCCATCAGCCGGGAGCGGGTCGCGGTGACCCGCAATCCCTCGGCGGGGGTGAGCGCCCCGGCGGCCACCGCGGCGGCCACCTCGCCCATGGAGTGCCCGATCACCAGATCGGGGTGCACCCCGTAGGAGCGCCACAGCTGGGTCAGCGCCAGCTGCATGCCGATCACGCCGAGCTGAATCTGTTCGATACCGACCAGCTCCTTGCCGCCGGCGATGAGGTCGTGCAGGGAAAACCCGGCCTGGGCAACAAAGGTCGGCTCCAGCTCGCTCACGGCTGCGGCGAAGGCGGGTTCGTCGGCCAACAGCCGCCGGCCCATCCCGGCCCATTGGGACCCCCGACCCGAGTAGACAAAGACCGTGCCGGGGCCGACGGCGTCCTCGCGGCAGTCCACCACGCCCTGAGTCGGTTCACCGGTGGCCAGCGCGCGCAATCCGGCTACGGCCTGGCACCGGTCTATGGCGGCCACCGTAGCGAACCGCGGCTGCCGCGCCCGGTGATGATTGAGCGTGTGCGCCACATCGGCCAGCGGCACCTCGGCGCCGGGGCCTTCCATCCAATCGGCCAGCGCTGATGCCGTCGCGGCGATCCGCTGCCGCGTTTTTCCTGACACGACCAGTGTCGACACCACCGGCGCGGCGGCGCGCGGGACAGCACATGTTTCGGGCGCCTGCTCGATCACCACATGCGCGTTTGTGCCACTCACTCCGAACGACGACACGCCGGCTCGCCGCGGTGCTTCGGTCGCCGGCCATTCGGTGTCCTCGGCTGCGATAGTCAGGCGCGACACGCCCTCGCCGGCGTGGGGAGTTAGCTCGTTGAAATTCAGGTTTCGAGGAATGCGGCCGTGGGCGACGGCCAGCACGGTCTTCATGAAGCCGGCAATCCCGGCCGCCGCCTCCAGATGACCGAGATTGGTCTTCACCGCTCCGAGCACCAGCGGTGCGCGGCCATTGCGGTCGGCGAAAACCTTGCTGAGCGAGTCGAGTTCGATCGGGTCGCCGAGCGGTGTGCCGGTGCCATGCGCCTCGATGTAGTCGATGTCGGCCGGTGTCAGCTTGGCCGACCCGAGGGCCTGGCAAAGCAGCTCCTGCTGGGCCGGCCCGTTGGGAACGGTCACGCCACTGCTGGCGCCATCCTGGTTGACCGCCGAACCGCGCACCACGGCCAGGATGCGATTGCCGTCCCGTTGCGCGTCGGACAATCGCTTGAGCACCACGACGCCGCAGCCTTCGCTGCGCACATACCCGTCGGCGCTCGCGTCGAAGGTTTTGCACTGCCCCTCCGGTGACAGCATTCCCCAACGCGAGCAGGCGATGCTGGTTCCCGGGCTGAGCAACAGGTTGGTCCCACCGACCAACGCCGCATCACTTTCGCGCCAGCGCAGGCTCTGGCAGGCCAGGTGGATGGCCACCAGCGACGACGAGCACGCCGTGTCCAGGACGACCGCCGGACCCCGGGCGCCCAGCAGATAGGCCATCCGGCCGGCGGCGAAATTCGCCGAGTTTCCGGTCAACACATAGGCGTCGAGTTCCTCGGGTCGCACCGTACCGGACATCGTGAGCATGTAGTCGTAGGCGGTCACGCCGACGAATACCGACGTTTGGGTGCCGCGAACGGTCTGCGGCGGGATTCCCGCGTTCTCCAGCGCTTCCCAGGCGACCTCGAGGAACAACCGCTGCTGCGGATCCATCGCCGCGGCTTCGCGTGGGGCGACGGAGAAGAATTCCGCGTCGAATTCGTCCGGCCGCCAGCCCGTGAGGAATCCCCCTTCGCGGTTGCAGATCGTCCCCGGAACGGTGTGGTCCTCGGTGAAAAGGGCGTCGGCATCCCATCTTTCGGCGGGGACGCGGACGATGCCGCTTCGGCCGTCGCGCAACAACTCCCAGAATTCGTCCGAGTTGTTCACCCCGCCCGGCAACCGGCACCCCATCCCGACCACGGCGATCGGTTCGGTGCCGGCCTTTTCCGCGATCTCCAGACGCGCGGTGAGGTCATCGATCTTGTGCAGCGCCTCGGTGATAATCGCCCGGCGGTCCGGCGGCGAGGTGCTCATCGTGACTCTCTTAATCGTCCCGAAAGTTGTTCCAACAGCTCAGCTTCGGTGAATTCGTCATAGGCGTTGGCAACCGGCTCGCCTTGAGCCTCGATCAGTTCGGGTAGGACGGTGGACAGATGGTCGGTGAGGCTGTATACGGTCGGGTAGTCGAAAACCACTGACGCCGGCAAGGACTCGCCAAGTGTTTCCGAGAGCGCCCGCTGCAGCGTCACACTCATCAGCGAGTCCATTCCGAGTTGGAAAAAGCCGGTCGAGGGATCCAATGGCTCGGTGGGCGGAAGCCCCATCACGCTGGCGGCCAGCAGGGCGATCTGGTCGAGCACCATGTCATGGCGGCGCTGCGGCGGGCAGTTGCGCAGGGCGGCGCGGAATTCGCTCTCGGGCATTGCCGGATTACGGGTCTCGCCGGGCGCCGCCACTAGGTCGTCGACGATGTGTAGGGCTGTGCGGGTTCGGTATGCGGCTGCGAGCAGTGGCCAGTCCGCGTTGACCATGAT
>LQPB01000025.1 GCA_002102225.1 Mycobacterium interjectum
CATCAATGGCAAACAGGTGGTCCCATGCTCATGGCAAAACCAGCTCTGAAGTGGTCCCATTCACCTGGCAGCCGACAGCTGCGCGAAGGTGCGTGTGCGGGTGCAGTTCACCAACCACGCACGGGTCTTACTGCGCTGCGACGAAATCGCGCACGTTACGAGGCCACGCCCAATCCCAATCCGGTTGCGCTTGCCACCGTGTTCCAACTGGGCCGACCGGGCACTCGGTATTGAACAGCAGATCCACCGTGGCAGGATCAAGCACGGCTTTTGCGGTGGCCTCTTTGAGCTGGACGCGTTGATCATCTGACAGTCGACGCGCCCACCACCTCTTCAAGTGAGCCTCTGCGAACATGTCGGCCCCTCTCGTTTCCGTTGATTTCATCAAACTTCGATTGTGGACCGTCCGACCACGCAACGCGGCGGAGACACTCTCTGGGCCGTTGAAAAGAACGACCTTTTCAGGATGAGCAGGCGGGACAGTTGGGGCCGGACCAGCCGGGTTCGCGGCCGTTGACCGTGGGCCCGTCACCGCCCGGCGTGACCGCGGAGCCGCCCAGCGGCGGGTTGTTGCCAGTCCCGTACGGCAGCCACGGCTGGGGCGCCAAACAGTCGTACTGCACGTCATAATTGCTCCCGAGGAACTGGCACATCGCTGGATCTGCCTGGGCAGGGCCGGCGCCGAGCACCGCGGCGCTGATACCCGCTACGAGCGCCGCGACGGCGAGCAGTCGTTTCATCCTTAGCGCCTCCCAATCAGCCGTAACCGCCGCAGCTGCCGGGCGGTGCAGGATTGCCATCAGCGCCCATGCAGACCGGTTTCTGCGCGGTAGTTCCCCACTGATTCGCGACATACGTCTGGTGCCAATAGGAGCCGTCACCGTAGTGGGCACCGTCGCACCAGCCGAAGCCGAACGCGCCGCCCTGACCGCCTTCGCATGATCCGTGCTGCTTGTCCGGATAGTGAGGGTCGGCCCACGGCGGCGGGTCGGCGTGCGCCGGCGCCGCGACGGCCACGGCGGCCAGCGCTGCGGCGGCGAGCGCTCGTTTCATGGGTGGGTTTCTTTCGTTCGGATCGGCCGCGTCAGCATCGGTGTGGTCGGCCACTCGGTGAGCACATGCCGGGCCCGCGCGGTAGGCGCGCGGGGCTGCGACCGGCCGGCCCCGGCAGCCGCCGCACGTGGTGCGTGCGGCGATGCTCCGGCGACGAGCCGCCGTGCGGGCCGCCCGAACACGGCACGCCGGATCAGCTCCCGGTGCTCCCAATCGGCGCGGGCCGCGATCGCCGCACGCCGGCGCGCCGCCCGATTCAGCAACAGCGCGCACACAATGATCATGGCCGGGATCGTGAACCACGGATAGACCAACATCACGCCGACGAGCGTGTAGCCGGCCGGCAGACCGACGAACACGCCGGCATAGACCGCCGCGACCGGGTGCCGATCGACCCAACGACCGTGTGTGCAGCTGTTCTCGAATCCGCAGCGCGCACAGCCGCAGGAGTGCTGAGACAACATCGGATGACCTCCTGATTCAGAGCGGAGCATTCGGGGGTTGGTTTATCAACCGCCGACGGCCTCGCGGCGTTAAACCATCGACCAGGGAGCTAGGCGCGGCCGGCGCATTGCCGGCGAGACGCCTCCGGGATGTCTCAGTCAAAGACGAGCCCAACTCGTGATGCACTCGTCTCGGCGGATTCCGCCGCTGGGCGATCAGGTCCTCGACATCTTCATGCGTCATCCGCCACGTACGCCCAACCTTGTACCCCTGGATTTCGCCCTGGTTAAGCCGCTCCGCGAGCCATCGCCGCGGACACTTCAGATCCGGCGGCAGAACCATGGCGGCCACTTCGTCCAGGCTGTATGTCCTGATAGGGGCCACGCAGCCGCGAGGCGGTTCAGCCTCATTGGGAACTGCCTTCTCGGGCATGACGTCTACCCGAGATCCCGCTGCTGCAGGCGCCGCCGTCCAGCATCTGTCAGCCCGGCCGCGAAAGAAGCCCGATTAGGCGAACCCGGCGCGGGCCCGTCGTTGCTGTAGAGCGACAGCATGTAGTCGATGTCGCTTTGACGCATCCGCCAGTACCGGCCCAACCGCACCCCTCGTAGCTCGCCGCGGTTGAGGCGCATCGCCAGCCAGCGCACAGGGTCCTTGATCTCGAGCGGCAGATGCTCAGCGGCCACCTCGGCCAGGCTGTAGGACTTGACGCGACCCCTAGCTACGGGGTCTGGTTCGTCGGCGACCACGGCGTCTACCCCTCTGCTAATCCAGGTGGCTTTTTGGCTCGTACGAGCGCGACTTCATCCACGCGTCGATATCTGCCGCAGTGAGCCTGTACTCGCGACCCCGGCCGATGGCGTACGCCTGCAGCTCGCCAGTGCGCACCGCGGCGCGGATTGTGTCGGGGCTCAGGGCGGAGTACTCCGCGGCGGTCCGCACTGTGAGCCACGTGGTCATCCCGCTGAATCTAGTCCGGTGATCCGAAGCGTTCTCGTGAATCTGCAGGGATGACGGTCTTCAGCGGCGACTCGCTCATGCTGCCTGCCCCTTCGTTGGTCCAGGCGATCGAGCTGATGCGGCTCGTAGCTGCGGCTGCGCATCCAATCATCGATGTCGTCTGCAGTGAGCCTGTAGTCGCGCCCGCGGCCGATCGCGTAGGCCGGGAGATCGCCGGACTTAACGGCGGCGCGGATGATCTCCTGGCTGACAGAAACGTACTCGGCGGCGCCTCGGAGGGTGAACCAAGTGGTCATTCCGAGAACCTACTTCGCGAATCCAGGCTGCCGACGCCCGCGAAAGGCCCCACTTCAATCGCCCGGCTCGCCGGCGCCTTGCGGATACCCTGTGCCGGAAACACCCCATCTCCGGCCGCCGGCCACGTTTCGCCCGCAGAGGGGGCAACCGTGGGTCAAAGGCCTACGGTTGGTGGCGGAATGTCTTGGCGATGGGGTAACTCTGGCTTAGGTCGAGTTGCCGAACGCACAACCTTCAATGTGGGCTTCTCCGGACACGGCGGCCCGAACACGGAGTCAATCATCGCGGAGAACGCTGCGACTAGGCTCGGCGGCCACGACCGGACGGGGTGCGCCTCAACCCGGCGGAGCAACTCCTCGCGCTGGGTACGGATGTCTGGCTCGGCGCCGCATCCCACATAGCCGGCCCGCATCAGTGCCGGTCCGCGATGCGGCGATAGACCTCATAGAGGTCGAGCAGGTCAAAGTCGGTGAGGTCTTGCGGCCGAAGCCGCGCATGAACACCCAATATCAACTGCAGCGCATGGCTCCTGAATGCGGCCACCAGGTCGGCCGACCAACTCGCCGAAACCTGCTGATGCTGGGTGTGACGGCGGTCCCATTCTTCCGCGGCATCACGGCAGCGGCCACCGCGGAGCATCGCGTGCCGGGTGGGATGCCCGCACACCGGACAATCAAGGGTGCGGGTCATTCTCCAACCCCGCGGATCGTTCCCGACATCGCCGCTGCGGTTCTCGTCGCTACACCGGGGACACCCCGGGTTCGTCCGTAGGTTGCCGCATTCGCAGCACAAAGCTGCGCCGCCCCTTTTATCCGGGCTCGGTTGTACAGTCATCTTTTGTCGAATCTCCTCTTCAGGTTCGGCCATTCCCCGGGGCTGTTCGCGCAGCCGCCGGGGCCTTCCGCATCTTTGCGGGAAGCCTTTTGTTTGTATGACGCGTCTAGCAGCCGCAGAGTGCCAGCGAGGGTGTCCATCGTCGTGGACACCCCTGGCGCCGGGCCCGTCGGCCAGGCGTTGGCCGGTACGTGGCCGCAAATTGGCCGCAGTAACAGATAACTGCGGTGAACTACCGTGATGTCTTTTGGCAGCTTGAGCCCGCATCGCCGCTGCCACCAGGTAGCTGGGGAGGGTTCGAGTCCCTCCGCCCGCACCGATGCCCCCGCCCGAATGAGGCCGACGCCGGTGATAGCCCGGTGCTACTGGCCCTTGCCGCCGCTGCCGCCCGTGGCGGTGCCGTCCGGGGCGCTCATGACGTAGGCGCTGCCACCCCCGCCACCGCCGCCCGAGCCGAGGAGTAGCTCGCCGGGGCCGCCCTGGCCCCCGGTGCCGCCGCCGATTCCGGGGCCGTTGTTGCCGGAACTGCCGAAGGTGAACCTGGTGCCGCCGGCGCCGCCGGCGCCGCCGGCGAACGTGGTGGCACCGCCCCCCGCGCCGCCGGTGCCGCCGCCGCTCAACTGGCCACTGCCGCCACCGCCACCACCGCCACCGGCGGCGTCGACGGCGGAGGCGGTGGTCCCGGCGACGGCGGCGCCCGCGCCGCCGAAGCCCCCGGTGTTGCCAGGAAGGCCGCTTCCGCCGTTGCCGCCGTTGCCGCCCGTGATCGCGGTGGCACCGACGTTGACGGCACTCCCGCCGCCACCACCGCCGGCGTCACCGCCCGCAGTCACGAAGTTGGGGCCGCCGCCCTGACCGCCGCCCCCGCCGGTGCTGGTCACGTCGAGGGATCTGCTGGGATCGATTATTTCGGCGCCGCCTCCGTTGCCGCCGCTGCCGCCGTTGCCGCCGTGGATGCCGGCGCCTCCGGCACCGCCGCCGCCACCACCGCCACCGGCGATGGCGCCGGCGGTGGCAGTGGTGAGCACGCCCCCACCGCCGGAACCGCCGTTGCCGCCGGTGCCGCCAGTGCCGCCGGTGCCGCCGCTGCCTCCGTTGCCGCCCGTGCCGCCGACGGCGCCGTCGAAGGTGGCCGCGCCGCCGTCGCCGCCGTTGCCGCCGCCACCGCCGATGCCGTAGACGCTCCCGTCTCCGCCGGTGCCGCCGTTGCCGCCGCTGCCGTTGAGGGCGCCGGCGATGCTGGCGGCGCCGCCGTTGCCGCCGTTGCCGCCGCTGCCGCCGTTGATGCCGTCGCCGCCGGTGCCGCCGTCGCCGCCGGTGCCGCCGACGGCGCCGGTAAAGGTGGTGGTGCCGCCGTCGCCGCCGGTGCCGCCGTTGCCGCCGTTGCCATTGGCGCCCGCGCTGCCAACGAATGCGCCGGCGCCGCTACCGCCGGCGCCCCCGTTGCCGCCGACACCCCCGGTGCCGCCGTTACCGGTGTCGCCGGTGCCGCCCGTTCCGCCGTGACCGCCGCCGCCGCCTTGGCCGCCGGCCCCGCCGGCGCCCAACAGGCCGCCGGTCCCGCCGGCCCCACCCAAACCGCCGTTGCCGCCGTTACCGCCGGCTGCGCCCGAGCCGCCCGGGCCGCCGGTCCCGCCGGCCGCGCCGGTCCCGCCCGCGCCGCCCGCGCCGAACAGCAGCCCGCCGGTCCCGCCGGCACCGCCCATGCCGCCGTCACCGCCGGCCTGGCCGACGCCGCCAGTGGTGCCAACACCGCCGGTCC
>LQPB01000026.1 GCA_002102225.1 Mycobacterium interjectum
TCCATCGCGGATTGGGCCAGCAGCGGGTCGGCCATCATGGTCAGGATCTCGGGTGGTTCGCGGTTGCTGGTGATGACGGTCGATGCGGCGCGGTGGCGTTCGACGATGATCTCGTAGAAGTCGGTCGTCTCGGTGGCCTCCAGGCGGTGCAGCGCGAGGTCATCGATTATCAGCAGTTCGACGCGGTGCAGTTTGCGCATCTCGTCTTCGTAGCTGCCGTCCAGGCGTGCCCCGCGAAGGCGTTTGAACATTTTGTCGGCCCGTTCGGTGTGCACGCTGTGATGCCGGCGTACCGCGATGTGACCTAATGCGTTGGCCAAGAACGTCTTTCCCACTCCTACCGGTCCCATGACGAGCACGTTGTAGGCGTCGGCGAGGAACCGCAGTGAGGTCAGCTCGGCCCATAGTTGTTGATCGAAAGCCACGGCGGCGGAGTCATCCCAGGCCTGTAGCTGCATGGCCGGATCGAGATGGGCGGCCTTGGCGCGCCGGGTCGCGGATTCGCGGTCGCGGCGGGTGACCTCATCTGCGAACAACAGTTCCAGGAAGTCGTGGTGTGGTAGCCGGTTGGTACGGGCCAGCGCCAGCCGTTCGGGCAGCGTGTCGAGCAGCTGGCCGAGTTTGAGGCGGCGCATCAACGCTTTGAGCTCGCCGGACACCTCGATTGGCTTGACCGCCGGCGTGGCGTCGGGGCGCTGTGGGCTCATGAAGGCCTCCGCACCGCGAAATCAGAGCTTTCTCGGACAAACCGCGACGCTGCCCCGGGCGGTTTCGGTAGCAGGGGCAGTTGTTCACCGCCGCCGCGGGTCAAGATCCGCTCGATCAGCCCGACGTCGATCACCTCGGCGTCCAGGGCACGCCGGCACGCGTCGTCGACCTCCTCGGCGCCGTGGCGGCGCACCAGCCCCAGCAGCCGGTAGACCTGACGCATCTTGGTCCACGGCAGCGGATGCTCGAGCACCGCTGCCGCGTAGGTGCCGACATGGGTGCCGTGGGCGGCTGCCTTGCGCTGCAGGGCATTCAGATCACGCATCGCATAGACCGACACCTCAGAGGGAAGATCGGCCGGATCAGTATGGCGGCGACCCGGGGCCACGACCGGATGCACCTTGATCAGCTCACCACGCCAATAGAGCTTGACCGAGTGTGCATCAGCACGGGCCTCGATGCGCTTGCCGACCAGCTCTCCGGGCACGCTGTAGAGGGCTTTGGCGACCTGGACGTGGCGGTCCGGGGCCACTTTCGGGCGCGTCCAGATCGGAACGTCGAAGGCGGTGTCGGATACGGGCCCTAGTGCGGGCAGCTCATCGCCGATGAACACCTCGGCCGGCCGCAGGCGGGTGGTGCCGTGAATGCGCATACCGGCGGTCTGAGCGCACCAATGTTCGGCGCGGCTGCGACAGTCATTGAGATCCCGGAAATCTTCTCCGGCAAAGAAATTCGATCGCACATACTGCACCATGCGTTCCACCCGTGGCTTATCTTTCGGGCTGCGCACCCGCGCCGGGTCGACCGCAAACCCACGAGCCTGCGCATACTCGCGGAACGCATCGTTGAGCCGAGGCTCGGTCGCATGCGCGGTGGTGACGATGGCTTTCATGTTGTCAGGGATCACCACCGCGAACACCCCGCCGAAGAACGCCCACGCCGCATCGAACCCGGCGATCACATCGTTCAGGGTCTGGCGGTAGGTGGGCCAGACGAACATGTGCCGCGAATACACCGCGGTAAAGATCAACCCCTGCACGACTCGGCGCCGACCATCGCTGGCGTCGGTGAGCATCCCGAGGCGGCCGAAGTCGACCTGCACCTCCGCACCCGGTTCGCAGTCGGCCACCGGCACCGTGGCTTGACGGCGTCCGAAATCCAATTCGGTTGTGGCGTAACGATTCAGCGTCCGATAGGACACCACCACACCGCGGCGCCCAAGCAGCGTGTGGATCTTGGTCAGCGTCAATCCGTCTTTGAGCCAGGCCTTGATCTGCTCATGCTCTGCAGCGATCGTCTCCCACGCCAGGCTCTTGCCGCTGGGCCGGTGCGGACGCACTCCGGCAATCACCGCCGCGATCAACTCATCAGTGAGCTGACCGTCTCCACCATCGCGGTCCAGCCCACTAGCACGGGCTCGGTCGACGTAGCGTCGCACCGTTTTGCGGTCGGTGCCCGACAGCCGGGCCACCTCCCGCAACCCCAACCCCTGCAGCCACAGCCGCAGCATCTCCACGATCTCGATCACCGACACCTCCCGGTAGCTCATCAGGCCAATACAGCGGCCCAACTACCGGAAGAACCCGACACCACGCCGGGTGGTCCCATAACTGGCAAACCAGCCAGTCGAGTGGTCCCATCAATGGCAAACAGGTGGTCCCATGCTCATGGCAAAACCAGCTCTGAAGTGGTCCCATTCACCTGGCAGCCGACA
>LQPB01000027.1 GCA_002102225.1 Mycobacterium interjectum
CGGTCGAGGGGGCCGGCGCCGGCCCCGCCCCCGGCCACCTCGACCGCGGCCGCGCCGCCTCCGCCGACGACGACACCGACCGGGCCGCGGCAGGTCACCTATTCGGTGACCGGCACCAAGGCGCCGGGTGACATCATCTCGGTCACCTACGTCGACGCGTCCGGTCGCTCGCGCACCCAGCACAACGTGTACATCCCGTGGTCGATGACCGTGACGCCGATCTCCACCTCCGACGTCGGATCGGTGCAGGCCTCCAGCCTGTTCCGGGTCAGCCGGCTCAATTGCTCGATCACCACCAGCGACGGGACGGTGCTGTCGTCGAACAACAGCGACTCACCGCAGACGAGCTGCTGATGGTCAGCAGATACTCGGCCTACCGGCGTGGCTCCGACACCATCCCGCCCGACGTCATCGATCGCCTCCTGCTGGGCGCCTGCGCTGCCGTCTGGCTGGCGTTGTTGGGCGTCAGCGTGGCCGCCGCCGTCGCACTGGCCGACCTGGGCCGGGGCTTCCACAAGACGGCCGGCGGCTCGCACACTCCGTGGGCGTTGTACGCCGTCATCATCGTCTCCGCGCTGATCATCGCCGGGGCGATCCCGGTGCTGTTGCGGGCCCGTCGGATGGGCCTGATCGAGCCCGCAACACGGCCCGGGGCTGGGCCGGCACGCGGCCCGCAGCGGCCCCCGGTGCGCCTGATGGCCCCCGCGCCGCGCACCGCGGCCGAGCGGGCGCGCCAGCCGAGGACGCAGTCGGCCGAGCCGGCGACGCTGTGGTCGGGCACCGCGGTGGATCGGGTCTGGTTGCGCGGCACGGTCATCCTCACCGGCACGATGGGCGCCGCTCTCATTGCGGCCGCGACGGCGACCTACCTGATGGCCGTCGGTGACGACGGCCCGTCGTGGGTGGTCTACGCGGTGGCCGGGGTGGTCACCGCGGCGATGCCGGCGGTGGAGTGGCTGCACATCCGCCAGCTACGCGGCCTCAAGGACCCGCGCTAGCCGCGCGGGCCCGCGACACATCAACCGCTGCGACGACACGCCGAAATGCGCCGCACGCGTTGATGTCTCGCGGCGCAGCCGGCTCAGCGCGGTTTAGTGCTCGCCGTGCTCGCCATTCGGCGAGCCGTTCGGCGAGCCGACGACGCTCTCCTGGTGCTCGCGCAGCGCGGTCAGCGCGCGCTGCTCGGAGGAGTGCGCCGCCTCGCGCAGCGCGGCATCCTCGGACGCCGGGTCGGCACGCAGGAAGCTGCCGCTACCCGGCGAGCCGGCCGAGCCCAGCTTGTTCATCCGCTTGGGCAACGCCGCGCCCTGGTACTCGAGCGGGATCGGGTGGCCGTGGTCGTCGACGGGGCCGAGCGGCTGGTGCAGCTCGATGTACGCGCCGTGCGGCAGCCGCTTGATGATGCCCGTCTCGATGCCGTGCTCGAGCACCTCGCGGTCGCTGCGCTGCAACCCGATGCACCACCGGTAGGTGATGAAGTAGACGAACGGCGGAAGGATCACCATCCCGATGCGCCCGATCCACGTCGTCGCGTTCAGCGAGATGTGGAACTTGAACGCGATGATGTCGTTCATCGCCGCCAGGGTCAGCACCATGTAGAAGGAGATCGCCATCGCGCCGATCGAGGTGCGCACCGGCACGTCGCGCGGCCGCTGCAGCAGATTGTGGTGCGCGTAGTCGCCGGAGAACCGCTTCTCCAGGAACGGGTAGATGATCAGCAGGATGAAGATCAGGCCCATCAGCAGCGCGACCCAGACCGGGGCCGGAATGGTGTGGTGCCAGAAGTAGAACTCCCACGGCGGCCAGATACGGGCCAGGCCCTCGGTCCACATCATGTAGAAGTCCGGCTGCGAGCCCGCCGAGACGTGAGATGGCTTGTAGGGGCCCAGGTTCCAGATCGGATTGATCTGCAGCAGCCCGCCCATCAGGCCGAGCACCCCGACGATCGCCGCGAAGAACGCGCCGGACTTGACGGCGAAGATCGGCATCACCCGCACGCCGACCACGTTGTGTTCGGTGCGGCCGGGGCCGGGGAACTGCGTGTGCTTCTGGAACCACACGAACGCCAGGTGCATCCCGATCAGCGCCAGGATGATTCCCGGCAACAGCAGGATGTGCAGGGCGTACATGCGCGGGATGATGGCGCCCACCGCCGCGCATTCGTTGCCGATGCCACCGCAGGGGAAGTCGCCGCCGAACAGCGCCCAGTGCAGCCACGTGCCGATCACGGGCATCCCCAACGTGATCGAGGACAGGGCGGCGCGCAGCCCGATGCCGGACAGCAGGTCGTCGGGCAGCGAGTAGCCGAAGTAGCCCTCGAACATCGCGAGGATCAGCAGCAGCGACCCGATCACCCAGTTCGCCTCGCGGGGCCGCCGGAACGCGCCGGTGAAGAAGATGCGCGCCAGGTGCACCATGATCGACGCGGCGAAAAGCAAAGCGGCCCAGTGGTGAACCTGCCGGACGAACAGCCCGCCGCGCACCTCGAACGAGATGTCGAGCGTCGACGCGAAGGCCTTGGACATGTCGACGCCGCGCAGCGGTTGGTAGGCGCCGTTGTAGGTGACCTCGGCCATGGACGGGTCGAAGAACAGCGTCAGATACACGCCGGTGAGCAGCAGCACCACGAAGCTGTACATGGCGATCTCGCCCAGCAGGAAAGACCAGTGCGTCGGAAACACCTTGTTGAGCTGCCTGCGCACCGCCGCCGACGGGTGGTAGCGCGTGTCGATGTCCTCGCCCTGACGGGCCAGGACGTCACCGATCTTCGGGGGACTCAGTTTGGGGCTCATGTCGTCGTCCTCTCCCAGAATGCCGGTCCGACGGGCTCGATGAAGTCACCGTTGGCGACCAGGTACCCGTTGGAGTCGATCGTGATGGGCAGTTGCGCCAGCGCGCGCGCCGCCGGACCGAAGATCGGCTTGGCGAAGTGCAGGGCGTCGAACTGCGACTGGTGGCAGGGGCACAGGATCCGGTAGGTCTGCTGTTCGTACAGCGACGCCGGGCAACCCAGGTGCGAGCACACCTTCGTGTAGGCGAAGAACTCGCCCCAGTTGAAGCTCTCCTGGCCCTGGCGCTTGACCATCCGTGACATGTCGGACGGCCGGATCCGGATGAGCATCACGGGGTTGCGCACGCCCTGGTTGATCGCGCGGAGTTTTTCCTGCGATTCCGGGGTGGTGCCGTCCCCGTCGGACTCCCGCCAGGGAAAGACGGTTTCCATGCCGCCGGCGTCGAGGTCCTCGGGGCGCATCTTGATGAACGGTGACGCGCCGGCCGAGCCGGTGGCGCGCGCCAGGAAGATGGTCTCGCCCTTGTAGCGCGGGGTCCATCCGGAGGTCCACAGCACGGCCTTTTTGCCGTCGGCGGTGGGCACGACGGGCTTCCACGGGTTTTTGATCAGGCCGCCGGCAAACGCCACCAGGGTCGACAGCCCGAACGCGCCGAGCCCCACGCCCAGGGACAGGCCGACCAGCTTGCGCCGCCCCACCGTCGAACCCTGATACGCGTCGGCTAGGTTGGCCACCACCGTCTTGCGATCGATCTCGCGCGAGGCGCCGTCATGGCGCTCCTGGATCGAAAGCTCTTCGGGGATAAACTTTTTCTGGTACAGGATCGCGCCGATGGCGATGCACAGGATCGACATTCCGAAGGTCAGGCCGTACAGCGGGGTGGCCAGCGTGTACAGCAGGCTGCCGGGGGCGTCCTTCGGCTTGTACTCCCATGGCCAGAACAAGAAGATCAGCAGCAACGCGACCCCGAAGAAGCCGCCCAGCAAAAGCCACCGGGCCACCGAGCGCTCGGCGCGCTTCTCGGCTTTGGTGCCCTCGATCGGCCAGCGCGGCTCCTTGAAGACGGTCTCGACGCCGTCGATCCTGCCGCCCAGGGCCACCAGTTCCTGTTGCGACATCGCGGCCAGCGCGGCGTCGCTGGGCTCCTGGGGTGCCCCCGGTCCGCCCTTGTCGGTGTCCGAGCCGCGGGTGTGTTCGTCGCTCATGATGCTCGCGCCCCAATCCACAGTGCCAACCCGATGGCGGCGACCATCCCGATGATCCACGCGGCCATGCCCTCGGGTGCGGGTCCGAAGCCACCGAGGCCGTAGCCGCCAGGCTGCCGCTCCTCGGAGACGGTTTTCACGTAGGCGATGATGTCCTTCTTGGCGTCGAAGGACAGCTGGCGGTCGGAGAACTTCGGCATGCTTTCCGGGCCGGTCAGCATCGCGGTGAGGATCTGCTGTTCGTTGGCTCCGCCCAGGTCGGGCGCGTACTTACCCGACGACAGGGCACCGCCCTTCCCGGTGAAGTTGTGGCACGAGGAGCAGTTGAGCCGGAACAGGTCGCCGCCGCGGCCGGGGTCGTCGCCGCGCAGCGAGTGCATCGCCAGGCTGCCATCGGGGTTGCGGACCACCGTGGGGCCGCCGCCGTTGGCCTGCACGTAGGCGCCGACCGCGTCGATCTGGGCCTCGTCGAAGATCGGCTCCTTGCGGGGTGCCTGGGCGGCGCCGGACATGACCGGCATGCGGCCGGTGGAGACCTGGAAGTAGACGGCCGCCTCGCCGACGCCGATCAGGCTGGGCCCCCGGTCGGGGACGCCCTGCAGGTTGGCGCCGTGGCAGGACACGCAGGACGTGTCGAACAGTTGCTTGCCGGTGCGTAGCAGCGCCGAGCCCGACTCGTCGGCGACGGCCACCTGCGGGGTGGGGGTCAGCACGGCGGCCAGGCCACCGGCGACGGTCAGCGCGATCAGCAGCAGCAGCCCGCCCGACAGGCGGCGGCGCAGCCGCCGTCGCGAGCGATCGCTCAGCGCTTTTCGCGGCTTGGTCCGCCGCGCACCGATTCGGGTAGACCCCAGTTTCTTCAACCGAGCACTCCTGTCCGTCTAGCGCCGGTTCATCGGATGAAATAGATCACGGTGAACAGCGCGATCCACACGATGTCGACGAAATGCCAGTAGTAGGAGACGACGATGCTGGCCGTGGCCTGCGCGGGCGTGAACTTGCTCATCGCGGTGCGGGCCAGCAGGAATATGAAGGCGATCAGCCCGCCGGTGACGTGCAGGCCGTGGAAGCCGGTGGCGAGGTAGAACACCGTGCCGTAGGCGCTGCCCGGGATCGTGGTTCCGTGCGACATCAGGTGGTAGTACTCGTACCCCTGGCCGAGGACGAAGAACAGGCCCATCAGGAACGTGATCACGTACCAGCGGCGCAGCCCGAACACGTCGCCGCGCTCGGCCGCGAACACGCCCATCTGGCAGGTGAACGACGACGCGATCAGCACCAGCGTCACCGGAACCGCCTGGTACAGGTTCAGCTCGGTCGGCGGCGGCGGCCACTTGCCGCCCGCCTGAGCCCGCGCGGTGAAATACATCGCGAACAGGCCAGCAAAGAACATGAGTTCGCTGGACAGCCACACTATGGTGCCGACCGCGACCATGTTCGGCCGATTCAGCGAATGCACTCGCGACGTGATCGCAGTACCCGAGGTCCCCACAGCGCTGGTCACATCCGCAAGTATGACGCTTTGTAGTTGTCGAACTCTACCCGGGTCCGAAATTTCGGCGATCGGCGTTTTGCCCGCCGCGACCGGGGCCCCACCTGCGCGCCTGTGGCAACGGTTGGGGGGCGGCTGATCCTCGTGGGACCATCGGCGCGTGCCCGCGTCACCTGAAGCCCTCCCGCCCCGGGGCGCCCCCGGGGAGGCGCCGTCGTGGCCGCAGGTCCTCGGCCGCCTGACGGGCGGTCACGAACTGGCGCGGGGCCAGGCCGCCTGGGCCATGGACGAGGTCATGTCCGGCGCGGCGAGCCCGGCCCAGATCGCCGCCTTCGCGGTGGCCTTGACGATGAAGGTGCCCACCGCGGGCGAGGTCAGCGAGCTGGCCGACGTCATGCTGCGCCACGCCCGGCCGATGCCCGCCGGCGCGATCCCCGAGGACGCCGTCGACATCGTGGGCACCGGGGGCGACGGCGCCAACACGGTCAACCTGTCCACCATGGCGTCGATCGTGGTGGCCGCGGCGGGGATCCCGGTGGTCAAGCACGGCAACCGGGCGGCCTCGTCGCTGTCCGGGGGGGCCGACACGCTCGAGGCGCTCGGGGTGCGCATCGACCTGGCGCCCGACCAGATCGCGCGCAGCCTCGCCGAGATCGGGATCGGGTTCTGCTTCGCGCCGCTGTTTCACCCGGCGTATCGGCACGCCTCCGCGATGCGCCGCGAGATCGGGGTGCCCACGGTGTTCAACCTGCTTGGGCCGCTGACCAATCCGGCGCGCCCCCGGGCGGGTTTGATCGGCTGCGCGTTCGCGGACCTCGCCGAGGTGATGGCCGGGGTGTTCGCCGCGCGCCGCTCCAGTGTGCTCGTCGTGCACGGCGACGACGGGCTCGACGAGCTGACCACCACGACCACCAGCACGATCTGGCGCGTGCAGGCCGGCACCGTGGACCGGCTGACCTTCGATCCGGCCGGATTCGGGTTCGCCCGGGCCGAGCTGCACGAGTTGCTGGGCGGCGACGCGCAGGCCAACGCGGCGGAGGCGCGTGCGGTGCTGGCCGGAGCGAAGGGTCCGGTCCGCGATGCCGTCGTGCTCAACGCCGCCGGGGCGATCGTCGCGCACGCCGGGCTATCCAGCCGCGCTGAATGGCTGCCCGCCTGGGAGGAAGGGTTGCGACGGGCCTGCGCCGCCATCGACTCGGGGGCGGCCGAACAGCTGCTCGCGCGATGGGTGCGGTTCGGCCAGCAGGCCTGAGTCCCCGCCCCGCGGGGCACGTGCCGGATCCTGCTGCCAGGCCAGCCGTGCCGAACGCGCCGACGCCGCCCACGCCGACCACGGGCCGGCCGATGCCAGCGGTGAGGCCCACCCCTCGTCGGTCTCGGCCGTGACGCGCACGACGCGCACCCCGGGGCCGGCCAGCCACCGCGCGATGAGCGCGGTCTCCTCCACGAGCGCGCCGCCGATCGGGGCCGCCGTTCGCAAAATCGCCTGTGCGCCAGCGTGAATGGCGTCGATCACCGGCATCGGGGGAACGCCGCGCCGGGCGGTGCCGGCCGCGGCGAGCTGGCCGTAGCGGATCACGGCGAGGTGGTAGCCGCCCCGGCCGTCGGGGCTGTCCGGCGCGGCGGCGATCAGCTCGGGCAGCGATGCCAGCGCCCGCAGCCGCTGACCACGCCACAGCGTCTCGATGGCGGTGGCGGTGCGGTCGCGCAGCCGCGCGGCGCTCTCGAAGTGACGTTGCTCGGCAAGCGCGCTGACGTGGCGCACGGCGGCGGCCAGGGCGGCGTTGTCCTGCCCGTCGATCAGGGCCGCGGCGCGCGCCACGGCCGCGGCGTATGAAGTGGCGGTGACGCCTCGGGCGGCCGGACAGGGTGACACTTCGACCTCGGGGCAGGCCGGTCCGTGCAGGGCCGACCGGCCGAGCCGCGCGGTGCAGGTGCGGAGCCCGGTGAAGCGGGCCAGCAGCGCCGCGATGTCGGTGGCGTCGGTGCGCGAGCGGAACGGGCCGACGGCGCGGTCGTGCCGCGGCGCCCGGGTCGCCGCGAGCCGCGGAAACGCCTCGTCGGTGAGCGCCAGCCACCACCACCGTTGCGGGAAGCGCGACCGCCGGTTGTAGGGCGGCGCGTGCGCGGCCAGCAGCCGCAGCTCCCGCACCCCGGCCTCCAGCGCATGCGCGCACTCGACGTGGTCGACGGCGCCGGCCAGCGCGACCATCTCCTTCATCCGGCCGCGGGGGTCCGCGCCGGTGAAGTACTGGCCCACCCGGCGGCGCAGGTCCACGGCGGTCCCGATGTAGAGCACTTCGCCCGCCGGCCCGCGGAACAGGTAGACACCCGGCCGGTGCGGAAGGCCTTCTGCGAGAACACGTTTGCGGCGCTGGGCCGGCGTCACGTCGGGCAGGTAGGAGCGCAGGTCGGCGTAGGTGTGCACGCCCTGGTTGCCGACCCGCTCGATGAGCGCGTGCAGCACGTCGACGGTGGCGCGGGCGTCGTCGAGGGCGCGGTGGGTCGGTTGGGCGGCCGCCGCGAACAGCCGCGCCAGGGCGCCCAGCCGCACGCTGGGGGCCTCCTCGCGGCTGAGCACCCGGCGGGCCAGGCGGACCGTGCACAGGACCTGGGGACGTGGCCAGGGGATGTCGCAGCGCTGCGCGGCGGCCCGCAGGAACCCCACGTCGAAGCCGGCGTTGTGGGCGACCAGCACCGCCCCGTGGTCCAAGCCGGCGAACTCGAAGAACATCGGCAGCACGGCGTCGATGGTCGGGGCGTCGCACACCATCGCCGTCGTGATGCCGGTGAGCCGCACGATCTGGGGCGGGATGGCGCGCTGCGGGTCGACGAGGGTGGCGAACTCGCCGAGCACGACGCCGCCGCGGACCTTGACCGCCCCGATCTCGGTGATGGCGTCGCACGGCGCGCCGTCGGCGCTCTTGCTGCGTCCGCCGGTGGTCTCCAGGTCCACCACGACGAAAGTGGTGTCGCGCAACGGGGTTTCGTCGATTGGGGAGGCGGCCGGGTCCCAGCGCGGTCCCAAGTCGGCGAAACTCAGCTGAGTCGCACCACTCATGGCCGAGAGGTTAGGCACCCGCACCGACAGCGCCGCGGTTCCCACGCCGGGCCAGCGGCGGCGGATCGATCTCGGATTGTTGTCGGTGGCCCCGGTTAGCGTGCGGATCGACGCGAACTTCAGCGTTCGGATGACTGAGAGGACGGCCCCAGATGGCATACGGCAGCGGCAAGGGTGAACCGGGGCCCGGTCCGGACGCACCGGTGGTGATCGACTGCGACGAGTGCGCGGTGCGCGGCCCGGGCTGCCGCGACTGCGTGGTCAGCGTGCTGCTCGGGGTTCCCCAGACCCTGCTGCGGGACGAACGGGCCGCGCTCGAAGTGCTCGCCGACGCGGGTCTCGCCCCGCGGCTGCGGTTGGTGCCGATTCGTCGCGACCGTGGAGCCGGTGTAGCCTAATTGCCTTGTGCGCCAAAACCGCTCGACGCTCTTAGAGGATTGCCATTATTCACAAAGTAATGACAGAAATCTTCCCGATTTCTTAACGACCCGGTTTGGACAAACGTCGATATCGTTCCGTAACCTGTTTGAGACCTAAACTAGTCCGACGGCGCTCCGGCAGTGCCAGTCCAGGCCGTTTAAGGATGCAAATTTTGAGGCTCGACTCTATGTACCCCTGTGCGCGTGTCGTCACACGTTCTGCCCTCGGTACGTTAGCGGGCTTGATCGTCTTCACGGGGGTTTTTGCCGCGAATTCCGCGGCCGATCCGGCCGAGGACGCGCTGGCCAAACTGAACCAGCTGTCCCGCCAGGCCGAACAGACCACCGAGGCGATGCACAGCGCGCAGCTTGACCTGAACCAGAAGCTGGCGGTCCAGCAGGCGGCGGAAAAGAAGCACGCCGACGACCAGGCCGCCGTGGATTCGGCGAAGGCGCGCCTGGCCGCCTTCCAGGGCGCGGTCAACAAGCTCGCCGCGGCGCAATACATGGGCGGCCGCGTCGACGGCATGGAGGCGATGCTCACCGCCGGATCGCCGCAGGGCCTGATCGACAAGCTGGCCGTGCAGCGGGTGATGGCGACGCAGATGCGCACGCAGATGGCGAGCTACCGGATCGCGGGGGCGCAGGCCGCCGAGGCCGAGCGGGCGTCCGCCAAGTCCGCGGCCGACGCCAAGAGCGCGGCCGAGCAGGCCGCGGCCGTGCGGGCCAGCCTGCAGTCCAAGCAGAGCCAGCTGCAGGTGCAGATCGCGGTCGTCAAATCCCAGTACGTGTCCCTCACGCCGCAGCAGCGCACCGCGCTGGCCGACCCCGGGCAGGTCCCGGCGGCCGCCCCGGCGCCCGGCGCGCCGGCCCCGGACGCGGTGCCGCCGCCCGGCGGGCCGGCGCCCGCTGACGCGCCGCCACCCGCCGGCATGATGCCGGGGATGCCGGGAATGCA
This sequence comes from Mycobacterium interjectum, assembly GCA_002102225.1. Lineage (GTDB taxonomy): Bacteria > Actinomycetota > Actinomycetes > Mycobacteriales > Mycobacteriaceae > Mycobacterium > Mycobacterium interjectum_B. The sequence continues at coordinate 9,928 of LQPB01000027.1, forward strand.
ACCCCCGGGCGGCGTGGGCGGCGGTGACCGCGCGACCGTCGTGCAGGCGGCATTGACCCAGGTCGGTTCGTCCTACGTGTGGGGCGGCGCATCACCCGGCGCGTTCGACTGCTCCGGTTTGGTGATGTGGGCGTTCCAGCAGGCCGGGATCTCGCTGCCGCATTCCAGCCAGGCGCAGGCCCAGGGCGGTCAGCCGGTGGCGCTGTCGGATCTGCAGCCCGGCGACGTGGTGACGTTCTACAACGACGCGTCGCACAGCGGCATCTATGTCGGCGACGGCATGGTGATCCATTCCTCCACCTACGGCGTGCCGGTGCGGGTGGTGCCGATGGGCGCCGCAGGCCCGGTCCACGACGCCCGTCGCTACTAATAACCACCTCGGCCGGCGGCGTCGGCGCCTGGCGATCCTGCTGGCGTGGGTATTCGCCCTCGAGCTGATCGTCGCGGCGGCGGTGCCGTTCGACGCCCGCGACGCCACGGCGAGGCACGCCCAGCTGGTCACCCCCCCGCGCAGTGCGGCCGGGGCCACCACGAGGTCGCTGGTCGTCGGTGGCCGCACCGTCCGGCTGGTGGGGCTGGGCGGTGCCATCACCGACCGGTTGCTGTCCCGGGTGGCGTCCGATATCGGCGGCGCGATCACCGCGGTGACGGCATTCTGGGGCGGTGATTGGCCGCGCGACATCTCGATCCTGGCCACCGGTTCGGCCGAACAGTTCCGGGCCGCCGCCGGCGGGGGACCGCCATCGCAGTGGGTCGACATCGCGGCCGTGACGGTGGCCGACCGCGTCGATCCCGCGCACCGGGCGGCGTTCGGACAACGGATCGTGTTCGCGCCGGGCGCCGCCACCATGAACGACGGTGCGCTACGAATTGTGTTGACGCACGAGCTTTTTCACTACGCGGCACGCGCCGACACCGCCGCGGACGCGCCCCACTGGATCACTGAAGGGGTCGCCGACTTCGTCGCCCGGCCGCAGACCCCGGTGCCCGCCGACGCGCTGCCGGTGCCGCTCACGCTGCCGACCGACAACGACCTGGACGCGCCGGGGCCGCAGCGCTCGCTGGCCTACGACCGCGCATGGTGGTTCGCCCGCTTCGTCGCCGACACCTACGGGACGCCCAAGTTGCACGACCTGTACCTGGCCACCTGCGGTGTCGGGCACGTCGACGTGCCCACCGCCGTCCACGACGTCCTCGGCACCGACACGGCCGGGCTGCTGGTGCACTGGCACCAATGGCCGCCCCGCTAGCCTGACGCAGGTGAGCCGGGTCCTGCTGGTAACCAACGACTTTCCGCCCCGCCCGGGCGGCATCCAGTCCTACCTGGGCGAGTTCGTCGGCCGGCTGGTCGACGCCGGGCCGCATTCGGTGACGGTGTACGCGCCGCACTGGAAGGGGGCCGAGGCGTTTGATGACTCGGCCGCGGCGGCCGGCTACCGCGTGGTGCGCCACCCGGGCACGCTGATGCTGCCCGGCCCCGCGGTGGACACGCGGATGCGCCGGCTGATCGGCGAGCGGGGCATCGACACCGTCTGGTTCGGCGCGGCCGCGCCGCTGGCGCTGCTGGCGCCGCGCGCCCGGCAGGCCGGCGCGACCCGGGTGCTGGCCAGCACGCACGGCCACGAGGTGGGCTGGTCGATGCTGCCGGTCGCGCGGTCGGTGCTGCGCCGCATCGGTGATTGCACCGACGTCGTGACGTTCGTGAGCCGCTACACGCGCTCGCGCTTCGCCTCGGCCTTCGGCCCCGCGGCCAGGCTCGAGTACCTGCCGCCCGGGGTGGACACCGAGCGGTTCCGGCCCGACCCGGCGGCCCGGGCCGAGCTGCGCACCCGCTACGGGCTGGGCGAGCGGCCCGCCGTCGTGTGCCTATCGCGGCTGGTCCCGCGCAAAGGCCAGGACGTGCTGATCAAGGCCCTGCCGTCGATCCGGCGCCACGTCGACGGGGCGGCCCTGGTCGTCGTCGGCGGCGGTCCCTACCTGGACGCGTTGCGCAAGCTGGCCCGGGACTGCGGGGTGGCCGAGCACGTCACGTTCACCGGCGGCGTGCGCGCCGACGAACTGCCGGCCCACCACGCGCTGGCCGACGTTTTCGCGATGCCGTGCCGGACCCGCGGCGCCGGCATGGACGTCGAGGGCTTGGGCATCGTCTTCCTGGAGGCCTCGGCGACGGGCGTGCCGGTCGTCGCCGGCCTGTCGGGCGGGGCCCCGGAAACGGTGCAGCACAACAAGACCGGGCTGGTGGTCGACGGTCGGTCGGTGGACGAGGTCGCCGAGGCCGTCACCGGGCTACTGGCCGATCGCGACCGGGCCGCGGCGATGGGCGCAGCCGGGCGCACGTGGGTGACGTCCCAGTGGCGCTGGGACACGCTGGCGGCCCGGCTGGGCGAGCTGCTCGGTTAGTCCTTCTCGTAGATCGATTCGATGTCGGCGGCGAACTTCTCGGCCACCACGTTGCGCTTGACCTTCATGGTCGGCGTCAGCTCCCCGGTGTCCTCGGTGAAGTCGACCGGCAGGATGCGAAACTTGCGGATCGACTCGGCGTGCGACACCGCCAGGTTGGCGTGCTTGACGGCCGCGTCCACCTCGGCGACCAGGTCGGGGTCGGTGGCCAGGTCGGCGACCGACGCCTCGGCGGGCTTGTGGTTGCGCTCCTTCCAGGGATCGAACGCCTCGGGGTCGATGGTGATCAGCGCGCCGATGAACGGCTTGGCGTCGCCGACAACCATGGCCTGGCTGATCAGCGGGTGCGCCCGCAGCTGGTCCTCGAGCACCGCGGGGGCGACGTTCTTGCCGCCGGCGGTGACGATGATCTCCTTCTTGCGGCCGGTGATCTTCAGGAAGCCGTCCTCGTCGAGCGCGCCCAGGTCGCCGGTCTTGAACCAGCCGTCGGTGAACGCGTCGCTGGTGGCCTGCTCGTTGCGCCAGTAGCCGCCGAACACCACCCCGCCGCGCACCAACAGCTCGCCGTCGTCGGCGATGCGCATGCTGTTGCCGGGCAGCAACGTCCCGACCGTCCCGATCTTGACCCGCCCGACCTGGTTGACCGTGATGGCCGAGCTGGTCTCGGTCAGGCCGTAGCCCTCGTGGATGGTCAGGCCCACGCCGCGATAGAAGTGGCCCAGTCGCGCGCCCAGCGGCGCGCCGCCCGACACGGACGCGTGGCAGTCACCGCCCAGCGCCGCGCGCAGCTTGTGGTAGACCAGCCGGTCGAACAGCGCGTGCTTGGCGCGCAGCAGCAGCCCGGGCCCGCCGTCGTCCTGGGCCTGGCTCCAGTCCACCGCGGTTTGTACGGCCATCGCGAAGATGCGCCCGTTGCCGTCGTTGACGGCGTTCTGCTCGGCGGTGTTGTAGACCTTCTCGAACACCCGCGGCACCGAGACCACGACGGTCGGCTTGAACACCGCCAACATCGGCAGCAGGTTCTTGATGTCGCTGGTGAACCCGACCGTCACCTTGTTCGCGAACGCCGACAGGGTCAGCGAGCGGGCCAGCACGTGCGCCAGCGGCAGGAAGACCAGCAGCCGCTGGCCCTCGTCCAGCAGCGTCGGCAGGCACTCCTTGGCGCCCCGGGACTCGTAGAGCAGGTTGGAATGGGTCAGCTGGCAGCCCTTGGGCCGGCCCGTGGTGCCCGAGGTGTAGATCAGGGTCGCCGGGTCGTCGGCGCGCAGCGCCGCGAGGCGGGCGGTCAGCTCGGCCGGCTCGACCGAGGCGCCCTCCTCGGTGAGCTGGTCGAGCGCCTTGGGACCCGAACCGTCGATGTGCAGCACCCGGCTCAGCGCGGGCAGCTCGGCGGTGAGCTCGGTGACCATCGCGGCGTGCGCGTCGGTCTCGGCGAAGGCCAGCACCGCTTCCGAGTCCTGCAGCACCCAGCGCACCTGCTCGGCCGAGGACGTCTCGTAGATCGGCACCGTGACCGCGCCGACCGCGAGGATCGCCAGGTCCAGGATCGCCCACTCGTAGCGGGTGGCCGAAAAGATGGACACCCGGTCGCCGGCCTGCACCCCGAGCGCGATCAGGCCCAGCGCCGCCGAACGGACGTGGTCGGCCGCCTCGGCGCACGTGACGTCGGTCCACACGCCGTCGACCTGGCGTTGGAAGATGACGAAGCTCGGGTCGTCTCGCTCGTGGCTGAAGACCATGGCCGCGATGTTTTCGTGCTCGCCGACGGTGAAGCGGGCGGGGACACTGTACTCACGCACTGTGCTGACCTCGATTGAACTCGTGACGTTGCCTGGCCTTGGTCGGGCCGGCTTGCTGACGCCCAGCCTAATCGGCGCATTCGCGCAGCACGGCCGAGGTCGGTTCGGCCGCCACCGCGCTTGCCGGTTCCGGGCGGCGGTGTGTGAAGCTGGAATGGTGAACAGCATCCAGATCGCCGACGAGACCTTTGTCGCCGCCGACGGCGCGCGGGTGGGCGCCGCGGTCGCCGATCCGTCGTCCTGGCGGCGGTGGTGGCCCGACCTGCGGCTGCAGGTGGTCGAGGATCGCGCCGACAAGGGGATCCGCTGGACGGTCACCGGCGCGCTGACCGGCACCATGGAGATCTGGCTGGAACCGTCACTGGACGGGGTGGTGCTGCACTACTTCCTGCACGCCGAGCCCACCGGGGTGGCGGCCTGGCAGCTGGCAAAGTTGAACTTGGCGAAGATGACACACCGCCGTCGGGTGGCGGGCAAGAAAATGGCGTTCGAGGTCAAAAGGACGGCGGAACGGTCACGTCCGGTCGGCGTTTCTCCGGTAGTTTAGCCGGATCAAGGTGCGGCGGTAGGAGTACCGTTTCGGCCCGGAGGCCGGGGTAGCCCGGCGCATCGCGGGGCCTATCCGCTCGCGGGAGAGAGGGCAGCAGCCAGGTGGCGGAAAAGACGACGCAGACCATCCACATCGAAGCCGATCCCGGCACGGTGCTGGAGGTGATCGCCGATATCGATTCCTACCCGGAATGGATCTCGGAATATAAGGAAGCCGAGGTGCAGGAGAGGGGCGCCGACGGCTACCCGAAGGTCGTGCGATTCGTGATGGACGCTGGCGTCATCAAAGACACCATGGTCATGTCCTATCAGTGGCCCGAGGACCGCAAGTCGCTGAGCTGGACCCTGGTCTCCAGCTCGCTGCTGCGCTCGCTCGAAGGGTCCTATCGCTTGGAGCCCAAGGGATCTGGCACCGACGTCACCTATGAACTCTCGGTCGATCTCGCCATCCCCATGATCGGGATGCTCAAACGCAAGGCCGAACGCAGGCTGACCGACACCGCTTTGAAGGATCTGAAGAAACGAGTCGAGGCTGAGTGAGTCCAGCGACTTCCGGGCACCCACCCCGGCCCGGATCAGTCTTTTCGTCGGGAAGGGCGGGGTAGGAAAGTCCACCCTGGCCTCCGCCACCGCGGTCTGCGACGCGGGCTCGGGTCGGCGGGTTTTGGTCGTGTCCACCGATCAGGCGCACTCGCTGGGCGACGTGCTGGGCGTCGCGGTCCCGCCCAGCGGTGACGGCGAGCCGGTACGGGTGCTCGCCGACGACGCGGAGGCGGGCGGCGGCTTCCTCGACGCGCTGGCGCTGGACACCCTGGCGCTGCTGGAGGCCCGGTGGCAGGGCGTTGTCGAAACGCTGGATCGGCGGTTTCCCGATTCGGAATTGAGTACCATTGCGCCCGAAGAACTTTCGGCCTTGCCGGGTGTTCAGGAGGTGCTGGGGCTGCACGCCGTCGGCGAGCTTGCCGCCTCCGGGCGATGGGATCGCATCGTCGTCGATTGCGCCTCGACCGCCGACGCGTTGCGAATGTTGACCCTGCCGGCCACCTTTGGGCTCTACGTGGAACGCGCGTGGCCGCGCCATCGCCGGCTGTCCGTGGCCGGCGACGACGCCCGTTCGGCCGCGATGGTGGAACTGCTGGAGCGCATCAGCGGCAGTGTCGACCGGCTGAGCACGTTGCTGACCGACGGCGAGCTGGTCACCGCGCACCTGGTGATGACCCCCGAGCGCGTGGTGGCCGCCGAGGCGGTGCGCACCCTGGGTTCCCTGTCGCTGATGGGCGTGCGGGTCCAGGAGCTGATCGTCAACCAGGTTCTCACCGAGGACGAGTCCTACGAGTACCACAACCTGCCCGAGCACCCGGCGTTCTACTGGTACGCCGAACGCATCGCGGAGCAACGCGTCGTGCTCGAAGAGCTCGACGCCACCATCGGCGACGTGGCACTGGTGCTGACCCCGCACCTGTCCGGCGAGCCGATCGGTCCCAAGGCGCTGGGCGCGCTGCTCGACGGTGCCCGCCGCCGCGGCGGCGCGGCGCCGCCGGGCCCGCTGCGGCCCGTGGTGGACCTCGAATCCGGGTCGGGGCTTGGGTCGATATACCGTATGCGGCTAACGTTGCCCCAGCTCGATCCCCCGGGACTGTCGCTGGGCCGAGTCGACGACGACCTGATCATCAGCGCCGGAGGGTTGCGGCGCCGGGTCCGGTTGGCGTCCGTGCTGCGGCGCTGCACGGTGCTCGACGCGCACCTGCGGGGCAGCGAGCTGACAGTTCGCTTTCGACCGGACCCGGAGGTGTGGCCAAAGTGAGTGGGGCTCACCCCGATCTGGGTCCCGAGCTGCGCCGGCTCGCGCAGGCGATCCTCGACGGCATCGACCCGGCGGTGCGGGCGGCCGCCGCGCTGACTGCGGGCTCGGGCGGTAACGGGACCGGCAAATGCCAACAGGTCTGGTGCCCGGTGTGCGCGCTGGCCGCGTTGGCGACCGGCGACCAGCACCCGTTGCTGACCATCGTCGCCGACCACAGCGTCGCGCTGCTGGAGGTCATCCGCGGCATCGTCGACGACATCGACCGTTCGGCCAAACCGCCGCCCGATGGGCCGCCCGAGGGCGGCGGCACCGAGCCCGACTCCGGCGCGCCGGCCGGTGATGCCAAGACGCGGTATCAGCCCATCCCGGTCACAGTCGAGGAGTAACCCGGCCGCGGCGAAGGTGGTCCCTGCCGCCGCGGGTCGGTACAGTTGGCGCAGAACACCGAGGGTGCGGGCGAGAGGGAGGGCCATGTGGTACTGGCTATTCAAGTACGTCTTGCTGGGCCCGTTGCTCTCCCTGCTTGGTCGACCGAAAGTCGAAGGGCTGGAATACGTTCCGAATTCCGGCCCGGCGATCCTGGCGAGTAATCACCTGGCCGTCATGGACAGCTTCTTTCTGCCGCTGGTCGTCCGGCGCCGGATCACCTTCCTCGCAAAGTCCGAATATTTCACCGGCACCGGGATCAAGGGTTGGTTCAGCCGGTGGTTTTTCACCGCCGTCGGCCAGGTGCCGATCGACCGCAGCGACGCCGACGCCGCCCAGGCCGCCCTCAAGACCGCCGAGCAGGTGCTGGCCCACGGCAAGCTGCTGGGCATGTACCCCGAGGGCACCCGGTCGCCGGACGGCCGGCTGTACAAGGGCAAGACCGGGCTGGCGCGCCTGGCGCTGCACACCGGGGTTCCGGTGATCCCGGTGGCGATGGTCGGTACCAATGTGGTCAACCCGCCGGGCACCACGATGCTGCGCTTCGGGCGCGTCACCGTCCGGTTCGGCAAGCCGATGGACTTCTCCCGCTTCGAGGGCATGGCCGGCAACCGCTTCATCGAGCGCGCCGTCACCGACGAGGTGATCTACGAGCTGATGCGCCTCTCCGGCCAGGAGTACGTGGACCTCTACGCCGCCAGCGTCAAGGAGCACGGTGTGGAAGCCGCGGAACTCGAGGCCGCGGGGGAACCGACCGATGAGGCCGCGCGGATCCCCGAGACCGCCGTCGGCTAACGGGTCAGCCCACCCCGTCGCCACCATCGATTCAGCTGCTGGCGGCTACCGGCGTCGGCGCGGCGGTGGCCGGCTCGGACCGGCTCGTGCGGGCCGTGACTGTCAGTCCCGCCACGACGATGACCGCCAGCGCCCACCACACGTAGGACGCCCCGACGAGTTGGCGCCACCAGTTCGCGGTGGTCTCGTGGTGCTTGGGCAGTAGGTCGATCGGCGTCCACCGCATCAGCGCCACCCCGGCCACGCTCAGCAGGCCCAGCGCGACGTTGCGGCGCCGCCAGGCCAGCACGCCGGTCACCAGCACCGTCGGCAACGCCCAGACCCAGTGGTGTGACCACGACACCGGCGAGACGACCAAGCCGAACAGCGCGACGCAGATCACCGCGAGGATGGGCTCACCGGCGCGCAGCACCCGCCGCATCGCCCAGATCGTCGCCGCCAGCACCAGCAGGCAGGCGATCACCCACAGCGGGAAGCGTTCGTGCTCGCCCAGCCCCAGCCGGGCCAGGGTGCCCGCGATGTTCTGGTCGGTGTTCAGGGCGGCCTCACCGATGCGGTCGGTGTGGTGGACGGTGTGGGTCCAGTATTCCCACGAATCGCTCCACGCCAGCGCGAAGCCCAGCAGGGTCATCGCGGCGAACGACGCCAGCGCGGTCAGCGCCGCGCGGTTGTCGCGGCGCAGCAGGAAGTAGAGCAGGAACACCGCGGGGGTGAGCTTGAGCGCCATGCCCAGGCCCAGCAGCACCCCGCGCGGCCACGGCAGGCGGCGGGGCACGCAGTCGGCGATCACCAGGGTCATCAGCACGACGTTGATCTGGCCGAAGGCGAAGTTCGACGTGATCGGTTCCAGCCAGAGGGTCGCCGCGGCCGCGATCAGCACGGCCAACCACAACCGCCGCAGCCACGCCGGGCCTGACACCAGGGCCGACGTGGACCACACGTCCAGGCCGGTCAGCAGGATCGTCGTCGAGGCGACCAGCAGCACCAGTGTCAACACCGTGATCGCGACGCTGGCGGCCGGCATGTGCAGCCAGGAGAACGGGCAGAACACGATGGCCGCCAGCGGGGGATAGGTGAACGGCAGGTTCAGCCCGATGGGTGTGTGGAACAACACATCCCCGCGGTACAGCGGACGCCCGTCCAGCCAGGCCTGGCCGCCCATCTGATAGATGTCGATGTCGATGCGGTACGGCGTGTGCCCGAACAACCGCCCGGCCACGTAATACATCGCCGCGGCCGCCACCAGCCAAAGCAGACCCCACACCAACACCGCGGGGCCACGTTTGCTTAGGACGCCCGCGCCGGGGGCCGGCCATCTACTCATGTCGCAGAACAGCGTAATCGGTGCAACCGAGGGCCACGTGCCGCAGCGCGGCTCCCGCCCTGTCGGGAAATGCTGGCGTAGGTTTCTAGGGTGCTCCACTGGTTCGTATTCGGGGTGGCCCACTGGTTCGCGCACGACATCATCGACCGCGGCCGCCTGCCGTTGCTGTGCTGCCTGATCGCCTTCATCCTGACCTTCTTCGTGACGCGGACGTTCGTGCGGCTGATCCGGCACCGCGCCGACACCGGGCGCCCGACCCGTTGGTGGCATCCCCGCAACGTGCACATCGGCGAGCTGCACATCCACCACGTGGCGTTCGGGGTGGTCCTGGTGATGCTCTCCGGATTGACGCTGGTAACCCTGTCGGTCAGCGGACAAGAACCCGAGTTTACTTTGGCGGCAACCCTTTTCGGGGTGGGGGCCGCGCTGGTACTCGACGAGTACGCGTTGATCCTGCACCTGTCCGACGTCTACTGGGAGGAAGACGGCCGCTCGTCGGTGGACGCGGTGTTCGCCGCGGCGGCAGTGGCCGGGCTTTTGATGATGGGCCTGCACCCGCTGATGTTCTTCCTTCCGTTCTGGCACGGTGCCGACGCGGTGGCGCTACGCGCCGGGGTGGCCGGTGAGCTGGTGTTCACGCTGCCCCTGGCGGTGGTGGTGCTGCTGAAGGGCAAGGTGTGGACCGGATTGCTGGGCATGTTCATCGTCGTGCTGTTGGTCATCGGCGCGATCCGGCTGTCGCGCCCGCACGCCCCGTGGGCCCGCTGGCGCTACACCTCCCAGCCCGACAAGATGCGACGCGCGCTGCAGCGGGAGCGGCGGCTGCGCCGACCGGTGGTTCGCGCCAAGCTGTGGGTGCAGTGCGCGATCGCGGGGACCCCGACCCTGCCCGACGAGCGCCTGGTCGATGCCCAGCTCGACCATGACGTGCACGCGGCACCGCCGCCGACGGGGCCCATCCTGATCAGCCGATAGGCTGCGCCGGTGCGGTATTTCTACGACACCGAGTTCATCGAGGACGGCCGCACCATCGAACTCATCTCGATCGGGGTCGTCGCCGAGGACGGCCGCGAGTACTACGCCGTGTCCACCGAATTCGATCCCGAGCGCGCCGGTAACTGGGTGCGCGCCAACGTGCTGCCCAAGCTGCCGCCGCCGTCGTCGCCGCTGTGGCGCTCGCGCAAGCAGATCCGGCTGGATCTGGAGGCATTTCTCGGGGGGGAGGGGGGGGAGCCGATCGAGCTGTGGGCGTGGGTGGGGGCCTACGACCACGTCGCCCTGTGCCAGCTGTGGGGGACGATGCCGGCGCTACCGCCGGCGATACCGCGCTTCACCAGGGAATTGCGGCAGTTGTGGGAGGAGCGCGGGTCGCCCCGGATGCCCCCGCGGCCGCGGGACGCCCACGACGCCCTGGTTGACGCCCGCGACCAACTGCGCCGGTTCCGGCTGATCACCTCCGGTGACGATGCGGGACGCGAAGCGGCCCGCTGAGGAGGCGGACCATCAAACCCGGCCGCTGCGGCCCTGAAGGGCGTTCGCCCTGATCAGCCGTTCCCGAGCCCCGGTTACCATGGACCGATGAACTGGACCGTCGACATCCCGATCGACCAGCTGCCGCCGCTGCCGCCGCTGTCGACCGACCTGCGCGCGCGATTGGACGCCGCACTGGCCAAGCCGGCCGCCCAGCAGCCCAGCTGGGACGGCGAACAGGCCGCGGCGATGCGCACGGTCCTGGAGAGCGTGCCGCCGGTGACGGTGCCGTCGGAGATCGTCCGGCTGCAGGAACAGCTGGCCCAGGTCGCCAGGGGCGAGGCCTTCCTCCTGCAGGGCGGTGACTGCGCGGAGACGTTCGTCGACAACACCGAACCCCACATCCGCGGCAACATCCGCACGCTGCTGCAGATGGCCGTCGTGCTGACCTACGGCTCGAGCATGCCGGTGGTCAAGGTGGCCCGCATCGCCGGCCAGTACGCCAAGCCCCGGTCGGCCGACGTCGACGCGCTGGGCCTGAAGTCCTACCGCGGCGACATGATCAACGGCTTCGCCCCGGATGCCGCGGTGCGCGAGCACGACCCGTCGCGGCTGGTGCGCGCCTACGCCAACGCCAGCGCCGCGATGAACCTGGTGCGGGCGCTGACCTCCTCGGGGCTGGCGTCGCTGCACCTGGTGCACGACTGGAATCGCGAATTCGTCCGGACCTCGCCGGCCGGCGCGCGTTACGAGGCGCTGGCCACCGAGATCGACCGGGGCCTGCGGTTCATGAGCGCCTGCGGGGTGGCCGATCGCAACCTGCAGACCGCCGAAATCTACGCCAGCCACGAGGCTTTGGTGCTCGACTACGAGCGGGCCATGCTGCGCCTGTCCGACGTCGAGGGCGGCGAGCCGCAGCTGTACGACCTGTCCGCGCACACCGTGTGGATCGGCGAGCGCACCCGCCAGCTCGACGGCGCGCACATCGCGTTCGCGGAGGTGATCGCCAACCCGATCGGCGTCAAGATCGGCCCGACGATGACCCCGGAGCTGGCCGTCGAATACGTGGAGCGGCTCGACCCGCACAACAAGCCCGGACGGCTGACGTTGGTCAGCAGGCTGGGCAACAACAAGGTGCGCGACCTGCTGCCGCCGATCGTGGAGAAGGTCCAGGCCGCCGGGCACCAGGTGATCTGGCAGTGCGACCCCATGCACGGCAACACCCACGAGTCGTCCAACGGCTACAAGACCCGGCACTTCGACCGCATCGTCGACGAGGTGCAGGGGTTCTTCGAGGTGCATCGTGCGCTGGGCACCCATCCCGGCGGCATCCATGTCGAGATCACCGGCGAGAACGTCACCGAGTGTTTGGGTGGGGCACAAGACATTTCGGACACCGACCTGGCCGGCCGCTACGAGACGGCCTGCGACCCGCGGCTGAACACCCAGCAGTCGCTGGAGTTGGCGTTTCTGGTCGCCGAGATGCTGCGCGACTAGCTTTCCCTCGCCGCGAACAGGCTCACAGCAATCCGCTGAGGTTGCTTCCGATCGTCCAGGCCGCGGTCGCGACGAACCCGGTGAGCGCGAGCACGATCGCCACCCAGATCAGCACCATCCGCCGGGCGCGCTGACGCGCCCAGACGAACTCGCTCATCGCGATGCCCGCGAATTCGCCTGAGACCGGCTGGTATTGGTCGTGGTCGGGTTCGGGCGCCGGGGTGGCCGGGCGCGCGGGCTCGGCCCAGTCCTGCGGCCCGCGCGTCAGCTGGCGGGTCGGGTGGCGGACCGGTGCGGCGGCCGGCGGGCCGACGGGAGCCGCGGCCGCCAGGCGCTCGCTCATCCGCAGGTGGTGCAACGCGGCGGACCGGTGCTGGGCGGAGTTGCGCGGCGCCGGCACCCGGAAGGCGGGCAGCGCGAGTTCTTCGGCGATGGCGTCCAGGTCGGCGCCCATCTCGACGGCGTCGGCGTATCGATCGCCGGGGTCGCGGGCCGTCGCCCGCAGCACGAAGTCGTCGAATTGCGGTGGCACGCCGTCGATCGCGGCGCCGGGCGGCGGCACGTCGGCGTCCAACCGCCGGTAGGCGACCGACAGCGCCGAATCCCCGGTGAACGGCGCGCGCCCGGTCAGCAGCTCATAGGTGAGGATCCCGGCGGAGTAGACGTCGCTGCGCGGGCCGGCGTTGCCGTCGCGCACCTGCTCGGGTGACAGGTAGGCGGCGGTACCCAGAATGACGCTGGTGGAGGTGATTCCGGCGGCCGCGACGGCGCGGACCAAGCCGAAGTCGGCGATTTTGACGTCGCCGTCGTCGGAGATCAGGACGTTCTCGGGTTTGACGTCGCGATGCACCAGGCCGGCCCGGTGCGCGGCGGCCAGCCCACCGAGCACCGGGCGCAGCACCGCGGCGACGGCGTGGGGCGGCATCGGCCCGCGCTCGGCCAGCAATTCCCGCAGGGTTCCGCCCTCGATGAGCTCCATCACCAAAAACGGGTGCCTGCCGTCCAGGCCCTGGTCATACACCGCGACCAGGCCGGGGTTTTTCAGCCGGGCGACCGTGCGGGCCTCGAGCTGGAAGCGGGTGAGGAATTGGTCGTCGCCGGCGTAGCGCGCGTCCATCACCTTCACCGCCACCGGGCGGTCGAGGCGCATGTCGAGGCCGCGATAGACCGTCGAGGTGCCGCCGCTGGCGATCCTGGACTCGACCCGGTAGCGGCCGTCCAGCAACGCGCCCTCCATCGGGTCTCCCGTCCCTGCTGCGGCCACGGGGCCATAGTAGGTGCGGCCCGGGAATCGGGCTCAGAACGCCCGTCCGACGCGCGAAGCTGGGCCTACACTGGCGCGATGAGCAGTGTTCCGGCCGGGGACGACGTGCTAGACCCCGACGAACCCATCTACGAGTTGCCCCGGGTCGCCGAGTTGCTCGGCGTGTCGGTCAGCAAGGTTCAGCAGCAGCTGCGGGAGGGGCACCTGGCCGCGGTGCGCCGGGGCGGGGGTGTGGTGGTGCCCCAGGTGTTTTTCACGAATTCCGGCGAGGTGGTCAAGAGCCTGCCGGGGCTGCTGACGATCCTGCACGACGGCGGCTACCACGAGACCGAGATCATGCGCTGGCTGTTCACCCCCGACCCGTCGCTGACGATCACGCGCGACGGCACCCGGGATGCCATCAGCAACGCCCGTCCCGTCGACGCCCTGCACGCCCATCAGGCGCGGGAAGTCGTGCGGCGCGCGCAGGCTATGGCGTGCTGACCGATTCGCTCTCCGGGGTCCGGTACAGCGCATACCAGGCGGCCAGCGCGCACCCGGTGGCCAGCGAGACGTGCAGCCACGAATACATGCCGTGCGATCCGTCGGGCTTGAAAATCACCATGACCCAGGTGGACAGCCCGGCGATCGCGGCGACCGCGCGCCGGGACTGGGCCAGCGGCGCGGCCACCGCCAGCGGCCACGAGTAGTACCAGGGCAGGGCGGCCGGGACGAACAGCACCACGATCAGCATCGACCAGGCGATGCCGGCCAGCGCGGCGCGGTCGTCGCGCCGGAACCGCCACCACAACAACGGCAGCGACACCGCGATGATCGCGATGCCGATGAAGCGGGTGACTCGCAGGATGGTGTAGAAGTCGACCGCGAAGAACCCGCTGCCGAGGGCGTGGATCACGTTGGCGACCGCGGTCGGCACCGTCAACCAGTTGATGATCTTCACCGACCCGGCCAACGCGGTCAGCCACCCCAGCCCGACGCCGGCCACCGCCGAAAAAATGGCGAACACGATGGCGAAGGTCAGCGCCGAGATCGCGGTGGCCGCCAGGAACGCGGGGACGGCGCGGTATCCGCGGCGATCTTGCAGGTGCCGCATCCATACCCACACCAGGAACGGCAACGAGATCCCGGCGGTGGCCTTGACCGCGATCGCCACCGAAATCAGCACGACGCCCAGGACGTGACGCCCCTGGAAGGTCAGCGCGATGCCGGCGGCCATCAGGCCCACCATCAGCATCTCGTTGTGCACCCCGCCCATCAGGTGGATGAGCACCAGCGGGTTCAACACGCAGATCCACAGTGCCAGTGCGCCGTTGGTGCCCAGCTGGTGCGCCAGTCGCGGGGTGGCCCAAATCAGCAGCGCCAATCCGGGCAACATGCACAGGCGCAGCAGCATGGTCCCGGCGATCACATGGTTGCCGACCACCATCGTGACCAGCTTCGCGATCAGGATGAACGCCGGCCCGTAAGGCGCGGTGGTGATGGTCCAGATGGGACTCACGTTGTCCAGCAACACGTTTGGGTTGGCAACCGGACCGACCGCGTAGGGGTCGAAGCCGTCGCGCAGTAGCGCCCCCTGCGCCAGGTACGAGTAGGTGTCGCGGCTGAAGACGGGCACCGACAACAGCAACGGCGCCAGCCAGAAGGCGGTGGTCGCCCTCATGGTGAATTCGGTCGCGTTGCCCGCCAGCGCGAGCCGGCCCAGGCGCACCCACGCGATCAGCATCAGGCCCACGCCCGTCCACAACACGATCGACGACAGCACCAGCCCGTGGCCGAAGCGCAGCCAGGACAGGTGCAGCGCTTCGAGCAACGGATCGTGCGGCTTGGTGCTGCCGGCGCCCAGCCCGCCCAACGTGATCAGCACCGAGCCCAACAGGCCCAGCTTCGCCGGGCGCCCCTCCGGGGCGGCGTAGAACTCGGCCAGCCGTGAAACATAGTGAGCCAGAGATCTTTTGGTGCCCGGCGAATCGTCGGTCGGGGTGGGTGTCGGGGTCGACGGGTTCGTCATCGGCTCAGGCGGACCGAATCGTGGCCATCCTGGCCAGCTCGGCCAGCCCCGCCTTGGCGGCCGCGTTGATGGGCGCCGCCGCCAGCGTGGCCAGCGCCCGTTCGGTCAGCGCGGCGATGCGCTGCTCGGCGGCGGCCAGGGCGCCGACCGACTCGATGACCTCGCGCAGCTCGCCGACCTGGGCGTCGGTCAACCGTGCGCCGATCGAAGTGCGTAACAGGTTGGCCGCCAAGGGATCCGACTTGTCCGCCCGCTCCACCGCCTCGGCCAGCAGCACGGTTCGCTTGCCGGACCGCAAGTCGTCCCCGGACGGTTTGCCAGTGACCTCCGGGTCCCCGAACACCCCCAGCACGTCGTCGCGCAGCTGGAACGCCACGCCGAGGTCCGTGCCGAACTCCGCGAAGGCGGCCTGCACCTCGGGTCGGTCCGCGGCGGCGGCCGCGCCGAGCTGCAGCGGCCGCGCCACGGTATAGCAGGCGGTCTTGTAGGTGTCGACGTTCATCGCCGACGCGATGGACTCCGCGGCGCTGGCCTCGGCGACGATGTCGAGGTATTGCCCGCCCAGCACCTCGGTGCGGATGTCGGCCCACACCCGCCGGACCCGCCGCCGGGCGTCCGGCGCCAACTCGAGGCCCGACACGATGTCGTCGGCCCAGGCCAGCGCCAGGTCGCCGAGCAGGATGGCCGCCGACGTCCCGAACCGCTCGGACGAGCCGCGCCAGCCCCGGTCGCGATGCAGCTCCGCGAAGCGGACGTGGGTCGTCGGCCTGCCGCGCCGGGTGGACGAGTCATCGATCACGTCGTCGTGCAGCAGCGCGCACGCGTGCAGCAGCTCCAGCGCGGAAAACAGCAGCAACGCTTCGGGATCGGGATCCCCGCTCGCCACCGCCCGCCAGCCCCAGTAGGCAAAGGCGGGGCGCAGCCGCTTGCCGCCGCCGAGCACGAAGTCTTCCAGGGCCGCGATCAGGACGTCGAAGTCGGCGCCTTCAGAGCTGATGTAGGCGCTCTGGGCGCGCCGGTCGTGCAGGTACCGCCGAAGTTCCTCGGTGATGGCGCCGGTCAACTCGACGGTTGCCGCCGCGGGTGCGGCTTCTGGGCTCAGCGCGGCGCCCCTTTCTGCTCGGCATGTCTCTAGGGCCGACAGTTTATGTGGCTTGCGCGCCCCCAGTTGCTTCGACTGCCTCACTATCCCGCCCCTATGCTGGCGAGGGTGTCCGGGCGCTGCGTGGCGCAGCGCCGCCCCGCCCGGCCCGGCAAGGAGAGGAGCCGCGTGAGCCTGAACACCATCGCGCTCGAGTTGGTGCCCCCCAACGTCGAAGACGGCAAGGAGCGGGCGCTCGAGGACGCGACGAAAGTGGTGCGGTACTCGGCCGAATTCGGGCTGGAGGGCCGGATCCGGCACGTGATGATCCCGGGCATGATCGCCGAAGACGACGACCGTCCCGTCCCGATGAAGCCGAAACTGGACGTGCTGGACTTCTGGTCGATCATCAAGCCGGAGCTGCCCGGGTTCCACGGGCTGTGCACGCAGGTCACCGCATTCATGGACGAGGCGTCGCTGCGCCAACGGCTCACCGACCTGTGCGATGCCGGGATGGAAGGCGTCGTCTTCGTCGGCGTGCCGCGCACGATGAACGACGGCGAAGGCTCCGGTGTCGCGCCGACCGACGCCTTGTCGATCTATCGCGAGCTGCTCAGCAACCGCGGCGTGATCGTGATCCCCACCCGCGAGGGTGAACAGGGCCGGCTGAACTTCAAGTGCAACCAGGGCGCGACGTACGGCATGACGCAGTTGCTGTATTCCGACGCGATCGTGGGCTTTTTGAGCGACTTCGCCAACAACACCGATCACCGGCCCGAAATCCTGTTGTCCTTCGGCTTCGTGCCGAAGGTGGAGAGCCGGGTCGGCCTGATCAACTGGCTGATCCAGGACCCGGGCAACGCCGCGGTGACCGGCGAGCAGGAGTTCGTCAAAAGGCTGGCGGCCAGCGAACCGGACAAGAAGCGCCAGCTCATGGTCGACCTGTACAAGCGGGTGATCGACGGCGTCGCCGAACTCGGCTTCCCGTTGAGCATCCATTTCGAGGCGACCTACGGGGTTTCCGGGCCCGCCTTCCAGACGTTCGCGGAGATGCTGGCCTACTGGTCGCCCTAGGTTGGCGCGATCTCCCTAGCTGCGCGGTTGATCGCGCGGCGCGGTGAACCGCGGCGAGCGGTCGCGGCTCATCCAGGCGAGCAGCGCCACGACGCCGGCCGCGGCAAAGGACGCGATGCCCAGCCACACGCCCGCCCCGGTGAAGTTGCGGGTGTTGGGGTCGGTGTAGCGGGCGTTGGCCGTCATGGTGCTCACCACGCCCGGCTTGAGCTTCCACGACACCACGTCGGGCTCGACCCGGTCACCGTTGGTCGAGGTCACCACGCCGGGAAAGGCGACGGTCAGCTCGACGTCGGCGTCGTTGTCCGTCACCGACGTCAGGTCCGCGCGGCCCTCCAGGATCACCAGGTTGCCGTTGCGGCGCAGCGACAGGTTCACGCCCTGGGCGTCGGAATTCATGTTGGCCAGCTGCGGCAACTCGGCGAAGGTCAGGTCGGAGAACACCGCCTGCGACCCCACGTAGCCGTCGCTGTCGTAGTTCGACACCGCCACCTTCTGGCTGAACGGCAGGTTGTTGGTGTCGAGCTGGGGACCGGAGTCTTTGGGCGTCTTCGGCTTGGCCGCCGCGATGACCTCCCCGGAGACCAGATCGTCCGGCGAGATGGTCAGCGACGCCCGCACCCGCAGGCAGCCACTGGCCAAGGGCACGATGAGCAGCAGCATCGCGATGGCCAGCAGGCGGCGCCGGCGAGGCGTGAATCCGCGGGCTCGAGGCGGGGAAGGGCTGGCGTGCACGAGGTCATCGTGCCAGATCCGCGTCACTGAAGCGGCAGCGCGCGGCCCAGGATCGCGAACGCGCGCGGGTCCCCCGCGAAGTGGTAGCCGCGGATGACGTCGGTGAAGCCCAGCCGCCGGTACAGCCGCCATGCGCGGTTGGGTTCGCCGTTGGTCTCCGGCGTGGAGAGCAGCACGTTCTGCTCCTCGCGGGCGGCGAGCAGCCGGCGGGCCAGTGCCTCGCCGAGACCGCGGCCCTGCGCGCGCGGATGAATGTGCAACTCCGTCAACTCGAAGTAGCTGTTCATCAGCCGGGCGATCTCCGCGGCCGGAGAGCCGCCGCGTTGCAGCCCGAGGACAACCTGCTGCTGCCACCACTGGCCGGGCGCCCCGGGATAGCCGTAGGCAACGCCGAGCAGCGGGGCGTTGGTCAGCTCGGCGGCCGGCGGGGGTTGCCCGCCGGGCGCCTCGGCTTCTACCGCCGCGACGCCCTGCCACCCGCGTCGCCGGATGTGCTCGAGCCACATGGCGGCGCGCTGGTTCTCGGTGCCCCGCGGGTAGCGCATCGCTTCGACATAGACCCGGAGGGCGTCACTGAGACGGCGCTCCATATCGTTCGGCGGCAGATCGATGAGGAATATCGCCAACGCGCGGGGCCCTCCTCATCCGTCGACTTCGGGTATTTGATTCGGCCAGGTGCCGCTGTCGCCATTATCCGACGCCGTTGTCCGCCGCGTGCCAAGCGGTCACGGCAGGGGCGTTCGGGGGCCGATCGACCCGCCGCCGCGGCAAGCGGGTTGCCGCGCACCGCCGTTGTGGGCCGCGCCGGTGTCGGGGTGGGGCCGGGATAGAATCGCTGCCGAACCGGTGGTACAGCGCAGATTGACCTCGTATCATTTGTGTTAGTTGCCTTTACAACGGGCATCCGCGTGCTATCGATAGTTACGTGCCAAACTGTCGGCAAGGAGGGACGAATGCCACTCTCCGATCATGAACAGCGGATGCTCGATCAGATCGAGAGCGCGCTCTACGCAGAAGACCCCAAATTCGCATCGAGCGTCCGCGGCGGAGGGTTCCGCGCGCCGACCGCGCGGCGGCGCCTGCAGGGCGCGGCGTTGTTCGTCATCGGCCTGGCAATGCTGGTTTCGGGGGTGGCGTTCAAAGCCACGATGATCGGAAGTTTCCCGATTCTGAGCGTGTTTGGCTTCATGGTGATGTTCGGCGGCGTGGTCTACGCGATTACCGGGCCGCGACTGCCCGGCCGGCCGGACCGCTCCGGTTCGGCGCCCGGGTCGGCCCGCCAGCGTCGCAACAAGGGCGGCGGCTCGTTCACCAGCCGCATGGAGGACCGGTTCCGCCGGCGCTTCGACGAGTAACGAACCACCCGACACGGGGTAGCCGATTCGGCTGCCCCGTTTTTTCATGCTCGGCCGCCGTGAGCGGGGGGTGGCGAGTCCCGTCCGACGCTCAATCGATCCCAAATCGAGTCCCGGGCGCCTCGATCACGCCCCACCGGCCCCCACTCCGGCGCCCCACCGCGCCCCACCCGGCCGATTCACCACGCTGAGGTGGGGTTTTCCCGCATCACGGCCGCGTGGCGACCCGCCTGCACCGGCCATCGGGCCGCGTTGTGACGACCGGGGGTGGCGGATAACCCGGAAAAGTCGGCGACGACACCCAAACAATGGGGCAAAGTGGGGGACTGTGGGGTATGGTGGCTGAAGTGTTTGGGCGACCGGTGTGGGAGGTGAGCTGGTGTTTCTCGGCACCTACACGCCCAAACTCGACGACAAGGGGCGGCTGACGTTGCCCGCCAAGTTCCGCGACTCGTTGGCAGGGGGGTTGATGGTCACCAAGAGCCAAGACCACAGCCTGGCCGTCTACCCGAGGGCGGAATTCGAGCAGCTGGCGCGGCGGGCGAGCAAGACGTCGCGCAGCAACCCCGAGGCGCGAGCGTTCCTGCGCAACCTCGCCGCCGGCACCGACGAGCAGCATCCCGACGCGCAGGGGCGGATCACGTTGTCGGCCGACCACCGCCGGTACGCGAACCTGTCCAAGGACTGCGTGGTGATCGGGGCGGTCGACTATCTCGAGATCTGGGATGCGCAAGCCTGGCACGACTACCAGCAGACCCACGAAGAGAACTTCTCCGCGGCCAGCGATGAAGCACTCGGCGACATTATCTGAGGCGCGTGCCCGTGCATCGTGGCCTCTGCCCGAACCGACCCTGGCGTACTTCCCCAACGCCAGGTTCGCGCCTTCGGACAGGGACCCGGGTGCAGGGGCCGGCCGTCAGGTCCGGGGAGGCGTTGCGGTGGCAGATATTTCAGACGATTTCGGCCATGTGCCGGTCCTGCTGGACCGCTGCGTCGAGCTGCTCACCCCCGCCCTGACGCGCCACAACTCCGACGGCTCGGGGGCCGTTCTGGTCGACGCCACCCTCGGCGCGGGCGGGCACGCCGAGCGCTTCCTCACCGACTTACCCGGCCTGCGGCTGCTCGGACTCGACCGCGACCCCAGCGCCCTGGACATCGCCCGGCAGCGGCTGGCCCGGTTCGCCGACCGGGTCACGCTGGTGCAGACCCGCTATGACGGCCTCGGCGGAGCCCTCACCGAATCCGGCTACGCCCCAGTCGAATCCGTCGACGGCGTGCTCTTCGACCTCGGCGTCTCCTCCATGCAACTCGACCGCGCCGAACGCGGCTTCGCTTACGCCCAGGACGCGCCGCTGGACATGCGGATGGACCCGTCGTCGTCGCTGACCGCGGCCGACATCGTGAACACCTACGACGAGGCGGCGCTGGCCGACATCCTGCACCGCTATGGCGAGGAGCGCTTTGCGCGCCGCATCGCCGCGCAGATCGTCCGCCAGCGCGCCCGCACCCCGTTCACATCGACCGCGGAGCTGGTAGCCCTGCTCTACCAAGCGATTCCGGCGCCCGCCCGCCGCACCGGCGGGCATCCGGCCAAGCGCACCTTCCAGGCGCTGCGGATCGCCGTGAACGACGAACTGGCCTCGCTGCGCGACGCCCTGCCCGCCGCCCTGGACGCGCTGCGCGTGGGCGGACGCATCGCGGTATTGGCCTACCAATCGCTGGAAGACCGGATCGTCAAACGCGTGTTCGCCGACGCGGTCGCCTCGCGGACGCCGGTGGATCTTCCCTTCGAACTTCCCGGCCACGAGCCGCTATTCCGGTCGTTGACGCGCGGCGCCGAACGCGCGGACGCGGCCGAGATCGAACGCAACCCTCGCAGCGCCGCCGTGCGATTACGGGCCTTGCAACGGCTGGAGCAGCGGGTGCCATCACAGCAGGCGAGCGGGAAAGGCGACTTATGAAGGTAAAGCGCGAGGCGCCGAAGCGCCGCGGCGGCGGTGACCGCCGCAACGGGCGCGACGGTGCCACCCGCAAGGGCAGGCGCGCCACCGCCGACTCGGTGACGCCGCGGCGCACCCGGCCGGCCTCGGCGAACACCCGCGAGGCCAGAGCGCACAAGTCCGGGCCGCAAACCAGCCCCATCACCCGGCCCGCGGAGCGGTCGGGCCGGCCCAAAAGTGCCAGCCAGGCCAAGGCTCGAGCCAAAGCACGGAAAGCCAAGGCGCCCAAGGCCATCCGGCCCCGGTTGTCGGAGCGGTTGGCCACCCGGCTCGCGTCGATCGACCTGCGGCCGCGCACGCTGGCGGCCAAGGTCCCGTTTGTCGTGTTGATCATCGGCGCGCTCGGCCTCGGCCTGGGCCTGACGCTGTGGTTGTCCACCGCTTCCGCCGAGCGTTCCTACCAGTTGAGCCACGCGCGCGAGAAGAACCGGATGCTGCAGGAGCAGAAGGAGGCGCTGGAACGCGATGTGCGCGAGGCGGAATCCGCGCCCGCGCTGGCCGAGGCGGCCCGCAAGCAGGGCATGATCCCGACCAGGGACACCGCGCACCTGGTCCAGGACCCGTCGGGCAACTGGGTGGTGGTGGGCACCCCGAAGCCGGCCGACGGGGTCCCGCCGCCGCCGCTGAACACCAAGCTCTCCGACGCGCCCCCGCCGCCCCCGCCACCGCCGGCGCTCCCGCCGGAGGTCCCCATCCGGGTGCAACCCGCGCCCGGGGGCCCGCCCGTGCCGGGTAGGCAGGGTCCGGAGGCGCTGTTACGCGCCCCGGACGGGTCGTCGACGGTGGGCGGCCAGCACCTGCCTTCGCAACCGACCGCGCCGCTGCCGGGGATGCCCGGCGGCCCGGCGACCGGACACTTCCAGGGCATCGTGCCGTTGCCGGGACTGCCCGGCCCGGCGGCACCGGCGACGGCTCCTGGGCCCGCCGAGGTGCCGATCCCGTTGGGCGGCTTGCCCGTTGCTCCCGCTCCGGCGCCTGCGCCGCTGCCCGCCGAAGTGCCGGTTCCGGTGCGGCCCGGGACCGCGCCGGCCCCGCCCCAGGTGGTGGCCCCGGTCATGCCCGGCGTGCCGGGGCAGCCCGGTGTGCCGGCTAACGGCGGGCAGTTCGGGCCCCTGACCGCCGCGACGCCGGGTGCGGCCCGGTGAGCCGCGGCGACGCCGGACGCGCGAGCCGATCACAGTCCGGGCGGCCGACCCGCGGTCCGCGTAAACCACAGGAGTCCAAGGGAGTCCGGCAACCGAAGCGGCCCCGCGATCCCAAGCGGGCACAACAGCCGTCGGACCCGCGCGGGCCGAAGAGATTCCGGAAAGCCAAGGAGGTCAAGCCAACTCGCGCGGACGCGCGGCCCGACGCCGTCGGCGCCGGTCACTCCGCGCGGCAGCGCCGCACCCGCCAGATCGTGGAAGTGGGTTCGCGCGGCGCCTCGTTCGTCTTCCGGCACCGCGCCGGCAACGCCGTCATCCTGGTGCTGATGCTGGTGGCGGGGGCCCAGCTGTTCATGCTGCAGGTCAAGGACGCCCCCAAGCTGCGGGCCCAGGCGGCCGGTCAGCTCAAGGTCACCGACGTCGAAAAGGCGGTGCGCGGCAGCATCGTCGACCGCAACAACCAACAGCTGGCGTTCACCATCGAGTCGAGGGCATTGACGTTCCAGCCGAAGAGGATTCGCCAGCAACTCGAAGAGGCGAAGCGGAAGAACTCCGCGGCCCCCGACCCGCAGGAGCGGCTGCGGGACATCGCCAAGGAGGTCTCCACCCGGCTGAACAACAAGCCCGACTACCAGACGGTGTTGAAAAAGCTGCAGGGCAACGACAACTTCGTCTACCTGGCGCGCGCCGTCGACCCCGCCGTGGCCAGCGCGATCTCCGAGAAGTATCCGGAGGTCGGCTCCGAGCGGCAGGATCTGCGCCAATACCCCGGTGGATCGCTGGCGGCCAACATCGTCGGCGGCATCGACTGGGACGGCCACGGGCTGCTGGGGCTGGAGGATTCCCTGGACTCCGTGCTTTCGGGGACCGACGGCTCGGTCACCTACGACCGCGGGTCCGACGGCGTCGTCATCCCCGGCAGCTACCGCAACCGGCACCGGGCGGTCAACGGGTCGACGGTCCAGCTGACGCTCGACGACGACATCCAGTTCTACGTGCAGCAGCAGGTCCAGCAGGCCAAGAATCTGTCTGGGGCGCACAACGTTTCGGCCGTGGTGCTCGACTCCAAGACCGGCGAGGTGCTGGCCATGGCCAACGACAACACCTTCGACCCCTCCCAGGACATCGGGCGCCAGGGCGACAGGCAGCTGGGCAACCTGGCGGTGTCCTCGCCCTTCGAGCCCGGATCGGTGAACAAGGTGATCACCGCGTCCTCGGTCATCGAATACGGGCTGAGTAACCCCGACGAGGTGTTGCACGTGCCCGGCTCGATCCAGATGGGCGGGGTATCGATCCACGACGCCTGGGACCACGGCGTGATGCCCTACACCACCACCGGCGTGTTCGGGAAGTCGTCGAACGTCGGCACCCTGATGCTGGCGCAGCGCGTCGGCCCGGAACGCTTCTACGACATGGTCCGCAAGTTCGGGCTGGGCCAGCGCACCAACGTCGGGCTGCCCGGTGAGAGTGCGGGGCTGGTCCCGCCCATCGACCAATGGTCGGGCAGCACCTTCTCCAACCTGCCGATCGGCCAAGGCCTTTCGATGACCCTGCTGCAGATGACCGACATGTACCAGACCATCGCCAACGACGGCCTGCGGGTGCCGCCGCGGATCATCAAGGCCACCATCGCACCCGATGGCACCAAGACCGAGGAACCGCACCCCGAAGGCGTGCGGGTGGTCTCGCCGCAGACCGCGCAGACCGTGCGGGGCATGCTGCGCGCCGTCGTGCAGCGCGACCCGATGGGCTACCAGCAGGGCACCGGGCCCGCGGCCGCGGTGTCCGGTTACCAGATGGCCGGCAAGACCGGCACCGCCCAGCAGATCAACCCCGGCTGCGGTTGTTATTTCGACGACGTCTACTGGATCACCTTCGCCGGCATGGCCACCGTCGACAATCCCCGCTACGTCATCGGCATCATGATGGACAACCCGCAGCGCAATGCCGATGGTTCGCCGGGGCATTCGGCGGCGCCGTTGTTCCACAACATCGCCGGCTGGCTGATGCAGCGCGAAAACGTGCCGCTGTCACCGGATCCGGGGCCGCCGCTGACGCTGCAGGCGACCTAGCGGCGATCGCGAGGGCGGCACAGCCGGGCGAAGCGGGTCGCCGACCGATTGTCAGCCCTTGTCCTTCGCCAGGGCATCCTGGCAGCCCTGAATCCACTCCTGCTGGTTGAGGCCCTGAGCCTGGTTTGTCGCCCACGAGCCGCAGATGGTCGAGGGCCCCATCATGCCGGCCTGGGTTTGCACCAAGCTGTTGCCGTCGGCGAACTTAAATCCCTTGTTGTAGGCGTCGCTATGGCCGGCCGACCCGCATGCCGTGAGGACGGCGGCGGTGAGCAGGCTGGCTGCGGTGAGGGTGATCTTCATTGCCTTACCCCTTTGGTGGCGGCCGATGTGCTTTCACCCGACGGAAACGTCGGGGTAGCCGAAGGTTGCGGCAAAGGGCTTGAAGGATCCTTGGAGAGCGGGGGCAGCACAGCACGGCGACTCCGCGGCCGATGCGTCTAGGTAGGGTGTCATGGCTGATCATGGCGATCGCGCGACGTTGGACGGAGGTGGTATCGGTGCCCGCTGAGCTGCGCCCCACCTCCTGTTCGGGGGCCCCGCTGCCCGCGCTGGCGGCCCAGGTCGGGGCGGTGATGGCCGACGGGGTCGCCGTCCCGGACCTCACGATCACCGGGGTGACGCTGCGCGCCCAGGACGTGCGGCCCGGCGACCTGTTCGCAGCCTTGCCCGGCTCGACCACGCACGGCGCCCGCTTTGCCGGCGACGCGATCGCACGCGGTGCCGCCGCGGTGCTCACCGACGCCGCCGGCGTCGCGGAGATGGGTTCGCTGGCCGGCGCGGCGCCCACGCTGGTGCACCCGGCGCCCCGGCGTGTGCTCGGCGGCCTGGCCGCCGCGGTGTACGGCAACCCGTCGGAGAAGGTCACGGTCATCGGGATCACCGGGACGTCGGGCAAGACCACCACGACCTATCTGGTCGAGTCCGGGCTGCGGGCCGGCGGGCGCACGGCCGGGCTGATCGGCACGATCGGCATCCGCATCGACGGCGCGGACATCCCCAGCGCGCTGACCACCCCGGAGGCCCCGGATCTGCAGGCGATGCTCGCGGCGATGGCCGAGCGCGGGGTGGACACCGTGGTCATGGAGGCCTCCAGTCACGCGCTGACCCTGGGCCGGGTGGACGGCACCACGTTCGCGGTGGGCGCCTTCACCAATCTCTCGCGCGACCACCTCGACTTCCACCCGACGATGGCCGACTACTTCGAGGCCAAGGCCGTGCTGTTCGACCCGGCGTCCAAACTGCGTGCCCGGACCGCCGTCGTCTGCATCGACGACGACGCCGGGCGCGCAATGGCCGACCGCGCCGGTGATGCGATCACCGTCAGCGCCACCGGCCGCGCCGCCCACTGGCGTGCCGCGGACGTGGCGCCGATGGGCGCCGGGGGACAGGAGTTCACCGTCGTGGACCCCGCCGGCGTGCACCACCGCGTCGGCATCCGGCTGCCGGGCCACTACAACGTCGCGAATGCCCTTGTGGCGCTGGCCATTCTGGATTCGGTGGGGGTCTCTCCGGAGCAGGCTGCCCCCGGCTTGCTGCAGACCCGCGTCCCCGGACGTCTCGAACAGATCGATCGCGGCCAGGATTTCTTGGCGCTGGTCGACTACGCCCACAAGCCCGAGGCATTGCGTGCGGTGTTGACGACGCTGCTGGGCCGCGGCCGCCGCTTGGCGGTGGTGTTCGGCGCCGGGGGCGATCGCGATCCCGGCAAGCGGGCCGCGATGGGCGAAATCGCCGCGGAACTCGCCGATTTGGTCGTCGTCACCGACGACAACCCCCGCAGCGAGGATCCGGCGGCGATCCGCCGCGAGATCCTGGCGGGGGCGCTCGCGGGTGCCGGCACGGCGCAGGTGGTCGAGATCGGCGACCGTCGCGAGGCGATCAGGCACGCCGTCGCCTGGGCGGGCCGCGGGGACGTGGTGGTGATCGCCGGCAAGGGCCACGAAACCGGGCAAAGCGCCGGCGGCGAGGTCCGACCGTTCGACGACCGGGTGGAGCTGGCCAAGGCGCTGGAGGCCACCCGGTGATCGACCTGACCCTCGCCCAAATCGCCCAAATCGTCGGCGGCACACTGGCCGACATCACACCGGAGGCCGCCGCGGACCTGCACGTCACCGGGACCGTCGAATTCGACTCGCGCAAGGTCGGCCCGGGTGGGCTGTTCCTGGCGCTGCCCGGCGCGCGCTCCGACGGGCATGACCACGCGGCCTCGGCGGTCGCGGCGGGTGCGGTCGCCGTGTTGGCGGCCCGGCCGGTCGGGGTGCCCGCCGTCGTGGTCGACCCCCAGCCTCGCGCGACCGGGGGCGGGCTGGCCGGGGTGCTCGAGCACGACGCCGACGGCTCCGGCGCGGCGGTGCTGGCCGCGCTGGCCAAGCTGGCCCGGGCCGTGGCGGCCGAGCTGGTCGCGGGCGGCCTGACCATCATCGGGATCACCGGGTCATCGGGAAAGACCTCGACCAAGGACCTGGTGGCCGCCGTGCTCGAGCCGCTGGGCGAGGTGATCGCCCCGCCCGGGTCGTTCAACAACGAGCTGGGCCACCCCTGGACGGTGTTGCGCGCGACGCGAAGTACCGACTATTTGGTTCTCGAGATGTCGGCGCGGCACCCCGGCAACATCGCCGCGCTGGCCGAGATCGCCCCGCCGTCGATCGGGGTGGTCCTCAACGTCGGCACCGCCCATCTCGGCGAGTTCGGCTCCCGGGAAGCCATCGCGCGCACCAAAGCCGAACTGCCACAAGCGGTTCCGTCGTCCGGCGTCGTCGTCCTCAACGTCGACGACCCCACCGTTGCCGCGATGGCGGGGGTCACCGCGGCCCGGGTGGTCCGGGTCAGCCGCGCGGCCCGCACCGATTCGGGTCCCAGCGACGTGTGGGCCGAGGGAGTGTCGCTCGACGAATTGGCCAGGCCGCGCTTTACCCTGCACGCGATGGACAGCGCAGTCGACGTGCGGCTCGGTGTGTTCGGCGACCATCAGGTCACCAACGCGCTGTGCGCCGGCGCGGTCGCGCTGCAATGCGGCGCCGGCGTCGAGCAGGTGGCCGCCGCGCTGCAAGGCGCGGGCCCGGTGTCGCGGCACCGCATGCAGGTGAGTACCCGCCGCGACGGCGTCACGGTGATCGACGACGCGTACAACGCCAACCCCGACTCGATGCGGGCCGGGCTGCAGGCGCTGGCCTGGATCGCCCACGGCAGCGGGGAAGGCCCCACCGAAAAGCGCAGGAGCTGGGCGGTGCTGGGCGAGATGGCCGAGCTCGGTGAGGACGCGATAGCCGAGCACGACCGCATCGGCCGGCTCGCGGTGCGCTTAGATGTGTCTCGACTCGTTGTCGTGGGAACCGGGAGGTCGATGAGCGCCATGCACGACGGCGCGGTCTTGGAAGGGGCCGTGGGCTCCTGGGGCGATCGGGGGGCCGTCAGCGTGCCCGACGCCGACGCCGCCCTGGCGTTGCTGCGGGCCGAGCTGCAACCCGGCGACGTGGTCCTGGTCAAGGCGTCCAACGCCGCGGGCCTGGGTGCGCTGGCGGAGGCGCTGTCCTCGGATGCCCCGGACAGCGGGGCCCGCCCGTGAGACAGATCCTCATCGCGGTCGCCATCGCGCTGACCGTCTCGATCCTGTTGACGCCGGCGCTGATCCGGCTGTTCACCAAGCAGGGGTTCGGACACCACATCCGCGAGGACGGGCCGCCGACCCATCACGCCAAGCGCGGCACGCCCTCGATGGGCGGCGTGGCGATCCTGGCCGGGATCTGGGCGGGTTATCTGGGCGCGCACCTCGCCGGGCTGGCGTTCGACGGCGAGGGCATCTCGGCGTCGGGTCTGCTGGTGCTGGGCCTGGCCACCGTGCTGGGCGGCGTCGGGTTCCTCGACGACCTGATCAAGATCCGCCGGTCGCGCAACCTCGGGCTGAACAAGACGGCCAAGACGGTCGGGCAGATCGTCGCCGCGGTGCTGTTCGGGGTGCTGGTCCTGCAGTTCCGCAACGCCAACGGCCTGACCCCGGCCAGCGCGAACCTGTCCTACGTCCGCGAAATCGCCACCGTCACACTGGCTCCCGGCCTGTTCGTGCTGTTCTGCGTGGTGATCGTCAGCGCCTGGTCCAACGCGGTCAACTTCACCGACGGCCTGGACGGGCTGGCCGCGGGCTGCATGGCGATGGTCACCGCCGCCTACGTGTTGATCACCTTCTGGCAGTACCGCAACGCGTGCGTCACCGCTCCGGGCCTGGGCTGCTACAACGTGCGAGATCCGCTGGACCTGGCGCTCATCGCGGCCGCCACCGCCGGCGCCTGCATCGGCTTTTTGTGGTGGAACGCCGCCCCGGCCAAGATCTTCATGGGTGACACCGGCTCCCTGGCGCTGGGCGGCATCATCGCGGGCCTGTCGGTCACCAGCCGCACCGAGGTCCTCGCGGTCGTGCTGGGCTCGCTGTTCGTCGCGGAGGTCACGTCCGTGGTGCTGCAGATCCTGGCCTTCCGCACCACCGGGCGCCGGGTGTTCCGGATGGCGCCCTTCCACCACCATTTCGAGTTGGCCGGCTGGGCCGAAACGACGGTGATCATCCGCTTCTGGCTGCTCACCGCGATCGCCTGCGGCCTGGGCGTGGCCCTCTTCTACGGTGAGTGGCTGGGCGCGATCGGTGCCTGAGGTACCCGGGCTCGACCCCTTGGCGCCGGGCGCGCCGGTGCTGGTGGCCGGCGGCGGCGTGACCGGCAGGGCGGTGCTGGCCGCCTTGACCCGGTTCGGCGCCGCGCCGACCCTGTGCGACGACGACCCGGCCACGCTGCGTCAGTACGCCGACCGCGGCGTGGCCACCGTGCCCACCTCGACGGCGACGGGCCAGGTCTCCCGATACGCCCTGGTGGTGACCAGCCCGGGGTTCTCCCCGGCCACACCGCTGCTGGCCGCCGCGGCGACCGCGGGCGTGCCCATCTGGGGCGACGTCGAATTGGCCTGGCGGCTCGACGCCGCGGGCCACTACGGGCCGCCGCGCCGCTGGCTGGCCGTGACCGGGACGAACGGCAAGACCACGACGACGTCGATGCTGCACGCCATGCTGACCGCCGCGGGTTTGAACAGCCTGCTGTGCGGCAACATCGGCGATCCGGTGCTGGACGTGCTCGACCAGCCCGCCGACCTGCTGGCCGTCGAGCTGTCCAGCTTCCAGCTGCATTGGGCGCCCTCGCTGCGGCCCGAGGCCGGCGTGGTCCTCAACATCGCCGAGGACCACCTCGACTGGCACACCACGATGGCCGACTACACCGCGGCGAAGGCCCGGGTCCTGGGCGGCCGGGTGGCCGTGGTCGGGCTGGACGACGCCCGGGCCGCGGCGCTGCTGGGCAGCGCCGCCGCGCCGGTGCGCGTCGGCTTTCGGCTCGGCGAGCCCGGCGCGGGCGAACTCGGCGTGCGCGACGGCCAACTGATCGACCGCGCCTTCGCCGACGACCTGGCGCTGCTGGCCGCCGACTCGATACCGGTGCCGGGCCCGGTCGGCGTGCTCGACGCCCTGGGCGCGGCGGCCCTGGCCCGCAGCGTCGGGGTGCCCCCGGAGGCGATCGCGGCGGCCATCTCGTCCTTCCGGGTGGGCCGGCACCGCGCCGAGGTGGTCGCCGTCGCCGACGGGATCACCTACGTCGACGACTCCAAGGCCACCAACCCGCACGCCGCCGAGGCGTCGGTGCTGGCCTACCCGCGCGTGGTGTGGGTGGCCGGCGGTTTGCTGAAGGGCGCATCCGTGGACGCCGAGGTGGCCAGGGTCGCGTCCCGGCTGGTGGGGGCGGTGCTCATCGGCCGCGATCGCGCGCAGGTTGCAGAGGCGTTATCGCGACACGCGCCGGATGTCCCCGTCGTCCAGGTTGTGACAGGCGAGGATGCTGATATGAATGCGACTGCTGTGGTTCCTGATACAGATGTGACAGAAGTGAGACCTTCGGGTGGGGACCTCGGCGCTCGCGTCATGACGGCGGCCGTGGCCGCCGCCCGGGAGCTCGCCCGGCCCGGTGACACCGTGCTGCTGGCGCCGGCCGGCGCGTCGTTCGACCAGTTCGCAGGCTACGCAGCCCGGGGCGAAGCGTTCGCTGCCGCCGTGCGCGCGGCGACCCGGTAGGTGGGCGTGGCTAACGCGCTGACCCGGCGGTTGCGCCGAGGCAAGAAGATCAAGGGCGACGCGGCCGAGCCGGCGGACGCGACGCAGGCCGCCACGGCCACCGAGGCCACCGAGGCCGCGGAGGCCTCAGACGCCCCGGACGCCTCGGACGTGGAAACCCCGACGGACGTCATCGAAGCCGCCGGCCCGCCCGACGCCGAGGCCCCGGCGGGCGCCCGGGCCAGGCTGGTCGCGATGCCGGGCGGTGTGCGCGCCCGGTTCGGCGCCTGGCTGGGCCGTCCGATGACGTCGTTTCACCTGATCATCGCCGTCACCGCGTTGCTGACGACGCTCGGGCTGATCATGGTGCTGTCCGCCTCGGGCGTGCGCTCCTACGGCGCCGACGGGTCGGCCTGGGTGATCTTCGCCAAGCAGGTGCTGTGGACGGTCATCGGGCTCATCGCGGCCTACATCGCGATGCGCGCGTCGGTGCGGTTCATCCGGCGGGTGGCCTTCACCGGCTACCTCATCACCATCATTTTGCTGGTGCTCGTGCTGGTCCCCGGGATCGGCAACCTGGCCAACGGCTCGCGCAAGTGGTTCGTGGTCGCGGGCTTCTCGATGCAGCCCTCCGAGCTGGCCAAGATCGCGTTCGCCATCTGGGGCGCGCACCTGCTGGCGGCGCGGCGCATGGAGCGGGCGTCGCTGCGGGAGATGCTGATCCCGCTGGTCCCCGCGGCGGTCATCGCGCTGGCGCTGATCGTCGCCCAGCCCGACCTGGGCCAGACGGTGTCGCTGGGCATCATCCTGCTCGCCCTGCTCTGGTACGCCGGGCTGCCGCTGCGCGTGTTCGTCACCTCGCTGCTGGCCGTCTTCATGGCCGGCGCGGTCCTGGCGATGTCGGCGGGGTACCGCTCGGACCGGGTGCGGTCCTGGATCAACCCCGAGAACGACCCGCAGGACACCGGCTACCAGGCCCGCCAGGCCAAGTTCGCACTGGCCCACGGCGGCGTCTTCGGCGACGGCCTCGGCCAGGGCGTCGCCAAATGGAACTACCTGCCCAACGCCCACAACGACTTCATCTTCGCCATCATCGGCGAGGAGCTGGGCTTCATCGGCGCGTTCGGGCTGCTGGCGCTCTTCGGTCTGTTCGCCTACACCGGGATGCGGATCGCGCGCCGGTCCGCCGACCCGTTCCTGCGGTTGGTGACCGCCACCACGACCATGTGGATCCTCGGTCAGGCGTTCATCAACATCGGCTACGTCATCGGCGTGCTGCCGGTCACCGGCCTGCAGCTACCACTCATCTCCGCCGGCGGAACATCAACGGCCGCAACGCTATTCATGATCGGCATCATGGCCAATGCCGCGCGACACGAACCGGAAGCGGTGGCCGCGCTGCGGGCCGGCCGGGACGACAAGGTGAATCAGCTGCTGCGCCTGCCGCTGCCCCGGCCGTACGCGCCGAGCCGCATCGAGGCCTTCCGCGACCGCAAGCGAGACGGCGCGTCGGCGTCCCGGAAGGCGCCCAAGGCGCCCAAGGCGCCCGCCCGGAAGGCGTCGCGCGGCGCCGACAAGCCGCTGCGCAAGGCGTCCGGCCGAACCGCCGGCCGGCCGGCGCGGCAGTCTGCGGGCGCCGCGCGGGTGCGGGGAGGGCATCATGGATCAAGCCAGCGGTACGCGGGTCAGCGTCCGACACGGCGAGCACGCGCATTGGAAGGTCAGCGTTACGGGTGAACGGCACGATCAATCAGCCGGCCGGCGGGTTGGGGGGAAACCCCTCGCCCGCCGGTGCCGCATCATCGGTCGATGCGGCGGTTGATTCCGCCCTGTCGGTCGTGCTGGCCGGCGGCGGCACGGCCGGCCACGTGGAGCCCGCGATGGCCGTCGCCGACGCGCTGACCGCGCTGGATCCCCACGTGCGCATCACCGCGCTGGGCACCCGGCGCGGACTCGAGACCCGGTTGGTGCCCGAACGCGGCTACCACCTCGAGCTGATCACACCGGTGCCGCTGCCCCGGAAACCCAGCGGTGACCTGGCGCGGCTGCCCCCGAGGGTGTGGCGTGCCGTCCGGGAGGCCCGCGCGGTGCTCGACGCCGTCGACGCCGACGTGGTGATCGGTTTCGGGGGCTACGTGGCCGTGCCGGCGTACCTGGCCGCGCGCGGCGGGCTGGGCCGGAGGCGCCGCGTCCCGGTGCTGATCCACGAGGCCAACGCCC
This sequence comes from Mycobacterium interjectum, assembly GCA_002102225.1. Taxonomy (GTDB): domain Bacteria; phylum Actinomycetota; class Actinomycetes; order Mycobacteriales; family Mycobacteriaceae; genus Mycobacterium; species Mycobacterium interjectum_B. The sequence continues at coordinate 43,028 of LQPB01000027.1, forward strand.
GCGCCGGGCTGGCCAACCGCGTCGGCGCCCGCAGCGCCACCCGGGTGCTCGCGGCGGTGCCGGATTGCGGCCTGCCGCGCGCCGAGGTGGTCGGCGTGCCGATCCGGGCGACGCTCACCGCGCTCGACCGCGCGGCGTTGCGCCCCGAGGCGCGCCGGCACTTCGGTTTCGCCGACGACGCGCGGGTGCTGCTGGTGTTCGGCGGCTCGCAGGGCGCCGTCTCGCTGAACCGGGCCGTTTCGGGGGCGGCCGCCGACCTGGCCGCCGCGGGCGTCAGCGTGCTGCACGCGCACGGCCCCAAGAACACCCTCGACCTGCGCCAGCCCGGACCCGGTGACCCGCCCTACGTGGCGGTGCCGTACCTGGACCGGATGGACCTGGCCTACGCCGCCGCGGACCTGGCGATCTGCCGGTCCGGGGCGATGACGGTCGCCGAAGTCTCGGCCGTCGGCCTGCCGGCCATCTACGTGCCGCTGCCGATCGGCAACGGCGAGCAGCGGCTCAACGCCCTGCCGGTGGTCAACGCCGGTGGCGGCATGGTCGTCGCCGACGCCGCCCTGACCCCGGCCCTGGTCGCCCGCGAGGTGGCCGGGCTGCTCACCGACCCGCCGCGGCTGGCGGCGATGACGGCGGCCGCCGCCCGGGTCGGACACCCCGACGCGGCGCGGCAGGTGGCCCAGGCCGCGCTGGACATCGCGCGGCGGGCGCGGGTCGGCGGGAGAAACGCGTGAACGCCGAGCAGTCGCCGCCCGAGCTGCCCCCCGAGTTGCAGCGGGTGCACATGGTCGGCATCGGGGGAGCCGGGATGTCGGGCATCGCCCGCATCCTGCTGGACCGGGGCGGGCTGGTGTCGGGGTCCGACGCCAAGGAGTCGCGCGGCCTGCACGCGTTGCGGGCCCGGGGCGCGCTGATCCGCATCGGCCACGACGCGTCGTCGCTGGATCAGTTGCCCGGCGGCGTCACCGCGGTCATCACCACCCACGCCGCCATCCCGAAGACCAACCCCGAGCTGGTCGAGGCGCGCCGGCGCGGCATTCCGGTGATCCTGCGACCGGCCGTGCTGGCCAAGCTGATGGCCGGGCGCACCACGCTGATGGTCACCGGCACGCACGGCAAGACGACGACGACGTCGATGCTGATCGTGGCCCTGCAGCACTGCGGGCGGGACCCGTCGTTCGCCGTCGGGGGCGACCTGGGGGAGGCCGGCACCAACGCCCACCACGGCAGCGGCGACTGCTTCGTGGCCGAGGCCGACGAGAGCGACGGCTCGCTGCTGGAGTACACGCCCAACGTCGCGGTGGTCACCAACATCGAGACCGATCACCTGGACTTCTACGGCAGCGCCGACGCCTACGTCGAGGTGTTCGACTCCTTCGTGGAGCGCCTCGCCCCCGGCGGAGCGCTGGTCGTGTGCACCGACGACCCGGGGGCGGCGGCGCTGGCCGAACGCACCGCCGAGCTGGGCATCCGCGTGCTGCGCTACGGCTCGGGCGGTGAAGGCTTGGCCGCCACGCTGCTGTCGTGGGACCAGCAGGGCACCGGGGCCGTCGCGCACATCCAGCTGGCCGGCGAACCCCACCCGCGCGTGATGCGGCTGTCGGTGCCCGGCCGGCACATGGCGCTCAACGCGCTGGGTGCGCTGCTGGCGGCGATCGAGATCGGCGCCTCGGCCGATGAGGTGCTCGACGGGCTGGCCGGATTCGAGGGCGTGCGCCGCCGATTCGAACTGGTCGGAAGCTCCGGAACCGGCGAGGCCTCGGTGCGGGTGTTCGACGACTACGCCCACCACCCCACCGAGATCAGCGCCACGCTCGCGGCGGTTCGTGCGCTGCTCGGGCAGAGCGACGGCGGCCCCAATGGCCGCTGCATCGTGGTGTTTCAGCCCCATTTGTATTCGCGCACAAAGGCTTTCGCGGCCGAGTTCGGTCGCGCGCTGGACGCCGCCGACGAGGTCTTCGTGCTCGACGTCTACGGGGCCCGCGAACAGCCGCTCACCGGTGTCAGCGGGGCCAGCGTCGCCGAGCACGTCAGCGTGCCGGTGCGCTACCTCCCGGACTTCTCGGCGGTCGCCGAGGAGGTCGCCGTGGCGGCGGGCCCCGGTGACGTCGTCGTCACGATGGGCGCCGGCGACGTGACCCTGCTGGGCCCCGAGATCGTGACCGCCCTGCGGGTGCGCGCCAACCGCAGCGCGCCGGGGCGGCCGGGAGTGCTGCGATGACCGAGCCCGACCAGCCCACCCCGGACGGCCCCGAGCACGCCGACGGGGTGATCACCGAGCCGATCGCGACGGGGACGGGCGACGACGCCGCGGGCGCCGCGGAGGCCGACTTCGAGGGGCCGCGCCGGCGGGCGCGCCGCGAGCGGGCCGAGCGCCGCGCCGCTCAGGAGCGTGCCCGCGCCATCGAGGAGGCTCGCCGCGAGGCCAAGCGCCGGGCCACCGGGCGCATCGTCAACCAGCCCAAACCCGCCGCGCGGGGCGTCGTCCGGGGGCTGAAAATGCTGCTCGGCAGCGTGATCGTGGCCGTCGTCGGGGTCGGCCTCGGACTCATCCTCTATTTCACGCCGGCGATGTCGGCGCGCAACATCGTCGTGACCGGGATCGGAACGGTGACGCGCGAGGAGGTGCTCGACGCGGCGCGGGTGCGGCCCGGAACGCCGCTGCTCCAGATCAACACCAACCAGGTCGCCGAGCGCGTCGCCGCGATCCGGCGGGTGGCCAGCGCCCGCGTGCAGCGCCAGTACCCGTCGGCCCTGCGCATCACCGTCGTCGAGCGAGTCCCGTTGGTGGTCAAGGATTTTCCGGACGGCCCGCACCTGTTCGACCGCGACGGCGTCGACTTCGCGACCGGCCCGCCGCCGCCGGCGCTGCCCTACATCGACGTGGCCAACCCAGGGCCGAACGACCCGACCACCAAGGCCGCGCTGCAGGTGCTGATCGCGCTGCGCCCCGAGGTGGCGGGCCAGGTGGGCCGCATCGCGGCCCCGTCGGTGGCCTCGATCACCCTGACGCTCAACGACGGCCGGGTGGTGATCTGGGGGACCACCGACCGCACCGACGAGAAGGCGGAAAAGCTGGCCGCGCTGCTGACGCAGCCGGGCAAGACCTACGACGTGTCCAGTCCCGACCTGCCGACCGTCAAGTAGCCGCGAAGGCCCGCCTCGCTCGCGCGCGACGGAAAAATTTGCGTGCCGCGCGTCGGCGCGCCTGCGGGATAAGCGCGCGTACTACCCATACCGTTCTGTTTGCGCGGAACTACTTGACATAACTCTAACTCTATGGTTGAGGTTGAGGGTTTGCCAGGCCGACACACCGAGTCCCACCAGGGAGGAAGACGAATGATGACCCCCCCGCACAATTACTTGGCCGTTATCAAGGTTGTGGGTATCGGTGGCGGCGGCGTCAACGCCGTCAACCGGATGATCGAACAGGGCCTCAAGGGCGTGGAGTTCATCGCGATCAACACCGACGCTCAGGCGCTGTTGATGAGCGACGCCGACGTCAAGCTCGACGTCGGGCGCGACTCGACCCGGGGGCTGGGTGCCGGGGCGGACCCGGAGGTCGGGCGCCGGGCCGCCGAGGACGCCAAGGACGAGATCGAAGAGCTGCTGCGCGGGGCCGACATGGTGTTCGTCACCGCCGGCGAGGGCGGCGGCACCGGCACCGGCGGCGCGCCCGTCGTCGCCAGCATCGCGCGCAAGCTGGGCGCGCTGACCGTCGGCGTGGTCACCCGGCCGTTCTCCTTCGAGGGCAAACGGCGGGGCAATCAGGCCGAAAGCGGCATCGCCGCGCTGCGGGAGAGCTGCGACACGCTGATCGTGATCCCCAACGACCGGTTGCTGCAGATGGGCGACGCCGCGGTGTCGCTGATGGACGCGTTCCGCAGCGCCGACGAGGTGCTGCTCAACGGCGTGCAGGGCATCACCGACCTGATCACCACGCCGGGCCTGATCAACGTCGACTTCGCCGACGTCAAGGGCATCATGTCCGGCGCCGGCACCGCGCTGATGGGCATCGGCTCGGCGCGCGGCGAAGGCCGCTCGCTCAAGGCCGCCGAGATCGCCATCAACTCACCGCTGCTCGAGGCGTCGATGGAGGGCGCGCAGGGCGTGCTGATGTCGATCGCCGGCGGCAGCGACCTGGGCCTGTTCGAGATCAATGAGGCGGCCTCGTTGGTGCAGGATGCCGCCCACCAGGACGCCAACATCATCTTCGGCACCGTGATCGACGACTCGCTGGGCGACGAGGTGCGCGTCACCGTCATCGCCGCGGGCTTCGAAGCCGCCGGGCCGGGACGCAAGCCGGTCACCGGCGCCAGCGCCGGCGACAAGGGCGGCGCCCACCGCATCGAGGCGGCGAAGTCAGGCAAGCTCAGCTCCACGCTGTTCGAGCCGGTCGACGCGGTCAGCGTGCCCGTCCACACCAACGGTTCGACGCTGAATATCGGCGGCGACGACGACGACGTCGACGTGCCGCCCTTCATGCGCCGCTGAGGGTCTCAATTTGCTTGCCAGTACGCGACAAACCGGCCGCGGCCGGACGGCGTTGCCCGCTGGCGGCCCGGCGGCTTCGGATACTGGTCAGGTGAGCGTTCGCATCCGGCGGGTGACGACCACCCGCGCGGGCGGGGTCTCGGCGCCGCCGTTCGACACCTTCAACCTCGGCGACCACGTCGGCGACGATCCGGCCGCGGTCGCCGCGAACCGGAAACGGCTGGCCGCCACCCTGGGCCTGGGCGCCCACCGTGTGGTGTGGATGAACCAGGTCCACGGTGACCGGGTCGAGGCGGTCGACGGCCCGCCGGGTGCCGCCGTGGACAAGACCGACGCGTTGGTGACCGGAACGGCGCGCCTGGCGCTGGCGGTGGTGACCGCCGACTGCGTTCCGGTGTTGCTCGCCGACGCGCGCGCGGGCGTGATCGCCGCGGTACATGCCGGGCGCGTCGGCGCGCAGCGCGGGGTGGTGGCGCGCGCGGTCGAGGCGATGGTCGCGCGTGGCGCGCAGGCCGGCGACATCTCGGCCCTGCTCGGCCCGGCGGTCAGCGGCCGCAACTACGAGGTGCCCGCCGCGATGGCCGACGAGGTCGAGGCGGCGTTGCCGGGCAGCCGCACCACCACCGCGTCCGGCACCCCCGGACTTGACCTGCGCGCCGGAATCGCTTGCCAGCTCCGCGATTTGGGTGTCACGGCGATCGACATCGATCCGCGCTGCACGGTGGAGGACCCGGCGCTGTTCAGTCATCGCCGGGACGCGCCGACGGGGCGGCTGGCTTCGCTGATCTGGATGGAGTGACGGCATGGCGGGGGACATGCCGGCCCACGAGTCGGGTGACCGCGAATCGGAATTGACGCACGCGTTGGCCGCCGTGCGATCGCGACTTGCGGCGGCCGCGGAAGCGGCGGGTCGCAATGTCAGCGAAATTGAACTTCTCCCCATTACCAAATTCTTTCCAGCAACCGACGTTGCGATTTTGTCCCGATTGGGTTGCCGGTGCGTTGGCGAATCCCGCGATCAGGAAGCCACGGCGAAGGTCGCCGAAGTCGCCCGGTTGGCCGGCAGTTCCGGGCGAGAGGACTTGCGGAATATGCACTGGCACATGGTGGGCCGGATTCAACGGAACAAGGCGCGGTCACTGGCGCAGTGGGCGCACACCGCCCACTCGGTCGACAGCACCCGCCTGGTCGCCGCGCTCGACCGGGCGGTGTCGGCGGCGCTGGCCGACGGGCACCGGCGGGAGCCGCTGCGCGTCTACGTCGAGATCAGCCTGGACGGCGATGTGTCGCGCGGCGGCGTCGACATCACCGCGAGCGGCGCTGTCGACGAGGTCTGCGCGCAGGTCGAGGACTCGCCGGGCCTGGAACTGCTCGGGCTGATGGGCATCCCGCCGCTGGACTGGGACCCCGCGCGCGCCTTCGACCTGCTGCGATCCGAGCACCGCCGGGTGCTGGAATCGCACCCGAACGCGCGGGGGCTGTCCGCCGGCATGTCCAACGACTTCGAAATAGCCGTCAAACATGGTTCGACATGTGTGCGTGTCGGTACCGCGCTATTGGGTCCGAGGCGGTTACCGTCACCGTGAGTAGTCACTGTAGTCACATCTTCATCACAGACACCAATACTCCCAGGGGCTAGAAGGGTTTACGCGATGAGCACACTGCACAAAGTCAAGGCCTACTTCGGTATGGCTCCGATGGAGGACTACGACGACGAGTACTACGACGACCGGGCTCCCTCCCGCGGCTTCCCGCGTCCCCGGTTCGACGATGGCTACGGCCGCTATGACGGGCGCGACTACGACGACCCCCGGGGCGAGCCGGCCGACTACCCGCCGACCGGCGGCTACCGCGGCGGTTATGCCGACGAGGGACGCTACGGCCCCGTTCATCCGCGCGAGTTCGAACGGCCCGAGATGAGCCGCCCGCGCCTCGGTTCGTGGTTGCGCAATTCCACCCGCGGTGCGCTGGCGATGGACCCGCGCCGGATGGCGATGCTGTTCGAGGAGGGCAGCCCGCTGTCGAAGATCACCACGCTGCGGCCCAAGGACTACAGCGAGGCGCGCACCATCGGCGAGCGATTCCGCGACGGCACCCCGGTGATCATGGACCTGGTGTCGATGGACAACGCCGACGCCAAGCGGCTGGTCGACTTCGCCGCCGGCCTGGCTTTCGCGTTGCGCGGGTCGTTCGACAAGGTCGCGACCAAGGTGTTCCTGCTGTCGCCGGCCGACGTCGACGTCTCGCCGGAGGAGCGTCGCCGGATCGCCGAGACCGGCTTCTACGCCTACCAGTAGACGCACCCGTTCCGCCGCTTAGCAGGGTCGGCGCACGTGAGATGTGTGTCCGCACCCGAGAATCGGTACGCTGGCGCCTGACATTCGGGTCATCTCATCGATAAGGTCGGGCCTCCAGTTGGTGCTGTTTTTTCAGATCCTTGGGTTTGCGCTGTTCATCTTCTGGCTGCTGCTCATCGCCCGGGTCGTCGTCGAGTTCATTCGCTCGTTCAGCCGCGAATGGCATCCCACCGGCCTCACCGTGGTGATCCTGGAGATCATCATGTCGATCACTGACCCGCCGGTGAAGCTGCTGCGGCGCCTGATCCCGCAGCTCACCATCGGCGCGGTGCGCTTCGACCTGTCGATCATGGTGCTGCTGCTGGTCGCGTTCATCGGCATGCAACTGGCGTTCGGCGCGGCGCAGACATGAGCCGTGCCGCGACGACCGGCCCAAAGGCGGGAGACGGTTCGGCCACGTTTTAGTGTCGGTTCGGGCGCCGCAATTTAAAAATTTTAAGGATTTGGATTTTATTGGTCTTAGTGTGTGAAATTGGGTCTTATTTATTGGGCAATCGGCAACCGCCGAGTCTGGTGTGACAGGATGGACGGCAGTTGCACGACGGCAACCACTCCGTTCTACACTTTCCAGATCGTTTGACAGGAACTCGAGGGGACGAACAATGCCGCTTACACCAGCCGACGTCCACAATGTGGCGTTCAGTAAGCCGCCGATCGGCAAGCGCGGTTACAACGAAGACGAGGTCGACGCCTTCCTCGACCTGGTGGAAAACGAGCTGACGCGGCTCATCGAGGAGAACTCCGATCTGCGTCAACGGATTGAGGAGCTGGACCGCGAGCTGGCCGCCGGTGGCGGCGGCGGCGCCGCCCAGCCCACCCAGGCGATCCCGGCCTTCGAGCCCGAGCCCGAGCCCGTCAAGCCCGCGCCGGTCGTCGCGCCCCCGGCGCCCCCGGCGCCCGCGGCGCAGCAGGGAACCAACGAGGAACAGGCCCTGAAGGCCGCGCGGGTGCTGAGCCTGGCCCAGGACACCGCCGACCGGCTGACCAGCACCGCAAAGGCCGAGTCGGACAAGATGCTGGCCGACGCCCGCGCCAACGCGGAGCAGATCGTCAGCGAGGCCCGTCAGACCGCCGAGACCACGGTTACCGAGGCCCGGCAGCGCGCCGACGCGATGCTGGCCGACGCCCAGACCCGCTCGGAGACCCAGTTGCGCCAGGCCCAGGAGAAGGCCGACGCCCTGCAGGCCGACGCGGAACGCAAGCACTCCGAAATCATGGGAACCATCAACCAGCAGCGCACCGTGCTGGAAGGTCGCCTCGAGCAGCTACGCACCTTCGAACGCGAATACCGCACCCGGCTCAAGACCTACCTGGAATCCCAGCTGGAGGAACTCGGCCAGCGCGGGTCGGCGGCGCCCGTCGACTCCAGCGCCGACGCCGGCGGGTTCGACCAATTCAATCGGGGTAATAACTAGCCGGGCGACCGTGCCGGGGTGCTCGCCAAGGTTTCAAGCGCGGCACACTAGCCTGCACTAGACCTGGCAGTTCCCTTGTCGGCTGGAGGATGACCGATGCTGATCATTGCGCTGGTACTCGCCCTGATCGGGCTCGTCGCGTTGGTGTTCGCGGTGGTCACCAGCAACGAGCTGGTCGCCTGGGTGTGCATCGGCGCCAGCGTCATCGGCGTCGTGCTGCTGATCATTGACGCGTTGCGGGAACGCCAGCGTCGCGACGCCGTCGGCGAAGTGCATGACGTGGACGAAGCCGGCGACGCCGAGCAAGCCCCCGTCGACTACCCCGAAGAGGTCACCGACGCGGGGCAGGACCCGGGCGCCGAGGGCGGTGTCGACGAGAAGTCGCAGGGCACGGAAAGCGGCGACGAGTCGGCGGTGCCGGCGGAGGGCCCCGGGGAGGACCGGGCCACCTAGCTGGTCGGCGTACTCAGCAGCTCGCGCACCTCATCGTCACTGACCTGGCGAAAGTCGCCGTAGACCTGCCCGACGGCCTCGAACCCGGGCGGCATGGTGGCACAGACCACGTCGTCGGCTTCCCGCCCGATCTCGCGGCACGTCGACGCGGGTCCGACCGGGACCGCCACGACGACTGATCGCGGACCCGCGGCCCGCAGGGCGCGGACGGCGGCCAGCATGCTCGCCCCGGTGGCGATGCCGTCGTCGACCAGGATCACGGTCTTGCCGCGCGGGTCGGCCAGCGGGCGCCCGCCCCGATAGGCCTGCTCGCGCCGGTTGAGCTCGGCCGTCTCGCTCGCGATCACCTCGCGCACCTGGTCGTCGGTGATGTGCAGGTTGGCGACGACGTTGTCGTTCATCACGACGCCGCCGCCGCTGGCCAGCGCGCCCATCGCCAGCTCCGACCAGCGCGGGACCCCCAGCTTGCGCACCAGAAACACGTCCAGCGGGGCGTGCAGCGCCGCGGCGACTTCCCAGGCCACCGGCACCCCGCCGCGCGCCAGCCCGAAGACCAGCACGCCGTCTTTGTCGCGGTAGGAGGCCAACTCCTCGGCCAGCACACGCCCGGCTTCGCGGCGGTCGCGGAACGTGCGCGTCGCCGTTCGCCGGAGGAAGCCGCTGGGTGGGGTCATTGGTGCACTCCAGGCTAGTCCCGCGCTGCGAATCCGACATCGATTGCCGTAGTACGTTGCACGTACTAATTTGAGTGATGTGGCAAGGCCGAACGATCCCGGCGTGCTGATCCTGACCAGCCTGGCCTCCGGGCCCAAGCACGGGTATGCGCTGGCGCGCGACATCGAGGCTTTCTCCGGCGCGGCGTTGGGTCCGGGGACGTTGTACGGGGCGATCACCCGCTTGGAGGAGCGCGGCCTCATCGAGCCGCTGCGACAGGACGAGCGGCGGCGGCCGTATCGGTTGACGGCGGCGGGGCGGGCCGAACTCGCCACGGCCGTAAGGGAATTGGGTGCGATCGCCGACGAGGGCGCTCGACGGCTGGGCATCCCGCGGCTGGGCTGGTCGGTATGAGCGTCGACGATGGGCGGCGGGCGCTGCGCTGGTATCCGCGGGCGTGGCGCCGCCGCTACGGCGACGAGCTGGTGGCCTTGCTGGAGGACCTGTTCGGCGACGAGCCGCTGTCCCGTCGCTGCCGGATATCGCTGATGTGGTCAGGCACGACCGAAAGGATCCACGAGATGAGTCGGCGCTTTCGCAAGACGTATACCGGCTACAGCGTTGCGTGCGCGGTGGTGTGGGCCGTCATCCTGGCCGCGGTGTCGTCGACGGCGGGCGGCGCCACCCGGCACACCGTGGTGCTGGTTTTCGGGGGCTGGTGGATCGGGTGGCTGTCGGCGACGATCGCCCGGGCCGTCTACCCGCCGCCGAAACGGCGGGTCGGGCCCTGAAGAAAGCCCTTCAGGAGCCCTCGCTACGAAGTTGTGTCCGAGGGGGACTTGGCCACCTGCGACACGGGTTGTGACGTTCCAGCTGAGTGTGACCTGATTGTGGCGTGGGCCTGCGGGGAGATGTAATCAGCGTAGTTCGCGACCACCAGAGGGGGCGCGAATACACTGCCCGCGCTGTCGATCTGGCGGTTGTGTTCGGTGAACACCGGTGGCTGGGGGTAGTTGCCAAATCGGCTCTCTGCGGCGGTGCGTAGTTAGCTCTTGAAAACGGGGACACCCTTGAGGTTCAAGGCGACCTTTTCGGGGTCGAGTTCGAAGGAGGAGACGCAGTTCTGGGGGTCCTGGGGGTCCAACTCGCTGATCCATTTGCGAGGTTTGGTCTGTCCGAGCCGCGAGATCAGATCACGTGTTATCGGCAGGCGCGGCACGGCGAAGCCGGCAACGCCGATTCCAATCCCGATTGCCGCGCCCGCGGCGGCACCGGGCAGGAGTCCCACTGCGCCGCCTATCGTGGCACCGGTCCCTACCGCGGTGAAGAAGAGATCGACCCCGGTCTTCAGCTTCTTGTCCCGGCCGAAGATTGCCGCCAGGGACTCTGAGTAGGCACGCGCGCTGGCCTGCATCTGCTTCTGGGTGATTCCCTGGCCGGTGTAGTACGCCTCCAAATCATCCCGAAACTTCTTCTTGGCTGCCGCCGCGCCGCCTACCCTCCGGCTTGCGACCTGGGCTAGGAGCTCCCAATTCCGGCGTATGCCCTTGCCGGCTATTGAAACGTTGGGCACAAACACCCGAACACCCGGCCTGGCTCGCGGGCCTGCTTCGCCGACCGGCTGGTTGAGATCATCTAGGAACGCGCTGGCCCGCGCCTGCACACTCATCGGATTGTTCTTGTCGGTGAGGTTACAGCCCCACGTGTACTGGTAGGCCTCGTTGGCGCCCGCCATCAGGATGGTCTTGTTCTCAACCGAGAGTTGGTCGCTTGCGTGAAGGCTGTTGGCGATGTTCTCCCAGGCGGTTCGCGACGTGACCTTATCGCCGAGGTCGTCACGGAAGCGCTGTAACTGTTCATCCTTGGGAGTTGCCGCTATGAGCGACTCAAGGACGCGACCCGAGAGCTTGCCGTAGAGGTAGTCAGTTTTATGAGCCGGCCAAGCGCGTGACCAGTTCACATCGCTCGAGTTCAGTTCGGCAGACCACGCCGCGAGCGCGGGTTCCAACTCCTGCTTGTAAAGGGGGCTCTTTAAGAGGTCTATCGCCGACGTGATTCCGGCTTTTGCCATGTGCGTGCAAAGCCCCGGCAGATCACCCCCATTGCGGGACACGATCATGATGAACTCGCTCTGGAACAGGCTCCGAAACGGGCTGTCTTGTGGACGGATGATGGCCTGTTGTACGGCTGGGTTCATAAGGATGTACCCATCATTGATGATCAGTCGGTCGCCTGCGAGCACCGCGCGAATTAGATGATCGTTGAGCTCGTCGAGCTTCTGAATCGGCTGTCCGTCATGGACTCGGGCGGCGAAGTCATCGAGCACGCCGCAATACGCATACCGTGCGTTCACCACGGCTGCAGTGTAATCAGGAGCAGCTACTTCTACTGCGCAAACCGGGGTCTCAGGTGCGACGGGACAAACGCGGGCGGGCGCCATGAAACTCGTTGCACAAGTAGCTGTCGCCTGCCAGGGTGATGGGACCTCTGGTTTGCCATGAGCATGGGACCGGGTTGTTCCGGTTGTAGGCCGTGTGT
>LQPB01000028.1 GCA_002102225.1 Mycobacterium interjectum
GTCATCACCAGCAACCGCGAACCACCCGAGATCCTGACCATGATGGCCGACCCGCTGCTGGCCCAATCCGCGATGGACCGACTGCAATCAGCGGCCTACGAACTCGTCGTCGAAGGCGAGTCCTACCGGCAACGCCAGAAGCCAGGAAACCGAAAGCCGGCCTCTCCGACTGCGTCGGATTGACCGGCAACCACCCCTTCCGCCACTATCAACACACGGCCTACAACCGGAACAACCCGGTCCCATGCTCATGGCAAACCAGAGGTCCCATCACCCTGGCAGGCGACAATTGACGTTCACAAGCTGTTCGATCCTCCAACTACCGCACCGCAACACATCGCGCACTGCGCCGCAACCTACCGTGGCTGGCGGAAAGAAGACGAACAGCTCAGTCGACGGATAGCGGGGGGCGACGACACCCGGAACCTCACCGACGACAAACTGATGCTGCTGATCAGTGAAGCAAGCTCTCTTGTTGAGCAAACGAGAGCAGCGAAGATTCTTGTAAACCGTTTATATCGCCGCCTTTCCACCACAGCGATGTTCGGCTCACCAGATCAAAGCCGCAACTTCGCGCTCTCTACGGCCGACGAAATAGTCTCCGTTGCTGAAGACGTGCTTGCGCAGGTACGCGATGCCCTACCCCACGTCGACGATGTAGTGAAGGAGAACTGCGTCCCCATCGTTGATGCAGCGGTAGCTGCATATCGACTGAGGTCGCGCATCGAGGCCCGCAGCGGCGCAGAAATCGGCCTGTTGCTCGACTTGCGAAACATGGACCTCGAGATCACCCAGGGCATACGCCCTGACCCGGATCTTGCGCTGATCCGTTACGAACGAGACATTGCCCGCGCAGTAATATCTGGCGATATTCGCCGAGCGTTGTCTGGACAACTAGCGGCCGCAGAGCGATTGCTGAACACCCTGGCTGATATGAGTGCCAAGGCCATAGACACCGAGTCCTCAAGCAGCCAGAAAATCCCCCAAAACAGCCTGGGTGCAGAGAAACTCGTTCTGGTTGTCACCCATATTGCACAGCATTTGGTGGCGCACAAGTCCGAAAGCGAGCCGTGGAAGAGAGCAAAGCTCTGCGCTGGAAAGGTGCTTACGCTTTACGGACCCTCAGCACGACATGACAGGCTTGATGCCAAAGCACTGTTGCAGGCAGCCGAGCGGCTAGACATCACCGCTGCGGAACCCTTGTCCGCACTAAAAATTGTCAAATTCGTCGGTATCGGTGAAATGCTCTTCGCGCGGGTGCTAGTTCAAATCGCAACATCGGAAACCATCGCAGCCGCTGCCGCAGCCGGCCACCTACCCGAGTACATCAAGTTGTACACAGGTGATGATCACGGGGAGGAGCCTCGCCTAAGAGCACTAAGCAGGGCGGTGGGGCTATACGACCGAGCCATCGCGTGGCTTCGTCGACTGGGCGTCGCTGGCGAAGTGCGCAACATCGCAATCGCAGAACGCGAGAAAGCACTTTCATTACTCGATATCCGACTGCAAAACGCAAATCTGAGATTCAATCACGAGCTTGAATTCCACGAGATCGAGAAGCGGGTAGCCGAGCTCAGAAAGATGCTTAACACCATGATCGTGGAGGGCATACTCCGTGCAGAGTTGAACTCCTGGTCCCAAGTCCAAGACCGCGAAACGAGGCGCGCCGCTGCCGCAATGATGTCGGCGCTTGACGATTCGTGGCGCTACTTGAAGAAGCCGGAACTTGGCCTCCGCACCGACTTACCCCCAACAATCGAATCCATCTCTGGATAGAAACCATCCAACCGCACGTGACAGGCTTTCCCAGGGCTGCTTTTCCCTGATCGCGCACTCTTCGTCGTGCCGTGCATCCTGCGAATCCTGGGGCCGTGGTTCTGGTGGCCGACGCTGGTGCGTTCGCGCCCGCTACCGCAGGGTTAGGGCCCCTATCACGTGGTGCAGGCGGTCTCGCGCGCGACAAAGACCGAGACGTAACCGATCGGGATGCCGGTGCGGTTCGCGATGCACTGTCGCGCCGCCACGTCCACCTCGGCCCGACGGCCGACGCGGACGAGGCCACCGATCTCGGGAATCCGGATCATCCACCCGCCGGCGTCTCTGGCGACTTCGATGTCGAAGCACTGACCGACCGTCGGGCAGTTCACACGGGGAGTCGCACGTCGCGTACGGGTGCGGCGCAATGCGTTTGGGTGCCGCAGACTGGGCTGAATGGGCATGTCTGCTTTCCTGGGTCAGAAATGGGCCGCGGGCAAGAGTAGTCCGATTCGCGCCAAGAACCTAATCGGGCTATGCGGCCGCCCTCGGTTGCTGGCAGAGTCGAGCTGCCCCAACGCGACCCAGTGAAAGGAGGGCGCCGTGACTGTCGTTTTGGTGCATGGCAATCCGGAGGCCGACGCGATCTGGGGGCCGCTGGTCGACGCGCTCGGGCGAACCGACGTGGTGCGGCTCTCTCCCCCGGGCTTCGGGGCGCCGTTGCCCGACGATTTCCCGGCGACCTACCTCGCCTACCGCGACTGGCTCGAGGGCGAGCTGGCCGGCATCGGCGAGCCCGTCGACCTCGTCGGCCACGACTGGGGCGGCGGGCACGTGATGAACGTGGTGATGCATCGACCCGAGCTGGTGCGCAGCTGGGTCAGCGACATCCTCGGTTGTTTCCACCCCGACTACGTCTGGCACGACATGGCGCAGATCTGGCAGACACCCGGCGAGGGTGAGCAGCACGTCGACACCTTCCTGGGTGGGACGGCCGAAGACCGGGCCGCCATGTGGGCCGCCGCCGGCATGCCACCCGATGTCGCGGCCTCGGTCGCGGCGGCGCAGGGCCCGGAGATGGGCCGGGCGATCCTGCTGCTCTACCGGTCGGCCCGCCAGCCCGGGATGGCCGAGGCCGGTCGCGAATTGCACAGGGCCGCGGCTCGACCCGGCTTGTCGATATTGGCCACCGAGGACGGCTTCGTCGGCTCGGAAGCCATGCGGCGCGAGGCGGCGCAGCGAGCCGGGGCGCACACGGAAGTGCTCGAGGGGCTCGGGCATTGGTGGATGCTGCAGGATCCGGCGCGCAGCGCCCGCGGCCCTCACGCGGTTTTGGGAAGAGCTGGATTGAGCCGCTATCCGGCGCCCTTGCCGTTGTCCACGCGATAGACGGCGCCGTGGACGGCGGCCGCGGCATCGCTGGCCAGGAACGCGATCACGTTCGCCACGTCGAGGGGCTGCATCATCCCGCGCGGCGAGGCCGTCCGCATGATCAGGTCGTAGTTCGGGTTCTCCGGCGCACTGAACTGTTCGATCTGCGGGGTCAGCATGCCGCCCGGGCACACCGCGTTGACCCGCAGCCGATCCGCGGTGTACTCGACCGCCAACGCGCGAGTGAGCCCGATCAGCCCGTGCTTGGCGGCACAGTACCCGGCCGAGTAGGCCTGCCCTTCGACGCCGGCGATGGAGCTGACGTTGACGATGTTGCCGCCGCGCTCCAGCAGATGGGGCAGCGCGGCCCGGCACAGATAAAACGGACCGTTCAGGTTGACCGCGAGGTCTTGGGCCCAGTCGTCGTCGGTCATGCACTCCGTGCGGCGCATCTGGTGTCGCCCGGCGATGTTGATCAGGACGTCCAGCCAACCGAACTCGCTCACACACCGCGCCACCGCGTCCCTACACGCCTGCGCCGAACCGACGTCCACCGACGCGTAGCAGCCGCGTTCCACGTCGCCGAACACCGCGGCCAGGCGTCCGGTGTCCCGGCCGATGCCGAAAACCGTTGCGCCCTGCCGAGAAAGCAGCCGAGCCGTCTCGGCCCCAAGCCCCGACGACGCTCCGGTCACGAGCGCGACCTTGCCCTGTAGTGGTGACATGTCGCGCAACGCTACCTGGCGAGAGGGACAATCACCTCATGTCCAACGACCCCCCGTCCCCACCACGCTCCACGCCGAAACCGTCGGGGGCGCGCCTCACCCCGGAGGACTTGGAGAGGTTCGGCGACGAGGAGCAGGCACGCGCGGCGTCCGACGAGCGCCGGCTCCGCGACGAGCAACCTCCGCACCACCGCTAGCCCGCCCGGCTACTTAGTGCCGGGCACCAGGTCCTCGGTAAGGGCCTCGTCGGCCAGGTCTTCGAGTTCTTTGCCCCTCGTCTCCGGCCCGAGCAGGTAGCCGGCCACCGTGAACGCCCACAGGCCGGCGATCGCCAGGTATGGCGTCTGCAACCCGTAATGCGTTATGCCCCAGCCGACCACGGCCGGGGCCGCGATGGAGACGACGCGCCCACCACCAACCGCGATTCCGAAACCGGTGCCGCGCAACACGGTTGGGAACAACTCCGAGACATAAGTGTCACCGACTCCCCAAAGCCAACCGAGGGTGGCGATGGCGATCGCCCCGAAGACCAGGTATCGGTCCAACGAGTGCGAGGTGGCGGCCAGGATGGTTGAGAAGAACTCGATGACCGCGGCCAGGATCGCCGAGGGACGCCGGCCCACCCAATCGGCGAGCGCGGTCCCCAGGTAGACGAAGACCACTTGCAGCAAGAAGAACACCAGCGCGTAGCGGATCGCGTCGATCGGGGACGCGTGAAACCTCTTCACGATGTAGGTCGTCAAAAAGACTGTCACTCCCCAGTAGCCGACCGCGTTGGCGGTGTAGATCAGCCAGCCCGCGACCAGCCGTCGCCGGACGCCGGGAAGTTTCCACAGCCGGGGCTTCGCGGCCCCGCGCACGATCTTGGTTTGGACGTCGGTGTAGCGGTGGGATTCCTTGATGCCCCGCCGGACGAGGAACAAGACGACGGCCGGGACGATCGCCACGATAAACGCCGATTGCCAGCCGAAGTGCGGGACCAGCGCCAGGGCGACGGCCGCGGCCAGGACGTAGCCCAGCGAGAACAAGGAGAAGATCACGCCGCCGACACCGAGTGCGCGCGTCTTGGCGGGCCACACCTCGGCGGTGTACGGCGCGCCGACCGCGAGCTCCCCCGCTCCGCCCACGCCGGTAAGGAAACGGAGTCCGGTAAACGCGGCGATGTTCGTCGTGAGTCCGGCCAGGGAGGTGGTGATGCCGTAGAGCAGGATCGAGGCCCCGAGCGTGGCCTTTCGCCCCCACCTGTCGGCCGCGTAGCCAAACCCGATGGTGCCGATGGTGTAGCCCAGCAGGAAGATCGAGCCGATGTAGCCGGCCTCGGCGTCGGTGATGTGCAACGTCCTTTTGATGTCCGGCAGCACCAGGCCGTAGATGTTGACCGCATAGGAATCGAAGCCGTAGCCCAACCCGGCCGTCACCGCGACGAAGAGGGCTTGCTTGAAGGTTGCGGGTGTGGCCCGGGCCATCTGGGTCGGGATGCTGCCGACGCTGGAGGTCATCCCGGGAAAATATGCGGCCGGGCTCCTGGCGCGGAAGGATCACGATCCGCCTGATCGGAACGGAATTTTTTCCGTACTCAGTTCTCCACCAGGTCGGGGATGGGCTCCGCGTCCGTCGGGGCTCGGGCCGCCTGGGCAGGCAGCTCGCCGCGACGCGCCGGCTGAGCGCCAGCGCTGACCGAAGAGTCCTAGCCCCGTTCCGGGGCCAGTCGCTTGAGGGCCAGTCCCCCTTCGAACGGCCGGTAACCGAACGCGGCCGGGGCGCGATAACCCGTGTCCTCCAAGGGTGTGTGCACCTCGGCGACGGTGGGCCCGATCTTCGCAGCGACGGGGGCCAGTGCCTCGAGGTCGAAGCGATACAGGCGACCGGCGTTGCCGCCCAAGATCTTTCGGCACACGTCCTCCGGCCTGTCGTGCAGGGCCCAGCGAATGGCCAACTTGGAGTGCGGCGCAAAGCCTTCCTCGTGTGGGTAGTCGCTGCCCCACATGATGTGCTCGGGGCCCATGAAATCGATCATCCCCGAGTCGATCGGTGTCAGCTCGGTGGCCAAGTAGCAGTTCCGCTTGACGTATTCGCTCGGCGCCATGGTCAGCTCGTCGACCGACGAACCGCCGAACATCCCGTAGGTGCGGTTGCCGGCTTCGGACTTCATCGTCGGCACCATGGCGTCGAGCATCCCGATTTGGCCGGGCACCCAATACGTGCCCTGTTCGGTCGGTGCGAATCGCAGCGTCGGGTACCGCTCGAACACCCCTGCCAGGATCAGGTGGCCAAGCGTGCGCTGGGCCCACATCGCCATCTCGGTGATGAGCACCGCGTTCGACGCCGGTTGGTCCATCGGCATCTCGGGGCTGCCGGCCCCGGCGTGCTGCACCACCGTCAGGTCCAGATCCGCGCAGAGCGCCCAGATCGGTTCGTAGCGGGTGTGAAACAGCGGGGCCACCTGCGGGTCACCGGGTGAGACCGCCGGAATGAGCACTCCGCCGAAGCAGCCCTGCTCGGCGCCCCAGCGGATTTCCTCCAGCGCCAACTCGATGTCATTCGGGAAGATCTGTATCAATCCGCGGCGCCGGGCCGGGGCCAGCGAACAGAAGTCGATCTGCCACCGGTTGTGGGCCTGCACGCCGGCCCACCGCTTCTCGAAATCGTCACGGGTGCGGGGCAGGCTGATGGTGATGTTCGGGGTCGTCGGGAAGAACGGCGGAATGGTGTTGGGCAGCAGCACCTCCCCGGCCACCCCGTCGGCGTCCATCTCCGCGATCCGCAGCTCGTGGTCCCAGTTCCGGTTGGCGGTGGCGATAACCAGATCGTCGAACGGGCTGGCGTAGGCCTCGGCCCACGCGTCGAACTCGTCGTGCAGCCGCGCCGGCAGATACGGCTTGTAGTCGAGCAGATCTGCCCCGGCATGAGTGTCCGTCGAAATGACGACGTAACGGTCCAGCGTGTCCCAGGTTGTAGCCATCGCACCTCCAGCGGTACGTGGAGTATAGGAGCAGCGGATCGGCCCGGGTAGGGACGAACCCACTGAGCGGGATCGCTTGTCAGCGGCCCGCTTGAGGTGAAAAGTCGTGCTCGAACGCTGCAATGCATGGAGTGCGTCGATGGAAATCGTGCCGTTGGGCCCGGGCTTTGCCGCCGAACTGCGCGGAGTGGCCATCCGCGACGTCGCGGCCAGCGATTCCGCCTACGCCGCGGTACGCGCGGCCTTCGAGGAGCATTCGGTCCTGGTCCTTCGCGACCAGGACGTCACCGATGACGCGCAGCTCGCCTTCTCGCGCCGCTTTGGCCCGCTCGAGGTCACCAAGGTGGGTTCGGCCGGCGACGGCAGCAACCTGGTGGTGCTCAAGACCATCGACGAGGGGGGCAACGTCGTGCCGGAAGACCACCGGATCGCGTTGGAAAACAAGGCGAACCAGCTCTGGCATACCGACAGTGCCTTCAAGCGGGTGCCGGCGCTCGCGTCGGTGCTGTCGTCACGGATCATTCCGGGCCGGGGCGGCGAGACCGAGTACGTCTCCACCCGGCTCGCGTTCGAGCGCCTCGATCCGTCGCTGCGGCGGCGGCTGGAAAACTCCTTCGCCTGGCACGAATACGCCCATTCGCGCGGCAAGATCGCGCCCGACCTCGCCACCCCGGCGGAGCGGGCGGCGCTGCCGCCGCAATGCTGGCGGCTGGTGTGGAAGAACCCCGTCAATGGCCGCAAGGCGCTCTACATCGCCTCGCACGCCTTCGCGATCGAGGGCATGGAGCGAAAGGCGGCCCAGGAACTGCTCGCCCAGCTGATCGACGCGGCGACCGCCCCCGGTCACAGCTACCTGCACACGTGGCGCGAGGGCGACGTGGTGATGTGGGACAACCGCGCGACCATGCATCGGGGCCGGCCCTGGCCGGCGCCCGAGCCGCGCCACATGGTGCGCACCACGATTTCCGCGACGGAATCCGACGGGCTGGAGACGATGCGTCCGCTCCAGCCATTGACTCAGGCCGGTGAACCGCAAAGACCGATTTGATATCGACTGCTGCGCGCTACTTATGTTGACAAAAGTCACATATTTAACATCACGCGATGCAGGACTTGTCGGTACATATGTGCCAAAGGCGATCACGCGCTATTCCCCGGCGCGACGTATTGCGCTACGGCATCGCTATTTCGGCCCTGCCGGGGTTGTATGCGGGATTGGCAAGTGTCGCCGTCCCGACGGCGGCCGCCATCCCTACGGCGGCTGGCGCCACCCCCAGACTGATCGACTTCGCGATGCGCCAGATTCCAGCGGAGCACATTCGAGCGGCCGGCTACGCGGGGGTCATCAATTACGTGTCGCTATCGCGTCCCGGCTCCTCGATGGGCGCCAAGCCGATCACCCGGCCCTACGCCGAGCAGCTGACCGCTGCCGGGCTGATGATTGTCAGCAATTACCAATACGGCAAGCCGGGTGGCACCGCACCATCGGATTTCAGGCGCGGGTTCGAGGGCGGCGTCGCCGATGCTCGCACCGCCTGGAGGCTGCATACCGCGGCGGGTGGCGCTCAGAGCGCCCCGATCTTCTTCAGCGTCGACGAGGACATCAACCACGAGACCTGGAACAATCTGGCACTCAAGTGGTTTCGCGGAATCAATTCGGTGCTGGGAGTGCAGCGCACCGGCGTCTACGGCGGCATCGACGTGTGCCGCTGGGCCGCCGCCGACGGCGTTATCGGAAGTTCGCGCACCCCCGGCCACCGGTGGGCTTGGCAGACCCGGTCCTGGTCCCGCGGTCAGATCGAGCCCACCGCGGTCCTCTACCAACGCGTGGTGAGCACGGCGTCGAACCCCGGCCCGGAAGTCGGGGGACTCGCAGTCGACGTCAACGACGTCCTTGCCGAGGATTGCGGCCAGTGGAACCTGCATCCCTAGCCTGTGCCGTCTAGATTGCGACGGTCGCACCGCTCCCAGTTCATCACGACACCCCTCGACCACCTATCCACAGCGGCGGCTCCTGGCCGTTGTACATGCTCTTGGGCTGCCAACGGTGCCTGCGCAACAGTCGACCGGCGTGGTGCTCGGCAACGTCCTTCAGGTACTCCACGTCGTCGCTGGTCCACGGGTGCTGGCCGGTCCCGTCCAACCACCACCTCGGTTGGCCGTCCTGCTCGTAACGGGTTATCCGGTAACGCCAGGCGACGTGCCTGCCCTCGGCGTCGACCCGCCAGTCCAGCAGCCGCCGACGAATGGCCTCGGGCGTCGACTGAAGAGATTCCCAGGGGTGAGTTATCCGGATCTCGACGAACTCGCCACCCATGAAACAACCCTAGACGGAATTGATCGAGGCCGTATCGCCCAGGTTGCGGTGATGTTTAGGTTGGAGTCATGAGCGACATCCAGTCGCAGGTTTCGGTTCTGAAGCGAACCGCCGATCGGGCCGTCGCGGATGCCATCACGCGGTTGATCGAGGACGGCGAAGATCATGAGCTGAATCGAATCAATGCCCTGGACTTTTCCAAGCGCACCGGCTTCGACGAAGAAAAGGCGATTTCCGGCTTCCTGCATGCCTCGCGGCTTGGCCTATTCGATCTCAGCTGGAACGTCCTTTGTCCCGGTTGCAGCGGCGTGCTCGACGCGCACGACACGCTGAAATCGCTGCGTGATGACGACTATCGCTGCGGATTGTGCGCCTGCGGCTATGAGCCTTCCGTTGACGAGCAGATCGAAGTGTCCTTTACCGTCAGCCCCAAGGTCAGGCGGATCGCCGCTCACGATCCCAACACGCTGCCGCTGTGGGACTACTACAAGCAGGTGTTCTGGAGTTCGGGCATCGATCTCGGCGAGGATTCCTTCGCCTCGCTGACCGGGGAAGCGACCTTGGATGCGCTGGAGCTGCCCGCCGGCGAAAGGGCGGTGCTGTCGCTGCAACTTCCGCCGCAATTCATCATCGTTTTCGAGCCCGTGACGCATTCCGCGCATTTCATCGACGTCCAAGGCGAGCCGACCGCGGAAATTCAGCGGCTCGGGCTGATCTTCAACAAAGCGCACCCGCCGACCGGCTCCAGCACATTGCGTCCGGGTCCGTTGCGGCTCGAACTCGACAACGAGTCCCCCCTGCGTACGCTGCCCACCGTCTTCGTCGCCGACGAACTCCACGACCTACTGGCCAAGCGCAGGCCGTTCCTCACCGCCAAGCGGATGCTGTCGAATCAGACGTTCCGCGACGTGTTCAAGGCCGACAATCTCAACATCGATCAGCGCCTGAAAATCACCTCGCTGACGTTTCTGTTCACCGACCTCAAGGGGTCGACCGCGCTTTACGAGCGGGTCGGCGACCTCGCCGCGTTCGACTTGGTCCGCGCGCACTTTCATGCGCTTCTGGAAATCATCGCGGCCGAAAAGGGCGCCGTGGTCAAGACGATCGGGGACGCCGTGATGGCGACCTTTGTCCAGCCCGACCACGCGCTCGTCGCGGGCTTGCGGATGCGGGCCGCGATGGACAAGCTCAATGCCGAGCGCGGCAGGTCCGACCTGATCGTAAAGATCGGCATTCATGAGGGGCCGTGTCTCGCGGTGATGCTGAACGAGCGGCAGGACTACTTCGGCCAGACCGTCAACATCGCGGCGCGGGTGCAGAGCCTGTCGACCGCGCAGGAGATCCACATCACCGGTCCCGTGATCGACGCGCCCGGCGTCGCCGCCATCCTGGAGAAGGAGTCGATCCGGCCGATTAAGAAGGAGGCCGCGCTGCGCGGCATCGCCGACAAGATGGTCGTGTACGAGATCCCATAACGCTCAATCCGCGACATCATCTGGCGGACACCGATTCTCGCTGTTCCGGCTCTTCTCCGGATCACGTGTCAGCTGACGCGCCCGGAAAACCGGGCCGACCCCAGCGCTAGCCAGCCGTTTAGCCTGCCTAGCCGGGTGAATGGTGGAGCTAAGGGGACTCGAACCCCTGACCCCCACACTGCCAGTGTGGTGCGCTACCAGCTGCGCCATAGCCCCAAGTCGTGCCAATCGAAGCTACACCACTGGCCAGATGCGTTCAAAGCCGCTGGTCAGTCGGGCGCGGTATCGCATGCGCTATCACGTTTGAAAGTCGGGTGGGGCTGCCCAGACGGAGGCTGCCGTGGCTCGAGTGGCGCAATAGCCGCAGCCTCACCCGATGACCGAATTCACCACCTCGCGCGCGGCCTGCTGCACCTCGGCCAGGTGCTCGGGGCCGTTGAACGACTCGGCGTAGATCTTGTACACGTCCTCGGTGCCCGACGGGCGGGCGGCAAACCACGCGTTGGCCGTCGTCACCTTCAGCCCGCCCAGCGGGGCGCCGTTGCCGGGGGCGGCGGTCAGCTTCGCGGTGATCGGCTCCCCGGCGACCTCGGTCGCGGTCACCTGCTCGGCCGACAGCCGGGAAAGCCGGGCTTTCTGCTCCCGGTCGGCGGGCGCGTCGACCCGCGCGTAGAACGGCGTGCCGTACTGCGCGGTCAACTCCTGATAGCGCTGCGACGGGCTCAAGCCGGTGACGGCCTGGATCTCGGAGGCCAGCAGCGCCAGGATGATGCCGTCCTTGTCGGTGGTCCACACCGACCCGTCGCGCCGCAGGAACGACGCCCCCGCCGACTCCTCCCCGCCGAAGCCGATCGTGCCGCCGATCAGGCCGTCGACGAACCACTTGAACCCGACCGGCACCTCGACCAGCTTGCGCCCGATGCCGGCGACCACGCGGTCGATGATCGACGAGCTGACCGCCGTCTTGCCGACGGCGATGCCGTCTGGCCACGACGGGCGGTGCGTATAGAGGTAGTCGATGGCCACCGCCAGGTAATGGTTCGGATTCAGCAGGCCCGCATCGGGGGTGACGATGCCGTGCCGGTCGGCGTCGGCGTCGTTGCCGGTGGCGATCTGGTAGCGGTCGCAGTTCGCGATGAGCCCCGCCATCGCGTCCGGCGAGCTGCAGTCCATCCGGATCTTGCCGTCGTGGTCGAGCGTCATGAACCGCCACGTCGCGTCGACCAACGGGTTGACCACGGTCAGGTCCAGCCCGTGCCGCTGCGCGATCTCGCCCCAGTAGTCCACGCTGGCGCCCCCGAGCGGGTCGGCGCCGATCCTTACGCCGGCCGCGCGGATCGCGTCGAGGTCGACCACGTTGGGCAGGTCGTCGACGTAGGTGCCCAGATAGTCGTAGCGCTGGACGGCATTCAGCGCGCGGGCCAGCGGCACCCGCCGCACCCCCGATCCGCTGCGCAGAATCTCGTTGGCGCGCTTGGCGATTGCGTTGGTCGCGTCGGTGTCAGCAGGGCCGCCGTTGGGCGGGTTGTACTTGAAGCCGCCGTCGGGGGGCGGGTTGTGCGACGGCGTGACGACGATGCCGTCGGCCAGCGCCTCGGTGCGACCGCGGTTGTAGGTCAGGATGGCGTGGCTGACCGCCGGCGTCGGCGTGTAACCGTCGCGGGAGTCGATCATGGTGACGACGTCGTTGGCGGCCAGCACCTCCAGTGCCGACACCCACGCCGGCTCGGAAAGGCCATGGGTGTCACGGCCGATGAACAGCGGCCCGGTGGTGCCCTGCGCGGCGCGGTACTCGACGATCGCCTGGGTGATGGCCAGGATGTGGGCCTCATTGAATGCCCCGTTGAGCGCCGACCCGCGGTGACCCGACGTGCCGAACGCCACCTGCTGGGTGACATCGTTCGGATCAGGCTGAATCGAATAGTAGGCGGTCACCAGGTGAGGCAGATTGACTAAGTCTTCGGGCTGGGCCGGCTGACCGGCGCGCGGGTGGGCCATGATTACCAATTCTGCCCGTGCCCGTCGCGCACCGCCGCCCCGGACTTCTCAGGTACTTCCCGGGTTCATCTCCTGGTAAGTCGACGCCCTACGCTGCTAAGCGCACCACCCGCAGACCGAAGGGAAGCCAACCGTGGCACACCGCGACTATCGCGAGCTGGCCGCGGTTTTCGTCGGCGGGGCGCTCGGCACCCTGGCCCGTGCGGCGCTGCAAGCCGTCGCCGTGCGCGACCCGGAGCACTGGCCGTGGGTGACTTTCGCCGTCAACATCGTCGGCGCGTTTTTGGTCGGCTACTTCACCACCCGGCTGCTGGAGCGGCTGCCGCTGTCGAGCTACCGGCGCCCGATGCTCGGCACCGGACTCTGCGGCGGGTTGACGACTTTCTCGACGATGCAGGTCGAGACCCTCAAGATGATCGAGCACGGCCATTGGGCCATGGCGGCGGCCTACACCGGCGGCAGCGTCGTGCTCGGATTGCTGGCCGTGCACCTGGCCACCGCCCTGGTGCGCCGGGTGCGGGTGCGGCAATGACGGCCGTCCTGCTCTGGACCGGCGTCGCGCTCGTCGGCGGCGTCGGGTCGGTGCTGCGCTTCGTGATCGACGGCGCGGTGGCCCGCCGGGCGGCGCGGGCCTTCCCGTTCGGGACGCTCGCGGTGAACATCAGCGGCGCCGTCCTGCTGGGTTTCCTCGGCGGCCTGGTGTTGAGCAGGGACGCGGCGCTGCTGGCGGGGACGGCGTTCGTCGGCGCCTACACCACCTTTTCCACCTGGATGCTGGAAACGCAGCGCCTCGGCGAGGAGCGCCAGACGTGGACGGCGCTGGCCAATATCGTCGTCAGCGTCGCGCTCGGGATAGCCGCCGCGGTGCTCGGACAATGGCTCGCGCAGCGCTGATCAGCGCTCGCGAAGTTCCGGGATGTCGCCGGGCGTGCGGGGCAGCGCGTAGAGCGCCATGCGCCGGTTGGACATGTCGTGCTCGCCGAGGAACGCGCAACCGGCGCGCTCGCAGAACCGCCGTGCCGTCTTGTTGCGGTAGTCGGGATCGAACATGATCCGCCGGCAGTGCGGTTCCTGGCCCAGCACGCTGGCCACGAAGTGCGGCAACACGTAGCCGGCGATCCCTTGGTTGACGAACTCTTCGTCGGCGATGGCGGCGTGGATGCCCAAGTCGTACGGATCGGCGTGGTACCGGGTGGCGATGGAATCCTTTGCCGCCCTGTATAACTCGATGTAGGCGTGGTCTTGGCCGTCCAGGCTGGCGAAAAACGGCCGCGAATACGTGCCGTCGAGTTGCGCGCGCAGGTGGCGATGCCAGCGTTCGGCCGGCCAGGCGGACTCCCACGCCTCGGCCAGGGCGGGCCTGCTCATCCACTCGGCGACCATTTCCGCGTCGGCGTCCGGGTCGGCGAGCCGAAAGGCGTACGGCGCGGGCACCTCCGCGACGCTTGGCGGCGGCGGCACGTTACGCACCTCTTCGCTGATGTCGGTCAGTTCCCGCGGCAGGATCACTTCGGGTTCGCTCATATCAAACCGGGAGCCTACCGAGCCGCCGGCGGTCAGCGGCCCTTGAGGATCCCCGCCAGCACCGCGGCGTGACTCCCGTCCACTTCGCGGGTGGCGGTCACCAGGGTGACGACGCCGCGCCCGGCCAGCTTGCGCAGCTCCGCCAGCGCCGGGCTGTCGTGCAGTTCCTCGCGGTAGCGCGCGACGAATTCCTCGAACCGGCGCGGGTCGTGGTGATACCACTCGCGCAGTTCCTTCGACGGCGCGACGTCCTTACACCACGTGCCCACCCGCGGGTCGTCCTTGCGGAACCCCCGCGGCCAGATGCGGTCCACCAGCACGCGCTGCCCGTCGTCGGGGCCGACGTCCTCGTACACGCGCGCCAGCCGAATGCTCACACGACCAGCGTAACGAGGGCTGTCGGTGGGGTCCGCTATACTCGAACACATGTTCGATGATCATCAATCGGCGCTGATAGAGCGCATCGCCGAGCTGGAGAGGGTCAAGTCCGCCGCGGCGGCGGACCAGGCCCGGCTGGCGGTCGCGCTGGACACGGCGCGCCGCGCCGCCGAGGCGGCCGCGGGCGTGCCCGCGGCGCAGCGCGGACGGGGCGTGGCCAGCGAGGTCGCGCTGGCGCGGCGGGATTCCCCCGCCCGGGGTGGGCGGCATCTGGGCTTCGCCAAGGCGCTGGTGCACGAGATGCCGCACACGCTCGCCGCGCTGGAATGCGGGGCGCTCTCGGAGTGGCGGGCCACCCTGATCGTCCGCGAGAGCGCCTGCCTGGACGTCGAGGACCGCCGCACGCTGGATGCGGAGATGTGCGCCGACGCGGCCGCCCTCGAGGGAATGGGGGACGCGCGGGTGGCCGCGGCGGCCAAGGCGATCGCCTACCGGCTGGACCCGCACGCCGTAGTCGAGCGGGCGGCCAAGGCCGAGAACGAACGCACGGTCACCATCCGGCCCGCCCCCGACACGATGACGTATCTGACCGCGTTGTTGCCTGTCGCCCAGGGAGTTTCGGTGTATGCGGCGCTGCGCCGCGAGGCCGACAGCTGCGGTGACGGTCGGTCCCGCGGGCAGGTCATGGCCGACACCCTCGTCGAGCGGGTCACCGGCCGAGCCGCGGCCGTGCCGACGCCCATCGCGGTCAACCTGGTGCTCACCGACGAAACGCTGCTGGGCGGTGCCGACGCGCCGGCCGACATCGCCGGCTACGGACCGATTCCGGCGGCGGTCGCGCGCTCGATGGTCGCCGACGCGGTCGGCGACCGGCGCTCCCTCGCGACGCTGCGCAGGCTCTACGCCCACCCGGCGGCCGGGGCGCTGGTGGCCATGGAGTCACGGGCGCGGCTGTTTCCGCGCGGCCTGGCCGGCTTCATCGCGCTGCGCGACCAACGGTGTCGCACCCCCTATTGCGACGCGCCGATCCGTCACCGCGACCACGCCCAGCCCTGGGCCGACGGCGGGCCCACCACGGCGGACAACGGCCTGGGCTGCTGCGAGCGCTGCAACTACGCCAAGCAAGCCGCGGGCTGGCGGGTCCGCACGCAGACCGACGAAAACCACACCCACACAGCGGAATTCACCACACCGACCGGCCACACCTACCGGTCGGGCGCCCCGCCGCGCGCGCCGGCGATCACGGTCAGCGAGGTCGAACTACGAATCGGCGTCGCGCTGGCCCGGCACGCCGCTTAGGCGCTCGACGTCGATCACCTCGCCGCGATTGATGCTGACCCAATCGCGCCCGTCGAGGTAGGGTCGCAGGCTTGTGCCGATGAGCTCGAGGTCGGCCTGCGCCTTGGGCCGCTGCAGTTCGTAGACGTGCGGCAGCTCGGCCATGCCGGTCACCACGCTCCACAGGGTCAGGGCGGGCGCGCCGGTCGGCGGGTCCACCAACACCGGACCGAACAGGCACTGACCCGACAAGAACAGCGTCGGCACGCCGTAGCCGCCGGCGTCGGTGACGCGCCGATGCTCCTCGCGAATCTCGTCGTGGGTGGTGGCGTCGTCCAACGCCTCGTCGAGAACCGCGGCGTCGACGCCGATGTCGCCCAGCAGTTTTCGCGCGACCGCGGGGTCGTGCGGCTTGCCGCCCAGGGTGTGCAGCTCACGCCCGATCGCGGCGTACCAGCGGTCCAGCAACGCCATGTCGGTTCGGCGCAGCAGCGCCCCGATCCGCATCAGCGACCAGCCGTAGGACCACTCCCGCTCCCAGGGGTGCTTTTGGCCCTCCGAGCGGTTGATCTCTTCGAGGCTGAAGAACCGCCAGTTGACGGTGATGCCGAGCTGGTCGCGGACGTCGCGGATCCACAACGACGTCTGATAGGCGAACGGGCACATCGGGTCGAAGTGAAAATCCACCGCGTCGCTCATCGGATCCGCTCCCCGGCCTAGTAGTGGTAGGTGTCCGACGGCGCGGGTGAGTGCACCCGCTCTTCGTCGTCGAACTCGGACACCTCGATGCCGTAAGCGCGGGCCAGCTCGAGGATCTTCGTCGCCCTCGCAATCCGCGGCAGGTCCGAGCCGTTGCGGATCTCTCCCCCGTCGCGCTCGAACTCGGCGAAAAACTCCTTGGCCCAAGAGATCTCATCCTGCGACGGGGACAGCCCCTCGTTGACCACCGCGCACTGGTCCGGGGTCAGGCAGATCTTGCCCGTCATGCCGAACTCGACGGAAACCGCCGTGGCCTCGATGAGCTTCAACGCGTTCGAGCCGATCGTCGGGCCGTCGATGGCGCTGGGCAGGTTGGCCGCCTTCGCGGCGATCGTGAACCGTGACCGGGCGTACGCCAGGGTGGAGGGGTCCTCCCCGAAACCGGTGTCACGGCGGAAGTCGCCGATCCCGAAGGCCAGCCGGAAGGTGCCCTTCGCCGCGGCGATCTCGGTGATGCGCTCCAGCCCGCGGGCGGTTTCGACCAGCGCCACGATCGGCACGTTGGGCAGTCGCTGGGCGGTCTCGGTGACGTGGTCCACCGATTCGACCATCGCCAGCATCACCCCGCCGACCGGGGTGCCGGCCAGCGCCGCCAGATCGTCCGCCCACCACGGGGTGCCGAACCCGTTGATCCGGACCCAGTCGGTGTTGTCGCGGCTGAGCCAGCGCACGACGTTCTCACGGGCGGCCTGCTTGTCCTTGGGCGCGACCGCATCCTCGATGTCGAGAACCACGATGTCGGCCCGGGAATGCGCCGCGGACTGGAACCGGTCGGCATGCGCGCCGTTGACCAGCAGCCAACTGCGGGCGAGTACGGGATCGATGCGCCAGCCGATGTCGGAGGGATCCGGCGTCTGCTCGCCGACCTGTTCATACGTCTGATCTGTCGCCATCTTCATTCCGTGGGTGCCAGCTGGTCTTTGTTAAACCGTAGCGGCATCTCAAACGGCCGGTCAGGCGGGCTTGCGCCGCCGGCGCCATAGCACGCCACCCACGGCCAGGGCGACGCACAGCACGACGGCGACGAGCAAGGACTGCAGGGCGAACACCGCGAAGTCGTTGACGTCGTAATAGTCGCCGTCGCCGACGCATTGGAAGCTCACGGTGGTGCCCGACTGGCCCGGTTTGTAGCTGTAATGCTCGGTGTTGTACGCCATCTCATACCCGCCGCGGCACACGATGGGGCTCATCCACAGCGCGCTCGACGGGATGACCGCCGTCACCGCCGCCGCGCCGCCGACGCAGAGGCCGATCACCCCGCCCAGCATCGCGATGACCGGCCCGATCCAGCCGGCGCCGCCACGCCTGCGCTGGGGCGCCGCGTAGACACCGCGCACGCCGGGTTCCAAGAAGACCGGATCGGACGGGTCGCAACGCGAAAACACGACCTGGCTGCCGACCTTGATGGTGCCGCCGGCCCGGAGGCCGGCGCGGGCCAGGACGTCCCGGTACTGCTGCTGCGACAGGCCGGCGTCGACCACGGCGCGCGAGAGCGCCTCCCGGACCTGCGTCAGCCCCGGTGCCAGCGGGTTGCCTCGCTCCGCCTGCAGGGCCTGTGCCAACCGGCGCGCGTGCTCGTCGATGGCCGCCATTTGCGCGGCCGAGACGGGCGACGGCTGCTGCTCGACGGCCTGGTTTCCTCCCGCGGCCGCCTTGGCGTCGGCCAGCTGACGTTCCAGCTCGGCGATGCGCTTCTGCTGTGCGAGCTGCCGCTCCAGCTCGTCGATGCGCTGCTGGGGGTCATCCATCAGCAAATGATCCCATTTCGCAAACGGCGTCGCCGGACCGTTTGCGCGTTCCCCCACCGGGTATTTCTTCAATTCCCCTATCACTGGAGGTATCGGCGATGGCCGAGATGCTTGTTCAATCACCCGAGGAAGTCGTCGCGTTCCTCAAAGCGCAGCACAACCTCATCGAGGACATGTTCGAAGAAGTGCTGCACGCTTCGGATCCCAAAGCGCGCGAGAAGCCGTTCATCGAGTTGCGCCAGCTGTTGGCCGTGCACGAAACGGCCGAGGAGATGGTGGTGCATCCCCGAGTGCGCCGCGAGGCCGATTCGGGCGACGGCATCGTCGACGCCCGGCTGCAGGAAGAGCACGCGGCCAAGGAACTGCTCTCGCAGATCGAGAAACTCGACATCACCTCGCAGCAGTTCATCGACGAAGTCACGAAGTTGCGCGACGCCGTGCTCGACCACGCACGGCACGAGGAAGACGAGGAATTCCCTGTGCTGACGCGGGAAGTCGGCGACGACGATCTCAAGCGGATGGGGACGGCGGTGCGAGCGGCCGAGGCCATCGCGCCGACGCGACCGCACCCGGGCGTGGAGTCGGCGAAGCTGAATTTCGCGGTCGGCCCGTTCGCCTCGATGCTCGACCGCGCCCGCGATCTGATCCAGCAAGCTATCGGCTAGCGCGGGGCTTTCCGTAGTGTCGATGGAGTGAGCGTCACCCCGGAGACGACCGTCGCCCTCGCTGACGGGTTCTTCCGCGAGCTGCCGGAGCTGGCGGTCCGCTGGCAGGCCGAGGCGGCTCCCGAGGCGCGCCCGCTCGTGGTCAACGAGGCGCTGGCCGCGGAGCTCGGCCTCGACGGCGCCTGGCTGCGCGGGCCCGACGGGCTGCGATTCCTGGTGGGCAATCTGGTCCCCGACGGCGCCGTTCCGGTGGCGCAGGCCTACGCCGGACACCAGTTCGGCGGCTACGTGCCGCGGCTGGGCGACGGGCGCGCATTGCTGCTCGGCGAACTCGTCGACCGTGACGGGCGCCTGCGCGACATCCATCTGAAGGGGTCCGGCGCCACACCGTTCGCGCGGGGCGGTGACGGCCTGGCCGCGGTGGGGCCGATGCTGCGCGAGTACATCGTCAGCGAAGCCATGCACGCCCTGGGGGTCCCCACCACGCGGTCCCTGGCCGTGGTGGCCACCGGGCGCCCGGTGCAACGCGACACGCTGCTGCCTGGCGCGGTGCTCACCCGCGTCGCGAGCAGTCACCTGCGCGTCGGGAGCTTCCAGTACGCCGCGTCCACCGCCGACCTCGACCTGCTGCGACGCCTCGCCGACCATGCGATCGCCCGCCACCATCCCGCCGCGGCGACGGCCGACCGGCCCTACCTGGCGTTGTTCGAAGCCGTCGTCGCCGTCCAGGCCTCGCTGATCGCCCGCTGGATGCTGATCGGGTTCGTGCACGGCGTGATGAACACCGACAACATGACGATCTCCGGGGAAACGATCGACTACGGCCCGTGCGCGTTCATGGAGGCCTACGACCCGGACACGGTCTTCAGCTCGATCGATTTCTGGGGCCGCTACGCCTACGGCAACCAGCCGGTCGTCGCCGGGTGGAACCTCGCCCGATTCGCGGAGGCCCTGCTTCCGCTGCTCTCCGAAGACGCCGAGGAGGCCGTCGCGCTGGCCGAGCAGGGGTTCGGGGTGTTCCGGCCCGCCTATGACGCCGTGTGGTCATCCGGCATGCGCGCCAAGCTCGGCCTGCCCGAGTCCGTTGCGGCACAACGGGTCACGTCATTGGCCGACGAACTGCTCGCCCTGCTCAAGGAGAGCCACGTCGATTACACCTCGTTCTTCCGCCACCTCGCCCACGCCGCGCGGGGGGACGCCGAGCCCGCGCGCGGGCTCTTCATCAACCTGGCCGGCTTCGACGACTGGATGTCGCGCTGGCGGGCGCTGGGTCCCGACGCCGAGTTGATGGACCGCGCCAATCCGATCTACATCCCGCGCAACCACCTCGTCGAGGAGGCCCTGGCCGCCGCGACCGCCGGCGATCTCGATCCGCTCGCGCGGCTCCTTGAGGCCGTCACCGATCCGTATCACGAACGACCGGGTCTGCAGCGCTACGCCAGCCCCGCGCCGGAGGATTTCGGGGCGTACCAAACATTTTGTGGCACCTAAGGTTCCGTTATTGCGCGACGGCAGGGCTCTCGTAGCCGGCCGTCAGCCAGAACACGGCGCGCTCGAGTCCCGGCACGATCTCGGTGACCTCGATTTCGCCCTGCGTGAAGCGCGCCAAGACGCCGAATCAGCCCGGGCAAGAATCGATTTGGCGACCGGAACGATGGCGGTCGCGCGCAGCCGCACCGGCGGCCTCGAGGGTCTTTACGAATTCCTGCAAGTCGAGAACATTCGGATCGGGATGGGCTGACAGGCGACCCGGCCCGTGCGACAGTTCCAAGGTGGCTGCCAGCGTCGCAGTGATCGGGGCCGGGCCGGGCGGGCTCGTCGCCGCGCGTTGGCTGCTGGCGCAGGGGTTCGAACCGACGATCTTCGAGAAGGCGCCGATGCTCGGCGGGCAGTGGACCGGGCTGGACGGCCGCAGCGGCGTGTGGCCGGGCATGCACACGAACAGCAGTCGCATCTTGACGGCCTTCAGCGACCTCGAGCACGAAACCGGCCTCGTCTACCCCTCCAACCGCGACATCCTCGACTATCTGCGTCGCTACGCCGAAATGTTCGGCCTGACTTCGCGGATCCGGTTGGGCACCCGAGTCGAACGCGTCAGTTGGGCAAGCGGGCGCGGTTGGCTGGTGCGCCACTCCGACCTCGAGGAGCGATTCGACAAAGTGGTGGTGGCGACCGGCAGGTTCCATGCGCCCGCCATTCCCCCCGTGCCCGGGCTGGAGACGTTCGCCGGTCCGGCGGGGGCGACGTCGACGTACCACTACCGAGGCCCGGCTGCCTATCGGGGCAAGCGCGTTCTCGTGGCCGGCTGCGCGATCAGCGCCCTCGAGATCGCCTCGGAGGTCGCCCAACTCGGCGCGGCACGCGTCGTGGTGACCCAACGGCGGCAGCGTTACGTGCTGCCCAAGTTTGCCGCCGGGGTCCCGTCCGACCACCGCATCTACACGCGATACGGCGCCCTGGCGAGTGAGAACCTCCCCGTGGCCGAGGTCGACCGGCAGCTGAAGGAGATCGTGCTCGAGGCGGCGGGAAGCCCCGAGCAGTACGGCGCGCCGGCGCCCGACCCGTCGCTGCTCGCGGCCGGCGTCACCCTCAATCAGCACTACCTGCCGCTCGTGGCCGAGGGCCGCATCACGGTGCGGCCGTGGCTGGAGTCGGTGGCCAGCAGCACCGTGGCCTTCGCCGACGGCCACGCCGACGAATTCGACGGGATCTTGTTCGGCACCGGATTCAATCTGCATCTGCCATTTCTCGACGGCGACACCCGGCGCATCCTCGACCTTGACTCGGTGCACCTGGACGCCGACCGCTACACGTTTCATCCCGACCTTCCGGGGCTGGCCTTCGTGGGCATGTGGGACCAGTCGGGCGGATACTTTGTGCCGCTCGAGCTTCAGGCCAGATGGATCGCGTACGCGTGGGGCGGCACTATCCCGCCCACAACTGAGGACGACCAGCGCAGGTCGATCGATGAATATCGTTCGCGGCGCGGGTCACCACAGAAGACCCAGATGAACCTGACGGCAATGACTTTCGCCCGAGCCGCCGGGGTGGAGCCACATCTGGACAACTGGCCGCACCTGCGGCGGGCCCTGCTGTTCGGTCCGCTGGCGCCCAGTTGTTTTCGCCTCGAAGGGCCTGATGCCCTGGACCGGGCTTCGGCGCAATTTGTGCGCGACGCCGCAGCCTTCGGTGCGATCACGTCGAACGAGCTGACGGGGCGCGAAGCGAAGTACTGGTCGCTGGTCGAGAGTGCGGTGAGCTAAGCGCGGCTCTACGCCAGTTTCGAGAACTCGGCCTGCAGCTCATCGAGGCGGCGAAGTGTCTCGTCGCGGGGTTCGGTGGGCAGTTCCACCAAGACCTGTTCCAGCCCGAGGGGACGGTAGCCCTCGAGTTCCTTCGCCGCGTGATTCCCCAGGTGGGATCCGATCACGGGCACGTCGTGACCGGCGGCGGCGCGCAGTTCCTCGAGCTGACCCGCGAGGGCATCCGCCGACGGACTCATGGCGAGCCAGCCGGCCTTGAGCCGGGCGATGCGCTGAAAGCTCGCCGGTCCCCCGCCCAGGTACAGCGGCGGGTACGGCCGTGTGATCGGCTTCGGCCAGCTGTAGATCGGATCGAAATCGACGAAGTCGCCGTGGAATTCGGCCTCGTCCTGCGTCCAGATCTCGATCATCGCCCGCAGCCGTTCGTCGACCACCCGCCCGCGCACCTTGGGATCGACGCCGTGGTTGGCGATCTCTTCGCGCAGCCAGCCCACCCCCACGCCGAAGTGGAACCGTCCTCCGGAAACCAGATCAAGCGACACGACCTCCTTGGCCGTCAGGATCGGATCGCGCTGCGGGACCAGCGCGATCCCCGTCCCCAGGAGAAGGTTCTCGGTCGCGACCGCCGCCGCCGTCAACGCGACGAACGGATCGAGCGTGCGGTAGTACTTCCGCGGGATGGGGCCGCCCATGGGATACGGCGTCTTGGCGTGGACCGGGATGTGCGAATGCTCCGCCAGGAACAGCGAGGCAAACCCGCGCTCCTCCAGCGCCCGGCCCAGCTCGACCGGGCCGATCCCCTCGTCGGTAATGAAAGTGAGAACACCCAACCGCATGCTTGCTCCCCTCGTCATTGCGCCTGCTCCCCCCGAGTCGTCCGGCGGCTGGCGCCCCACAGCCCGACCCCGATGCCGACCACGGCGCCGCCCAGGCCGATAAACC
Organism: Mycobacterium interjectum; assembly: GCA_002102225.1. Lineage (GTDB taxonomy): Bacteria > Actinomycetota > Actinomycetes > Mycobacteriales > Mycobacteriaceae > Mycobacterium > Mycobacterium interjectum_B. The sequence continues at coordinate 23,161 of LQPB01000028.1, forward strand.
GTTGCGAGGGCTTCAATTCGTCGTGCACGCTGAGGCCGCCGAGCAGGTCGGCCGCGTCGGCGCCGCCGGAGGCCAAAAACCAGCCGCGGGTGTTCTTCCCGCGCAGCGCCGCCGCCGCGAGCAGCCCCCCGATCAACGCGTCGCGGTAGCCCATCGAACGCAGCAGCAGTCGCGCCGACGGCGTCGGCTCGTCCGGATCGCCCCACCACCGGTTCGCCCGGAGCGGATCAACGAGGAAAGAGATGCCCGACGCCAGGCGGATGCCGCCGGCCAGTAGCGCTGCGCGATCAATCGACATGGCCGAAGCCTAGGGCTAATCGCCCCGGTGAACTACGGTTCACTGAAATTGTTATTTTCAGTTAAACGAATCCACCCCGCGCCGGCCATGAAAGTTTCGCGCCGTCGATCGATCTCGGCAAACACCTTACGGCGACACACATTTGCCGGATCGCACCCGATGACCTGTACCCGACCGGCCAAAAGCTCCGAGACCAGCGACGAATGATCGCCGACGACTGGGAGCAAAACAATTGTGCATTTGTTCAATAGCGTGTCCGCGAACATCGTGACGGCCCTTGAACGTTTCGGCACGAAGACCGACCCGAAACGGGGTTTTCGAAAGCGGTGTGGACGAGCGATCGGCGGATTATTTTTGTTAACTATGACGGGACAGGGGGATCCGGCAGCACGTCCGCAGCAGTATGTCGGCCATACGGTCACGCCCCGACGCAAGAAACTCGCCCCCGATCCCGACGTGCGCCGCGCCATCGTGGACGCCGCGTCGAAATCGGTTCGCGAGCAGGGGGTTCGGGGGCTCAGCGTCGCCACGGTTCTGGAACGCGCCCGGCTGAGCACCCGGGCGTTCTATCGGCACTTCGATTCCAAGGACCAGTTGGTGGCCGCGGTCTTTCTCGAGATGACGCGCAGCGAGGTGTCGCGGCTGAAGACCAGGATGTCGGAAGCCACCGACCCGGTCGAGGCCGTGGCCGCCTGGATCGACGGAAGGCTCGACCTCGCATTCGACGAAGAGATCAAAGCGGAACTGCGCCAGGTCTCCCTGGAGGCCCAATCGAAGTCGTTCTCCGTTCCCGACATGGTGGCGCCCGCGTACGGCGCGATTCTCGAGCCGCTTATCGAGCAGCTGCAACGCGGCCTGGAGCTCGGCGTGTTCAAGGACATCATTCCGGCGACCGCCGCGAAATCGATACACGGCGTGGTGTGGGCCGGCACGCAGCGGCAGTGGGCGACGAATCATTGGGACCGCAACGAAGTCCGCGAACGAGCGGTGCGCTTCTGCCTGCGCGGGCTGGGCGTGGCGCCACGGATCATCGAACAACTCACCGCGGGTGACGAAGCCGCGAGCTAGTGGCAACTAAGGTTTCCACATACACCCGCCGCCCAGATTTGTCCTGAAATTAATGTTTCCGTCAACGGTTGCGCGGGGTACCTACGCGCTATGACACGTCTGTGCAACCGGGCCAGCCTCCTCTGACGCCCATGAACGGCCAACTCACGCGACGACGGAACAAGCTCGATCCCGACCCCAACGTGCGCTGCGCCATCGTGGCCGCCGCATCGAGATCGATGCACGAGCACGGCGTCCGCGGACTCAGCGTCGCGACGGTGCTCGAACACGCGCAGCTGAGCACGCGCGCGTTCTATCGACACTTCGATTCCAAGGACCAGTTGGTCGCGGCGGTCTTCCTCGAGTTGGCCCGGCACGAAACGCAGCGGCTGAGAGGAAAAATGGCGAACACGGCCGACCCGGTCGAGGCGGTCGTCGCGTGGGTCGACGGTCGACTTGAACTCGCATTCGGTGAAGCGAGCGAGAACGGCGTACGCCGCCTCACCCTCGACGCCCACTCCAAGGGCGTCTCCTCCCCCGAGATGGTGGCGCCGGCCTACAGCGCGATACTCGAGCCGCTCGTCGAGCAACTCGAGCGCGGCCTGGAACTCGGCGTGTTCGAGGACATCGTCCCGTTGACCGCCGCGAAGTCGATCCACGGCGTGGTGTGGGCCGGCACGCAGCGGCAATGGGCCACCCATCAATGGGACCGCAGCGTGGTCCGCGAACGGGCGCTGCGGTTCTGCCTGCGCGGACTGGGCGTTTCGCCGCACCGGATCGAGCAGGTCACCGGGCGACGCTCGACGGCCGGCTGATAGCGGGCGCGTTCTACCTGGCCGGGCACGCGGCGGCGATTTGCGGCGACGCCGGCCACAACGCCACCGTCAACCCGAAAGCGGCAACGTCGGATGCCGCCGGCAGCACGGTTTCCAGCCGGGTCTGCATCCGCTGCGTTTCCTCGGTGTGCAACAAGGCCCAGACGAAGCCGATGGACAGGTAGGGAATCGCGAGCCACAGTGCCACCTCGATCAGCGCCCCGACGCTGACCTCGTAGTGCAACACGCGCCGCAGCAGGTCCATCGACATGTGAGGGTCTCACAGCGCGCCGCGGATTCGCTACCATGGCCGTCATGGCCGAGCCGTCCCCGGCTGGCGACGAAACGTTCGCACTCAACCGCGCCGAGACGGTTGCCGTACCCAACAACGCAACGGCGGATGCCGCCGATCGCACGTCCCCGCGCGCCTACGACGACGAGGTCGGGGGCGAACCCGCGAGCGATCGCCAATCCTGGAGCGCCACCTGGCGCAAGGCCGGCGCGTTGCTCGCCGGGGGTCTTGCCCTCGCGGGAGCCATCGTTCTCGCCTTCTGGCTGCTGAGCCCGGGTCCCAAGGGCGCTCAGCCCGCCGCGCCCAAGGGCGGCGCGGCGGCCGCGCCCGCGAACCCGTCGGCATCATCCGCGCCGTCGTCCATCGTCTCCACGCCGGACCAGGACAACAAGTACGTACAGAACCTGAACGACCACGGCATCTCGTTCGCCAATCCTGAGGCCGCCATCTCCAACGGCAAGACGGTGTGCAACGACATCGGTCGTGGGGTCTCGGTGCCGCAGATCGTCAACGCGTTTCACGCGAGCAACCCGGGGCTCGACGCCGAGACGTATGTGAACATCTCCGTTCACGCGTACTGCCCGCAAAACGCCAACCTCGTCGGCGGAGGGCCGTAGCGCGGCGCCGATACCCTGTACGGACCGCGCCAGAAGTGACAAACTTCGACATCGACTACTGACGTGTCGTTGAAACCGAGGAATGCAAACGGTGCGATATTGATTGGACGTGGCGTTACCCGGGGAAGCCCGGCAGGGGGTAGACGTGGTCCGCGAAGTGGCAGCACCCTTGCCGCGCATCCGGGAGTCATAGGAGGCGGCGCATGACTGTCGAGGGCCGCGATGTCCCAACCGGATCGGCGCCCCATCACGCGCCGCGGGGAGTTCGCCGACGGCAGACGCCCGCCGGGGTCCTCGTTGCGGCCGCAGCCTTCGCCGCGGCCGCCCTGGCCGGTCTCATCTCCGTGGGCGTGTACCTGTCGCGCGACAAGACGGCGACATCTCCGGGCCCGCAGACCGTGACGATCAGCGCATCGTCGGCGGCGATATCGCCGGCCGACGGAGCGGACGCCCAATTCCTGTCCATGTTGGACAGCTACGGGATCAAGGACAACGGCAAGGCCGCGATCCGGCAGCGGTACATGGAGCTGGGGCACCACACCTGTTTCCTGCTGTTGCCGCCGCGCCCCCAGTCACTGGAGTTGACGGTCAACAACATCTTGTCCGCACAGGACCAGGACACGGCCGCGGGCAATCGGTGGCCCCAGCGTTTCACCCATGACGACGCGGAGCATTTGGCGCAGTCCGCCGTCGCCGCGTATTGCCCCAGCGCCCAAAAGTAGGCCTCCTGACTGAAAGCCGTTGTCGGCGAACGCCTTTGCGGCGGAATTAGCGTCGGGGCTTTGCTACCGGCGCGGGCCGTGGGGCACCGCCGTACAGCCGCAAAGCCTGGGCCGCGGCGGTGGCCACCTCACCACGCAGATCCGAGATCGGCGGACTGCCGCGCAGGTGGATCGAGTTGGAGAGCAGGACGACGTAGGTGTCTGAGCCGGGGTCCATCCATAGCGTTGTCCCGGTGAAGCCGGTGTTGCCGAAGCTGCCGACGGGAAAGACGGTACCGCGCGGCCTGGAAAAACCCGTGTCGATGTCCCAACCGAATCCGAACAGGTTCTGTCCGCTGATCGCCGGGTAGTTGGTGGTCCGGGCGGCTTGGTTGGCCGCTTCGAGTTGGTGCGCGGTATGCCCGGGTTGCTGGGGAGTCGTCATCAATTCCAGGGTCGCGGGGCGCAACGGAAACGTGCTCGGGCGACCCGCTAGCCGATCCAGCAGGGCCTGCGCGTAGCTGCCGACATCGTGGGCCGTCGCGAACACACCGGCATTCCCGGCCACTCCCCCCATGCGACGCGCCGTCGGGTCATGCACGGTGCCGCGAAGCAGGTAGCCGTAATCCGGGTTTTTGCCCGGATCGGCCCGGCTTTCTTCGTCGAGGGCTGTCGGCGCGATGCGGGGCAAAAGGTTGGCGTTCCACGCCCCGGCGGGACAACTTTCGGGCTCGCGTCGCGCGGGCGCGGGATCCCACGCCACCGCGGCCCCCCGAATCCCGTGCGGGCCACAGGCTTTGGCCGCGGGAAGATAGCGGGTGTCGTTCATGCCAAGCGGCGCGAAGACGTTGTGCTGGACGTAAACGTCTTCTGCCTCACCGGTGACCCTTTCGAGCAGCGCGCCGAGCAGGATGTAGTTGATGTCGGAGTAGCGAAAAGCCGCGCCGGGGCCCGACTGGAGCGGGGTGCTGAGCGCTCGACGGATGCCTTCGGCTTTGTCGGCGCCGGCCAGCCCCCACGGGTAACCCAGGCTTACGTCTATTCCCTCGCCGGACGTGTTCGTGAGCAACATCCGGACGGTCACCTCGGCACGCTGGGGATCGTTGGCCGGGTTGAAGTCAGGCAGATACTTCTGCACGGGATCGTCGAAGGAAACCTCGCCTTGTTCGTACAGCTGCATGACGGCAGTCGCGGTTGCGAGACACTTTGTCAGCGAAGCCAAATCGAAGATCGTGTCCTCGGTCATCGGCTCCGCCGGCGCCGGCGACCCGTCCAGCCCCTGTTCGCCGTCCAGCTTGCGCGAGCCATAAGCCTGGTGAAAGACGACCTTGCCGCCGTGCCCGACCACGACCACCGCGCCCGGCAGCCGCCGCGCCGCGATCGCATCGTTCATCAGCTTGGAGACGGTGGCGAATTCGGGTGCCGGAGGTTCGGGCGGCGCCTGCAGCACCGGCGGCTCCGGCGGCAACTGCGGCACCTGCAGCGCCTGCGGTTCCTGCGGTGCCTCGTCGACCGACCTGCGCGCCGCATCGCCGGCCGAGGACGCCGCGGCGAGGGCGAGCAAGACGCCGCCGAGGGCAACGACCTTTCGCGCCGCCTGCTTACCGGGCATGCCGCAAGCGTAGGTCGACCGGCTGACCGCGTGCAGTCCTATAGTTGATGCCCGGTGGGATCCCCGTTCACGTCCCGGTGCCGGAGGCTATGCGCGCCGTCCCTCATGGCGGCGGCCGCCGTCGTGCTGGTGCAGTGCTCCGCCACGCCGCCACCACCGACGGCCACGCCGTCACCGCCGGCCGCCCCGCCGTCGGCGCCCGCCGCCACCTCTGCCGCCACCACCGCCGCCGCCGCGACCGTCCTGCCGGTCACCACCGCGGAACTCGGCGCGAGCTGGCGCCCGGGCTGCCCGGTCGAACCCGCGCAGCTCAGGCGGGTCGCCGTCGACCACATCGGTTTTGACGGCCGGACGCACCGCGGCGAGCTGATCGTCCATCAAGACCTGGTGCCGCAGGTCATCACGATCTTCGACGGGCTCTACCGGCTGGGCTTTCCCATCGAGAAGATCCGCACGGTCGACCACTACCCGGCCGCCGACGACGAGCTGTCGATGGCGGACGACAACACGTCGGCGTTCAATTGCCGCGGCATCCCGGGATCCGATCAATGGTCTGCGCACGCGTACGGCCGGGCCATCGATCTCAACCCGCTGCTCAACCCGTGCATCTACTCCGGGGGCGCCTTCGTGCCGAAGAACGCGGCGGCCTACCTGGACCGCGGACGCACCGACCCGGGACTCCTCCACGAGGGCGACCCCGCCGTTCGCGCCTTCACCGACCGCGGCTGGCGGTGGGGTGGCGCCTGGACGACTCCCCGCGACTACCAGCATTTCGAACGGCTCTGACGCGGCGCGCTATACGTCGTAGTACAGGGCGAACTCGTACGGGGTCGGCCGCAGGTTGACGGGGGCGATCTCGTAATCGCGCTTGTAGCTGATCCACGTCTCAATCAGGTCGGGCGTGAACACACCGCCCTGGGTGAGGTATTCGCTGTCTTCCTCCAGCCGGTCGATCACCGCGGACAGCTGCGTGGGCGCCTGCGGGATTTCCGCGGCCTCCTCGGGCGGCAGCTCGTAGAGGTCCTTGTCGACCGGCGGGGGCGGTTCGATCTTGTTCTTGATGCCGTCCAACCCGGCCATCAGCTGGGCCGCGAAGGACAGATACGGGTTGCCCGACGCGTCGGGGCAGCGGAACTCCAGCCGCTTGGTCTTGGGGTTGTTGCCGGTGATCGGGATGCGCACGCACGCCGAGCGGTTGCGCTGGCTGTAGACCAGGTTGATGGGGGCCTCATATCCCGGAACCAGGCGCTTGTAGGAGTTGACCGTCGGGTTGGTGAAGGCCAGCAGCGACGGTGCGTGGTAGAGCAACCCGCCGATGTAGTGTCGCGCGGTGTCCGACAGCCCGGCGTAACCGGTCTCGTCGTACATGAGCGGGACGCCGTCCTTCCACAGCGACTGATGGCAGTGCATGCCGGAGCCGTTGTCGCCGAACAGCGGCTTGGGCATGAACGTCACGGTCTTGCCGGCCTGCCACGCGGTTTGCTTGACGACGTACTTGTACATCTGGTGGTCGTCGGCCGCGTGCAGCAACGTGTTGAACTGGTAGTTGATCTCGGCCTGACCGCCGCTGCCCACTTCGTGATGGCCCTTCTCCAGGGAAAAGCCGGCGTTGGTCAGGTGGGTGAGCATCTCGTCGCGCAAATCGACGTAGTGGTCGGTGGGCGCCACCGGGAAGTAGCCACCCTTGGGACGGACCTTGTAGCCGAGGTTGGGGCCACCGTCGGACTCGGCCTCCGCGCCGGTGTTCCACCACCCCGATGTCGCGTCCACCTTGTAGAACGACGTGTCGGTGCGCGAGTCGAAGCTGACCGAGTCGAAGATGTAGAACTCGGCTTCCGGGCCGAAGTAGGCGGTGTCGGCAATGCCGGAGGCGATCAGGTAGTTCTCCGCCTTGCGGGCGACGTTGCGCGGATCGCGGGAGTACACCTCGAGGGTGAACGGGTCGTGCACGAAGAAGTTCAGGTTCAGCGTCCTGGCGGCCCGGAACGGGTCGATCGTCGCGGTTTCCGGATCGGGAAGCAGCAGCATGTCGGACTCGTGGATCGATTGGAAGCCGCGAATCGAGGAGCCGTCGAAAGCCAGTCCCTCTTCGAACACGTTCTCGTCGAAGGCGTAAATCGGAATCGTGAAGTGCTGCATGGTGCCTGGCAGGTCACAGAATCGGACGTCGACGTACTCGATGTTCTCGTCCCTGGCTAACTTGAAGATATCGTCGGGTGTCTTTTCGGACACAGAATGCTCCTTTGCGCAAGACTTTTCACGTGCGGCGGCGGTGGTGCGATGGCTCTCTCTACGTCACAACTATTTCGTCCGCGTGACGAGCTCAAGTCGAACCTGTTGCGTCACACTAAGACCCGGGCTTTCTCCGGTGGCACATTCCGGCATCGTGGCCGATAGTCATAGGAATGAAGGCCGTTGCCGCGAGCGACCCCGGTGACACGCGAACGAGGCCATCCCGCGACGTGGGAGAGGTCTTCCAGTTCCATCGCGAAATCATCGTGTGCGGCGACGACCCGCTGTCGAAGACGATCGCCGAGGAGCTCAGGGGCGCCGGCGCGCGGATCATCCGGATCAACACCGCGGCGGATCTCCTCGGCGCCGGGGTTCATCGCGCGCGAGCCGTCGTCTGCGCCGGGCCCAACGACGCGGTAAACCTCGAAATCGCATTACTGGCAAGGGAGTACAGCCCGAACGTTCGCGTGGTTGCGCGCCTGGCCAACGACGTGCTGCGCGAGGCGGTGACCGCCGTCAGCGGTCCGGGCGCGATCCTGGACGTCGCCGACCTCGCGACGCCCTCCCTGGTCGAGGCGGTGCTGTCGCGCAACGCGCATCAGTTCGAGACGGCTGGCATCGAGTTCGTGGTCTGGGGAGCCGAGGCGCCGTACGACGCGACGCTGCGCGAGATCTACGCAGACCTGGCTCCCGTGGCGGTGGTCCACGGCAAGAATTCACCGGCCCCGGGCGAGGTGGTGCCCTGCCCGGGCCGGGATCTTCGGGTCTACGCCGGCGACTGGACGTCGATGATCGGCGTCAAAGACGAGTTGGAGGCCCGGGGCATCACCGTGCCTCCCCCGTCCGCGACGCGCTCTCGCCACTCCCGGCTGCGACGCGCATTGGATGCCGCGCGCGCCATGCGCGACGACGTGAACCCCATGCTGGCGCCCTCGCTGGCGTTCGCACTGCTCCTCACCCTCGGCTCGACGGCCGTGGTGCACTTCACCTACCGCAACCCGCGGATGTCGTGGATCGACGCCCTGTACTTCGCGTCGGAGACGATCACCACCGTGGGCTATGGCGATTTCAGCTTTGCCCAGCAATCCACGTCCCTGCGACTGTTCGGCGTCGCGTTGATGTTCGGCGGCGCGATCGTTACCGCCATCCTGGTCGCGTTCCTCGCCGACCTGCTGCTGTCGCGCCGTTTTGTGCAGACGGCCGGACTTCGCCGGGCACGCCACATGCGCGACCACGTCGTCGTCGTCGGGCTGGGTTCCATCGGCGTCCGCGTCGTCAGCGATCTGAGCGCCGCCGGATACGACGTCCTCGTCATCGAGCCGGACGAGAACAACCGCTTCCTGCCGACCGTGGCCGAACTCGATGTGCCCGTGATTTTCGGGGATTCGACGATGCGCCAGACGCTGGAATCGGCGCGCGTCGATCGCGCCCGCGGGGTGGCGGTGGTGACCCAGGACGACATGGAGAACATCGAGACCGGGATCGTCTTGCTGGAGATCCTGGGATCCGACACCAAGGTGCCGATCGTGATGCGCGTCCAGGGCCGCGCGTTGGGCACGGCGGTGAATCGGCGATTCGGCTTCGAAAACGTGCGGTCGATCGTCGACCTCGCGGCCCCCTGGTTCATCGGCGCCGCGATGGGTTTGCAAGTGCTCGGGACTTTTTGGGTTGGGCAGCGCTCCTTCATGGTCGGCGGAATGCTGGTGGCGCCGGGCAGCGAGCTGGACGGGATGCGGATGGTGGAACTTTCCACCCAAACCCGCGTCATCGCGATCACTCGGTCGGAAGGTCCCGTCAGGTTGCGCCCCCGCCGCGACGCCCGGCTGAAGGCCGGCGACACCGTCTACATCATCGGCCCATACCGCGAGCTGATCACCACGCTGCGCAAGGGCCAGCCGCCACCGCAGACCGCGGTCAACGGTGAGCGCGCCGCGACCCTGGCGGCGGCGCGTGCGGCGCACCGGCAGGACGCGCGCCCGCCGCGGTGGGCGCCGGATCCGGAAGCCTGACCCCAACAGATCCGATGAAGTTCGCGACAGGACGACCGGGCGGTGCAAAAGTAGGGGCCAATGCACCGACGAATTCTCTGCGCGCCGCTCTCGGTCGCCGCGGTCATGATGTGCCCGGCGGCTGGGCCGGCGGCGGCCGCCGTTGACGCGGAGTGCGCCGTCATCGTGCCGGCGGCAGATCGGCTGGAGAACGTGTTCAACCAGATTTCGCCCTCCGGCACGCCGGCCTACGTGGCGGGCCAGGTTCGCAACGAGCTGGCTCCGCTGCACGGCTTGAAGAGTCCGGCCGCGGTCGACCTACGGATTCGCTCGGACATGTTGGCGTCGCAGATCGACGCCAGCGACCCCTACCGACCGGCAAGCCCCGAACGACTGGCCGGCGATCTTGCCAAGGCGAGGCAGCAGCTGGTCGTGGCCCGCGATTACTGCGCGCCGTAGTTACTGCTGCCCCCGGCGCCACTGCCGAATCTGGATGCGCTCGGCGTCAGGCCAGATCGCCATGGCGGCCGGTGATGCGCAGAAGCGCTCCTCGGCCTGGCGAAGGCTCATGTCGACCGCATGCAGGCCGTCCTCCTGGTGGGCGCGGCACACCACGGTCAGCACCCGGTGGGTATTCGGGTCCACCTCCTCGGCCTCGATGGTCAACACCACGACGAGCGTGTACCCGGCTTCGGTCGGCAGATAGAACGTCAGGTCCCGGCTGTCCAGCGCCCCGGCGTTGGTCACCAGGTAGCCGTCGCCGCTGGGATAGACGGCCTGTCCGACCATCTGGGTGCGTTCGTAATGGTCGCGGTCCCCCGGCGCGCGCCACACCGCGAACCGGGTGTTTGCGCTGCCGTTGAACGGGTGACGCGCGATCGGGATGATCAGCTCGTCGCGGCCGTCGCCGTCGACATCCTGTAAGGCGACGCCTCCCGGGCTCGACGGCTCCAGTAGCTCATCGATCGTCTGCACCACCTCGCCCGACGGGCCGGTCACGACCACCTTCACCGCGCCGGGCCCGGACAACTCGGGCACCGTCCAGTAGGAGACGGCGAAATCGAGGGCGCCGGAGTGCATTCGGCAGTCCGAATGCGGGGAGGTGGCCTGCGGGCTGATCGGGGCGGCGGTCTGCGGGCACGGCGGCAGCGCGGTGTCAGCCGCCGCGGTGGGGCACAGCGTCCCCGCGGTGGCCATCGTCGCGAGCGCGACCAGCGCCGGCAGCCGCTTCACAGCCACGCACCTAGCGTTTCGGTCCCGGCTTGGCCGGGGCCGGAGCCGGAGCGGGGGGCGGCTCGGCCGGGGGGATCTGCTGCTCGACCGGCGGGTGGGACCCGGTCTTGGGACCGATATCGGAAACCTGCCAGGTATTGCCCACCTTGTTGACGGTGACCTGCAACAGGATGATCGAGACCTTGGGCGTCGGGTTTTGCAGGTTGCGCGTGGTCTGGTGGGCCGACACCACCACTTGGTAGACCCCGCCGGGCTGTGCGACCGGGTCGATGGCCAGCACCTCACCGGTGGAGGTGACCTGGGCCTGGAGCATCACGCTTTTGAGGAGATCGCTGGCATTGACGTATTTGTCTTTAAGCTGCTGCGACACACCGTCTTCGACGGAGCGGAAGAAGGCGTCGGGGTCTTCGAAGCTGTAAGTCAGCGACTTCAGCGCGTAGTCCTTGGCCAGCTGCGACACGGTGTCGCGATCGGCTTGCTGTCCGCGGAGCTCCGCGAGCTGGCCGGCCACCTGGCGATACTTCATGAACCCGAACACGCCGCAGGCGAGCACCGCCGCCACGAGCGCGGCCGCGGCCCATCGCTTCGGGCTGTTCGGCCGCGGCAGCGATTTCGGCGACCGCTTGGGCCCCGCCTCGTCGTCGGCGACCGGCTTCGTCTGCGCCTCGTCGGCGGCGCCCGCCGGGCCGTCGGCCCCGTCAGGCTCGCGCTCGCTGTCGCCTGTCTTTTCGTCTTCGCTGATAGCTGAGTGTGTCATGCCAGTTCTTTCTTTGCCGTAACTTCGTTCGCCGATCACCGATGCCATTCGGGCACGTTGAGTTGGACCCGCATTCCGCCGGTGTCGTTGAACGTCGATTCCCAGAAGTCGAGCCAGTGCCCGGCGTCCACTTTGATGTCGTGTAGCGGTGCGACCGCGGGTTCCAGGACGGTGGTGAAGGTGCTGAGCGGGCCGGCCAGCATGTCGAGCCACTGGCTGAGCTTGGCTACCAGGACCCCCGCCGGATCGTCGGGGCCGACCACGCCCACCCCGGTGTGCGAAAGGGTTTCGATTTCGTGGATCATCCGCAAGAACGCCGGCACCGACCGCGGCAGCAGCTTGCCGGTCTCGCTGATCACCTCGCCCGCGTCGATGTCGCCCAGGTTGGTGGTCATCGTGGCGAAGTTGCTGAACAGCGTGGCCAGCAATTGCTTGTCGTCGTGGATCACCTTGGCGGTCAACCCCGCGGTGGTGGCCAGGGAATCGATGCTGTCGTCGTTGTCGGCGAACGCCGCGGAGACGTTGTCGATGATGGTGTGCACCTGGTCGAGGTTCAGCGCCGACATCAGCGCATTGGCCTTGGTGAGCAAGTCGGCGCCGGTGACCATCGGTGCGACCCGGGCCGCGGGGATCACCGTCCCGTCGCTAAAGTACGGCGGCGCAATCAGTCTCGGCTTGAAGTCGATGTACTGCTCGCCGGCGGCGGAGAGGTTTTCCACGCTGATCGCGCTGTCGGCGGGCACCGGGTGCGCGCGGTCGAGGTCGATCGAGACCGCCAGCCCGCTCGCCGTGGTCTCGATACCGGTCACCCTGCCGACCTTGATGCCGCGCATCGTCACCTCCGATGTGGGCATCAGGCCGCCGGACGTGTCGAGCATCAACGTGAGTCGGGTGACTTGTTTGGTCGGGCTGATGTCGAGCACGCCGATCGACATGTAGGCCGCGCCGGCCAGTGTCATCACCGCCAGGATCGCCAGCGTGGCGCGGGCACCGAACTTCATGGCAGCATTCCCATGCTTTGCATCGCCTTGACCGCCTGGTCAGCCTTGTCGGCGGGATCCACGCCCTCGCGCCCCGTCGGTGGATGAAGTTCGGAGACAATGTATTTCGGGCCCCCATTGCGGAAGAACCCGAGGAGCTTGTAGTGCAGGAATGCGATCAGCTTGTCGGCGAGCACCGGAATCGTGGTGTCGACGGTCGCCAACGTTCCGACCATCGGCGTGAGGTAGGAGAGCATTTGCATGATGTCGCCGGTGATCGGGTTGGTGAGCTCACCGCCGAGCTTGCTGACGTCTCGCGAGTCCCCGACGACGTTGAGGATGGCCATGGTGATCGCCGATAGCCCTTCGAGCTTCGGCGGGCCCTCGGTCACCAGCCGGTTGAACACCGCGGTGTTGGCCGCCATGTTGGTGGTGATGTTCTCCATGCTGGACAGGATGCCGTCGATGGTGTCCTGGTTGGCCGCCAGGTCATTGAGGACGCCGGCGAGGGTCTGCTGCATCCGGGTCAGCTCGGCGGGGTTCTTCGGGAACGCCTTGTTGACGTTGACGACGGTGCTTTGCAGCGTGCCGATCGCGCCGCCGGCCACCAGGTTCGACACCGACCGCAAGAGGTCTTCGACATTGTCGGCCGGCGCGGTGTTGCGCAACGGGATGGTGCCGCCGTCGCGCAGCACTGGCGCGTCCTCGCCCCGATCCGCCGGCGGCACCAGCGCGATGTAGATGTCGCCCAGGGGGGTGGCCTGGCGCAGTTCGGCGCGAGTGTTGCCGGGAAGCTTTGTGTCACCGGCGATATCGACGTAGGCGACCGCGGTGGAGCCGTCGAGCTGGACGTGGTCGAGCACGCCGACCTGCACCCCACCGGAGTCCACCTTGGCCCGGGCGGGCAGGTTGAGCACGCTGGAGAACTGGATCTTGACTCGGTAGGCGTGGCCGGGGCTGTACGCACCCGGGACCGGCAGCCGGGTCGGATCCAGCGAGCATGCCGCCGTCAGGCAGATCGCCATCGCGGTCAGCAGCACGCGCAGCGCGCCTCGGATCCTGGAGGTCATGACAGCGCGGCCCCCAGGATGAGGTCGGTCAGGCCGAGGGTGACCGGATCCGACGCGGTGCCCGACGCGCACGCCGACACGGCGCCGGGGACGTTGCGCTGCCGCAGCCCCTCGCAGATGGCGCCCGCCTGCGACGGTGAAATCGCCACCTGCGGTGGAATATAGGTGACGTTGTGGGTTCCCCACGCCGGTTCGTAGATGTCGCTCAACCAGTGGCTGAACTGCGGCCACGAGTTGATCATGGCCATGATGGCCGGGGTGTGCCTGGTCAGCATGTCGCTCAGCCAGCCGATCCAGTGGTCGAGTCTTTGATAAACCCGCGGCCCCCACCGCTCCACCGCCTCGACCAGGATCGGCAGCAGATGCGAAAGACGGCTCATGGCCGCTCCGAAGTTGTCCGACAGGCCCTCGACCAATTGCGTTGTCGCGGGAAGCGTCTGGACAAACCCCGAGAAGCTGTCCCAGTTCTTGAGAAAGTCCGAGGTGAGGATTTCGCTGTTTTCGAACAGCTGCCGGTAGTCCGCATCGGCTTTGTAGGGGTCGGCGAGCATGGTGACCAGATTGCGCAGCGTCTGGTTGAGGCCGACCCCGGTCCCATCCAGCGAGCGGCTCGCCGCGCGCAAGCTGTCGTTGATCGCTTGCACGCCCGGCGCCCGCGACGGGTCCTGGCCGTGTTGAGGCGCCATGATGGCGTCGGCGAGTTTGCCTATGGCAGTGAAGGTTTCGCTGATGCTGATCGGGGTTTTGGTGGACTTGAGCCTGATGCACCCGGGCCCGGTGAACTTCGGGCCCGAGGTGTAGGGCTTGGTCAGTTCGATGTGGCGGTCGGTGACAATCGATTGCGAGTAGGTGACCGCCCCGACGTCGGCCGGTAGGTCAAGGTCGTTGGGCACGGTGAAGTCGACCTCCACGTGGTCGGGCTTGTTGACGATCGCGGTCGTCGTGCCGACCTCGATACCCAGCAGCGCCACCTTGTTGCCGGGATAAAGCCCTACCGCGTCGGTGAATTCGGCGCACATCGCGCGGGTGTGGCCGGGCATCACGGCCTTGGCGCCGAAGACCACGGCCGCCGCGACCGCCGCGACGACGGCCACCACCGCGGCGATACCCCACGGGGAACGCAACCGCGGGCCGAGCGCCGACAACCTGCCCATCTCAACAGTTCCTCATGATGTTGGGCAGGCACAGGTCCTGCCCGGGCACCAGCCGGCTGTGCTTGTCGAAGACGACGCCGTTGCCACTGAGCATCGGCAACACGATGTTGAGGGTCTGCCCCAGGCCTTCGAGCGCCTCCCCCCACCGCTCGGGATGGGCGTTCAGCGTGTCGGTGATGTCTTCGAGTCCGTTGACAACCGGCCCGACCTCCCGGCCGTAGAACACCACGATGCGGTCGAGGATGCGGGCCAGTTCGCTGAGCAGGCCGAAGAACTCGACAATGTCGACCGACTTCGAGGTGTAGGACTGCCCGATGATGTCCAGCTGCTCGAACAGCGTGATGAGCTGCTTACGCGCGGCGACCGTGGCCCGCAGGCCGTTGTTGGTGAAGTCCAGGCTGCGATGGAAGTCGGCGGTGGACTTGCTCATCGAGGTTGTCAACGCATTGGCCGACCGGAGCAGGTCGCGCACCGCGTCGGGAAATTTGTTGGCGGCGTTGGCTACCTCGGTGAACGTGTCGTGGATGACTTGGCCGTCAACTTCCTTGATCAGCGGGGTTGCCGCCTGGATGATGTCGTTGACCTCGAACGGCAGCGTGACTCGTTGCGGCGGAATCACGTTACGGCCAAGCGGCAGAGCGCCCTTCGGGTCGAGTGCCACGTAGTGGCCACCCAGCGGGGTGAGCAGCTTGATGTCCAGCGTGGATTCCGAACCGACCAGCACCGAGCGCTCGACGTCGAACTTCATCTCGACGGCGGCGCCGTCGAGCCGGACGCCGGTGACCTTCCCGACCGGGATGCCGGCGATGCGAACCTGGTCGCCCGCGCGCACACCGCCGGAGTTGGACAAGCGCGCGACATAACCGGTCTGGCCGGCCGGATTCAGGTAGGCCATCGCGGTGGCGGCCAACGCCGCAACGATGACGACGACGCCGATGATGCCGTGCCGACGACTGCGGACCGCGGCGGCGCGCTCGTCGAGCACCGGACGCCGCCGTCGTACGCTCTTGTCCCCGAACAGCATTACCGGCACACCACCAGGTTCTGCTGAGCGAACGACACCTGCCCGATCCCCGGCAGGGTGACCTCGCCATGCGAGCACGAAAACGCCGGTCTGGCGGGCTGGTCGTCGACCAGCCAGTCCCGCATTCCCTGAATCAGCGACGGCGTGAGCGACAGGCCCGCGATGATCGTCGCGGTCTGTGGCCACATGCGGCTGGTCAGGTCGTAGAGCGGAACCGTCGTCCCGTCGAAAGTGTGCTCGGTGTATTGCAAGATGTGGGTGGTGTTCCGCAGGACGGGCAGACCTTCGTTCATCGCCGCGCGAAACTCCTCGGCCTTGGAACCGAACTTGGTCAGCACGTCGTTGAGCGTGGCGATGAGATGAAACAGTTGCTGCGATTTGCCGCCCAGGTCTTGGGAGATCGCGCTGAGATTGCGGAGCACGGCGGTGATGACCGCCTGGCGGTTCACGGCCAATTTGGAAATGACGTCGAGGTCGTGCAGGAACGGGCCGATGCCGTTCTCATCCCCTTGGATCAACCGCAGCAGGTTCTCGCCCAACAGGTTGAACTGGGCGGGGTCGAGGGTTTGAAAAATCGGCCGAAACCCGTTGAACAGCTTCGCCACATCGAACGAGGGAATCGTCTGCCCCAGGCCGAGGGTGCCCCCGGCCGGCAGCCGCCGATCCGGCTTGGCCGGCTGGACGAGTTCCACGTAGCGCTGACCGACCAGGGTTTGATAGCGCACCGCGGCAACGGTGTTGGCGAACACCGGGTGATCGTCTTGCGCGGTGAAGTCAACCTTGGCGATCCGGCCGTCGAGACGGATGGTTTCCACCTTGCCGACCTGCACACCGGAGATGCGGACGTCGTCACCGGCGTAGAGACCCGACACATCGGAGAACGCCGCGGTGTAGTGGGAGACCGCCCCGGTGACGGGACTGCGCAAGGCGGTCAGCACGATGAGCGTGCACACCACCGATACCGCGGTGAAGATGGTCAGCCAAATCGCCGATTTGGTAACGCTTCTCACCGGCCACCCCCCTGGGGCGCGGGCGCGGGCGGCGGGGGCGGCAGGGCCGCCGCCAGCCCCGGCATGGCGTCCAGGGTGACCTCGATCTTCATGCGGACCTTGCCGTCGATGATCGGAAACGCCGCACTGGTGCGGTCCAGCAGGCCAGAGAGCCGGTCATAGACCGGCGCCTGGCTGCCCTGCAGGTACGACAGCGGCAGCAACACGTCCATCATCGATTTCATGAAGGGGGCGAGCCACGCGATGTTCTTCGCGAAGATCCCGTCCGTTTTGAAGAGGAGCTTCGCGGTCTGGTCCAGGATCACGTTCATGCGCTCGACCCCGTCGGGATGGGCCAGAAATTCCATCCCATTGAGTAGGTCATACGCCAGTCCGATGAGCGGGATGGCGTCGCTGGCGCCGTTGACCACCGAGGCGAACACCGACAGCGACCGCGAGAAGGGCACCTTCTGGGCGTCGACGAGCATCTTGATCAGATCGAAGTATGACCGGGTCACCGGCTCGGTCAGCTCGGCATGCCGACGCACGATCTCGATGATGTGGTCGACGTCGGGCGAGTCCACCATCTTGCCGATTTTTTGGCCCTGACGCAGCAGCCCGGTGATGGAAGTCGACCGGACGTTGGCACCTATCAGCAGCGTCTGGTTCGGCCTCAGCCGGGCGCCGGTGCCGCTGCTGACCAGTTCGACCGCCGCGAGGCCAAAAGTGTTGGACGACATGAAGTTAGCCGTTGTGTCGGCGGCCAGGGCCCTGGCTTGGCGCGGCTCGAGTTCTACCGTGATCTTTTGCTTGTTGTATCCGGCCGATTGCAGCGTTTTCACCGACCCGATCGTCAGCCCGCGGAACTTCACCTCCGCGCCCGGCATCAAACCCTCACCGATCGACTCGGCCACCACGGTCAGCTTGAACGTGTCGTCGTAGCCGCCGTTGCCCAGCTGATACAGCGCGACGCCGGCGATACTGAGCGCCAGCACGGCGATCAGGCCCCGGATCCGCAACGAGCGCGAACTGGGCGCCCGCACTCCTTGGTCCGACCCTGGCAGTATCGGCATACCTACCCCGAAATCCGAATGCCGGGATTGTTGCCCCAAAACAACAGCGTCAGCACCATGTCGGCGGCGACCACGGTGACGATGCTGGCGCGGATGGCCCGCCCCGAGGCCCGGCCGACACCCTCCGGACCGCCGCTGGCGAAGTAGCCCTGGTAGCAGTGGATGGCAATGATCAGCGTCACGAAGATGACGGCCTTGAGCACCGAGAACACCACGTCGGAGGGGTGGATGAACGAGTCGAAGTAGTGGTAGTAGGTGCCCGAGGACTGCCCGTGCAGCACGTTGACCACCAGCGCGCACGACACGTAGCTCAACGCCAGCGTCACCACGTACAGCGGAACGATGGTGATCATTCCCGCGATGACCCGGGTCGTGACCACAAACGGGATCGACTGAATGCCAAGGGCTTCCAACGCGTCGATCTCCTCCGAGATCCGCATGGCGCCGATCTCGGCGGTCATGCGACACCCGGCCTGGGCCGCGAAGCCGATTCCCGCGATCATCGGCGCCATCTCCCGGGTGTTCGCATACGCCGAGACGAACCCGGTCAGCGGGCCCATGCCGACCATGTCGAGGGCCCCGTATCCTTCGATCCCCACCGAACCGCCAACCGCCGCGCCCATGAAGATCAGCACGCCGATGGTGCCGCCACCGACGATGAGCGAGCCGTTCCCCCAGATCATGTCGACCAACAACACCCCGGTCTGGTGCCGATAACGCTTCAGCGTGTGCGGAATCGCACCCAGCACCTGAAATCCGAAGGTGACTTGGTGTCCGAGGCGCCGGATCAGCGAGTCACCCCGCCCGGCGATCCAGGACGAGGCCCGCAGGGGCGCGGGTAGGTACCGTGCCGGGGTTGCCATCAGCCCACTCTTAGCGGCATGGACATCGACAGTCCCTGGGTGATCAGCAGGTTGAGGACGAACACCGCGACGATGCCGATGACCACGGAGGCGTTGACCGCGTCGGCGACGCCGCGCGCACCGCCCTTGGCCTCGAGACCCCGTTGGCAGGCCACGAGGATCACGACCACACCGAACAGCCAGGTCTTGAGGACGGCGACAATGACGTCGTTGACGCTGGCGAAGGACGCGAACGACGCGATATAGCTACCCGGGGTGCCGGACTGGAAGCCGACGTTGATGGCGTAGCCCGCTGCCAGTCCCATAAAGATGATGAAGGAGCACAGCACCGGCGCCACGATCACGATCGCGGCCAGCCGCGGGGTGACCAGCCGCTGCACCGGGTCGATGCCCATGACGCGCAGCGCGTCCACCTCTTCACGAATGGTGCGGGCGCCGAGGTCCGTGGCCACCGCCGAACCGGCCGCACCGCCCAGCAACAGCGCGGCGACCACCGGTGCGCCCTGACGGATCACCCCGAGGCCGCCGGCCGCCCCCGACACCGACGAAGCGCCGACCTGTTGGATGAAGTTACCCACCTGCACCGCCACGATGACCCCGAACGGGATGGACACCAGTAACGCGGGTATCGCCGTGACACTGATGATGAACCAGGCCTGGTTGAGGGTGTCGCGCCACGGGTGCCGCAACCTGACCAAGTCCCTGAGCAGGTAGACGAAGGACTGAGCGGCCAGGTCGAAGAAACGGCCCAGCGTCTGCAACGAGGAGTCGAGCTGGTTGAGGCCGTACCGCAGCGGTTTGCCCAGCATCTTCAGGGCGCGGCGGTCGGCCGCCGGCTCCGCGGCAGCCGTGCGATCTTCTGCCTCGGCCGACTTCAGCAGGTGGGAGAGGTATTCGCCGTTGGTGGAGGTGGTGCTCGCATCGACATCGACAGCGACTTGCTCGTCTGCTGTCTCAGTGGTTGGTTCGGCCGCCGTCGCGTCGTGGACACCTGCGGTCAACGGCAAATTCCTCCCTGATCGCTGTCAGGACTTCGCCCCCAGCAAAGATAACGCGTGTTTGACGTGTGTTTATCAGCGGTACGTGCGTTCTACCAGCGGCAGCGAGTGTCTGTTAGCGGAAGCAGGTGAGTGTGACGTACGTCACATACTAGGTGGACGCTTGCGGTCCAAGGGCTTGACCGCGTCGGGAGCGCAGGGGAGGTTCAACGGGTATGCCCACACCGGATCGACCCGACGAACCCACGGGTCCCCTCGACCGCCGCCAGCTCCTCACGCTGGGCGGCGGTCTCGGCGTGGCAGCGATGCTCGGCGCGTGCTCGACGCCGACGACCGGTGTCCGGCTGACCGCCGCCACGTCGGCTCAGTTGCTGTGCCGAGACGCGTGGGGCGCGCAGGCCGCCCGCCCCGGTGGCAAGCCGCACACCATCACCCGCATGACCCTCCACCACGAGGCCGTCGTCCTCGGCGACAACCGCAACGCCCCGGGACGCCTCCGGCAGGACCAGCGATACCACCAAGACCAGAAGGGCTGGATTGACATCGCGTATCACGTCGGCGTCGACCGCGACGGCAACATCTACGAACTGCGAAGCACCGAAATCGCGGGGGACACCGCCACGGACTACAACACGACGGGCCATTTCCTGGTGCTGTGCGAAGGAGACTTCGATCAGGAGGCCGTGTCGGAGGCCCAGCTACACGGAGCGGCTGTCGCGTTCGCATGGGCCGTCCAGAATTTCCGCATCGCGACCGACACGCTGGCGGGCCATCGCGACCTGGCTCAGACGTCGTGCCCGGGGGCGAATCTGTACGCTCACCTCACCTCGGGTGACCTGAAGCGGCGCGTCAACGATCTGGTGTCCGCCGGCCCCGTCGATCTTCAGCGGTTCTGCGGACCGGACGCGGCCGCGAGAGTCGCGGCCATCGAGGCGGGGAGCTGACCGGCGTCAGCGGTTCGAGTCCCAGTACTCCGGCCCGCCCATCTCGAGGATGCCGTAGTGCGCGACGGGATAATATTTCTCGATCCGGCGACGGACTGACTCAAGAAATTGATCGGTCGTTGGGAAATCAACTGACAACCTGTCTTTCATGATTTCTTCGGGCGGAACGCCTTGTCGGAGCGCGAACCGAGGAAGATACTGCCACTTCCCCGAGTGATCATGTGGGCCAAACACATTAATGGCATCGAGCGTACCGATCATGCAATTGATCGACCCGTCTCGCTCTGAGTCGTAGATCTGGATTTTGCAATCGCTCGAACGGAAGAAAACGACACAGCCCTTGCGACCGCCTTCGTCTACATCATCCCTGTACTCATCTAGCTCAAAGCCCAGTTCGTTCAACAGTGGTTCAACAATAGACCGCACTCCCGCCAAAAATTCCTGCATGATCACTGCCTACCCATAATCCGCACCCATGCGTTTCCGACTTGCCGGTAGCCGTACGCCTCCGCATTGCTCTTCAAGAACGCGATTTCTTTGGCGGAGTAGGAATCTGCGTCCAGCGTTAGGATGTCTTCAACACTACTGAATCCTTGTGGCAAATGGTATTCGATACGAGGCACTGCGCTCTCCATTTGGTTGCGAAGGAATCCCTGGTTGACTTGCCAGGCCAGTGCATGTTTTTGCGTATCGTTTAGGCCCATCGTCATTGCTTTCCAAACCGGGTCGCCAGTATCGAAGTAGATTCCGCCATTACCCCTGGCTTCCCCTATGTATCCATGGTCCAGGCCGTCCCACTTACCCAAGACGACTCGGTCCGGGTTGTCACCAACATAGTGGGTCGTCATGTCAGCAAGCTGTTGGCTGAGGCCCGTTGTGGGTTCTCCATGCACGAAGGAGGAATAGAGATCCTGCCCAGCCAGGTCCGCGAACGGTTGGTAGACGACCGGGTGATCCAGGCCAACCGGCACATGCGGCAAATGCGTTGGGCCATAATCGACTGCGGCGGCGGCATCGATGTCCGCCAGGCGCCCAATACCTGCCCCTTCCCCGCCGAAGAGCAACCCGGGCAGGGCGAAGGCGCCGTCGGAGGCTTTGCCTCCCAGGTAGTAAGCCGGACTCGGTGAGTCAAGCGCGTTTTTGACCTCGCCCACCGCGGTGCCGACCGGGTTAACGGTCGTCTCGACGGTGCCCTTGAGCATCTGCTGCCATGACTCGAGCACGCCGGGTGCTCCCGGGCCTCCGACCCCGAGGAGGTTGTGGATGCCCTGTTCGGTGGCGAACCAGCGGTCGGCGAATCCTTCGCCGAACCCCGGCGGTGGCGGCGGCTTCGGTTCGGGGGGAACGTAGGTCGGCATTCCGTTGTCGATCCACTGCTGGCTGCGGCCCACGATGTCATTCAGGCGGGCCTCGATCTGCTCCGGCGGCACACCGTTGCGGATCATGGATTGGCGCGCCATCGCCTTGAAGCTCTCCACGTCTGCGGGTTTGAGCTGTGGCGGCGGCCCAGGGACAACGGGTTGATGAAGCCGGCTCAAGAGGTCCGGCAGGCTGCCAGGTTGCGGCTGATCGCCCTGGCCAGTCCCCGGCTGCTTGCCGTTGGGCAGCAACATGTCCTGCAGCGACGGGGGTTTGCCCGTAGTGCCGGCCGCCGGAGCGGGCGCGTCCGACGGCGGGCCATCCCCGGCCGCGGGGTCTGCCGGGCCGCCGGGCAACAGCATGTCCTCCAGCGACCGCGGGTGGCGCGCTCCGCCGGGCTTGGGTCGTCCCTGCCGCGGCGGTGGGCCCCCGGCCGGCGGACGTCCGCCGGCGTCCAACGGAATTTCGCCCACCGCCCCCCGGATGGCGGCGGCAAGCTCGTGGTCGGCGCTCTCGGCGTGCGCCTTCAAAAGGATCAGTCGATCCTGCAGCACCTGCTGCTGTGCGGCGAACTCCAAGGTATCGCGCCCAATCCAGGTGTCCCCCACATCGATTCGCCAGTCCGGCGTGATTTTCCAGCCCTTGGCATCGGCGGCTCGCTCGATATCGGCCAGCTCATTCTTGCACGCGCGCACGTCGGCCTCAGCCCGCGACACCGCGGCGGCCACCTGCCTGGACTCCTGACCGTCTGCCTCGATGTCGCGGCGAGCCTTCCCCAGGTCGGCGCGAAACGCCTCGCCGGCTTCCCCGTCCCAGCCGCCCAGAACGTTGTGGACCTGCTGCAGGTTGTCGCCCAACCGTTGCAAGGTGCTGGCGCGCCCGTTGGCGGTCTCGAACACCTGCTGAATTGCGCCGAGATCCCATCGCTTGACGTCATTCGGGGTCAACGGCCCCACGTGCTACCCCTAGTCCCGCAGCGACCTGAAATCTCGCGCCGAGTCGTCCTCGTGGGTGGCATAGCTGAACATCGCCTCGGCCACGTGCGACCCCAACCCGTCCACCCGCAACTTGTGTTGGTCGTGCCGGAGCTCCCACCGGGCCGCCAGCTCACCCAATGCCAGCTGCGAGGATCCGACCCAGCCCGGCGCGGCGCCGGCCAACCCGTCCTCGTGGCCCATGAATTCCACGGCGGCCTCGCCGATCGCGTTGAACATGTCGTTGCTGCCGACGTGCAACGCGGCGGGATCGACCTTGAACCCATCCGTCACGATGGTCCCCCTTACGTTCGCCGGCGTGCGCCCCGAATTTTAGCCCGTTCCCAGGGCCTGCGCCCCTCACCTTCGAACGACCGACGAGCCGGCATTGACCTGCATCTTCGGGCAGGCCGGACGCGGGAAAGCCGACTGCCCGGCCGATGAGCCGAGCGCACATCCGTCGGTGATCAGGAAGCCGCCGAGGGCCACCGCCGAGGCTTGGGCGCGGGGGGTTGGAGGGCGTCCACCGCTTGCGCGAGCCGCGGGAAGACTATCGCTGGTCCCAGCCAGCGCGCCAAAAATCTCCGCAACGCGATGCCATCGCGAGGCGGCGCTCCAGGATCGACCAGCATCGAGTGGAAGGTGCGCAACCCCAGTTCGGCCAACTCATCGAGAGCCTCCTCGTCGTAACCCTGGCTCTCCCAATCGACATCGAGACGGTGCAGCATCGAGCGGCCGAACGCCCTGGCGGTGTCGGAGGTCAAAGACACGGCCGAACCGCTTTTGGATCGATCCCGCAGCAGGTTGGCAAACTGAGTGTCGTCGGCGAGTGTCTCGACCGCGAACGCGACGCCTTCGACCAGCGCCACCGCCGGTTCCGTCAGCCCGCTGATGTGGTCGGCCAGCTGATCCAGGAATCCGTGTGCCGAGCGCATCGCGCATGCCACCATCAGCTCCTCGGACCCCGGAAAATATCGGTAAACCGTCTGCCGGGTGACGCCCAGAGTGCGCGCCACATCCGCGATGCGCACCGAAGCCCCCCGCTCGGCGATGATGTCGTCGGCGGCGTCGAGGATCCGGTCGATGGCCTCCTCGTCGGTCGCCGGGGCGTTCCCCGACCAGCCGTGGCTACGCACGGGAGAACCCTATGGGCAGCGTGGTCGGCCCGCTCAATCCGAGCATGGGTTTCCACGGCGCCGGTCCGGTGCGTGCGGGATTGGGCATCCGTTGGGCGAGGATCTTGAGGGCTTCGGCCAACTCCAGCCGGGCCAGGTTTGCGCCCAGGCAGTAGTGGACTCCACCGCCGAAGGTCAGGACGGGCGGAACATCTTGCCGGCCGATGTCGAAGCGGCCGGGGTCGTCGTAGACGGTCGTATCACGATTGCCGGCAAAGGTATTGACGAGCACCATCGCTCCCGCGGGGAACAACACACCGGCCAGTTCGGTGTCTTCGGCCACCACGCGAAGCGTGCCGCACGCGATGGGCGAGTGGCGCATCGTCTCCTCGACGGCGCTGTGAGCGAGCTCGGGTCGCTCCGCCAGCAGCGCCCACTGATCCGGATGGTCGCAGAGCACGTCCACGGAGGCGGCCAGCTGGTTACGGGTGGTGTCCGTTCCGGCGAGCAGCAACCCACCTGC
Organism: Mycobacterium interjectum; assembly: GCA_002102225.1. Lineage (GTDB taxonomy): Bacteria > Actinomycetota > Actinomycetes > Mycobacteriales > Mycobacteriaceae > Mycobacterium > Mycobacterium interjectum_B. Next base: position 47,819 of record LQPB01000028.1, read on the forward strand.
CAGCATGCGCAATTCGGCGGCGTCGAGTCGGTCGCCGTCGTCCTCGGCCCGGATCAGATCCGACAGCAGATCGCCGGTGGGCGTGTGTCGCCGGCGGGCCACCATGTCGTCGACGTAGTCGTCGAGTTCACCCCACGCCCGCATGACGAGGCCCTCGTCGAGGCCGTCGGGGTTGAGGGTGAACGCCGTGAAAATGTCGTCGGCCCACAGCGAGAATTGTTGCCAGTCCTCGCGCGGCGCGCCGAGTAGCGCACAGATGATCGGCACCGGGTAGGGCCGCGCGATGTCGGTGACGATGTCGCAATGACCCTCGTCGGCAACGCGATCGACGAGTTCGTTGATGACGTCGACGATCGTGTCGTGCAGGCGCGCGCTCGCCCGCGGCGTGAACGCCTTCGACACCAGGCTGCGCAACCGGCGATGCGCCTCACCCTCCAGGCACAACAGGCTGTTGACAAGTTTGTCCCACAGCGGACCCGAGGTGATGCCCTGGACCATCAGGTTGATGCCCGGCGGAATCCGAAAGCGTGGGTCTCGCAAAACCGTTCGCACCAGCTCATGCGAAAGGATCTCGGGCCCGAAGGGGCCGATCGCGATCGCGGCCTGCCGTTGCGCCTCGAGGATCCGGGGGTAGACCTCGGCGGGGGTCTCTTCGAATTCGTAAGAAAGCGTCGGCAACCCGGCCTCGAACACACTGGGGCACAGCGTATTTGCGGTCATCGGCTGGCCCCCGCGCTCGCCGTGACCAAGGGTCTCTGCGCCAGGGTGTCCTCACGTCGGCGCCGGGACCCCAGGGGGAATAGCGCCAAGGCGCCCATGACGATCAAGCCGGCGACCTGAACGACCATGTACAGCATGAGAGTCCCCTCATGCGCGACGTTGCCGATCACCATTGCGGCACAGCACGCGACGTAGACGAATACGAAGCCGACCGTGAACCGCTCGATCGGCCTTGGCGGTTGCGCGCCACGCAGTGCTGCGATGGCCACGCCGGTGTAGCCCGCGACGAGCAGGACCACCAACGGCCACTGGGGGCCGCCGAGTGCCGTGATGATCGTGACTGGTGACATCAGGATCGGGCCGGCGACGAGCAATGCGAGCGCGGCGAGCGGGGGAAAGGCAACCAGCGCCATGGCATCCGACCATCGTGCCACGCGGCCGTCGGCCGTGCCGTCGATTCGTGGCCGTGCCCACAGCATGAGGTAGACGAACACCGCATCCCAGATGCCCTGCCAGCACAGGTCGACCAGCGGCCAGCCGACCCAGTACTGGAAGTACTTGAAGTTGGGGTCCCATGTCCACCACACGACGTGGCGGAGGTTGCCCTCGATGATATAGGGCGCATCCATGGCGATCATGAACAGGCCGCCGGTAATCGCTGCCTGCCAACGCTTTTCAATGCCGAGCCGCTCGACGACCTTGTATCCGGTGAACAGGAATACCGGGTAAAAGATCAGGACGTAGGCGGGCATCATCGTGGTGTGCCGCCACAACGGGAACGCCTCCCAGTTGATCATGATCGCGAACTCGCCCTGCTGGTACATGTTCAGCGTCGCCATGCCCACAAGCTCGAGAACCAGGCCGTAGCTGAAGGCGGCGGCGAGCACCGCGACGTAGCGGCGTCGGCCGCGCCGAAACTGCACGACGGAATACGCCGCCGCGGCCCCGAACATGGCCAGCAGCATCAGATCGCACAGATTCGTCTGCCATGGCAGGTCGGCGGGGTTGTTGACCACAATCAGGTCCATAGACACCAGCTCCCAGAGATTTGACAGTCTGGAAAAAACGTATGGCGATTCCCTGGGCAAGTCAAGGTCATTGTGGATTTCAGACCCATATAGCCATACAGAAGTAGCTAACCGTCTTGTCAGACAGGTGCGAGGTTACTAGCCTTGGCCTCATGACGGACCTACAGGTGAGGCGGGTGCGGTTCGACTTCGCCAGCGCCGACGTCCCCTTCGACTGGCAGCCCGAGCGGCCGGCGTTCGCGATGCAGTGCAACGTGATCTCGTTCTCTGCACCCGGTTTCGAGAAGCTGATCGTCGAGGCGACACGCGAGGCGATTCCGCTGATGCGCAGGCCCGACGACGTCGACGAGGCCAAGGCCTACCTGCGGCAGGAAGCGCAGCACTCGGCGGCCCACGTCAGCCACGTCCGCGCGCTCATCAAACGATGGCCTGGCCTGCGGGAGACGCGGGACCAGGTGGTGTCGTCGTACGAGCACCTGACAGCGACCAAGCCGCTGGCGTGGCGACTCGCCTACGCGGCGATCGTGGAAGCCACCTTCACGCCGTACTTCAAGGTCTTCCTCGACCACGAGGACAAGCTGTTCCGGCCCGGCGACGAACGGGTGGCCTCGCTGTTCCTGTGGCATTTCGTCGAGGAGATCGAGCACCGCAGCTCCGCGCTGCTGGTCTACAACGCGGTGCACGATAGCTTTCTCTACCGGCTGTGTGCGATCCCCAGCGTGGCCAAACATATGGCAGAGGTCCTGGCGATCATTTCCTCGGGCTTCCGCCGGCATGTGCCCGAGCATGACGGCGGCGGCGTCGCGCGCCTGATCCCGCAAGGGCTGTCCTACCGGGCCATCCGCGAAAGTCGTTCCGTGGCACGGGAAGTCAACAAGACGCGCCACCCGACATATTCGGGCGTGCCGCGGCGCGAGATCGCGACGATGCTGGGCGGTCTCGTGCGCTCGCAGGGGCCGACTCACGATCCCGAGCACGAACAGCTGCCGGCATTCGCAGCCCGGTGGTTCGCGAAGTACGACGACAATCCAGGCGTCGCCGCACGGTGGTACTCGGGTGAGAGCCCTGGAGATCGTGTGCGCGCTCGGCCGTGACCGACCCGCTCAGGCCGCGATACCGAGTTGCTGGTCGATCTGCGGCCAGGACAGCGGGCCGAGGGGCGTAAGCAGAACCCAGTCGTGAATGCCGCCGTAGTTGAATTCGAAACCCATCGGGGCCCCTTGGGCGACGGCCAGTTGCTGAAGGGCGAACGCGGACGCTTCGAGTGGATCCAGCGAGCCGGAGTAGACATACGTCGGCGGCAGTCCGCTCAGCGACCCGTACAGGGGGCTCACCTCGGGGTTGGTCAGCGGAAGACCGCCGGCCCACACCTTGCCGATCTGGCCCCCGGTCGATACCAGGTCCAGCCACGGAGACACCAACACCATGGAGTGGGGTACCGGGCCGAGCGCGGGCGTCTGCAGCATGTATTGGACGGCCGCCAGTGCGAGGTTGCCGCCGGCGGAGTCGCCCATCACGCTGACGTGCGAGGCCCCGTGCAGACCGATTTGCGAGGAGATGAGACCGGCCATCTGGGGTACAACGGTGCCGGCGGTTCCGCCCTGCTGTACCAACGGGTAGATCGGCACTTCGAAGGTCGCGCCGGTCTGGTAGGCCGTCACCGTGTACTGCAGCCAATGGAAGATGGAGGGCGGAAAGATAAACGCGCCACCGTGAATGGCGACCACGTAATCGCCGGTGGGGTGCGCCGGCGTGATCTGCACGACGGGCATCCCGTTATATGTGGTGTGCTGGACCGTCTCTCCGAGCAGCAACGGCAACAACCGCGGCGGGGTGTTGCTGATCCCTATCCCTAGTAGCGGATTGTCCCCGGTGAACAACGCTAAGAGTGGAGAGCCCGGCTCGGAAGTGAGGAAGTTGAGTTCGTTGGTGATTCCGGCGGACAGTGTCGTGGGGAACTGCTGAACTTCCTGCTGAACACCGAGCAACGCCTGCTCGATGCTCGCCAACGGCGAAACGTTCGCCGCCTCAGCGGCGCCATACGCCCCGGCCGCGCCGGTCAATGCCTGGACAAACCGCGCATGAAAAGCCACAGCTTGTGCGCTCAGCGCTTGGTAGCCCTGCCCGTGGGCGGAAAACAGCTCCGCGATCGCCACGGACACCTCGTCCTCGGCCGCGGCCACTACTGCAGTGGTGGCGCCCGCCATGTCCTGGTGGGCCGTCTCGACCACCGACCCAATCGAGGCCACGTTGGTGGCCGCGGCGGACATCACCTCGGGCAACGCAACAAGATACGACACCGCGCCACTCCCACCGCCTCGGGGCAACCTCGCGAGTTGCCCAACCAAAACAGATCGCCGAGTAGCCGGAGCTTATGCCCGCGCCGAGGAATCGGGTAGCGGTTCCCCAAAACTGTCAACGGGAGGCGCGAAACCGGGCGTGCCGCATGCAACGGCCCCAGACGCAACCTCGGCGTGCGGCCCCTATCGGGCCATGACCACAAATTCTTGTGGAGCTGCCGGGAATCGAACCCGGGTCCTACGGCATTCCCTCAAGGCTTCTCCGTGCGCAGTTCGCTATGCCTCTACTCGGATCTCCCGGTCACGCGAACCAGCCAGGATGACGATCCCAGTCGCTGTGTATGTCCCGATGAGTCCCGCGACCGAACTCATCGGTGGATCCCTCTAGCTGACGCCAGGCTCCGGGTCGAGGGCGTTCCCGGTCTGACGGACTAGCTGTCGCTTAGGCAGCGAGAGCGTAGTCGCGCTGATGTGAATCGGCGCTTATATGGTTGCAACGACGCTTACGGTGGTCTCTTGCCTGCACCGGCACGCTTCCCTTGATTCGATGCGCGAAGTCGAAGCCGTTCAGCCCCTCGCATCCCCGCCGACTTTCGGCAGGACTATCAATGGTACGCGGTGTGTAACACCTGGCAACGGAATTACCTTCCCGAGCCGACCGCCACAGCCGAGTACCCCCCGGTCAGACGACTCCAGGGGGTACTCGGTGCCAAGCGGCGAGCGGTTCCGTTACTTGATGCCCACGACGTCCTGCGCGATGGCGGCGACGCGGGTCTGCGCTGCCGAGACGATGCCCTGCCGGTTCTTGTGCGCCTCCTCGTAGGCGAGAATCGCGCGCACGTCGTCGGGGGCCGTCAGCTCCTTGATCGCGGCCACCGCCTCGCCGACGTTCAGGTCGTCGTACTTACGGATCGGCAGCTCCTTGGCGTCCAGGACGCCGGCGGCCGTGCGGCCCGCGTGCAACGCGTCGGCGGCCTTGTCCGCACCCTCGGAGCTGGTGACCCGCTCCGCGGCCCTCAAGGCCGCACTCTGCGACGCGGACAGCGCCTTCGCGGCGATCTCACCCGCGTTGCCGCCGCGCTTGACCAGGTCATTGAACGCCGGACCGGTGGAGCGCAGCGTGTCGACTGCCCTGTCCAGTCCGCGGGCCGACCACGTCACGGGCAGGTTGACCAGCTTCACCGCGGCGCCGGCGGCGGCCTGCAGCGGCGTGCGCCGCAGCGCGGCCGGCCCCCCGAGCGCGTCTTCGGCCAGCACGGTGGTCAGCCAGTCGACCGTCGCCGAGTGTGCGGTGATCAGGCGCTCGGCCAGGTTCTCGATGTCCTGGCGCTTGGCGGCGACGGCCAGTGCCTTGGTGTAGCGCGCGCGGTCCAGCAGTTGGTCTTCCAGCGCGAGGTCGCCCAACAGTGCCTCGTCGAACGGTTCCGCCTGCTCGGTCAGCGCCTTGACCACCGCCGCGGCGCGACCCAGGAACGGGCCGATGACGTCGGGGTAGCCGCCCAGCTTGCGGATCGCGGCCTCGAGGGCCTCGGCCCGCTTGCGGCCGTTCGCGGCGTTCTGCGACAGTTCGCGGCGCACCGCCTCGGTGCGCGCCTGGACGACGCGGGTTTCCGCGATCTGGATCTCGGTGTTGGTCAGGTCGAGCAGCGTGCGCAGCTGCGCAAGCAAACGGGTGGTATCGGGTGCAGTCATTACTATCGGCCCCTCCTGGCGTGGACGATTCGGTGTCGGCGCGAGATGCGCCCGTACGTTTTCGGCTACCCATTGAGGCGGCGCGGCTACACATACGCCGCGCTATGTGATTTATGTCGCGCGAAAAGGGCTGTTAGATCACGAAATTGAGGTTTTCGACGACCCGCGCGGCGACGTCTTTATCGCCGCCGAGTTTGATGTCCTGGTCGCGGGCCGGGCACAATGGGCGCCCGCCGGAAAGCCGGGTGAACTGCAGGCCATCCAGCCTGATCGTCGCCGTCGGCTCTTGGCCACCGAAGTCGTCGACCAGCTGAGCGCGGCCGTCGACGTTGACGCGGATATCGCGGGCCACCGGGCCGGTCAGTTCGAACAGGATGCGCGAACCGTCGGGCGCCTTGGCGCGCTTGCCCACGACGTAGCCCATGGTCGCCGCGATCTCGTCGAGCGAGAGCTCCGAAGCCGGGCCGCGCAGCGCGTCGTCGGACGCCGGCCGCGACAGGGCGTCCCGGATGTCCTGCTGGTGCATCCAGCAGTCGAACACCCGCACCCGCATGAATCGCCCGTAGCTTTCCGGGCCCACCGGCGTGGGCGTCACCACGTCCCACTCCTCGGCGGACATGTTCGTCAGGGCCTTGCGCCGGTCGCCGGTGATGTCCCGGAACCGGGCCAGCACGTCGGCCCCGGCTTCCGAGCTGAGGTGGCGAACCCAGCACTCGTTCATGACGCCGATGTCGTTGCGGACGTGCTCGAGCGACGAGACGTCGATGTCGGGCTGGGGTGCGGCGACGCCGGCGAGGAAGGACTCGGTGCCGATCATGTGCGCCACCAGCGCCTTGACGTCCCACCCGGGCAGCGGGCTGGCCGCCTGCCAGTCGGCCTCCTCGAGCCCGTCCAGCAGGGCGTCGATGTCGTCCCACACGCCGAAGAGGCCAGCGAGCACGTCGGATTTGTCGAGTTTGGTCACCGGTCGATCGGCCATGGTCGGATAGTAGGCCGATCGCGCGCCGATCGTTAGCTTGCGGCGATCATCGCGACCGAGCCCATCGCCATCACCATCCCGACCCCCTGCAGGCGACTGACCCGCTCGCGCAGCACCACCATCGCCAGCACGACCGTCGCGGCCGGGTACAGCGAGATCAAGATGCTGGCCAGCGAGAGCAGCCAGGTGTGCAGCGCCAGCAGCATCGTCACGTTGGCGCAGATGTCCAGGAGGGCCACCGTCAGCGCCATCTTCATCGGCTTGCCCTGCGGCAGCCGCAGGTTGTTGCTCATCGCGGACATGCCGACCACCACCGCGGTCGCCGCCAACCGGGCGAACACCAGCGGCCAGAGCTTGGTCGCATGCGGCGCCTGGTGCAGGAACACCATGTTCAGCCCCATCGCCGACCCGGCCAGCACGGTGAGCCACGCCACCTTCGGGGTGAATCGATAGGGCATCACGCCATCGGCGGTGGCCTCGCGGCTGACCAGCATCACCGCGATGAGGGCCAGCACCACGCCCACCGAGGCGGCCTGGCCGGGCCGCTCCCCCAGCGCCACGCCGACCGCGACGGGCACGGCGGCGTTCAGGACGGCGGCCAGCGGCGAGACCACCGAGATGGGACCGGAGCCCAGCGCCGCGAAGAACGCCCACATGCCGAAGGCCATCCCAATGCCGTAGAGGCTGCCCCAGATGATCGCGCCGGGTTGGATCGGGCCGCCCACACCGATGGCCAGCACGCCCAGGATCAGTGCCTCGAGCGGGTAGGCCACCAGCATCACCCGCAGCGCGGCCACCCGTCGAGCGGCTACACCGCCCACGAAATCGCTGACGCCGTACGTAACGGCAGACAGCTGGGCGTAAGCCGCCCCGATCAGTTCATGCCCTTGGCTCGCCGGCCCAACTCTCGATGCAGTTCGCGATTGGCGTCGCGACGGGCCATGTCCTGACGCTTGTCGTAGGCTCGCTTGCCGCGCGCGAGCGCGAGTTCGACCTTGACCTTTCCTTCGGAGAAATACAGAGACATTGGCACGAGCGCGAGGTTACCATCTCGTATCTTGCCGACCAGTCTGTCGATTTGTTGCCTATGTAACAACAACTTTCGATTGCGGCGCGGGTCATGGTTGGTCCAGCTACCGTGCTGGTACTCGGGTATGTACAGGTTGCGCAACCACACTTCGCCGTCGTCGACCGTTGCGAACGCGTCGGCCAACGACGCGTGGCCCTCGCGCAGACTCTTGACTTCGGTGCCCTGCAAAGCCACTCCGGCCTCGTAAAGCTCCTCGATCGAATAGTTATGGCGCGCTTTGCGATTGGTGGCCACGATCTGTTTGCTGCCGCGCTTGTCGCCCGCCGCCTTGCTCCGGCCCGAGTCTTTCGCCACAGCTACCGCCGTACGTACAGGCGCAATGTCACATAGGCGGTCAGTCCGGCCATCGACACGCCGAGCAGGAACAGGATCGGCGAGATGTAAATGATGTCGGCATAGTCGACCCGGGCGATCAGGTTGGCTTGATAGAACTGGTTGAGCGCGTTATCCAAAAACGTTGCCCGGACCAGAATTAGGCCGGCGACCGCGATGGCCACGCCCAGCGCCGCGGCCACCATCGCCTCGACGAGGAACGGCAGCTGGGTATACAAGCGGCTGGCGCCGACCAGGCGCATGATGCCGATCTCGGTGCGGCGCGTGAAGGCCGCGACCTGGACCATGTTGGCAATCAACAGGATCGCGCCGACGGCCTGCACCAGGGCGACGGCGAAGGCGACGTTGCTCAACCCGTCCAGGACCGCGAACAGCCGGTCGATCAGGTCCTTCTGGTTGAGCACGGACAGCACCCCAGGCTGCCCCTGCATCGCGGTGTCGAAGTCCTTGTGCTGCTCGGGGTTATTGAGCTTGACGATGAAAGACGCGGGGAACGAATCCTTTCCGGCAACGTCCTTGTACTGCGGGAACTTCCGGATCGCGTCGTCGTAGGCGTCCTGGCGGTTGAGGAACCGAACCGCTTTGACGTCATCGCGCTTGTCGATCTTCTCCCGCAGCGCCTTGCACGGGTTGGCGGTGCAGGAAGGGTCGTTGGCGGAGACGTCCTCGGTGAGGAAGACCTGCGTCTCGACCCGGTCGAGGTAGATGGCCCGGGAGTGCTCGGCCAGCCGAACCACCAGCAGGCCACCGCCGAACAGGCCGATGGAGATCGCGGTCGTCAGGATCATCGCGGCCGTCATGGTGACGTTGCGGCGAAGGCCGGTCAGGACCTCGTTGAGCAGGAAGCCGAAGCGCACTTAGCGATCCATCCCGTAGACGCCGCGCTGCTCGTCGCGCACCAGCCTGCCCAGCGACAGCTCGACGACCCGCTGCCGCATCGAGTCCACGATGTGGTGATCGTGCGTCGCCATCAGCACCGTCGTACCGGTGCGGTTGATCCGCTCCAACAAATCCATGATGTCCTTACTGGTATCCGGGTCGAGGTTGCCGGTGGGCTCGTCGGCCAGCAGCACCAGGGGCCGGTTGACGAAGGCGCGGGCTATCGCCACCCGCTGCTGCTCACCACCCGACAGCTCGTGCGGCAGCCGGTTGGCCTTGCCGGACAGGCCGACCGTCTCGAGCACTTCGGGGACCACCCGGTTGATCGCGTCTCGGCGCTTGCCGATGACCTCGAGCGCGAAAGCGACGTTTTCATAGACGGTCTTTTGCTGCAGCAACCGGAAATCCTGAAACACGCAACCGATCACCTGCCGCAGCTTCGGGATGTGCCGCCCGGGCAGCTTGTTCACGTGGAACTTCGACACCCGAATGTCGCCGGTGTTCGGCGACTCCTCGCCCAGCAGCAGCCGCATGAACGTCGATTTGCCCGAACCCGACGGGCCGATCAGGAAGACGAATTCACCCTTGTCGATTTTGACGTTGATGTCGTCCAGCGCCGGCCGAGCCGACGCTTTGTACTTCTTACTGACGTTGTCGAGGGTGATCATCACGGCACGCCAGTGTAGCGGTGAACTTCGCTGGCAAGCGAAGTCAGCTGGCCGGCGCCGGCGAACTCGGCGCCGGACCCGGTCCCGGTTGGGGCAGCTGCGGCGGGGTCGGAGTGGGGCTGGTGCTCGGCGGACAGAAGGGCGCCGGCAGCAGGCAGGGTAGCTGCGGCGGGGCGAACGGCGGGGGCGTCGTGGTGGTCGTCGTGGGCGGCGCGGTGGTGCTCGGCGGCACGGTCGTCGTCGGGGTCGGGGTGAACGTGACCGTGGCTGGCGGCTGCTGCACCCGGCTGCGCGGCACCCAGGTGTAGTTGGGGTCCGGCACGAAGCCCGGCGGCACCACCTGCGGTGCCGGTGGCTTGGCGGCCGGTTCGGGGCGGTAGGTGTCATACACCCACCACGTCGCCAGGAAGACCACGATCAAGATCAGCGTCGACGTGCGCATCCGGCCGCCGAACAGGTGGCTCCAGCGCCGTGGCGTGCCCTCGGCGCGCCTCTCGAGGATGTTCACGGTGAACTTCACCGGCCCTGCACCGTGTCCTGGACTTCGCCCTCGGCTCGCGCTTCGGCGGCCTGCGCGGCGGGGACGGCGGGATCCTCGACCAGGCCCACCTTGGCGTCGGCCGCGGTCATGATTCCGACACGGGCCAACGCGCGAATGACGAGGACGCGCAACTGCCGGCCGACCTCGAACTGCTTGCCGGGCAGGGTGCGGGCCACCATGCGCAGGGTGACGGTGTCGACTCCGATGCTCTCCACGCCCATCACGGTGGGCGGGTCCAACAACAATTCCCCCAGCACGGGGTTGTCCATGGCGCGGTCGCATTCCTGGTGCAACACCTCGTTGACCCGGTTCAGGTCGGCCGTGGTCGACACCGGGATGTCCACCACGGCGCGAGCCCAATCCTTGGACAGGTTGACCACCTTGACGATCTGGCCGTTGGGAATGGTCAACACCTCGCCATCCGGTGAGCGCAGCCGGGTCACGCGCAAGGTGACGTTCTCGACCGTGCCGCTGGCCTCGGTGGCGGAAACCACGGTCAGGTTGACCAGGTCTCCGAACCCGTACTGCTTTTCCACCAGGATGAAGAACCCGGAGAGCAGGTCTCGGACCAGCTGCTGAGCGCCGAAACCGAGGGCCGCACCCACCACCGTCGCCGGTGCGACCAGGCCGCTCACCGAAAACCGCAGGATGTCGGCGATCTGCAGCATGACCCAGATGCCGATGATCACAACCGAAACCCAGGAGATCACGGACGCCACGGCCTGGCGGTGCTTGGTGGCCTCCGAGCGCACCAGCGCGTCGCTCTCGGCGAAGCCCAGGTCGAGCTTGCGGGTGACCTTCTGGGCGACCCAGTTGACGAAGCGGGCCGCCAGCACCGCCGCGATCAGCACCATCACGATCCGCAGACCGCGGCTGATGATCCACTGACCGGCGTCGCCGCGCCAGAATTCGTGCCACCCCAGCCCCTGAATCGAGGCGGTTGCGGCAGTAAGTGTCGTGTTAGTCAGCATCTTTTCGATTGCGCCACCGAATCCCCGCTTCCAGGAATCCGTCGATGTCCCCGTCCAGAACGGCGGTCGGATTGCCCACCTCGTACTCGGTTCGCAAATCCTTGACCATCTGATACGGGTGCAGTACGTAGGAGCGCATCTGGTTACCCCAGGAGCTGCCGCCTTCGCCCTTCAAGGCGTCCAGCTCGGCGCGCTCTTCTGATCGCTTGCGCTCCAACAACTTTGCCTGAAGCACTCGCATTGCCGAGATCTTGTTCTGCAGTTGCGATTTTTCGTTCTGGCAAGTCACGACGATACCCGTCGGGATGTGGGTTAAACGCACCGCCGAGTCGGTGGTGTTCACCGACTGCCCTCCCGGCCCGCTGGAACGGTAGACGTCGACCCGGATGTCGCCTTCCGGAATGTCGATGTGGTCGGTGGTTTCCACCACCGGGAGCACCTCGACTTCGGCGAACGAAGTCTGACGCCGGCTCTGGTTGTCGAACGGGCTGATCCGGACCAGCCGGTGGGTGCCCTGCTCGACGGACAACGTGCCATAGGCGAAGGGAGCATGCACCGCGAAGGTGGCGCTTTTGATGCCCGCTTCTTCCGCGTAGGAGGTGTCGAACACCTCGACCGGATACTTGTGCTGCTCGGCCCAGCGGATGTACATCCGCATCAGCATCTCGGCCCAATCGGCGGCGTCCACCCCGCCGGCACCCGAGCGGATCGTCAGCAGCGCCTCGCGCTCGTCGTACTCACCCGAAAGCAGCGTGCGCACCTCGGTGGCCTCTATATCGGCGCGCAGCGCCTTGAGCTCGGTGTCGGCCTCGGCGAGGGTGTCGGCGCCGCCCTCCCCCGCTTCGGCCGCCAGTTCGTACAGCACCGGCAGGTCGTCGAGGCGCTGCCGCAGCTCCTCGATGCGACGCAGTTCCCCCTGGGCGTGGGATAACTGGCTGGTCACCCGCTGCGCGTTGGTCTGGTCGTCCCACAGCTTGGGATCGGACGCCTCCTGCTCCAGCTTCTGGATGCGGGTACGCAGACCATCCACATCGAGCACCCGCTCCACCGTGGTCAGCGTGGAGTCCAGGGCGGCGATGTCGGCTTGACGGTCGGGTTCCACAGGCGCCCACGTTACCAATGCTCAGGTCATGGCCCGGGCGCCAGCGTTTAGCATCAAGTGATCAGCCCACACGAACAGAAGGCTCGAGGATGCGCCCATATCACGTCGCGATCGTCGGCTCCGGACCGTCGGGATTCTTCGCCGCGGCATCGTTGCTGAAGGCCGCCGACGCGTCGGAGAACATCGACGTGGCCGTCGACATGCTGGAGATGCTGCCGACGCCCTGGGGGCTGGTCCGCTCCGGCGTCGCGCCCGACCACCCGAAGATCAAGTCGATCAGCAAGCAGTTCGAGAAGACCGCGGAAGATTCCCGCTTCCGCTTCTTCGGCAACGTCGTGGTGGGCGAGCATGTGGAGGCGACCGAGCTCGCGGATCGCTATGACGCCGTGGTCTATGCCGTCGGTGCGCAGTCCGACCGCTCGCTGAACATTCCCGGTGAGGAGCTGCCGGGCAGTGTCGCCGCCGTCGACTTCGTGGGCTGGTACAACGCGCACCCGAGCTTCGAGCGCAGCACGCCCGACCTGTCGGGCACCCGCGCCATTGTCGTCGGCAACGGCAACGTGGCGCTCGACGTGGCGCGCATCCTGGTCACCGACCCGGACGTGCTCGGGCAGACCGATATCGCCGACCACGCCCTGGAGTCGCTGCGACCCTGCGGTGTCGACGAGGTGGTCATCATCGGCCGACGCGGGCCGCTGCAGACCGCGTTCACGACGCTGGAGCTGCGCGAGCTCGCGGACCTCGAGGGGGTCGACGTCATCGTCGACCCGGCCCAATTGGAGGGCATCAGCGACGAGGACGCGACCGCCGTGGGCAAGACGACGAAGCAGAACATCAAGGTGCTGCGCGACTACGCCCAGCGCGCCCCGCGGCCCGGGCATCGCCGAATCGTCTTCCGATTCCTGACTTCTCCGATCGAGATCAAGGGCGACGGCAAGGTGGAGAGCATCGTGCTCGGCCGCAACGAGCTGGTCAGCGACGAGAGCGGGCGGGTGGCGGCCAAGGACACCGGTGAGCGCGAGGAGCTGCCGGCGCAATTGGTGGTGCGGTCGGTCGGTTACCGCGGCGTGCCCACCCCGGGGCTGCCATTCGATGAGAGGAGCGCGACCATCCCCAACACCGACGGCCGCGTCCAGGGCAGCCGCAATGAGTACGTCGTCGGGTGGATCAAGCGCGGGCCGACAGGCGTGATCGGTACCAATAAGAAGGACTCCCAGGACACCATCGACACCCTGCTGAACGACTTGGCCGCCGCCGAGGAACTCGCGGACTTCCCCGACGACCACGCCGGCAAGCTGGCCGACTGGCTTGCATCCCGCCAGCCGAAGCTGATCACCTCCGCCCACTGGGAGGTCATCGACCGCCACGAGCGAGCCGCCGGTGAGCCGCACGGGCGCCCGCGCGTCAAGCTACCCAGCCTGGCGGAACTGCTGCGAATCGGACACGGCTGATCGCGCGCCTCAGAACCATTGGCGGTCAAGCGAATACGGATAGCGCGTCACACCCAGTTTGACCAGCAGGCGCGACACGTGCTTGCGCACGGTATCTTCGGTCAAGCTGGTCCGCTCGGCGATCTGCCTGTTGGTCAGGCCATCGCCGAGGAAGCTCAGTAGCGCGCGGTCCCGGTCGTTGAGGTCCCACAGCCCGTCGTCTTTCTCGGCGATCCGCCACAGTCTCTTCAGCAGCGCGGCGGTGGCGCGCGGTTCGAGCAGAGATCGCCCGGCACCCACATCCTTGATGGCGCAAGCCAATTCCATGCCTTTGATGTTTTTGACGACGTACCCGCTGCCGCCGGCCAGGATCGCGTACAGCATCGCCTCGTCAGAGGTATGCGACGTCATCATCAGGCAGCGCAGGTCGGGCATCAACGACAACAGATCGCGGCACAATTCGACGCCGTGGCCATCGGGCAGCCAGTCGTCGACCACCGCGACATCGGGACCGGCCGCGGGGATCTTGGTCATCGCCTCGGCGACGGATGCGGCCTCCCCGACGCAATCGAGTTCGGGGTCCGCGCACAGCAGCTCGATCAGTCCGCGCCGCACCACCGCGTGATCATCGACCAGAAAGAAACCTAGGCTCATCCGAGTTTCCGAGGCCTCTACAGATTGCTCGAACGGGTGGCGAGAACGGACGTTCCGGCGTGGTGCGCGCCGCACAGGTCGTAGCAAGCGCCCGCGTCGGTGACGAAAAGCTGATCCGGCGCGTGGTGCGCGGCCAAATACTCCTCGACGCTGCCGCGTACGACGGCGGACTCGACCTGCACGTCGGGGTACTGCCGCGTCCACCGGGCAATCCGCCGCGTCAGCTGCGCCTGCGCCGAACGTTTCGCAACGTCGTCCGGTCGCCCCGAACCTGATAACGCGATTGCGCGCAGCGGGGCTCGGCGCAGCCGGGCCTCCTCGAAGGCGTGGCGCAGCGCATTGGCGTTGTCGGCTTGCACCGTGACGCGACCGACCTTGGCGGTCGCCCGCCGGCCCGTCGGGCGGCGGATGACGGCGACCGGACACAGCGCCGAAGCGGCCAAGCTCGCGGACAGGGAGCCGACGCCGTGGGCGGCATGATTGAGTCCGATGGACCCGACACAGATCATCGCCGCCGACCGGGACTCCTCCAACAGGCTGGCAAGCGGCTTGCCCCAAAGGATCTCGGTTTCGACCTTCGCCGGTTGCCCGGTCTCCTCGACCGACCGACGGGCGCCCTGCAACGCCGAACGAGCGGCGGCCAATTGGCGATCGCCGGCCCGCTGCGATTCCGCGGGCTCGATCACATAAACCAATCGCAGCGGCATGTCGCGGCTCACCGCCTCGTCGACCGCCCAGCGGGCCGCGGCAACCGCCGCTTTGGATCCGTCGATACCGACGACGACGCTCGGAGCTGAATCACCCATCGGGGTCTCCTGCGCTGCTCGGAACTGCTCGACGATCGTGTCCACCCGACGCTATTGCGCGGAAGCAGGGGTACCCAGGGGCATTCGATTCACAAATGGGGGCCATTGGTCCCTATCAATGCGCCCAAGCGCGGTCGCCGCCCGCCGAGGCTGCGCGGCCCGCGGGCGGCCCCGTCACTGAATTTGGACATTTTCACATTGCGGCAACGAAGCCGCCTGACACGCTGGACTTTTGGGCCTAAATCTCCAGTACAGACGGGGAACGCCGCCTACATTCTTATCACCGCCGCCACTGCGGCGGCGGTGGACAAAGTGCCGAATCGGGCTCGGCGCGGTTCAGCACGTACACCAAACAGGGAGACCTGACAATGGATTACGCTTTTTTCCGCCCGAAATCAATTCCGCCCGGATTTATAGCGGCCCGGGGTCGGGCTCGCTATTGGCCGCCGCAGGAAGCTGGGATTCGCTGTCCGCCGAATTGGGCACCACGGCACAAACGTACGAATCCGTGCTTTCGACCCTTACCACCTTGCACTGGCGCGGCCCCGCGTCGGAATCGATGACGACCGCGGCGACGCCCTACGTGCAGTGGCTGACCGCGACCGCCCAGCAGACGAAACAGACGGCGATGCAAGCCAGGGCCGCGGCGGCGGCGTTCGACCAAGCGTTCGCCATGACGGTGCCCCCGCCGGTCATCGCAGTCAACCGCGCGCAGCTGCAGGCGCTGATCGCGACGAACTTCTTTGGCCAGAACACCGCGGCGATCGCGGCCACCGAGGCCCACTACGCCGAAATGTGGGCGCAGGACGCCACCGCGATGAACGCCTACGCCGCCACGTCGGCGGCGGCCAGCAGGTTGACACCGTTCGCTTCCCCGCAGCAGACCACCGACCCCGACGGGACGGCCGCCCAAAACGCGGCCGCAACCCAGGCTGCCACCGATCCCTTCACGACCGTGTACTCGGCATTGCAGGGGTTGAGCACGCAGCTGAGCAACGCGTTGGCTTCCGTGCTGAACCTCAGCCCGATACCGATCAGCGCGAACCCGCTCAACGTGCTGGACTCCATCCAGCTCGCGAACGCGTCATTCGGCGGGATCGGAACCTTCGCGGGGCTTCCGGCGTCGATGAGCAGCCACGCCGCCAATCTCCTCGGCATGCAAGCCAATATGGCGTACCTGTCCGGCCTCGCGGGCCCCGCGCCGGCGCTCGGGCCCATCGGGCTCGGTGGCGGGACACCCGGATCGGGACTCGGCGGCCTGACCAACGCGGTCACGGCGAGCATGAGCCGGGCAAACGCGATCGGTCCGATGTCGGTGCCGGCCAGCTGGTCCGCGCCGTCGACCGGCCGCATCGCGGCGCTGGAACCCGCCGGCCTGACCACCCTCGCGGGAACCGACGAGTTGGCCGGTTCCGGTTATCCCGGCGTGCCCGGGATGCCGGCGGGCACGATGGCGCGGGCCTCGGGCGTCCTGCCGCGCTACGGGACCCGGCTGACCGTGATGACGCGCCCACCCGCGGGCGGGTGAAGAACTCCTAGTCGGCCGGCGCGAACCGCCAGTTGTCCGGGTTCTTGGGCGAATACACCACCGGAAGCAGCTGGCCCATCGTCGGCCAGTGGTCGACGTCGACCGCCATGCGCTGATACACGGCGTACTCGCTGACCGTCGGTCCGTTGATGACACCGGCGATGGTGACGAACTGCTCGCCACCGGCGTCCGGCCGCGGGCTGACCCCGGTCACCAGCAGCGTCCCACTCGCCAGCTCACCGCGCGGGCCCCGCGGGATGAACCGCTGGGCCAGGACCACCCCCAAAACGGCCACCAGCAGGATCAGCACTCCGAATTCCCACATCCGGCCATGGTAGGACTGCTCCCATGAGTCGCGACGATCTGACGCTGGCGCTCGTGATGGCCGACCGCGCCGACGCGGTCACCACAGCCCGGTTCGGAGCGCTCGACCTGCGAATCGACACTAAACCCGATCTGACGCCGGTGACCGACGCGGATCGCAAGGTCGAGACCGACCTGCGCGACGCGCTGGGGCGCGAGCGCCCGGACGACGGCGTCGTCGGCGAGGAGTTCGGCGGCACCGCCACGTTCAGCGGGCGGCAGTGGATCATCGACCCGATCGACGGCACCAAGAACTTCGTGCGCGGAGTGCCGGTCTGGGCCAGCCTGATCGCGTTGCTCGAGGACGGCATCCCCTCGGTCGGCGTCGTCAGCGCGCCGGCGCTTAACCGTCGTTGGTGGGCGGCAGCGGGACGGGGCGCGTTCGCCGCCGTCGACGCCGGCCCACCGCGCCAGTTATCGGTTTCCTCTGTGGCACAGCTGGATTCGGCGAGCCTGTCGTTCTCCAGCCTCTCGGGCTGGGCACAGCGCGGCCTGCGTGATCGCTTCATCGGGCTCACGGATGCGCTGTGGCGGGTCCGAGCCTACGGCGACTTCCTGTCCTATTGTCTGGTCGCCGAGGGCGCGGTGGACATCGCGGCCGAACCGGAGGTGTCGGTGTGGGATTTGGCGCCGCTCGACATCCTGGTGCGCGAGGCGGGCGGAACGTTCACCGGCCTGGACGGGACCGCGGGCCCGCACGCCGGCAGCGCCGTGGCCACCAACGGCCTCCTGCATGAGCAGGTGCTTTCCCGCCTGCGGGCCTAGTCTTTGTGAATTAACTAACACGCAGTCCCATCTATCTTACTCGGGAGTAAGATAGATGCCATCCGCATCGCCCCAACGACAGAGGCTGCCGAAATGACCGAGACCTCCGGTTCAAAACAGACTTCGAAGACCACCCGCTCACGCCCGAGGCGGCGCGGCCGCAAGAACGGCGTCGGCCTGCAACCGCACAAGCGGACCGGCATCGACCTCACCCTGGCGCTGCTCACCCCGCTCGTCGGGCAGGAGTTTCTGGACAAATATCACCTGCGCGACCCGCTCAACCGCGGCCTGCGCTACGGCACGAAGACGGTCTTCTCCACCGCCGGGGCCGCGTCGCGCCAGTTCAAGCGGGTGCAGAACCTCCGGGGCGGCCCGACCCGGCTCAAGTCCAGCGGCAAGGACTATTTCGATCTGACGCCCGACGACGAACAAAAGATGATCGTCGAGACCCTCGAGGAGTTCGCCGAGGAGGTGCTGCGCCCCGCGGCGCACGACGCCGACGAGGCGGCCACCTACCCGCCCGATCTGATCGCCAAGGCCGCCGAGCTGGGGATCACCGCGATCAACATCCCCGAGGACTTCGAGGGCATCGCCGCCCACCGCTCCAGCGTCACCAACGTGCTGGTGGCCGAGGCGCTCGCTTACGGCGACATGGGCCTGGCGCTGCCGATTCTCGCGCCCGGGGGCGTGGCGTCCGCGCTCACCCATTGGGGCAGCGCCGATCAGCAGGCGACCTACCTGCACGAGTTCGCCGGCGAGAACGTCCCGCAGGCCTGCGTGGCCATCGCCGAACCGCAACCGCTGTTCGACCCGACCCGGTTGCAGACCACCGCGGTGCGCACCCCGAGCGGCTACCGCCTCGAGGGCGTGAAGTCGTTGGTCCCCGCCGCGGCCGATGCCGAGCTGTTCATCGTCGCCGCGCAGTTGGACGGCAAGCCCGCGCTGTTCATCGTCGAGTCGTCCACCAAAGGCCTTACCGTCAAGGCGGATCCGAGCATGGGGATCCGCGCGGCGGCCCTGGGCCGGGTCGAGCTGTCCGGCGTGACGGTGCCGCTGGGCGCGCGGCTGGGCGAGGACGAGGCGTCCGATGAGGATTACTCCGAGGCGATCGCGCTGTCGCGCCTGGGCTGGGCGGCGCTGGCGGTCGGCACCTCGCACGCGGTGCTCGACTACGTCGTCCCGTACGTCAAGGAGCGCGAGGCCTTCGGCGAGCCGATCGCGCGCCGCCAGGCCGTCGCCTTCATGTGCGCGAACATCGCCATCGAATTGGACGGCCTGCGGCTGATCACCTGGCGTGGCGCCGCCCGCGCCGAGCAGGGCCTGCCGTTCGCCCGTGAAGCGGCGCTGGCCAAGCGGCTCGGCACCGACAAGGGCATGCAGATCGGCCTGGACGGCGTGCAACTGCTGGGCGGGCACGGCTACACCAAGGAACACCCGGTCGAACGCTGGTACCGCGACCTGCGGGCCATCGGCGTGGCCGAGGGCGTCGTCGTAATCTAACTCGAGGCGAAAGACCAATCATGGCAATCAATCTGGAACTTCCCCGCAAGCTGCAAGCGGTGAGCGTCAAGACCCACCAGGGCGCCGCCGAGATGATGCGGCCCATCGCGCGCAAATACGACCTCAAGGAGCACGCCTACCCGGTCGAGCTGGACACCCTGATCAACCTGTTCGAGGGCGCCTCCGAATCGGTCGCCTTCGCCGGGGCTGACGCGCTTCGCGACGAGGACGAGGACAGGGACCGAAACCACAACGGCGCCAACATGGCCGCGCTGCTGCAGACGCTGGAGGCCAGCTGGGGCGACGTCGCGATGATGCTGTCGGTCCCCTACCAGGGGCTGGGTAACGCGGCCATCTCCGCGGTCGCCACCGACGAGCAACTGGAGCGACTCGGCAAGGTGTGGGCGGCGATGGCCATCACCGAGCCCGGCTTCGGATCCGATTCGGCGGCAGTGTCCACCACCGCCAAGCTGGACGGCGACGAGTACGTGATCAACGGCGAGAAGATCTTCGTCACGGCCGGCTCGCGCGCCACCCACATCGTGGTGTGGGCCACGCTGGACAAGGCGGCGGGCCGCGCCGCGATCAAATCGTTCATCGTGCCGCGCGAGCACCCGGGCGTCACGGTCGAACGGCTCGAGCACAAGCTCGGCATCAAGGGTTCCGACACCGCGGCGATCCGGTTCGACAACGTCCGCATCCCGAAGGACAACCTGCTGGGCAACCCCGAAATCGAGGTCGGCAAGGGCTTTTCCGGTGTGATGGAGACCTTCGACAACACCCGGCCGATCGTCGCCGCCATGGCCATCGGGGTCGGCCGCGCCGCGCTGGAGGAGATCCGCAAGATCCTCACCGAGGCGGGCGTCGAGATCTGCTACGACCGGCCGTCACACGCCCAGAGCGCCGCGGCGGCCGAGTTCCTGCGGATGGAGGCCGACTGGGAGGCCGCCTACCTGCTGTCGCTGCGGGCGGCGTGGCAGGCCGACAACAAGATCCCCAACTCCAAAGAGGCGTCGATGAGCAAGGCCAAGGCGGGGCGGATGGCAAGCGACGTCACCCTCAAGTCCGTCGAATTGGCTGGCACCGCAGGCTATTCCGAACAGTCGCTGCTGGAGAAGTGGGCGCGCGACTCCAAGATCCTGGACATCTTCGAGGGCACCCAGCAGATCCAGCAACTGGTGGTCGCCCGCCGCCTGCTGGGGCTGTCGTCGTCCGAACTCAAGTAGCTATCGGTGCCTTCGCGCCCAACGTGAAACCAGGGCGAAAATCTCGCGACTTTTCCGCCCTGGTTTCACGGTCGGCGAGACCTATGCCGCGACGGCGTTGAGCCGCTCGCGGGTGTCCGCGTCCAGCTCGATGGACGCGACGTCCATGTTCTCCTCCAGGTGCCGCACCGACGAGGTGCCCGGGATCAGCAGCACGTTGGGCGCCACGCTCAGCGTCCACGCCAGGGCGACCTGCGCGGGTGTGCGGCCGAGCCGCTCGGCGGTGTCGGTCACCAACGGGTGACTCAACACCGGATTGGGCCGCGCGAACGCCGCCCCCAGCGGGAAGAACGGGACGAACGCGATCCCCTGCCTGGTGCACTCGTCGAGCACGGGGGCCGAGGCGCGGTCAACAAGGTTGAAAGCGTTTTGCACACAGACGATTTCGGTGCGGCCCAGGGCATGCAGCAGGTGTTCACGGTTGATATTGCTCAGCCCGATCCCGCCGATCAACCCCTCGTCGCGGGCCTGCATCATGG
Source organism: Mycobacterium interjectum (assembly GCA_002102225.1). Taxonomy (GTDB): domain Bacteria; phylum Actinomycetota; class Actinomycetes; order Mycobacteriales; family Mycobacteriaceae; genus Mycobacterium; species Mycobacterium interjectum_B. The sequence goes on from LQPB01000028.1 coordinate 68,912, forward strand.
CCGTCAGCTGATCGTCGAACAGCCGATCCGGCCCGTCGCTCTCGAAGAGCCTCAGGTTGACCGCGGCCAGCCGGTCGACCCCCAAGGTCTGCAGGTTTGTTTCGATGTCGCGGCGCAAGTCGGCGGGTTCGCCGGCCGGTAGCCAGCCACCGGTGTCGTCGCGGCGCCCGCCGACCTTGCTCACCAGCACCAGGTTGGCCGGATACGGGTGCAGCGCCTCCCGGATCAGCTCGTTGGCGACGTCGGGGCCGTAGAACTGGGCGGTGTCGATGTGGTCGACGCCGAGTTCGACCGCGCGCCGCAGCACCGTCAGCGCCTCGTCGCGGTCCCGCGGCGGGCCGAACACGTTCGGGCCGGGCAGTTGCATCGCGCCGAAGCCGATGCGCGCGACGGAAAAGCCACCGAGTGGAAAGGAATCCATGGGGTGAGGTTAGCGTCGTCGTATGGACACGTTTCAAGCGCTGGTCGCGCGCCAAGATGGTGACCGGATAACCGCGTCGGTCGAGACGCTGAGCGCCGAGGACCTGCCGCCCGGCGACGTGACGATCCGGGTGGAGTACTCGAGCGTCAACTTCAAGGACGCGCTGGCGCTGACGCCGGGCGGCGGCGTCGTCCGCAACTACCCGGTGGTTCCGGGCATCGACCTGACCGGCGAGGTCGTCGAATCCAACTCCCCCGACTTCGCCGTCGGCGACAAGGTGCTGGCCCACGGATATGCGATCGGCACCGGTCACCACGGCGGCTACGCCGAATACGCGCGGCTGCCCGCCGACCAGGTGGTGGCGCTCGGCGACCTGACGCCGCGCGAGGGCGCCGCGATCGGCACCGCCGGCTTCACCGCCGCGATGAGCGTGCAGGCGCTGATCGACTGGGGCCTAAAACCCGACGCCGGGTCGGTCGTCGTCACCGGCGCCTCCGGCGGCGTCGGCTCCGTGAGCGTGGACCTGCTGGCCGGAGCCGGCTACCGAGTGGTCGCCTCGAGCGGCAAGGAGCAGGCGGCCGGGCTGCTGAAAGAGCTTGGCGCTGCGGAGGTTATCGGGCGGTTGCCCGAGGACCCGGACGCCAAGCCGCGACCGCTGGCCAAGGCCCGCTGGGCGGGCGCGGTGGACTGCGTGGGCGGGGCGACCCTGGCCGATGTGCTCAGCGCCGTCGACTACGGCGGGGCGGTGGCCTGCAGCGGCCTGACCGGTGGGCCGGCGTTGCACACCACGGTGATGCCGTTCATCCTGCGCGGCGTCGCGCTGCTCGGGATGGACTCGGTGCTGATGCCCATCGGCCGGCGCCGGAAATTGTGGGCGCTGCTGGGTGATTCGTTGCGGCCGCGTCACCTGGAGGCGGTGATCAGCGACGTCGACGTCAAGGACGTCGTCGGCGTGCTGGACCAGCTGCGCGCCGGCGCGTTCTCCGGCCGCGCGGTGGTGCGGGTCGCCGGCGGGTTTTGAGTCGGCAGTAGGCTGTCCGACCATGCGGGCTGCACGGGTGACGCGACTGGATGGTCCGGACGCGATCGAGGTGGCGGAGGTCGACGAACCCTCGGGTGACGGTGTGGTCGTCGACGTGTACGCCGCCGGCGCGGCCTTTCCCGACGCCCTACTGACCCGCGGCCTCTACCAGTACCGGCCCGAGCCACCGTTCGTGCTCGGGGCCGAGATCGCCGGGGTGGTGCGCTCGGCGCCCCAGGGCGCGCACGTCCGGCCCGGCGACCGCGTCGTCGGGCTGACGATGCTGTCCGGGGGCATGGCCGAGGTCGCGATCCTGCAGCCCGACCGGGTGTTCAAGCTGCCGGACAACGTGAGCTTCGAGGCCGGCGCCGGCCTGCTGTTCAACGACCTGACGGTGTACTTCGCGCTGACCGTGCGCGGCCGGCTGGCCCAGGGCGAGACGGTGCTGGTGCACGGCGCGGCCGGCGGGATCGGCACCTCGACGCTGCGGCTGGCGTCGCTGCTCGGGGCGTCCCGCAGCATCGCGGTCGTCAGCACCGAGGACAAGGCGGACGTGGCGACGGCGGCCGGCGCCACCGATGTCGTGCTGGCCGAGGGGTTCAAGGACGCGGTCAAGGAGCTCACCGGCGGCCGCGGCGTCGACGTGGTGGTCGACCCGGTCGGCGGCGACCGGTTCACCGATTCGTTGCGCTCACTCGCCCCGGGCGGACGGCTGCTGGTCATCGGGTTCACCGGCGGGGAGATCCCGACCGTGAAGGTGAACCGGCTGCTGCTCAACAACATTGACGTCGTCGGCGTGGGCTGGGGCGCCTGGGCGGGAACGCACCCGAACGCGCTCGCCGAGCAGTGGGCCGGGCTGGAGGCCCTGCTCAGCTCGGGCCGGCTGGCCGCCCCGACGCCCGAGGTCTATCCGCTGGACCAGGCCGGCGCCGCCGTCGCGTCGCTCGAGAATCGCACGGCCAAAGGGAAAGTCGTGGTGCGCGTTCGCGATTGACGCGGGGCGACAAACGTTTGCGACGACACACCGACGCGAGTGCGCAACGGATTATTCTCGGGGAGTTGGGCGACGGGCACCTTGTGCCGCCGATAAACAAAAAGTAATGTTACTTTCAGTTTTGTAGTCCCGCCGAGCCTGGAGTCTCCATGGAATCCTTCGTTCACCTGCGAAAAGGAAAAACACCGCGCCGGCTGCACGCCGACCTCGACGGGCTCAAGGACGACGAACTGGGCCGGGGCGGCTTCACCGGCCGGACCGCGAACATGTACCGCCGCAACGACCCCACCGCCTACCGGGCCGTCGGTCCCCTGCGACCGGTCGACGTGCTCGCCGACGAGCTCAAGCCCGGCGACGCCACCGACGCCAACGGCGGTCCGCTGCTGATGTTCAGCAACGACGACTGCCGAATCTCGTTGAGCCGCCGCCACGAGCCGATGCCGTTCTACGCCCGCCACATCGACGGCGACCTGCTGTGCTTCGTGCACCGTGGGACGGGCCTGTTGGAGACCGAGTTCGGGCCGCTGCGCTACCGGGAGGGCGACTGGGTCTATCTCCCGAAGGCGTGCACCTGGCGTCAAATACCCGACAGCGAGACCACGCTGCTGATGATCGAGGCCAGCGACGAATTCCGGGTGCCGCCGCCCGGCGCGCTGGGCCGCCACTTCCCGTTCGACCCGTCGCAGGCCACCATTCCCGAACCCGCCCCGATCGCCGATGACGAACGCGACGAGTACGAGGTCCGGCTCGTCCACCGGTCTATTGAGGACGACGGCCCGACAACGCTGTTCTACCAACACAATCCGCTGGACGTCGAGGGCTGGCGCGGCGACAATTTCGCGTTCACCTTCAACATCGCCGACTACAACGTGATCACCTCGGACAGCGTTCACCTGCCACCCACGGTGCACCTCTTCATGCAGGCCACCGGCGTCTACGTGATGAACTTCCTGCCCAAGCCCGCCGAGGGCGTCGCCGGCACCGAGCGCACGCCCTGGTACCACCGCAACGTCGACTACGACGAGATCGCCTTCTTCCACGGCGGTTCGCTCTACGGCATCCCGATGCCGCCCGGGCTGATCACCCATGCGCCGCAAGGGGTTCACCACGGCGCGCCGGAGAAGGCGCGGGAACGGGCGCGCCGCAAGTTCGACGAACATTCGCGGGTGGACTGGCAGGTGATCGCCGTCGACACCCGGCGCCGGCTGACGCCGTCCGCCGAGGTGATCGCCCACGACCTCGGGCAGCACTCGTGAAGCACGACTACGACCGAATCCCGTATCTGGTTGCCTTCCAGAACAATTCCGCGGTGCGCGACGTCTACGGCGGTCTGGCCGAGATCACCGTGCTGGAAAGCTATCTGCTCAAACCGAAAGCCAGGCCGTCCGACACCGTGCTGGTCTTCATGCACCCGATCGGGGGCGGCGCGTACCTGCCGATGATCAACGCGCTGGCCCGGGCGGGGCACCACGTCATCTACTGCAACAGCCGGTTCCGCGGCACCGACTCCGCGCTGCTGATGGAGAAGGTGGTCGAGGACCTCGGCGAGTGCATCAAGGACGCCAAGGGCCGGCTGGGCTACCGCAAGGTGGTGCTCGCCGGGTGGAGCGGGGGCGGCTCGCTGTCGGTGTTCTACCAGCAGCAGGCGCAGAAACCGACGGTCACCGCGAGCCCGTCCGGCGACGGCCCCGACCTCACCAAGCTCGATCTGCCCGAGGCCGACGGGATCATGCTGCTGGCCGCGCACATCAGCCGGCACGGCACGCTGACCGAGTGGCTGGACGCGTCCATCCTCGACGAGTCCGACCCGACCAAGCGCGACCCCGAGCTGGACCTGTACAACCCGGACAACCCCAACCGACCGCCCTACAGCCAAGACTTCCTGGACCGCTACCGGCAGGCGCAGATCGACCGCAACCGGCGCATCACCGCGTGGGTCAAGGAAAAGCTCGCCGAATTGAAGGCTTCCGGGCGACCCGACGAGGAGTTCTGCTTCGTCGTGCACGGCACGATGGCCGACCCGCGCTGGCTGGACCCGAGCGTCGATCCCAACGAACGGACCCCGGGGACCTGCTATCTGGGCGATCCCCGAGTGGTGAACATGAGCCCGGTCGGGTTGGCCCGGTTTTCGACGCTGCGCGGCTGGCTGTCGCAATGGAGTTACGACGAAGCCCGCGGCGACGGGGTGGCCTGCGGGCGCGACCTTGCCATCCCGGCGCTGGTCATCGGTAATCTGGCCGATGACGCCTGCACACCCAGCCACACCCGACGGCTCTTCGAGGCCATCGGGCACCCCGACAAGGAGATGCACGAAATTCCCGGCGCCACACACTATTACGCGGGCCCCGACCAACGGGACAAGCTGCGGCACGCCGTCGACGTCGTCACCGACTGGCTCGTCCGGCACGACTTCGCGGCCCCACAATGAACACCACCGGCCCGCTGGACGGCATCCGGGTGCTCGAGCTGGGCACCCTGATCGCCGGGCCGTTCGCCGGCCGGCTGCTCGGCGACATGGGCGCCGACGTCATCAAGGTGGAACCCCCCGGCGCGCCGGACCCGCTGCGCACCTGGGGCCAGGCCGAACTGAACGGGCACCACGTCTTCTGGACGGTGCACGCGCGCAACAAGCGGGCGATCACCCTCGACCTGCGCAAGCCCCGCGGCCGAGAGCTATTCCTCGACCTGGTCGCGAAATCCGACATCGTGGTGGAGAACTTCCGCCCGGGCACGCTGGAGAAATGGAACCTGGGCTACGACGCGCTCTCCGAGCGCAACCCGGGCATCATCCTGGTCCGGGTGTCCGGCTACGGGCAGACCGGGCCCGACGCGCACAAGGCCGGCTACGCCTCGGTGGCGGAGGCCGCCAGCGGACTGCGGCATCTCAACGGCTTCCCCGGCGGACCGCCGCCCCGGCTGGCGCTCTCGCTCGGCGACAGCCTGGCCGGCATGTTCGGCGCCCAGGGCGCGCTGGCCGCGCTGTACCGCCGCGGCGTCACCGGGCGCGGCCAGGTGGTGGACGTCGCGCTGACCGAATCATGCTTGGCCGTACAGGAATCCACGATTCCCGACTATGACGTCGGCGGCGTGGTGCGCGGGCCGTCGGGCACCCGGCTGGAGGGCATCGCGCCGTCCAACATCTACCGCAGCGCCGACGGATCCTGGGTGGTGATCGCCGCCAACCAGGACACGGTGTTCGCCCGGCTGTGCACGGCCATGGGCCGCCCGGAACTGGCCGCCGACGACCGGTTCGCCACGCACGTCGCCCGCGGCCGCAATCAAGACGAACTCGACAAGATCATCGGGGCGTGGGCCGCCGACCGGCAACCCGGCGACATCATCGAAACCCTGACCGCCGCAGGCGTGATCGCGGGTCCGATCAACACGGTCGCCGAGGTGGTCAACGATCCGCAGCTGCGGGCCCGCGGCATGCTGGTCGAGCACTTCGACGAAGGGATCGAGCGGACCGTTTTGGGCCCGGGCGTCGTCCCGGTCCTTTCGGAATCCCCGGGCGGCGTCCGCAACGCCGGGCCCGCCCGCCCGGGCCAGCACAACGACGACGTCTACCTCGGACTGCTCGGCAAGACCGCCGACGAGCTCGAGGCGTTACGGGCCGAGGAGGTGCTATGACGCGGCACGTGGACATTCGCGAGGTGGCACTGCGCGACGGCCTGCAGATCGAAAAGCCAATCCCGTTGGCCGCCAAGCTGGAATTGCTCGCCGCGGTGGCCGCCACCGGGGCGCGCGAGGTGGAAGCGACGGCGTTCGTGTCCCCGTCCAAGGTGCCCTCGATGGCCGACGCCGCCGAACTCGCCGCGCACCTGCACGACTATCCCGGCATCGAGTTCTCCGCCCTGGTAGCCAGTCCGAACGGAGCCAAGCGCGCCGTCGCCGCGGGCCTGCGGTCGATCGAGTACGTGGTGGCCGCCAGCGACGCGTTCAGCGAGGCCAACGTCGGGCGGCCCACCGCCGAGGCCACCGGCCAAATCGAGGAGATCGTCGCCATCGCCCACGACGCCGGGGTCACCGTCGAGGTCATCGTCGCCACCGCGTGGGACTGCCCGTTCGAGGGCCCGACCGCGCCGCAACGGGTGCTCGACATCGGCGCGGCTGCGCGCGAGCGGGGCGCGGACCGTTTCTCGATCGCCGACACCATCGGCACCACCACCCCGCGGCGCGTGAGTTCGCTGATCGCACAACTGCGTCCGGTGATCGGCGACATGCCGCTGGGCGGGCATTTCCACAACACCCGCGGCACCGGCCTGGCCAGCGCCTACGCCGCGGTCGAGTCCGGGGTCACCAGGCTCGACGCCTCGGTCGGCGGGCTGGGCGGCTGCCCCTTCGCACCCGGCGCCACCGGCAACATCGCCACCGAGGACCTGGTCTATCTGCTCCGCGACAGCGACATCGACGTCGACGTCGACCTGCCGGCCGCCATCGCCGCCGCCGAAGTCGCCCGATCCGTTGTGGGCCACGACTTGCCGAGCGCGCTGCTGCGCGCCGGCGACCGGATCCGGAACTGATGCCGACCGAAACCCTGACCGCCAAGGGCCGCCAGACCAGGCAGGCCATCGAGCAGGCCGCCCGAAAGCTGTTCGCGGAACGCGGCTTTCACGGCACCACCCTGGCCGACATCACGTCGGCGGCGGGCAAGTCGTCCGCCGTGTTCTACCGGTACTTCGCCGACAAAGAAGACCTGTTGGCCGCGCTGGCGGAGTCGTTTCTGCACGAGGTCGTGCGGCCGTCCGGGCTGAGCCTCGAGCTGCCGGCATCGCCGGACGACGACGCGTTCTTCACCGGGGTGGTCACCGGGTACTGGAGCATGTTCAAACAGAACATCGGCATCATGATCGCGGTGGCCCAGCTCGCGGCCACCCAGCCCCGCTTCGCGATCGTGCAGAACGAATTCCGGCGCTTCGGCATGGACATCGTGGCCGCGTCGGTCCGGCGCGCCCAGGAACAGGGTTACGGCGCCGAGCTCAACCCCGAACACACCGCGGCGGCCATCGCCCTGCTGTTCGAGAACTTCACCACCGTGTTCGTCGGACCGTCGGGCCTGGGCCTGGAGATCAACGACGAGGACGCCATCGCCACCCTGTCGACGGTGTGGAAGAAGACCCTGTACGGCGCTTGAGCCAGCCAAAGGAGTGATCAGCGTGGATTTCACCCTCCCCGAACATCTTCCGGGACTGCTCGACGAGATGGACGCGTTCATCGAGGCCGAGATCAAGCCGCTGGAACGCGACCACATCCAGTACTTCGACCAGCGCCGCGAGCACGCCCGCACCGATTGGGACAACGACGGCATCCCGACGCGCGAATGGGAGGACCTGCTCGCCGAGATGCGCAGGCGAGCCGACAAGGCGGGCTGGCTGCGCTACGGATTGCCGGCGTCGCTGGGCGGCCGCGACGGCACCAACCTCGACATGGCCGTCATCCGGGAGCACTTGGCGCACAAGGGCCTCGGCCTGCACAATGACCTGCAGAACGAATCGTCGATCGTCGGGAATTTCCCGCAGGTGATCATGATGGAGCGCTTCGGCACCGACGAGCAACGCCGCGTGTGGTCGGAGGCGTTGATCACCGGGGAGCGGTCCATGGCGTTCGGGCTCACCGAACCGCGGCACGGCTCCGACGCGACGTGGCTGGAGACGAACGCGCGGCGCGACGGTTCGGGAGATGGAGGCTGGGTGATCAACGGCTCCAAGCGATTCAACACCGGCGTCCACCGCGCCACCCACGACCTGATCTTCGCCCGCACCTCCGGCGAGCCCGGGGCCGCGGTGGGCATCACCGCGTTCCTGGTGCCGACCGATACGCCGGGGTTCAACATCCCCTACTACTGGTGGACGTTCAACATGCCCACCGACCACGGCGAAGTCGAGCTGACCGACGTGCGGGTGCCGGCCGACGCGGTGCTCGGGGAAGTGGACCGCGGGCTGGAGGTCGCGCAAACGTTCCTGCACGAGAACAGGATTCGGCAGGCGGCCAGCAGCCTGGGCGCCGCGCAATACTGCATCGACCGCGCCGCCGACTACGCCGGCAAGCGCACGGTCTTCGGCAAGCCGCTCTCGGTCAACCAGGCCGTGCAATGGCCGCTGGCCGAGCTGCAGACCGAGGCGCAGATGGTGCGGCTGTTGGTGCAGTACGCGGCCTGGCACCTGGACCGCGACCACCACATGGAGGTCTCGGACAAGGTGTCGATGGCCAACTACCGGGCCAACCGGCTGGTCTGCGACGCCGCCGACCGGGCGATGCAGATCTTCGGCGGCCTGGGCTACAGCCGCCACGAACCGTTCGAGCACATCTACCGCCACCACCGCCGCTACCGGATCACCGAGGGCGCCGAGGAGATCCAGATCCGCCGGGTCGCGCAGCGGCTGTTCAAGTTTGGCCACAGGTGAGCGACACCCAAGAGCTGGCCGCCAAGCTGGCGCGGGTCCTGGCGCCCGAGCTCGGCGCGGGCTCTGAAAGTTTGGCGATCGAGCGGCTGCGCGCGTTGACCGGCGGCGCCAGCCGCACCACGTGGGCGTTCGACGCCGTCACCGGCGAGCAGCGCCGGGCGCTGATCCTGCGCACCGGGCCGCCCGACGACGTGCACGCCGGCATGGAGCTCGAGGCCCGCGCCCAGGCCGCGGCCGCCGCGGCCGGCGCACCGGTCCCCCACATCCTCGTCGCGGCCGATTCGGTTGCCGCGCTGGGCAATCCGTTTCTGATTTGCGACGAGATCAAGGGCGAGACCATCGTCCGGCGCATCCAACGCCGCCTGGAGGCCGACGGCGGGCACGCGCCTCGAACCGAGCTGCTGCGGCAGTGCGCGCGGGCGCTGGCCGCGATCCACCGGGCCGATCCGACAATCCCCGGGCTGGCCCACGAGGACCAACTCGTGCAATGGCGCGAGCGGCTCGACACGATGGGCGACACCACCGCCACCTTCGAATGGGCATTCCGCTGGCTGGCCGCCCACCGACCGGGCCCGTCGGCCCCGGTCCTGGTGCACGGGGACTATCGGATGGGCAACCTGATCGTCGACGGGTCAAACCTGGCCGCCGTTCTCGACTGGGAGTTGGTGCACCTCGGCGAGGCATGTGAAGACCTGGCCTGGTTCTGCATCCGGGCGTGGCGGTTCGGCGCCCCCGCCGGCCTGGGCGCCGGCGGCCTCGGCAGCGTCGAAAGCTTCGTGCGGGCCTACGAGGAGGCCAGCGCGACTACCGTCGACCGGGTGGCGTTTCACTGGTGGCTGGTGCTGGCCACGCTGCGTTGGGGCGTGATCTGCCGCTACCAGGCCGAGCGGCACCTGAGCGGCGAATTCCGCTCGGTAGAGCTGGCGACGATCGGCCGCCGCGTCTGCGAGACGGAGTGGGACCTGCTCGACCTGCTGGAGCTGGGCCGGTGATCGGCTCCTATGGCCGCCCACTGGCGGCCGAACTCGTGGCGGCGGTGGCCGAATTCCTGGAAACCGAGGTCCGCGAGGCGACCGGCGGACAGGTCAACTTTCACGCCCGGGTGGCCGCCAACGCGTTGCGCATCGTCGAGCGCGAACTGCTCGACGAGAGCGAGGCCGAATCCGCTGCCGCGTTGGCCGCCTTGGGTTTCGCCGATGAGGACCGACTCGCCGCCGCGATCCGCGCCGGCGAGCTGGACGGGCGCGCCGACGAGGTCACCGCCTGCCTGCGCACGCTGGTACGAAACCGGCTGGCGGTCGCCCACCCCGGATACGACCAAACGGATTAGGAGCCACCATGCCGACCACCACCGCGGAAACCATCGTCGACGTGGCCGACCGCCTGTTCGCGGCGATCGAGCGGGGCGACGTCGCGGCCGTCGATCGCCTGTGGAGCAACGACATTGCGGTGTGGCGCGTCGGCGCGCGCCGCGGCCCCACCGCGTCCGATGACAAGGGCCGCGCGATGCGCGTCATCGACTGGTTCATCACCGCGACCACCCAGCGCCGCTACGAGATCCTCGACCGCCAACTTTTCGGCGACGGATCGGTAGGCGGCTTTGTCCAGCAGCACATCCTGCACGCCTCCGGCCACGCCGGCCAATCGATCTCCATGCGGGTCTGCATCGTGATCAGGGTGGGCGCGGGCGGCCTGATCGAGCGGATCGACGAGTACTTCGACCCGGCCGAGATCGCGCCGCTGCTCGACTAACGGTTAGATTCGCCACGAGTCAGATGGGGGTGACGATGACGACTCTGGAAACGCTGCTGCACGATCCCGACGTGGCCGGCGTCTGGAACATCGATCCGGAACGCTCGGCCATCACGTTCAAGGTCAAAAACTTCTGGGGCCTGCTGAACGTCAAGGGACGCTTCACCGAGTTCACCGGCGACGGGCAGCTGACCGGCAAGGGCGCCGTGTTCGGCCGCCTCGACATCCGGACGGCGTCGCTGAACACCGGCATCGGCCGCCGCGACAAGCACCTGCGCTCGGCCGACTTCTTCGACGTCGAGCGCTTCGGTGAGATCAGCGTCGTCGTCACCGGGGTGCACCCGACCAAGGGGAACGCCGCGGACCTGCGCGCCACCTTCACGATCAAGGGCGTCACCGCGCCGCTGCCCCTGCCCGTCACGGTCACCGAACTCGAGGACGGCTCGATCCAGATCGCCGGCGAGACCAAGGTCGATCGATCCCAATTCGACCTGGGCTGGAACAGGTTCGGCATGGTCGGTGCGACGGCCACCGCGGCCGCGCGGGCGGTCTTCGTTCGGGCTCCCCGGTAAGGCGGCCGCGCCACCGCTACCATCTGAGCGTGGCCGACTCCAACGCCCTGCGGATCCTTGTCTACAGCGACAACGCCGAAACCCGCGAGGAAGTGATGCGGGCATTGGGCAAGCAGCTGCACCCGGACCTCCCCGAGCTGAGCTACGTCGAGGTGGCGACGGGCCCGATGGTGATCCGCACGATGGACGAGGGCGGCATCGACTTGGCCATCCTCGACGGGGAAGCCACCCCGACCGGCGGCATGGGCATCGCCAAACAGCTCAAGGACGAACTGCCGACCTGCCCGCCCATCGTGGTTCTCACCGGCCGCCGCGACGACGCCTGGCTGGCCAGCTGGTCGCGCGCCGAGGGCGCGGTGCCGCACCCGCTGGACCCCATCCTGCTGGGCCGCACGGTGCTTGGGCTGCTCCGCACGCCCACTCGCTAGTCGTTTAGCGCTTTCACCTGCGCCGACACGGAAACAGGGGCCGTGTGGGCGGTCGCTCAGCATCCACGCCGCGACGCGCCCGAATGCGGGCACGTTAAAACCGGGCAAATAGCACCACCCCGGGCACGTGGGCCAGCCGCAACGACGCTATGTTGAAGGTCACTGTGGCGGGCTACAGACCCGGTTCGTCACAGCAGCCCGGTTACCGCCTGGCCGCCCGCTCAGTTTGGGAGGGCGGCCACATTACGACGGATCATGGAGCGAGTTGAACGTCTACATACCCATCCTGGTGCTAGGCGCGATCGCCACCGCCTTTGCCGTGGGCTCGGTGGCGATCGCGAGTTTGGCGGGCCCGTCCCGGTACAACAAGTCGAAACTGGCGGCCTACGAGTGCGGCATCGAGCCCACCGAAACCCCCGTGAGCGGCCCGCACGCGACGGCCGGGCAGCGGTTTCCGGTGAAGTACTACCTGACCGCCATGCTGTTCATCGTCTTCGACATCGAGATCGTGTTCCTGTATCCCTGGGCGGTCAGTTACGACGCGCTGGGGACCTTTGCCCTGGTCGAGATGGTGGTGTTCATGCTCACGGTCTTCGTGGCGTACGCCTATGTGTGGCGCCGCGGCGGCCTGACGTGGGATTGAGGTAGACGTGGGCCTGGAAGAGCAACTGCCCGGCGGCATCCTGCTGTCGACCGTGGAGAAGGTGGCGGGCTACGTCCGCAAGAACTCGCTGTGGCCGGCCACCTTCGGGCTGGCCTGCTGCGCGATCGAGATGATGGCGACCGCGGGGCCGAGGTTCGACATCGCGCGGTTCGGCATGGAGCGGTTCTCGGCCACCCCGCGGCAGGCCGACCTGATGATCGTGGCCGGGCGGGTCAGCCAGAAGATGGCCCCGGTGCTGCGGCAGATCTACGACCAGATGGGCGAGCCGAAATGGGTGCTGGCCATGGGCGTGTGCGCATCGTCGGGCGGGATGTTCAACAACTACGCGATCGTGCAGGGCGTGGACCACGTGGTTCCGGTGGACATCTACCTGCCCGGCTGCCCGCCGCGGCCGGAAATGCTGCTGCACGCAATCCTCAAGCTGCACGAGAAGATTCAGCAGATGCCGCTGGGCGTCAACCGCGAAGAAGCCATCGCCGAGGCCGAGCAGGCGGCGCTGGCCGCCCGGCCCACCATCGAGATGCGCGGGCTGCTGCGATGAGCTCGCCCGACCACGACCCGAAGGTGGCGGCCAGCGAAGTGGGGGGATCGGTCCCCACCGCCGACGAAGAGGTCATCGACGTTCGACGCGGCATGTTCGGGGTCCGGGGCACCGGCGACACCTCCGGGTACGGGCGGCTGGTGCGCGAGGTCACGCTGCCCGGCAGCAGCCCCCGCCCCTACGGCGGTTACTTCGATGACATCGCCGACCGGCTGGCCGAGGCGCTGGACCGCAACGGTGTCGAATTCGACGACGCGATAGAGAAAGTCGTGGTCGACCGCGACGAGCTGACGCTGCACGTGCGCCGCGATCTGCTGCCGCAGGTGGCCCAGCGGCTGCGCGACGAACCGGAGCTGCGCTTCGAGCTGTGCCTCGGCGTCAGTGGGGTGCACTACCCCCACGAGACGGGCCGGGAATTGCACGCCGTCTACCCGCTGCAATCGATCACCCACAACCGTCGGCTGCGGCTGGAAGTGGCTGCGCCGGACAGCGATCCGCACATCCCGTCGCTGTATGGGGTCTACCCCACCAACGATTGGCACGAGCGGGAGACCTACGACTTCTTCGGGATCATCTTCGACGGCCACCCGTCGCTCACCCGCATCGAGATGCCCGACGACTGGCACGGGCATCCGCAGCGCAAGGACTACCCATTGGGTGGCGTCCCGGTCGAATACAAGGGCGCGAAGATTCCCCCACCCGACGAGCGCAGGGGCTACAACTGATGAGCGACACCGACACCGAAACCGTCCTGGTCGCGGGCGGCCAGGACTGGGACCAGGTCGTGGAGGCCGCCCGCAACGCGGACCCGGGTGAACGCATCGTCGTCAACATGGGGCCCCAGCACCCGTCCACCCACGGCGTGTTGCGCCTGATCCTCGAGATCGAGGGCGAGACCGTCACCCAGGCCCGATGCGGAATCGGCTACCTGCACACCGGGATCGAGAAAAACCTCGAATACCGTTACTGGACCCAGGGCGTCACCTTCGTGACCCGAATGGACTACCTGTCACCGTTTTTCAACGAGACGGCGTACTGCCTGGGCGTGGAGAAGCTGCTCGGCATCACCGACGAGATTCCGGAGCGGGTGAACGTCATCCGGGTGATGATGATGGAGCTCAATCGGATCTCGTCGCATCTGGTCGCGCTGGCGACCGGCGGCATGGAACTGGGCGCGATGACCCCGATGTTCGTCGGCTTCCGCGGGCGCGAGATCGTCCTGAACCTGTTCGAATCCATCACCGGGCTGCGGATGAACAGCGCCTACATCCGGCCCGGCGGCGTCGCGCAGGACCTGCCGCAGGGCGCGGAAACCGAGATCGCCGAGGCCCTCAAGCAGTTGAAGCAGCCGCTGCGCGAAATGGGCGAGCTGCTCAACGAAAACGCCATCTGGAAGGCGCGCACCGAGGGCGTGGGCTACCTGGACCTGACCGGCTGCATGGCGCTGGGCATCACCGGCCCGATCCTGCGCTCCACCGGCCTGCCACATGACCTGCGCAAGAGCGAGCCCTACTGCGGCTACGAGAACTACGAGTTCGACGTGATCACCGACGACGGTTGTGATGCGTACGGGCGCTACATCATTCGCGTCAAAGAGATGTGGGAGTCGATCAAGATCGTGGAGCAGTGTCTGGACAAGTTGCGGCCGGGCCCGACGATGATCGAGGACCGAAAGATCGCCTGGCCGGCCGATTTGAAGGTGGGCCCCGACGGCATGGGGAACTCCCCCGAGCACATTGCGAAGATCATGGGCAGCTCGATGGAGGCGCTGATCCACCACTTCAAGCTGGTCACCGAGGGCATTCGCGTGCCCGCGGGCCAGGTTTACACCGCGGTGGAATCGCCGCGCGGCGAGCTGGGCGTGCACATGGTCAGCGACGGCGGCACCCGGCCCTACCGCGTGCACTACCGCGACCCGTCCTTCACCAACCTGCAATCGGTCGCGGCGATGTGCGAGGGCGGGATGGTCGCCGACCTGATCGCCGCCGTCGCCAGCATCGACCCGGTGATGGGCGGGGTCGACCGATGACGGGGCCGCAGGGTCAGCCGGTGTTCATCCGGCTCGGGCCGCCGCCCGACGAGCCCAACGCGTTCGTGACCGAGGGTGCGCCGCAGTCGTATTCGCCCGAGGTGCGGGCTCGGCTCGAGGTCGACGCCAAAGAGATCATGGGCCGCTACCCCAACAAGCGCTCGGCCCTGCTGCCGCTGCTGCACCTGGTGCAGTCCGAGGACTCGTACCTGACCCCGGCGGGCCTGGAGTTCTGCGGCGAGCAGCTGGGGCTGACCGGCGCCGAAGTGTCCGCGGTGGCAAGCTTTTACACGATGTACCGCCGCGGACCCACCGGCGATTACCTGGTCGGTGTCTGCACCAACACGCTGTGCGCGGTGATGGGCGGCGACGCCATCTTCGAGACGCTGGTCAATCATCTCGGCGTCCGCAACGACCAGACCACCCCCGACGGCAAGATCACCCTGCAACACATCGAGTGCAACGCCGCGTGCGACTTCGCCCCGGTCGTGATGGTCAACTGGGAGTTCTTCGACAACCAGACGCCCGAGTCGGCGCGGGAACTGGTCGACTCGCTGCGCTCCAGCGAGCCGAAGGCGCCCACCCGCGGGGCCCCGCTGTGCGCCTTCCGCGAGACGTCCCGCATCCTGGCCGGCCTGCCCGACGAGCGTCCGGACCAGGGCCAGGGCGGCGCCGGCGCCGCGACCCTGGCCGGCCTGAAGGTGGCGAGGGAACTCGGCATGGAGGCGCCCGAGGCCCCGTCGTCCGGGAAGGATCAGTGATGGCCGCCCCCACCGCCCAGGCGACGCCGTTGACGCCGGTGATCAGCCGCTTCTGGGACGATCCCGAGTCGTGGACGCTGGAGACCTACCGCCGCAACGACGGCTACCAGGCCATGCAGAAGGCGCTGAGCATGGAGCCCGACGAGGTGATGGGGGTCGTCAAGGACTCCGGCCTGCGCGGCCGCGGCGGCGCGGGCTTCTCCACCGGGACGAAGTGGTCGTTCATCCCGCAGGGCGACACCGGCGCGGCCGCCAAGCCGCACTACCTGGTGGTCAACGCCGACGAGTCGGAACCCGGTACGTGCAAAGACATTCCGCTGATGCTGGCGACACCGCACGTGCTCGTGGAGGGTGTCATCATCGCCGCGTACGCGATCCGGGCCAGCCACGCGTTCATCTACGTGCGCGGTGAGGTGCTGCCGGTGTTGCGCCGGTTGCAGAACGCGGTGGCCGAGGCGTATGCCGCCGGTTACCTGGGCCGCGACATCAACGGTTCGGGCTTCGACCTGGAGCTGGTGGTGCACGCCGGCGCGGGCGCCTACATCTGTGGTGAGGAGACCGCGCTGCTCGACTCGCTGGAGGGCCGGCGCGGGCAGCCGCGGCTGAGGCCGCCGTTCCCCGCGGTGGCCGGCCTCTACGGCTGCCCGACCGTGATCAACAACGTCGAAACGATCGCCAGCGTCCCGCCGATCATCCTCAACGGCGCCGACTGGTTCCGCTCGATGGGCAGCGAGAAATCGCCTGGCTTCACGCTGTATTCGCTGTCCGGCCATGTCACCCGCCCGGGCCAGTACGAGGCCCCGCTCGGGATCACGCTGCGCGAGTTGCTCGCCTACGCCGGCGGCGTGCGGGCCGGGCACCGGCTCAAGTTCTGGACGCCCGGCGGCTCGTCGACGCCGCTGCTCACCGACGAGCACCTCGACGTGCCGCTGGACTACGAGGGCGTGGGCGGCGCCGGCTCGATGCTGGGCACCAAGGCGCTGGAGATCTTCGACGAGACAACCTGTGTCGTGCGCGCGGTGCGCCGCTGGACCGAGTTCTACAAGCACGAATCGTGCGGCAAGTGCACGCCGTGCCGCGAGGGCACCTTCTGGCTGGACAAGATCTACGAGCGGCTGGAAACCGGCAAGGGCACCAGCGAGGACATCGATAAGTTGACGGACATCTCCGACACCATCCTCGGAAAGTCGTTCTGCGCGTTGGGCGATGGGGCCGCCAGCCCGGTGATGTCGTCGATCCAGTATTTCCGCGACGAGTACGTCGCCCACGTCGAGGGCGGCGGCTGCCCGTTTGACCCCCGGGATTCGATGCTCAACGGAGGTAACGCGTGACACAGGCGGCCGACACCGAAAACCAGGTGGCCAAACCGGAGATGGTGACGCTGACCATCGACGGCGCCGAGATCAGTGTTCCCAAGGGCACTCTGGTGATCCGCGCGGCCGAGCTGATGGGCATCCAGATCCCGCGGTTCTGTGACCACCCGCTACTGGACCCGGTCGGCGCGTGCCGCCAGTGCCTGGTCGAGGTCGAGGGACAGCGCAAGCCGATGGCGTCGTGCACGACGGTCGCCACCGACGACATGGTGGTGCGCACCCAGCTCACCTCCGAGGCCGCCGACAAGGCCCAGCACGGCGTCATGGAGCTGCTGCTGATCAACCATCCGCTGGACTGCCCCATGTGCGACAAGGGCGGCGAATGCCCACTGCAGAACCAGGCAATGTCCAACGGCCGCACCGACTCCCGCTTCACCGACGTCAAACGCACCTTCGCCAAGCCGATCAACATCTCCGCGCAGGTGCTGCTGGACCGCGAGCGCTGCATCCTGTGCGCCCGCTGCACGCGGTTCTCCGAGCAGATCGCCGGCGACCCGTTCATCGACATGCAGGAGCGCGGCGCCCTGCAACAGGTCGGCATCTACGCCAACGAGCCGTTCGATTCCTACTTTTCGGGCAACACGGTGCAGATCTGCCCGGTGGGCGCGCTGACCGGGACCGCGTACCGCTTCCGGGCCCGCCCGTTCGACCTGGTCTCCAGCCCCAGCGTGTGCGAGCACTGCGCGTCGGGCTGCGCGCAGCGCACCGACCACCGCCGCGGCAAGGTGCTGCGCCGGCTGGCCGGCGACGACCCCGAAGTCAACGAGGAATGGAACTGCGACAAGGGCCGGTGGGCCTTCACCTACGCCACCCAGGCGGACGTGATCGCCACCCCCCTGGTCCGGGACGCGAACGGCGAGCTGCAGCCGGCGTCGTGGTCGCACGCGATCGTCGCGGCGGCGCAGGGGCTCGAGGCGGCCCGCGGGCGCACGGGCGTGCTGGTCGGCGGACGGGCGACGTGGGAGGACGCCTACGCCTACAGCAAGTTCGCGCGAATCACGTTGGACACCAACGACATCGACTTCCGCGCCCGGCCACATTCGGCCGAGGAGGCCGACTTCCTGGCGGCCCGGGTGGCCGGGCGGCCGGTGACGGTCAGCTACGCCGACCTGGAGACCGCGCCGGTGGTGGTGCTGGTCGGGTTCGAGCCGGAAGACGAGTCGCCCATCGTGTTCCTGCGGCTGCGCAAGGCCGCCCGCAAGCACGGGGTGCCCGTGTACGCGATCGCGCCGTTCGCCACCCGCGCGCTGACGAAGCTGTCCGGCCGGCTGATCAAGACCGTTCCCGGCGCCGAGGCGGCCGCGCTGGACGGGTTGACCGGCGGCGAGGTGGGCGAGCTGCTGTCCAAACCCGGCGCCGTCATCATGGTCGGCGAACGCCTGGCCACCGCGCCGGGCGGGATGTCCGCCGCGGCCCGGCTCGCCGACGCCACCGGCGCCCGGCTGGCGTGGGTGCCGCGCCGGGCGGGCGAGCGCGGCGCGCTGGAGGCCGGTGCGCTGCCCACGTTGCTACCCGGCGGCCGCCCGGTCGCCGACGACGCCGCACGCGCGCAGGTCGCGGCCGCCTGGAACGTCGACGAATTGCCTTCTGACACGGGGCGTGACGCCCAGGCCATCCTGGCCGCGGCCACCGACGGCTCCCTGGCGGCGCTGCTGGTCGGCGGCATCGAGCCGAACGACTTTGCCGACCCCGACGCGGTGCTGGCCGCGCTCGACGCCGCCGGTTTCGTCGTCAGCCTGGAGCTGCGGCACAGCCCGGTCACCGAACGCGCCGACGTGGTGTTCCCGGTCGCGCCGACGACGCAGAAGTCCGGCGCGTTCGTCAACTGGGAGGGCCGCTACCGCGGATTCGCCCCCGCGCTGCACGGCACCACCCAGCAAGCCCGCCAGTCCGATCACAAGGTGCTCGACACGCTGGCCGACGAGATGGGCGTCTACCTCGGAACGACCACCGTCGAGGCGGCCCGCGAGGAACTGTCCGGGCTGGGGACCTGGGACGGCGAAC
The DNA here is from genome assembly GCA_002102225.1 of Mycobacterium interjectum. Classification (GTDB taxonomy): domain Bacteria; phylum Actinomycetota; class Actinomycetes; order Mycobacteriales; family Mycobacteriaceae; genus Mycobacterium; species Mycobacterium interjectum_B. The sequence continues at coordinate 87,876 of LQPB01000028.1, forward strand.
ACGCCGCCGCCCCGCAGGTCGCCGCTGCCGAACCGGCCCGGCCGGGGCAGGGCGAGGCCGTGCTGAGCGGATGGCGGTTGCTGCTCGACGAGGGCCGGATGCAGGACGGCGAACCACATTTGGCCGGCACCGCGCGCAAGCCCGTCGTCCGGCTGTCGGCCGACACCGCCGCCGAGATCGGCGCCGCCGACGGCGACAACGTCACGGTCAGCACGCCGCGCGGATCGATCACCCTGCCGCTGGACATCACCGACATGCCCGACCGGGTGGTGTGGCTGCCGCTGAACTCGCCGGGTTCGGCGGTGCACCGGAAGTTGGGCGTAACCATCGGCAGCACAGTGAAAATCGGAGTGGGCTCATGAACGGTCTATCCGCCTTCGGCCACGACACCTGGTGGCTGGTGCTGGGCAAGGCGCTGGCCATCTTCGTGTTCCTCATGCTCAACGTGCTGGTCGCAATCCTGCTCGAACGCAAGATCCTCGGCTGGATGCAGCTGCGGCCGGGGCCCAACCGGGTGGGTCCGTGGGGGGCCCTGCAGAGCCTGGCCGACGGGATCAAGCTGGCGCTCAAGGAGAGCATCACCCCGGGCGGGATCGATAAGTTCGTTTACTTTGCGGCGCCGGTCTTTTCGGTCATCCCCGCGTTCACCGCGTTCGCGTTCATCCCGTTCGGCCCGGTGGTGTCGGTGTTCGGCCACCGCACGCCGCTGCAGCTGACCGACCTGCCAGTCGCGGTGTTGTTCATCCTGGGGCTCTCGGCGATCGGCGTGTACGGCATCGTGCTCGGCGGCTGGGCCTCCGGATCCACCTACCCCCTGCTGGGCGGGGTGCGCTCCACGGCCCAGGTCATTTCGTACGAGGTCGCGATGGGCTTGTCCTTCGCGGCGGTGTTCCTCTACGCCGGCTCGATGTCGACGTCGCAGATCGTGGCCGCCCAGGACCGGGTCTGGTACGTGTTCCTGTTGCTGCCGTCGTTCGTGATCTACCTGATCTCCATGGTCGGCGAGACCAACCGGGCGCCCTTCGACCTGCCCGAGGCCGAGGGCGAACTCGTGGCGGGTTTCCACACCGAGTACTCGTCGCTGAAGTTCGCCATGTTCATGCTGGCCGAGTACGTCAACATGATGACGGTGTCGTCGCTGGCCACGGCCATGTTCTTCGGCGGCTGGCACGCGCCCTGGCCGCTGAACATGTGGGCCGGCGCCAACTCCGGCTGGTGGCCGGTGCTGTGGTTCACGCTCAAGATGTGGACCTTCCTGTTCATCTACTTCTGGCTGCGCGCCAGCCTGCCCCGGTTGCGCTACGACCAGTTCATGGCGCTGGGCTGGAAATTGCTGATCCCGGCCTCGCTGGTGTGGGTGCTGATCGCCGCCGTGATCCGCACGGCGCGCAACCAGGGATACGCGCATTGGACGCCGGTGCTGGTGGTCAGCAGCGTCGTGGTGGCCGGTGCGCTGGTGCTGCTGTTGCGAAAACCGTTCACGGCGCCGAGCATTCGCGCGATGGAGCGGCAGCTGCGCAAGCAGCGCGACGAAGCCCCCTCCCCCGCGATCACCGAGCCGGCGTTCCCGACGCCGCCGCTGCCGGCGCGGAAGGTCGGCGCGAGCAAGGAGGAAGCACGTGCCTAAGTTTCTCGACGCCGTAGCCGGATTCGGCGTGACGCTCGGCTCGATGTTCAAAAAGCGGGTCACCGAGGAGTATCCGGAGAAGCCGGGCCCCGTCGCACCGCGCTATCACGGCCGTCACCAACTCAACCGGTACCCCGACGGCCTCGAAAAGTGCATCGGATGCGAGTTGTGCGCCTGGGCCTGCCCCGCCGACGCGATCTACGTCGAGGGCGCCGACAACACCGAGGAGCTGCGCTACTCGCCGGGTGAACGCTACGGCCGCGTGTACCAGATCAACTACCTGCGCTGCATCGGCTGCGGCCTGTGCATCGAGGCCTGCCCCACCCGGGCGCTGACGATGACCAACGACTACGAAATGGCCGACGACAACCGCGCCGACCTCATCTACGAGAAGGACCGGCTGCTCGCCCCGCTGCTGCAGGACATGCTCGCGCCGCCGCACCCGAGGGCGCCCGGCGCCACCGACAAGGACTACTACCAGGGCAACGTGACCGCGCAGGGGCTGCGCGAGCACGAGAGCGCCGGAGACACAAGATGATCGCAACGCTCGCCGCCGACACCATCGTTCGCACCTCGACCGGCGAAGCCGTCACGTTCTGGGTGCTGGGTGCGCTGGCGCTGGTCGGGGCGCTCGGCGTGGTGCTGGCGGTCAACGCGGTCTACTCCGCGATGTTCTTGGCGATGACGATGATCATCCTGGCGGTGTTCTACATGATCCAGGATGCGGTGTTCTTGGGTGTCGTCCAGGTCGTGGTCTACACCGGCGCGGTGATGATGCTGTTCCTGTTCGTGCTGATGCTGATCGGCGTGGACTCCGCGGAATCACTGAAGGAGACGCTGCGCGGCCAGCGCGTCGCGGCGGTGCTGACGGGAAGCGGGTTCGGCGTCCTGTTGCTGGCAGGTATCGGCAGCGTGGCGACCGGTGGCTTCGTGGGGCTGACCACGGCCAACGCCAACGGCAACGTGGAAGGCCTGGCCGCGCTGATCTTTTCGCGCTACCTGTGGGCGTTCGAGCTGACCAGCGCGTTGCTGATCACCGCGGCCGTCGGCGCCATGGTGCTGGCGCACCGCGAGCGTTTCGAACGCCGCAAGACGCAACGCGAGATGTCCGAGGAGCGGTTCCGCCCCGGCGGGCGCGCCACCCCGCTGCCCAACCCGGGGGTCTACGCACGCCACAACGCGGTCGACGTGGCCGCGATGCTGCCCGACGGCTCCTACTCGGAACTGTCGGTGTCCCCCATCCTGCGGATCCGGGGCGCGGACGGCACCGTGTTTGCCCCGACCGAGGACGCCCGGTCCGCCGAGGCCGTGAAGGGCGGCGCGTCGTGAATCCGGCCAACTACCTGTACCTTTCGGCGCTGCTCTTCACCATCGGCGCCGCGGGCGTGCTGTTGCGCCGCAACGCCATCGTGATGTTCATGTGCGTCGAGCTGATGCTCAACGCCGTCAACTTGGCGTTCGTCACCTTCGCGCGGATGCACGGCCACCTCGACGGCCAGATGATCGCCTTCTTCACGATGGTGGTGGCCGCGTGCGAGGTCGTGGTCGGCCTGGCCATCATCATGACGATTTTCCGTGCCCGCAAATCCGCGTCGGTCGACGACGCGAACCTACTCAAAGGCTGAACAACGCCACGATGACTGACTACACCTGGCTGCTGGTGGCACTGCCATTGGCGGGTGCCGCGATCTTGTTGTTCGGGGGCAGGCGCACCGACGGGTGGGGCCACCTGCTGGGCTGCGCGACCGCGCTGGCGGCGTTCGGCGTGGGGCTGAGCCTGCTGACCGAGCTGCTCGGCCGCGGCGCGGACGACCGGGTCATCCACCAGAAGCTGTTCAGCTGGATTCCCGTCGGCCAGCTGCAGGTGGACCTCGGGCTGCAGATCGACCAGCTGTCGGTGTGTTTCGTGCTGCTGATCTCCGGGGTGGGGTCGCTGATCCACATCTATTCGATCGGCTACATGGCCGAAGACCCGGACCGCCGACGGTTTTTCGGCTACCTCAACCTGTTCCTGGCCTCGATGCTGCTGCTGGTCGTCGCCGACAACTACGTGGTGCTCTACGTCGGCTGGGAGGGCGTCGGCCTGGCCTCCTACCTGCTCATCGGTTTCTGGTATCACAAGCCCACGGCGGCCACCGCGGCCAAGAAGGCGTTCGTGATGAACCGCGTCGGGGACGCCGGGCTCGCCCTGGGAATGTTCTTGATGTTCAGCACCTTCGGCACGCTGTCGTACGCCGGGGTGTTCGCCGGCGCGCCCGCCGCCGGCCGGGGCGCCTTGACCGCGATGGGATTGCTGCTGCTGCTGGGCGCCTGCGCCAAATCCGCGCAGGTTCCGCTGCAGGCCTGGTTGGGCGACGCGATGGAGGGCCCCACGCCGGTGTCGGCGCTGATCCACGCCGCCACCATGGTGACCGCGGGCGTGTACCTGATCGTGCGGTCCAATCCGCTCTACAACCTGTCGCCCGACGCGCAACTCGGCGTGGTCATCGTCGGCGCCGTCACCCTGCTGTTCGGGGCGTTCATCGGCTGCGCCAAGGACGACATCAAGCGCGCGCTGGCGGCCTCGACGATGAGCCAGATCGGCTACATGGTGCTGGCCGCCGGCCTCGGCCCCGCCGGCTACGCCTTCGCGATCATGCACCTGCTCACCCACGGCTTCTTCAAGGCCGGCCTGTTCCTCGGCTCCGGCGCGGTGATCCACGCGATGCACGAGGAGCAGGACATGCGCCGCTACGGCGGCCTGCGCAAGGCGCTGCCGATCACCTTCGCCACGTTCGGCCTGGGATACCTGGCGATCATCGGGGTGCCGCCGTTCGCGGGCTTCTTCTCCAAGGACAAGATCATCGAGGCGGCGCTGTCCTCCGGGGACACCCGCGGCTACGTGCTGGGCGGGGCCGCGCTGCTGGGTGCCGGCGTGACCGCCTTCTACATGACCCGCGTCATGCTGATGACGTTCTTCGGTGAAAAGCGTTGGGCCCCGGGCAGCCATCCGCACGAGGCGCCCGCCGTGATGGCGTGGCCGATGATCCTGCTCGCCGTCGGTTCGGCGTTCTCCGGCCTGCTGCTGTGGTGGGGAGGCGCGCTGCAGCACTGGCTCGAACCCATCGTCGGGGTGCGCGAAGAGGCCGCGCATGCCCTGCCGGCCTGGGTCACCACCGTCGTGGCGCTGGGTGTCGTCGCGATCGGCATCGCGGTGGCCTACCGGATGTACGCCATCGCGCCGGTACCCAGGGTCGCCCCGGTCCGCGTCTCGGCTCTCACGACCGCCGCGCGCGCCGACCTTTACGGCGATGCCTTCAACGAGGAGGTGTTCATGCGCCCCGGTGCGCAATTGACCGAAGCGCTGGTCGAAGTCGACAACGCGGGCGTCGACGGCTCGGTCAACGCGCTGGCGGCGCTGGTGAGCCGGACGTCAAACGGCCTGCGGCGCTTCCAAACCGGCTTCGCCCGCAACTACGCCCTGTCCATGCTGGCGGGCGCGGTGCTGGTGGTCGCGCTGATCCTGGCGGTGCGGGGATGGTGAACTCGCACGTTCCGTGGCTGACCGTGCTGTGGCTGCTGCCGCTGGCCGGCTCGGTGCTGATCATCGTGCTGCCGCCCGGCCTGCGCCAGCTCGCCAAGTGGGCCGGCCTGGTCGTCGGCCTGCTGACACTGGCGGTGGCGATCGTCGTGACGCTCGGCTTCAAGACCGGCGGCCCCACCTACCAATTCGTCGAATCCCACAAGTGGATCCCGGCTTTCGGCGCGGGTTACTCGCTGGGCGTGGACGGCATCGCCGTGGTGCTGGTGCTGCTGACCGCGGTGTTGATTCCGCTGCTGCAGGTGGCCGGCTGGAACGACGGCGGGCAGCGCACCCAGGAAAATACCCGGAGCGTGCACGCTTACGTCGCGCTGACGCTGGCCATCGAGTCGATGGTGCTGGTCTCGGTCGTCGCGCTGGACGTGCTGCTGTTCTACGTGTTCTTCGAGGCCATGCTGGTGCCGATGTACTTCCTGATCGGCGGCTTCGGCGGCGGTCCGGGCAGGTCGCGCGCGGCGGTGAAGTTCTTGCTGTACAACCTGTTCGGCGGCCTGATCATGCTGGCGGCCGTCATCGGGCTCTACGTGGTGACCGCGCAGCACGGCTCGGGGACGTTCGACTTCCGCGACATTGTCGCCGGCGTCGCGTCGGGCCGCTACGGCGCCGACCCAGCGGTGTTCAAGGCGCTGTTCCTCGGCTTCATGTTCGCCTTCGCAATCAAGGCGCCGCTGTGGCCGTTCCACCGCTGGCTGCCCGACGCCGCCGTCGAGGCCACGCCGGCGACCGCGGTGCTGATGATGGCGGTGATGGACAAGGTCGGCACCTTCGGCATGCTGCGCTACTGCCTGCAGCTGTTCCCGAGCGCCTCAACGTATTTCCGGCCGCTGATCATCGTGCTGGCCGTGATCGGGGTCATCTACGGCGCGGTCGTGGCGATCGGCCAGGCCGACATGATGCGCCTGATCGCCTACACCTCCATCTCCCACTTCGGGTTCATCATCCTGGGCATCTTCGTGATGACCTCGCAGGGACAGAGCGGGTCGACGCTGTACATGCTCAACCACGGCCTGTCCACCGCGGCGGTGTTCCTGATCGCGGGCTTCCTGATATCCCGGCACGGCAGCCGGGCGATCGCCGACTACGGCGGCGTGCAGAAGGTCGCACCCATCCTGGCGGGCACGTTCCTGGTGTCGGCCATGGCCACCCTGTCGCTGCCCGGCCTGGCGCCGTTCATCAGCGAATTCCTGGTCCTGCTGGGCACTTTCAACCGGTACTGGCTGGCGGCGGCGTTCGGCGTCACCGCGCTGGTCCTCTCGGCGATCTACATGCTGTGGCTCTACCAGCGGGTGATGACCGGACCGGTGGCCGCCGGCAACGAACGCATCGGCGACCTCAAGGCGCGCGAGCTGATCGTGGTGGCCCCGCTGATCGCGTTGTTGCTCGTGCTCGGCGTCTACCCCAAGCCGGTGCTGGACCTGATCAATCCCGCCGTCGAGAACACGATGACCACCATCGGCCAGCATGACCCCGCACCGAGCGTGCCACCGGGTACTGGCGTGCCCCGGACAGCCGAAGGACCGCACCGATGACCCTTCCCACCCCCAGCGTCGAGTACTTCCTGCTCTGCCCGATGCTCATCGTCTTCGGCGTCGCCATCGCCGGGGTGCTCGTGGAAGCGTTTGCGCCCAGGCGGATTCGCTACGCCACCCAGGTGACACTGACCCTCGCCGGCCTGATCGCGGCGTTCATCGCGGACGTGGAGGTCGCCGAGTCGATCCCGGCGGCGGGTCGCGCCGCGGTGCTGGGCGCGGTGGCCATCGACCGGCCGACGCTGTACCTGCAGGGCACCGTCCTGCTGGTCGCCGTCCTGGCGGTGATCTTCATCGCCGAACGGACGCAGGCCAGGGCCGATGCCAAGGTGGCTGTCGCCGCCGGTTCGGCCGGGTTGGATTCCTTTACGCCGCAGGCGTCCGCGGTTCCCGGCAGCGACGCCGAGCGGGAGGCGGAGCGGGCCGGCGCGGCGCAGACCGAGCTCTTCCCGCTGCTGCTGCTGTCCGTCGGCGGCATGATGGTGTTCCCCGCGTCCAACGACCTGCTGACGATGTTCGTCGCGCTGGAGGTGCTGTCGCTGCCCCTGTACCTGATGTGCGGGCTGGCCCGTCATCGCCGCCTGCTGTCCCAGGAAGCGGCGATGAAGTATTTCCTGCTGGGCGCGTTCTCCTCGGCGTTCTTCCTCTACGGCGTGGCGCTGCTGTACGGCGCGACCGGCACGCTGCTGCTGTCCGGCATCCGGGATGCCCTTGCCGCGCATGGCGACAGCTCGATGGCGTTGATCGGCGTCGCGCTGTTGTCGGTCGGGCTGCTCTTCAAGGTCGGTGCGGTGCCGTTCCATTCCTGGATTCCCGACGTCTACCAGGGCGCACCGACCCCGATCACCGGGTTCATGGCGGCGGCCACCAAGGTGGCGGCCTTCGGCGCGCTGCTGCGGGTGGTCTACGTGGCGCTGCCCCCGCTGCACGATCAATGGCGTCCGGTGCTGTGGACGATTTCGATCCTGACGATGGCGGTGGGCACCATCACGGCCGTCAACCAGACCGACGTCAAGCGGATGCTGGCCTACTCGTCGGTGGCACACGTGGGGTTCATCCTCACCGGCGTCATCGCCGACAACGCGGCGGGCCTGTCGGCCACGTTGTTCTATCTGGTCGCCTACAGCTTCAGCACGGTGGGCGCGTTCGCCATCGTGGGCCTGATCCGCAACGCCGACGGCGTCGAGGACGCCACGTTGGCGCACTGGGCCGGGCTCGGGCAGCGCTCCCCCATTGTGGGCGTGATGTTCTCGATGTTCCTGCTGGCCTTTGCCGGCATCCCGCTGACGAGCGGCTTCGTCAGCAAGCTCGCGGTGTTCAAGGCCGCCGCCCAGGGCGGCGCGGTGCCGCTGGTCATCGTCGGCGTGGTCGCCAGCGGCGTCGCCGCGTACTTCTACGTGCGGGTCATCGTCTCGATGTTCTTCACCGAGGCGACAGACGACACCCCACACGTGGTGGCGCCCGGCATCCTGAGCAAGGCCGCGATCGCCGTATGCGCCTTGGTGACAGTGCTTCTGGGCATCTTCCCGCAGCCGCTGCTCGACCTGGCCGATCAGGCTGCCCAGCTGCTGCACTGAATCACCAGCGCGGCGCTCAGCTCACGAACGGGCGTGTCGCCAGGACGTAGATCGCCAGCACCCCCAGCGGCGCGGCCAGCGGCAACCACGGCAGCTCGAGCGGGAACGCGGCCGCGACCAGCCCGGCACACGTAAAGCCAACGGCGGCAACCACCGTCGGCCAACTCGACATCACGGCACCCGGCGTCGCCGCCGCATGGCGGCAGACCAGGTAGGCGGCGGCGCTCAGGCCGGACCAGGCGGCGAAGACGAGCGACGGATCCGACGCCACGATGGTTGCCACCGACAGCAACACGGCGATCGTCGCCGCCGGGCGCACGGCCACTCCGGCGCCCACCGCCGCCAGGGCCCCCGTCGCCGCGACGAGGGCCGGTCCGTGGGTGCCGACGCCGGCCAGCCCGACCATGAGCACGCCGAAAACGGTCGAGATGGCGAGTGCGGCCGAACGCGGGATCGACGTCATGCCACCGCTATCCCCTCAGCCGTCCCCGCACGCGATGCCGGCGGTCCGGCAGCACGCCCATCGACTGATCCAGTGTGCTGTCCCCCCGCCAGCCCACGATGTCCACGCCGACGGTCGCCATGTCCCGGTACATCGCGGAGCGCTGCAGCGCCCACATCCGGTCGATCAGCGGGTCCTGCTGGGCTTCGAAGGGTGAGCTGTCGAGGATGTCGACGGCGATCACGACGTGGCCGCGCTTACGCAGGTCGATCAACGCCAGCGCGAATTCCGTGTCGAGCAGCGTGGAGAACGCGATCACGATGGCGCCCACCGGAACGGCCGCGCGCGGCGCCAATGTGCCCGTGGTGTTTTCGAACTGATCACCGGCGGCCAGCACGGTGTCGAGCACGCGGTAGAACTGGCGCTGTCCGATGTCGGCACCGAGCCACCGCGGGCGGTTGCCGCCGAGCGCGACGATGCCGGCGCGGTCACCGTGCCGCAACGCCGTCTGCACCACCTGCGCCGCGCCGCGCACGACCCGTTCGGTGGCCTCGGTCGCCGGACCCGCCGGCTGCCGATACGTGTCGATCAGCACCACCACGTCCGCGGCGCGGTCGGTCAAGCGCTGCGTCACGTGTAACTGGCCCCGGCGCGCGCTCACCGGCCAGTTCACCGCCCGCAGCTGGTCGCCGGGCACGTAGGGGCGAATGTCCGCGTACTCGACGCCCGGCCCGACGTGCCGGGTGAGGTGGGCGCCCAGGCGGTCGAGCAACTCCGTCTGCGGGATCGGCGTCGACTGCGGCGGCGTCAGGGGGAACACCAGGATATCGGCGGCGTCGACGGTGGCCGTCCCCGTCAGCAGCCCGCCGCGCGCGACCACCTCGATGCGGGCCCGCACCGGATAGCGGCCCCAGCGTTGTGCGGTCGCCGCAACCGTTTTCGCGTGGCGGGCATCGGGCTCGAGCGCCTCGATCTCCATGCCGGCCACCGGTGACACCGTGAGGTCGACCGCTTCCCCGGCAGCCCCGCGTTCCCCGTTTTCCTGGGTCACCCAGACCTTGAGCCGCGCCCGCTCGTGTTCGAAGCATCGCTGCGAATCGGGCTCCCCGTGCACCCGGATCTTCGGCGCCGGGCGTTGCCAGCTGATCGAACACAGCACGCCGAGCAGCGGAGCCGCGAAGGCGATCAGCTGCCAGCGCGCCCCGATCACGGCGGCGGCCAGCCCGACCCCGGCGCACGTCGCGATCGCCCGGGCCAACGGCGATGCGCGCCAGACGAACTCGACTTCGCGGCTTTGGATCACGCCGGTCTCATCCGCTGCCCCCGTGTCCCCCACTGGTTCTAGGCACCGGCAGGCGGCGCAGCAATTCCCCGACCACGTCGGCGCCCTGGATCTTGCGCACCCACATCTCCGGGCGCAAGGTGATCCGGTGCGCCACCGCCGCAACGGCGAGTGCCTTGACATCCTCGGGGATCACGTAGTCGCGACCGAGCAACAGCGCGCGGGCGCGGGCGAGCTGGACCAGGTCGAGTTCCGCCCGGGGGCTGGCGCCCACCGCGACCTGTGGGTGGTGCCGGGTCGCGGTGGCCAGCGACACCACATAGTGCAGGACGTCCTCGTGCACGGTCACCTGCTCGACCGACTCGCGCATCGCCAGCAGGTCGTTGGCGTCCACCACCTGACCGACCGTGGGCTCGGCCGAACCCCGTTCGAGGCGGCGGCGCAGCATCGAGGTCTCGTCGCGCTCGGAGAGGTAGCGAAGTTCCAACCGGATGGCGAACCGGTCCAGCTGCGCCTCGGGCAGCGGATACGTGCCCTCGTACTCGATCGGGTTGTCGGTCGCCAAGACGATGAACGGCGTTGGCAGCTTGTGGGTTTCGCCGTCGATGCTCACCTGGCCCTCGGCCATCGCCTCCAGCAGCGCCGCCTGCGTCTTCGGCGGCGTGCGGTTGATCTCGTCGGCGAGCAACAGGTTGGTGAAGATGGGGCCGGCCCGGAAGGCGAAATGGCCGGACTGCATGTCGTAGATCGTCGAGCCGAGCAGGTCCGCGGGCAGCAGGTCCGGCGTGAACTGCACCCGGGTGAATCGCAGCCCCAGCGCGGCCGCGAAGGATCGGGCGATCAGCGTCTTGCCGAGGCCTGGCAGGTCTTCGATGAGCACGTGGCCGCGCGCGAGGACGGCGATCAGGATCAGCGTCAGGGCCGAGCGTTTCCCCACCACCACGCGTTCGATTTCGTCGAGCACCGCTTCGCACTGTGCGGTGGTTGTCGCGGCCGGCAGCGTCATATTTGCTCCAACTTTCGCAGAATCTCTTCCAGCGCCGCGCGGCCCGGGCCCGGATGGTGATCACCGGTGCGCGTGACGTTGTTGGGATTGACCCATTCCCACAGTTCGGCGCCGAACAACATCCGGCCGGTCGCGTGATACGCCATGGCGTCCTTGGATTGCTTTTGGCCCGTTGTCATTTCGTACCGCCGCGCGAGCATGGGACGCAGGTGGCGGTCCCAGTCGGCGCGCGTGGAGTCCGACCACCGGATCGTCGTCTCGGTGGTGGCCAGCCAGCGGCGCAGCGAGTCCCCGAGGTCGTCGTAGTCCGACTCCGCCGCCGGTTCGTTGCCGCGCCCCAGGTAACGGCGGACGTTGAGCAGCACCAGGGCCAGGGCGATGCCCGCGGCCGCCAGCAGGAACCGTCGACCGTGCAGTATCAACGCCAACAGCTCTATCCCCACCACCAGGCAAACACCCAGGGCCAGCAGTTTTTTCATACCGGGCTCCGCAATTCCGCGAGGACCAGGCGCAGGACGTTTACCGCCATCTCACGGTGTTCCTCGTTCATCACGTGCGGGGAAAAACGCGCCTCTTCGAACAGATTCACCAACCGCTCCGCGTTATCGGCCCGCAGCGCGTGGTGTTCGACGGCTCGGACGAGGACCTCGGTCGGCGTGTCGAAGTCCTGCGGGGCGGCGCCCGGCACGTTGGCCAGCTCCCGCTCCATAGCGGCATAGCAGGCGATGATCGCCTGGCGAGGTTCCCGGCTGAGGTCGCCGATCTCGGCCAGCCCGACCTCGGCCGCGCGGGCCAGCGATTCCGCGCGCGGCGCGGGCGCCGCAACTTCGACCTGATCGTCGGCGCGCACGGCCGGCGTTGCCGCGCGCCAGCGCCGTCGCGCCATGATCACCGAACCGGCGACGATCACCAGCATCATCGGGATCGCCCCGGCGAGCAAAACCCCGAACATGTCCCCGGAGTCGTTCGGCCGGTGTTGCTGTTGGCTTGGCGGGGGGCCGCCGGGGCGCCCCGACGGCGGCGCGGCCGGGGCGGGGCCGGGTACGGAGGGGTCGACGCGGTGCGGAACCAGATAGTGGACCAGCAGCGTCGCGATCAGCAGCCACGCCGCGATCAGCGCGAGCCCGATCAGTATCACCCGCCAGCTCGGGCGGCCCTTGCCGGTGCCGAGCATGTCGGACAGGTCTTCCTGCTTGGGTGCCGCCGCACGCGGGTCGCGCAACCGCGCGATGACGGCAATCGCCAGCAGCGCGAGAGTGGCACTGAGGGCCACGATGACGAACAGCAGTGCCGCCCGGCCGCCGCCCGGCTCCGTGCGCACCGCATGGCCCTGGGCCGGGAGGTATCCGCGCAGGGCCGCGGCGGCCAGGATCATCAGGACGATCAGCGCGACGACGCGCCCCGTCGGCTTGTCAAAACCGGGCTTGATTACGGGCATGGGCACACCACTCGACCGGTTGCCTGCCGCCGTTGCGGCACTGGCTTTCCTCATACTTGCACACGCCGTTAGGCCGGCTTATCCACAGTTGGGGTTTTAGCCACAGGCCGCGGGCGGCGTGGTTTCCGCCGTGGGCTTTTGACGGGGCTCGTTTTAGGCCTGGCGGCATGGGTTCGTGCGTGGGTGCCGAGGAGGCGCGGGAGCGCATCGAGGCGGCGCGGGATGACATCGATGCCGCGCACGACGTGCTGCGCGAGACCAGCTCGCAGGTGGTGGGCAACGAGGTCCGCGTCGAGGTGGCCGAGCGGTTGGAGACCCGGGAGCGGGTCAACCAGGGTTTGATGTATCGGTTCTTCGGTGAGATCGCCGAACCCCAGGATGGCGCCGCGTGCGTGCCGACTCCCTCAAGTCCGACGGCCTGTTCACCGACGAGGGCCGGGCGCGCCGCTGGCCGCGGCTGGGCCCGCAGGGGCCCGGCATGTCGCGGTTCTCGGGCCTGCTGGATCCCGAGGCCCGTGCCTACTTCGAGGCGATCGAGGCCGCCGTGCGACCCGGCCGCCACCAACCCGAGCGCGCCGGGATAGGGCTGTCGATTTGTTCCGGTAAACAATTCGGCGCCGCTCCAATCAGCGCATGATAGCCGGTATGAAGGTGACAGAGAGACTGTCTGGCTGGTATCAGGGCTGGAATCGGGCGAAGTATCTGAGCCGCTTTGAACGCTGGCTCAACAGGTCGCTTTGGGCATTGCTGGCAATCGCATTGGTATATGCAGTGCTTCAGCATGTAGTCCTGGCCAATGTTTCTGAGGTTTTTCGCGGAGGCGCACGCCTAGGCGTGCTGTGTTATGACATTGCCATCGCCTATACCGGAGCGTTCATGTTCTATCTGCTTAACGTCAGGCTCCCGCTCCGACGCGATCGCCGGAACATCTATCGCCACATCGGACCTCTCGCACGTGTGGTCGCCCAGGCAACTGGCCTAATGCAAATGCTCAACAAGGCAGCAGGTTTCGACGCAGACCGTGAATGTACGCTGGCGAATGTCAAGGAGGTGTGTGCAAAGATCACGCCACAGACGCCTGCCGATTCATTGCTGCTGGCGAACGTCAATCCGCACGGCCCTACCGTGATGGACGCCATCTACTCTCACTCCACCCGCGCACGGCAATTGAACCGCGAACTGCTCGACCTATCAACATATCTCGCGTCTGACCTCATCCACCTGATCGCTCTAATCGAGGAACACGGAGGATTGGACGAATTCGAGCTGATATATGCCGCGTATCAGCGCGGCCACCTTAACAAGTCGGACAACCTATCTGGGATTGCGCCGGTACTCTTCAACTATCTTCAGATAGTCGACCGTGTTGCCCAGTATCGTAAGGGTCTTCGCTTAACGTTTTATAGGAAGCCCACATATCTCTTAGCGAGTGCTGACGATGAGAGCGACGCCATTCCTCTGAAGGACGAGCTGAACGGTTGACCATGTCCGCCGCAAATCAACCGCGCCCACCACCCCGAAGAACTGTTGCGCGGAGACTCCGACCCACCCGACGAGGACGACGGTTGAGGGCCGCGCCGGAAAGGGCCGCGTGGCACACTGAACGCGTGCCGCCGCACCGCGACCTCGCCGCGTTTAACGATCGGGCGCCCGAGTACGACCGCGGGTGGCGGGGTCGGCTGCACCATGAGATCAGCGACCGCACCGCCGATCTGGCGGCCGCGGCCGTCGCTTCTCCCGGCAGCGTGCTGGACGTGGGATGCGGAACGGGCCATCTGCTGCGCACCCTGGCCCGCCGCTTCCCCGGCGCCCAACGGCTCTGCGGCATCGACGCCGCACCCCAAATGATCGCGACGGCAAGCGCTTTCGGCGGCGACGATCGGCTGAGCTTCGCCGTCGGGGTGGCCGAACGGCTTGGGTTCCCGGACGGCACCTTTGACCTCGTGGTCAGCACGACATCATTCGATCACTGGACCGATCAGCGGGCGGGGCTGGCCGAATGCGCCCGGGTGCTGCGCGCCGGCGGCCAGCTGGTGCTCGTCGACCAGTTCTCGTGGTGGCTGCTGCCGACCATCGCGACCAGCCGTCGCGGCAAGGCCCGCACTCGGGGCCGCGCCACGGTTCTGCTGCGGCAGGCCGGGTTTGCGTCCCCGCGCTGGCACCGGCTCTACGCCGTGATCATCAACGCCGTCACGGCGACCACACCGGGCTAATCCAGCGTGAACGGGCGGAAGCTGCCGTCGAGCACCTGCAGGTGGCCGATGGTGCGCCCGGTGACCGCCGCGGGGTCTACCAGGGCCAATTCCACTGCCGCCCGGGCGAATTCATCGGCCGGGGCGGTGTCCACGAATTCGCGCGCGTAGTAGGCCAGGCCCGGCGTCAGGATCGGCTTCGACGGCGACAGCGCGTTCACCGCGATGTTGTGGTCGGTGAGATCGAACGCCGCGCACTGGGTGAGGTGTTCGAGCGCCGCCTTGGACCCGCCGTAACCCGGCAGCACCCCGCCGCTGCGGTCGGCGTAGGGCCCGTCGCCGGGCAGCCGCGACGCCACCGAGGTGATGTTGATGATCGAGCCGCCGCCCGCGTCGATCATGTCGGGGCACACCAGCTGCATCAGCTCGTAGGCGGCGAACACCCCGATGTCGAAATGCCGGCGAAACGCGTGCAGCGGCGTGCTGACGAAGCCCGGCCACCCCGGCTTGGCGCCGCCGGTGGGCGGTTTGGCGGCCTTGGCGCGCGGCTCGGCCCCCGGCACCGGCGGGCGGCCGGGCGCGGTGAACGCCGCATTGTTGACCAGAATCGTGATGGGCCCCAACGCGTCTCGCGCCTCGCCCACCAGCCGGGCGACGTCGTCGCGGTCGGTCAGGTCGGCGCGGATCGCCACGGCGCGTCCGCCGGCCGCCTCGACGGCGGCGACGGTCTCGCCGATGGTCCCGGGCAGCCGGTCGTCCCACACCTGTTCGGTGCGCCCGGCGACGGCCACCGCGGCGCCCTCCTCGGCCAGCGCCAGCGCGATGGCCCGGCCCAGGCCACGGCTGCCGCCGGTGACGATCGCGGACCGGCCCGCCAGCCGCGTCATCCGGTCACCCCGTGCACGACGATGGCCGTCGTCTGCTCGACCCAGGTGTCATCCAGCTTCTCCTCCGGGCGCAGCAGCATCCGCAGCATCGTCGCTCCCCCGATCAACTCGATCAACCGGTCCGGGTCCACGCCGCGGTGCGCCTCACCTCGTTCGATGGCCTCGCCCAGCCGCACCCGCACGGCCGCGAACACCTCGGCGAACCGCGACATCACCCGGGCGTTGAGGGCGGGATCGGCCGTCATGTCGGCCACCAGCCCGGGCAACGCGGCGCGCACCACCGGGGTGGTGAACACGTCGCGGGTGGCCTCGATCATCATCCGGACGTCGGCGGCGATGTCGCCGGCCGGAGCTTCCAGCGCGGTGGGGGCGGTCGGGAACGCCGCCTCGTGCACCAGTTCGGCCTTGCTCGACCATCGGCGGTACAGCGCCGATTTCGTGGTGCCGGCGCGTTCGGCCACCGCGGCCAGGCTCAGGTTCGAATAGCCGATCTCCACAAGCAGTTCCGCGGTCGCCGACAGGATGGCCGAGTCGATGCGCGGATCCCGGGGCCGCCCGGCACCGGGGGCCTTGTCAAGGTAGGACGGGTCTGCTTTCATAACGCTACCTACCGTATCGTAATTGCCTCGCTGAAGTCTCTAAGAATGGAGGCACCTGTGTCCGATGAACCTGTGCTGGACAAAGTCGACCGACTGCAGCGGTCCAGCCGGGACGTCACCACACTGCCAGCGGTGATGTCGCAATGGCTGTCGACCCTGCTGCCCGGCGGGGCCAAACCCGACATCACCGTGGAAAGCGGCGTCGACTCGACGGGCATGTCATCGGAGACCATCATCCTGACCGCGCGCTGGGAGCAGGACGGCCGGCCCATTGAGCAGAAGCTGGTGGCCCGGGTGGCGCCGACCGCCGAGGACGTGCAGGTCTTCCCGACGTATCGGCTCGACCACCAATTCGAAGTGATCCGCAAGGTCGGCGAGCTCACCGATGTCCCCGTCCCGCGGGTGCGCTGGCTGGAGCCCACCGGCGACATCCTGGGCACGCCGTTCTTCGTGATGGATTACGTCGAGGGCGAGGTCCCCCCGGACGTCATGCCCTACACCTTCGGCGGCAACTGGTTCGCCGACGCGCCCGCAGAACGCCAGCGCGAACTGCAGGACGCCACGGTCGGCGTGCTGGCTAAGCTGCACTCGATCCCGGACGCCCAGAACACATTTGGGTTCCTGTCCGCAGCGGACGGCGACACGGCCCTGCGCAGGCATGTCAACTGGGTGAAGTCCTGGTATGACTTCGCGGTGCCCGACATCGGCCGATCACCTTTGCTGGAGCGGACTTTCGAGTGGCTGGAGGCCAACTGGCCCGATGAGGCGGCCGCCCGTGAGCCCGTCCTGCTCTGGGGCGACGCGCGGGTGGGCAACGTGTTGTACCGCGACTTCCGCCCCGCGGCGGTGCTGGACTGGGAGATGGTGACGCTGGGGCCGCGCGAGCTGGACGTCGCGTGGATGATCTACGCGCACATGGTCTTTCAAGAGCTGGCCGGCCTGGCGACCCTGCCCGGCCTGCCCGAGGTGATGCGCGAGGACGACGTGCGTGCGACCTACCGAGAACTCACCGGCGTCGACGTGGGCGACCTGCGCTGGTTTTACGCCTACTCCGGGGTGATGTGGGCATGCGTGTTCATGCGCACCGGCGCCCGGCGGGTGCACTTCGGGGAGACCGAAAAACCCGACGATGTCGAATCGCTGTTTTACCACGCCGGATTGATGAAACGTCTTATCGGAGAGGATAAGTAATGCTCGGACCGCTGGACGAGTTTCCGCTACATCAGGTTCCGCGGCCGATCGCCTGGGCCGGCTCCTCGGACCGCAACTTCTACGACCGCTCGTACTTCAACGCCCACGACCGCACCGGCGACATCTTCGTCATCAGCGGCATCGGCTACTACCCCAACCTCGGCGTGAAGGACGCGTTCTTTCTCGTCCGCCGCGGTGACACCCAGACCGCGGTGCACCTGTCGGACGCGATCGACCAGGACCGGCTCAACCAGAATGTCAACGGCTACCGGATCGAGGTCAGCGAACCGCTGCGCAAGCTGCGCCTGATTCTCGACGAAACCGAGGGCATCGCAGCCGATCTCAGCTGGGAGGGCCTGTTCGACGTCGTCCAGGAACAGCCGCACGTGCTGCGGTCCGGCAACCGGGTGACCCTGGACGCCCAGCGGTTCGCCCAGCTCGGCAGCTGGAGCGGCCGCATCGCGATCGACGGCGAGGAGATCGCCGTGGACCCCGCGACGTGGCTGGGCAGCCGCGACCGGTCCTGGGGCATCCGGCCCATCGGCGAGCCCGAGCCGGCGGGCCGGCCCGCCGACCCGCCGTTCGAGGGCATGTGGTGGCTCTACGTACCGATGGCCTTCGACGAGTTCGCGATCGTGCTGATCATTCAGGAGGAGCCCAACGGCTTCCGCTCGCTCAACGACTGCACCCGGGTCTGGCGCGACGGCCGGGTCGAGCAGCTGGGCTGGCCGCGGGTGAGAATCCACTACCGGTCCGGCACCCGCATCCCGACCGGGGCGACCATCGACGCGACCGCCCCCGACGGTACCCCAGTGCACTTCGACGTCGAGTCCAAGCTCCCCGTCCCCATCCACGTCGGGGGCGGCTACGGCGGCGACTCGGATTGGCTGCACGGGATGTGGAAGGGCGAAAAGTTCGTCGAGCGGCTGACTTACGACATGACCGACCCGGCCATCGTCGCGCGGTCGGGCTTCGGCGTGATCGACCACGTGGGCCGCGCGGTGTGCCGCGACGGCGACGGCGATCCGGTGGAGGGCTGGGGTCTCTACGAACACGGGGCGCTGGGCCGCCACGACCCGTCGGGCTTCAAGGACTGGCTGACGGTGGCGCCCTAGGGCTGCCACGCGGCTAGCGCAACTCGCGCAGTTCGTCCACGATCTCCGAGAGCGTCTGCAGCCCGATCGGCGACGGTTGGTAGAGGCACACGGTGTCCGAGACGCCCTCGACGCGATCGCGGATGTGGGCGGCGATCTCCTTGGGCGTGCCGCAGGCCGCGATGGTGTGCAGCACCTCGTCGTCGATCAACTCGCCCATCTCCTGCCAGCGGCCCTGCTTGGACATCGCGTTGAGTTCGGGCTGCAGGTCCTCCCAGCCGTGCGCGGCCAGCACCGGCCGGTACGCCGGGGTGGACCCGTAGAAGGCCAGTAGCCGCCGCGTGGCCGCGTGATCCCCCGCGTCCGAGCCCGCCGACACGATGATCTCGGGGATGATGGCCAGCTCCTCGGGCCGCCGGCCACCGGCCCGCAGGCCGTCGCGCACCGCCGGCATGGTGGCCTCGTGCAGAAATCGCTTGGTTCCGAACGGCATCACCAACAGGCCGTCGGCGTGCTCGGCGGTGGCGCGGGTCAGCCGCGGACCGAGGGCTCCGACGTAGATCGGCGGCGGGCCATAGGGATTGGGGCCGGGGATGAACGTCGGCGTCATCAGCGTGTGCCGGTAGTAGTCGCCGCGAAAGTCCAAGCGGCCGCCCGTCTCCCAGGCCTCGAAGATCGCACGCAGGGCCGCGATCAACTCGGTCATGCGGGCCACCGGATGCTCGAACTGCGCGCCGAATCGCTTTTCGATCTGTGGGCGGATCTGGGTGCCCAGGCCGAGGAAGAATCGCCCGCCGCTCAGCAGCTGGTGATCGTTGGCCTGGTGGGCCAGGTGTATCGGATTGCGTGGAAACGCGATGGCCACGTTGGTCATCAGGTCCAGTCCGCCCACGGTGGCGGCCAGCGTCAGCGGGGCGAACACGTCGTGCTGACCCTCGAAGGTGGCCACACCGCTGGCCCCGGCGTCGCGCAGCGCCCGCGCGCGCTCGACGGCATCCACCGGCCCGTACAACGCGGTGAAGACTTTCATCGGCTACCTGAGCACCTACTTAGACGGGCAATGGAAATTTATCCTACGAAACCGTCGAAATGCGGTTGACTAGGGGACGTGACGAAGCCGCCGCCGGTTGTCGACGTGGTCGTGGTCGGTGCCGGCTTTGCGGGGCTGTCCGCGGCACGCGAGCTGACGCGGCAGGGCCATGACGTGCTGGTGTTCGAGGGCCGCGACCGCGTGGGCGGCCGGTCGTTCACCGGCAGCGTCGCCGGGCTGCCCGCCGATCTGGGCGGCACCTTCGTCGGCCCGACCCAGGACGCCGTCCTGGCGCTGGCCGCCGAGCTGCAGGTCCCGACGATCCCGACCCACCACGACGGCAAGAACGTCATTCACTGGCGCGGGTGGGCGCGTCCCTACCACGGCACCATCCCCAAACTTTCGCTGACCGGGCTGCTCGACATCGGCCGGCTGCGTTGGCAATTCGAGAGGATCGCCCGCGGCGTCCCGGTGGCGGCGCCGTGGGACGCGCGCCGCGCGCGCGAACTGGACGGCATGTCGCTGGGCGGCTGGCTGCGCTCGGTGCGCGCCACCGCCTCCTCGCTCGACCTGATGGCCATCGTGGCCCGCGTGACGTGGGGCTGCGAACCCGACGAGGTGTCGATGCTGCACGCCGCCCGGTATGTGCACGCCGCCGGGGGGCTGGACCCGCTGCTCGACGTTGAAAACGGCGCCCAGCAGGACCGCTTCCCGGGCGGCACCCAGCAGATCGCCGAGGCGGCGGCCGCCGAACTGGGCGCGCGGGTGGTGCTGAACGCCCCGGTGCGGCGCATCGAGCGGCACGGCTCGGGGGTCACGGTGACCACCGACGCCGGTTCGGCCGAGGCCGGCTTCGTCATCGTCGCGATACCGCCGGCCCATCGGGCATCGATCGAGTTCGCTCCCCCGCTGCCCGAGGAGTACCAACAGCTCGCCCGCCATTGGCCGCAGGGCCGGCTCAGCAAGGCCTACGCGGCCTACGAGACGCCGTTCTGGCGCGCCGACGGGTTCTCCGGGCAGGCGCTTTCCGACCAGGGCCCGGTGTTCATCACCTTCGACGTCAGCCCGCACGCCGACGGTCCGGGGGTGCTGATGGGCTTCGTCGACGCCCGCGCCTTCGACTCGCTTCCCTCCGAACAGCGCCGCCGCGACGCGCTGCGCTGCTTCGCCTCGCTGTTCGGCGACGAAGCGCTCAAACCCCTGGACTATGTCGACCAACGTTGGGGCACGGAGGATTTCGCGCCGGGCGGTCCGACGGCGGCGGTACCGCCCGGGTCGTGGACACGGTTCGGGCGGTGGCTGCGCGAGCCGGTTGGCCCGATCCACTGGGCCGGCACCGAGACCGCGGACGAGTGGACCGGGTTCCTCGACGGCGCCGTGCGGTCCGGCCAGCGGGCGGCGGCCGAGATCACCGCCCTGCTATGAGCCTGCTATGAGCTGATCCGGCGCACCCGCGCGTCGTGGGTCACCGATTCCACCAGCGCCCGCAGGTGCCGGTTGACCTCGCGCGGCTGTTCCAGCATGGAGCAGTGCCCGCCGGGCAGCTCGACCAGCCCGACGACGTTGGGCGCGGTGCGCGCGATCCGCCGCGACTGGTCGATCGGGGTCAACCGGTCGCGTTCGCTGCCGATCACCAGCGTCGGCACCGTCAACCCGTCCAACTCCAGATGCCGGGAGCCCAGCGCGTCGACGAGCATCTTCGCGCACCCGCCGCGCCCGGCCGGCGACGTCTGCGCGAACAGCTCGTAGACCGCCCGCCCGGCGCCCGGGTCGGCGCCCTGGCCGACCGCGAGCATCGCGACCACGTAGCGGCTGGGGATCCGGGCCGCGGCCGGCACCCGAAACCCGCCGAAGGCGGTGATCAGGCCGCGGGCGGCGAGGACTCGCGCCTCGGAAAACCCGCGCAACTCCCGGGGTACCGACAGCAGTTTCACCTGGCGCACCAGATCGCCGGTGGTGGTGTTGATCAGCGCCACGGCGTCGGCGCGCCGGCGGACCCTGTCGCGGTAGTGCGCCGACCAGGCCGCGATGGTGATGCCGCCCATCGAGTGGCCGGCCAGCACCGCGCGCTCGTGGGGCGCCAATGTCGCCTCCAGCACCGAATCCAGATCGGAGGCAAGGTGTTCGAGGCTGTAGCCGCCGCGGCGCGGGACGCCGCTTCGTCCGTGGCCGCGATGGTCGAACGCGATGACCCGGTAGTCGGTGGCCAGGTCGCGGATCTGGTGCGCCCAGGCCCGGATCGCGCAGGTGATGCCGTGCGTGAGCACGATCGGATAACCGTCGGGTGGCCCGAAAACCTCTGCGTGCAAAGGGGTTCCGTCGACCGCGGGCACGGTCACCGCGTGGCTTGGCGGCAGTTCGTCGGGGAGCCGCTCACCCGTCCGATTCGATGACACAACACTCATCGCCGCCCCCTTCGAACGCGGCCCCATCGCCGCACCCCGGATGTAGGCGAAGTGTAGCCCCCACTGAACGACGAACGGGTGAAAACGGCCCATTACACGCCGCCAATTCGGGCACGGTCGTGCAACAACTTGTGAGACGCTGACAGCCGTGAACCCGATGTCCCGTCGGGAGTTACTCGCGGCGACGACGACGCTGGTCGGCGGCGGTCTGGCGGCGGGGTGCGCACCGGGTCCCCCGGCCGGCACCCCGCCCGACGGTAAGGCGGTGCTCGTGGTCGGCGCCGGGATGGCCGGCCTGTCCGCCGCACGCAGCCTTGCCGACGCGGGATGGCCGGTGCGCGTCATCGAAGCCCGCGACCGCATCGGCGGGCGGGTGCACACCAACCGCGACTGGGGCGTGCCGCTGGAGATGGGCGCGTCCTGGATCCACGGCACCACCGACAATCCGCTGATGGAGCTCGCGCACCACGCGCGGGCCGAGCTGGTGTCCACCGACTACTACGGGTGGGCGAAACTCGCGGTCGATCCGCGACTTTCCCCGCTGGACTACGACCCGGAAGCATGGCGCACCTTCGTGCGACGGGCCCGCGGACACGTCGACTCCGGCAGCCTCGGCGCCGCCGTGGACGCCGCGGCCACCCGCGCGGAGCTTTCCGATTCCGACCGCGCGCAGTTGGGTTTCTACATCACCACCGAGATCGAGAACGAGTATGCCGCCAGCGCGGACCAGTTGTCCGCCAACACCTTTGACCACGGCGACTACTCCGACGGCGACCAGGACGTCGTCACGAGCGGCTACGACGCCCTGCCACGGCTGCTTGCCGAGGGTCTGCAGATCCAGCTGACGACGCCGGTCACCGCGATCGCGCGACGCGACAACTCCGTCGTCGTGCGCGCCGGAAACCGCTCGTTCGAGGGCCCGGCCGCGATCGTCACCGTCCCCCTGGGTGTCCTGAAATCCGGTGCGATCGCGTTCGATCCGCCGCTTCCCGACCCGCAACTGCGCGCCGTGAACGCGCTCGGGTTCGGCGTCTTGTCCAAGAGCTTCTTCCGTTTCAGCCGGCGAAGCTGGGACGTCGAGAATGCCTTCTACCAGTACATCGGGACCGAGCCGGGCACCTGGTCGCAATGGTTTAGCCTGCCCAGCGCCGCGGGACCAATCATGTTGGCCTTCAACGCCGGTGACCGCGGCCGGTGGGCGGAGGCAGCACGACCCGCCGAGTTGATGGCCAGCGCCCTGCCCATCGCTCGTCGGCTGTTCGGCGGCGACGTCTCACCGATCGAAGTCCGAAGCTCGGCTTGGGCCGTCGACCCCTATACGCTCGGCTCGTATTCGTTCCATGCCCCCGGTTCCGGCCTTGACGACCGGCGCCGGCTGGCCGAACCGATCGGCGAACGGCTTTACCTCGCGGGTGAGGCGGTCGGCACCAACAATCCGGCCACCGCGACCGGCGCCGTGGTCAGTGGCCGCTACGCCGCTGGCCAGTTGATGCGCCGATTGAGCGGCTGACGGTCCGCTACGTGCGCTCCAGGGCGTCGGCGCAGGCGTCGAGGATGGCAGCGAAGCTCGAACGCAGCAGCCGCCGGCTGACCGCCTCCAACAGCTTTCCCCCGGCCCGGGCCGGATGGGTGTAGTTGGTCAGCCAGTCCACGCGCGTGCCGTCACCCGCGGCGGTGAACGTCAACGTGCCGCCGTCATGGTTGAACGGCGGGAAGGATCGGACGATGAGGTATGAGTAGCTTCGCGGCCGGTCGTAGGCGGTGATCTCCTCCCGGAACCAGGTGCCGACCCCGAGCACCTCGCGCACCGCGCCCGCCTCGTGCGTCGGCGACTCCTTGGCGTAACCGGCCCGCAGAACCAGCGGGGCGGCGGCCAGGTTCCGCGGGTCGGCCAGCCAGTCGAAGACCTGCTGCGCGGGTGCGGCGATTGTTCGCTCCAAGTGAATCCGAACCATGCGAGACATGCTAGTCGCGATCCAGTTGATGGTTCGTCGCCACCGGGATTGCACGCCAACGGAATACCCGCGCCGGGTCCCGCTCCACCACGCCCACCGAGAACCGTTGGCCGCCAACAGCGGCTACCGCCGGGTGTACGGCCGAAGCCCGCACACCACACCTGCGCGCGAATGATGGCCCTATGTCGCCCCTTTCAAGGTAGCGTGCGGGCTCTGACCGTAGGTCCGCCGGTAGAGCGCCGCGAACCGGCCGGTGTGCGTAAAGCCCCAACGACGGGCGATCTCGGAGACGGTGCCGTTGGGCGGCTCCCCGGTGATCAGGTCGTCGTGCGCGCGCTGCAGCCGGACGCGACGCAGGTATTCCGTGGGGGTGGTATCGAGTTGGCGCCGGAAGAGGTACTGCACAGCCCTGGGCGTCAAATGCACCGCGGCCGCGATGTCGTTGATGCTCACCTCGCCGGCCGCGTGCCGGTGGATGAAGGCCACCGCGTCTCTCAGCGTCTCGGGCAGCCCGGGATCGCCGGCCGAGTGCGGCTCGCTCACGCTGGACGGATAGCACTCGAGCAGCGCGCCGGCCAGCAACGGGCCGATCGCCGCCGCGATCAGGGGTTGCCGGGCGGTGTCCGGCGCGGCCAGGGTGGCGGTCGCGTAATCCAGCGCGCGATTCCACGCGCGCACCGCGTCGGGCGGGCGTGGCTGCCAATTCAGGAAGCGGATCTGGCGGGAGGGCGGCGCGCGCCAGCCCTCGGCGGCCGTGTGCAACGCCTCCGGCGCGATGGTGACCACGTCGAACCGCGCATCATTGACCCGCAGGGCGCACGACATGCCGTGGGCTACCAGGATCGGCCAATCCACATGCGGGAACGGGCCCCCCGTCACGGTCAGCGACCCCGCGCGGGGCTGGATCACGACGACCGTGTCGGCGGGCGGGATTTCGAAGACCAATTGGCCCTCAGCCGACACCTCGTCGAGCACCACCGAACCAGTCGCGCAGCGCCGGTGGAGGACGGCCGAGCGGCTCGTCGACCCAGTGACCCGCCAGCCCGGCGTGT
Source organism: Mycobacterium interjectum (assembly GCA_002102225.1). Lineage (GTDB taxonomy): Bacteria > Actinomycetota > Actinomycetes > Mycobacteriales > Mycobacteriaceae > Mycobacterium > Mycobacterium interjectum_B. Next base: position 112,762 of record LQPB01000028.1, read on the forward strand.
ATGCCCCGGCAAAAAAACGGCACGCGGCCTCCGGTTCGACAGTGCGGAATTGCTCGTACCGCACCGCAGCCGGGCTTCGGGCCGGCCCGCGCTCACGGGCGACGTTCTGACCGGCGGGACGCAGCTCGATTTCGATCGCACCGGGTTCACCGGCCACGTGGTCGAGGGCACCCGGCGCCGTGCCGTCCGCGACGGTCGTCATTGCGCACCCGGGCGGTTGTCAGCGGCCGCCTTGACCGGTCGTATCACCAAGCCACCCCCTCCGACTGGCGCTGCGGCGGAACAGCTTTGGGGCGCAACCCGCCGATAGATGTTCAGCGCGTCGAGCGCGATCCGGTCCCAGGCGTAGCGCGACACGGCGCGGCTTCGACCGGCCGCCCCCATGCTCTCGCAGTGGAAGCTCTGTGCGAGCAGGCTTCTCAGCGCCGTGGACACCGCGGCGGGGCTTTGTTGCGACAGCAGCACCCCGGTGACACCGTCCACCACCGCGTCGGTCAGCACGCCGACCTGAACCGCGACCACGGCCAACCCGCAGGCCATGGCCTGCAGTGCCGGCGTCGCCCGCGGTGGGCGCCGGGGCGTGCACACGGCCACGTCGGCAGAGCGCAGCAGCGAGGGCAGCCTGTCCCCGCCGACGGTGCCGGCCAACCGGACCCGGTCGGATACGCCCAGCTCCGCGGCCAAACGTCCCAGTTCGGCCCGCGCCTCGTCGTGGCGGGGGTTGCCGGCGGCGGTTTCGGCGAGGACAAGCTCGGCGCCGACAACCCTGGGAAGCGCGCGCATGACGATGTCGAAACCGTTGCATGCCAACGGATTCGGAGCCAGACACAGGATGCGGTGCAGGCCGTTGCCCGCCGCCTTCGGGCCAACCGGGCTGTATCGCTCGACATCGACGCCGCCGCACAGCAGCGACACGCGCGCTCGACCGCGGCGCAGCCGGGCCAGCGCGTCGACGTCGGCCGCGCACTCGCCGGTGACCCACGCAGCGGTCCGCGCCAACAGCTGCTCGATGCGTTCGCGCTCGCTCGCATGACCGTCACCGGGGGCCGGCCGTGCCGTCACGGCCATCCCCAGGAAACTCTGCACGGTCGGGAGCCGCAGCCGCCGTGCGGCCAGTTGGGCGGCCAACCCGCCCAGCCAGCCATACGCGTGCACGACGTCGGGCGGATCCCCAGAATCCGCGGCCCACCGGCGCTCGAGCGCGGCCGCCCACTCCCCGACATACGGCAACACCGCGGCGACCGATGCCGCCGCCGGCGGGCCGACGCGAATCGACCGGGTTCGGCGGTCGTCGTCGGCGTTCGCCGGTCCCCCGCCGTCGCGCCTGACGTACTGCGTCACCTCGTGCCCTCGGGCCGTGAGCGCGGCGCAGAGCCGCCACGGGTCGTCGCCTACGAGGTCGTCACCGGTGACGATCGCGATCTTCACCATGGCTCCCTTCGGACAGCCGAGCAACCAAGGAAGTGCTACCCGGCCCGACAAAAACGAAACGCACCCTTCGCAGCCTTCGTCCGAGGGCCCGGCGTTTCGCATACCGGATCTCCCGGCTCACCCCCGGGAGCACCGACGAATGGCCGATTCGCACATCAACCGGCGGATCAGGCCGTCGCGCGGCGGGGGCACCGGCCGCGGGTCGGAACTAGTCCACGACCTCCATGAGCAGCAGCGCCCCGCCCACTGTTCCGTCGGCCGAGCGAAACGACGTGCACACGACCCGTACCCGGGCCGCGCGGCCGCGACGGGTGACGGCGTCCACCACCGTTTCGCCGGAGGCATCCGGGTCGACGAACGCGTTGCCGATGAGTGGCCGCACGCCGTCCAGCGGTAGGCCGATGTCCAGCTCGGTCAGCCGGCTTCCCGTGGTCTCGTCGGCCCGCAGACCCCAGAGGTCTTCGCAGCCCCGATTCCACACCACCACCCGCATCTCCCGGTCCACCACGACCATCCCCGGCCGAACCGAGTTGATCAGCGAACCCAGGAAATTCTCGGCGTCGTCCAGTTCCACGCTGCGCTCGCGCAGGGCGTCGTTGATGGTGTGCAGCTCGTCGTTGGTGGACTGCAGCTCCTCGTTCATCGTCTCGAGCTCTTCGTTGGTGGACTGCAGCTCCTCGTTGGTGGTCTCGAGCTCCTCCACGGTGGACTGCAGCTCCTCGTTGGTGGTCTCGAGTTCCTCGTTGGTGGATTGCAGTTCCTCGTAGGCCGCCTCGAGCTGGCGGTTCGTGTGCACGACCTTGTCGAGCAGGGCGCGTGTCGCGGTCACGTCGAAGAACACGATCGACACGCCGAGCAGACCATTTTCGGCATCGACGAGCGGATTGACGTGGATCTCGAACCACACGGTCTCGGCGCCTTGCCGCTGCCACTTGACGTCCGGAATCCGCGTCGCCCGCCGCTCCACCTTGGCCTGCTCCAGGTAGGCGCGCAGCTCCACCGGGCGGTAGGACACCTCGAGATCGCGCAGCAGCCGGCCGATGTCGCGAGCCGACAGGCCGAAGACGCTCTCCGCCTGCTGGTTGATCATGGCGACGGTGTCCTCGCCGGTGATCACGATCTGGGCGACCGGGCTGGCCCGAAAGGCCAAGTCGCGCACCGTGGTCAGGCCCGCCAGGTCAGCGCCGTGCTCGTAGGATGCGGCGGCCGGGTCGTAGCGGTCGACGCCGCCCTGGGCCCCGGCGACCTTGCGGAAGATTCGATTCTTGAGGCTCAAGGGGGCGAAGCGGTCGCTGTGGCTCAACAGCATCTCGGCGTGCCCGAAGAACAGCGTGCCCTGCGGCGCTAGAGCGAAATGTAGGCGGCTCAACACGTTTCGCTGGGTCTCGGCGTTGAGGTACATCAGCGTGTTGCGGCAGACCAGCAGGTCGACGCGCGAGATCGGTGCGTCCTTGACCAGGTCGTTGCGCCCGAAGATGACCGCGCGGCGCAGATCCTTGTGGAAGGCGTAGCGACCGTTGGCCTGTTCGAAATAACGCGCCAACAGCTCGGGCGGCACCGACTCGACGGCCTTGGCGTCGTAGGTCGCGATGCGCGCATCGGCGAGCGCCTCCTCGTCGATGTCCGTGGCGTAAATCTTGACCCGCTGCCGGAACGCGTCGGGCCCCAGCGCCTCGGCCAGCAGCATGGCCAGCGAGTAGGCCTCCTGCCCGGACGCACATCCCGCGCTCCACACCCGGATCGGATCGTCGGGTCCGCGCTCGGCCAGCATCCGCGGAACGACCTCGGCGCCGAGGAATTCCCAGGCCTCCGGATCGCGGAAGAACGCGGTGACGTTGATGAGGATGGTGTTGAACAGCGCCGGGAACTCGTCCGAGCTGGCCTGCAGGGCGTCGAGGTACTCCTCGAACGTGCCGTATCCCGCCTGATCCATGCGGTGGCGGACCCGACGCATGAGCGACGTGCGCTTGTAGCCCGTGAAGTCGAATCCGCGGGTGTCCCGCATGAAGCGCAACAAGGCCTCGAAGGCCTCGTCGGTCGTGCCGTCCATAACGTCCCGTTCGAAAGCGCGTTCGCCGAAGGACTTGAACACTACCCGCGGCCCTAGAGCCGATTTTCGCTACCGACCAGCGCCCACACCGTCTTGCCCGACGGCGTCGGGGTGGCGCCCCAGGCTCGGCAGAGGGCCACCACAATGGCCAGCCCGGAGACGATTTCGGCGCCGCGGGAGGCGTCTTCATGCCGCTCCGGCAGGCGGTCGCTGCCATCCTCCACCGCGACGGTCACGGTGCCCCGATAGCTCTCCACCACCAGGACGGGCGCGCTTTCGGTGTGGTGCAAGACGTTTTCGACGAAGACCGTCGCCACCGTGGTCGCGACCGGAATCAGGTCGCTGTTGTCCCAGTGGGTGAGCCAGTCGGTGATCAGCGCCCGGGCCAGGCCGACACCGACCCTCGAGGCGGGAAGCTCGCTGCGCGCCCGTCGCCGCAGCGGTATCGGCTGGGTGCACACGGCCTGCAGCGCCGACTCCCGGTCGGGATATACCGGCACGTACCGGGTGACCCCGCCAGCGGCGATCGCGCGCCGGACCTGCGGGCACGCGCACACCAGCACCACCGGCACGTCCGGCCAGACACTCACGTGCCAGCGCGCGCTGGTGAACACCGACCAGGCCGACGCCGACGGCACCCGCAAGCGGTCGACGTCCACCACCACCGCGCGCGGCTCCTCGAGCGCGGCCTTGACCACGGTGTCGCGGACGGTCCGATAGGTGGAGCTGTCTAGCACCCCGTCCGCCACCAGGATCAACACATCGCGGTGCGGCGCTGCGTCGACGCGGATGGCCGGCCCGGACTCAACCATGGGCGTCACCGGGATGGGGGGCGGTGGCCGCGAGCCGGTCGCTGAGCACGTTCAGCGCCCGTTCGCTTTCCTCGGCCAGGGCGTTGTAGCGCCGGGAGACCGGACCGGGACCGGCCTTGTCGGCCATTTTTCGGCCCAACCGCGCTTTCTCCTGCAGGCTCCGTACCGCGACCCACAGCGCGCCGTCCACCTCGCTATCGCGCGCGCCCAGCAGCGCATCGGCCGTCCAGGCGTGACCGACCTGGCAGCGAAAGTGGCGCTCGCTGATCGAAACCAGCGAGCCGTTGCAGTCGGGACAGGTATATCCCGACGGCACCCCCAGGTGTCGGGTGTCGAAGTCGGTCGCGGACCGGGTGGCCATGGCGATTCGATTCTCCAGGTCCAGCGCAGCGTCTGGTTCCACGTCCGGATCCTCGATTTCTCGCTGGGAAAGCTCCTTGAGCACCGCGCCGATCTCGTCCGCGGCGGCCTGGCGGTCCAGCACGCCGGCGTCAAGCGCGTTGTTCGGCAGCGCCGCGAACAGCGCGTCCTCGGGTGACTGGCCGACGGTGGTGCCGCCGCGCGCGCGGATGGCGGCCAGGCCCAGCACGCCGTCGTCGAGCACACCCGAGAGCAGCACCCCGATCGCGCGGGGGCCGTACGCGACGGCGACCGAACGGAACAACGCGTTGATCGCGGGGCGGTACCCGTTCTCGGTGGGCCCCTGCGACAACACCACCCGGTGGTCGGCGACCAGCAAATGCCGGTCCGGGCGGCAGACGTAGATGTACGCGGGGCGCAGCGCCGCACCGTCCTCGGCGGTGAACGCGGGCAGCGGCCCGCGGCGGTCGATGATGCGGGCCAGCACGCTGGGCGCGTCGGCCGGAACGTGCAGCACTACCAAGTACGCGTACGGCACATCGGGCGACAGGCCGGCGGCCATAGTCGAGAGCGCTTCGACGCCGCCCGCCGAGGCCCCGATCGCGACCACCCCGCGCAGGTCGCCATTGCCATTGGTCGCGTCAATCACCACCCTCGACTACCCCTACCAAGGGTACGTAACCGCGTCGTCGCTGGATAGGTGCGCTGGCGCATACGGGTTCTTCGAACCGTACGACGGCTGGCTGGCCGAATACACGGCGGCGACATTCCTGACGACGCCGGGCACCCGGACCCCGGTGTTCGTGCGGTTCTCCACGGTGGCCGGATCCCGCGGTTCGGCCGACACCGTGCGGGACGCGCGCGGGTTCGCCACCACGTTCTACACCGAACAGGGCAACTACGACTTGGTGGGCAACAACTTTCCAGTCTTCTTCATCCAGGACGGCATCAAGTTCCCTGACTTCGTCCACGCCGTGAAGCCCGAGCCGCACAACGAGATACCGCAGGTCCGCCCACGACACGCTGTGGGACTTCGTCTCGCCGCAGCCCGAGACGCTGCACACCATCATGTGGCTGATGTCGGATCGCGCGCTGCCGCGCAGTTACCGGATGATGCAGGGCTTCGGCGTGCACTCGCTGATCTGGGACGAATGCCAGAAGATCGCGGGCAAAGACCCCGATTACAACCGGCGCGACCTGTGGGAGGCGATCGAGTCCGGCCAGTATCCGGAGTGGGAGCTCGGGGTGCAGCTGGTGGCGGAGGCGGACGAGTTCGCGTTCGACTTCAACCTGCTCGATGCCACGAAAATCATTCCGGAGGAACAGGTTTTGGTGCGGCCCGTGGGCAAGATGGTGTTGAATCGCAACCCGGACAATTTCTTCGCCGAGACCGAGCAGGTGGCTTTCCACACCGCCAACGTGGTGCCGGGGATCGACTTCACCAACGACCCGCTGCTGCAGTTCCGCAACTTCTCCTATCTCGACACCCAGCTGATCCGCCTCGGCGGCCCCAACTTTGCGCAGCTGCCGGTGAACCGCCCGGTGGCCGACGTCCGAAACAACCAGCAGGAGGGCTACTCTCAGCACGCGATCCCGCAGGGCCGGTCCAGCTACTACAAGAACACCCTCGGTGGCGGCTGCCCGGCGCTGGCCGATGATGACGTCTTCCGCCATTACACGCAGCGGATCGACGGCGCCGCGAAGCGCAAGCGCGCGAAGTCCTTCGAGAATCACTACAGCCAGGCGCGGATGTTCTGGAAGAGCATTGCCGGGTTTTGACCGGCGGGGGGCCGGGAATTCTCGCAAACGTCGAAAGGATGGATCATGCCGCGTTCGTCGATCAACGACGAAAAGATGTATCAGGATCTGCGGAAAAAGGGCGACTCGAAGGAAAAGGCCGCGCGGATCTCCAATGCGGCCGCCAGCCGGGGCAAGTCGTCGGTCGGGCGCAAGGGCGGCAAGTCCGGGTCATACCAGGACTGGACCGTTCCGGAGCTGAGGAAGAGGGCCAAAGAGCTTGGCATGTCGGGCTATTCGAGCCTGACCAAGGACAAGCTGGTCGCCAAACTGCGCAACCACTGACCGGCGCGGGCCCCGGCCCGCTCAGCCGGTGAGGCCCAACCGGTCGGCCAGCACCAGAAACGCGACCGCGTAATCGTTGTCGGCGGTGCGGGCCCTGATGTGTTCCCAGTCCAGCCGTTCGCGCACCGCCCGGACGGCCGGAAGCAGCTTCGCGAAGTCGCAGTGGTGTTCGCCCAGGGAACGCAGCTTTTGGATGACCACCATGGTGGGTGGGAGCACGGGCATCGCGATGGCCAGCACGTCGCGCTGCTCGGCGTGGTCCAGCGTCGCCGCTTCCACGCGTTCGCCGTTGATGCGATGCAGGATGTCCACGACCGTATCGCCGTTGCGCGCCTTGAACAGCCAGTCCTCGGGGGGATGCTCGATGGCGAATCCGGCGCCGGCGAGGGTGGCTTCGGCGCTGGCCACGTCGGACTCGGCCACCACCAGATCGACGTCGTGGCTGGGTTCCGGCGCCCCGAAGGCCCACAGGGCATAGCTGCCGGCCAGGGCGAATCGCGGCCCGTTCTCCTTGAGCGCGGAGGCCGCACCGCGCAACGCTTCTCGCAGGTGCGCGCAGGAAACGGGCACATCCGTGGGCGTTTCGGTCGGTGTCATCGTGCATAGGTCATACCCCTACCCCGGGGGATGCAACCGGGCCTAGCCGCGCTCGGTGCCGCTCGTACTTCGTTTAAGCGGCGGTGAGACGGGCAACCTTTGGGTTATGTCAGCCCCCGTGTGTCGCACCCACCGTGCCCACCGGGGGGTCGCGGGGGATTGCCGCGGGCAATCGGAGGGATCGTCGGCGGGTGGTGGCTTGTGACGGCGGGGTTGGTGAAGCACTGGCTGGAGTCGGGACGACTCGAGTTGCCGCTTCCCGCCTCCGGGCGCACGGCCGAACGCTGGCAGCGGCTGGCCCGGCTGGCCGAGGACGACATCGTGGCGGCCCGGATCGCCGAGTCCCACGTTGACGCGGTCGCGATCCTGCACGAACTGGGCGGCAAGCCGCCCGATTCCGGGCAGTTGTGGGGCGTGTGGGCGGCCGAGTCCCCCGACGCCACGCTGATCGCCACCACAATCGGCGGCGGCGCGGTCGTCCTCAACGGCACCAAGGTGTGGTGTTCGGGCGCCGGGTTCTGCACCCACGCGCTGGTGACCGCGCGGCTGGACGACGGAAGGCGGGGCCTGTTCGCCGTGTCGGTCGCCGAGCCGGCCGTCAAGGCGCTGCCGACCACGTGGTGGAACGTCGGCATGGCCGGCAGCGACACCAGGGCAGTGCAATTCACCAACGCCCAGGCCGTCGCCGTCGGCGATCCCGACGGCTACTTCGACCGACCGGGATTCTGGCACGGCGCGATCGGCGTGGCCGCTTGCTGGCTCGGCGGCGCGCGCCGGGTCGCCGAGCCGCTGTATCGCTGCGCCACAAGCAAATCGGCGGACGCGTATTCGCTGGCACACCTGGGCGCCGTGGACGCCGCGCTCGCCGCGGGCGAGGCGATCCTGGCCGCGGCGGCGATGCAGATCGACTCGGACCCGTTCGACCGGTCCGACACCGCCCAACTGCTGGCCCGCCGCGCCCGCACGGTGGTGGAACACGCGGCCGACGAGGCCATCACGCGCACCGGCCGCGCCCTGGGACCCGGCCCGCTGTGCCAGGACGGCCGGCACGCCCAGCGGGTCGCCGACCTGACCATCTACATCCGGCAAAGCCACGCCGAGCGGGACCTGGCCGAGCTCGGCAGACTCGTCGGGCGGCCGCAATGACCACCCTCGAGCGCCCCCGGGCAATCCTTCCGGCAAGCAATCGCGCCAAGTTCGCGGCCAAGCCGCTGACCCGCGGCGGCACCCCGGTCCCGGTGTGGCTGGCCGCCCTCGACGGCCAACCACCGCCGCCTTTGGACCTGAGCGCGTGCCCCGGGCTGGTCGTCGTGGCACCCCACCCGGACGACGAGACGCTGGGCCTCGGCGCGACGATCGCTGCGCTGGTCGCTGCGGGCGTCGACGTGCGGGTCATCACGGTCAGCGACGGCGGTGCCACCCGCCCCGGCGCCACACCGCAGGAGCGGGCGCGTGCGGAAATCACACGTCGGTACGAATTACGCAGGGCTACAAGCATTTTAGGCGTCCCGCCCCCGGTGGCGCTGGGTCTGCCCGATGGCGAGCTGGCCGACCACGAGGGCCGAGTCACCGACTTGCTCACGGAAATCCTCGAGGACGCCGCGCCCGGGACCTGGTGCGCCGCCACCTGGCGGGGCGACGGGCACCCCGACCACGAAGCCGTGGGGCGTGCGGCCGCCGAGGCCTGCGAGCGCACCGGCGTGACGCTGCTCGAATACCCGGTGTGGATGTGGCACTGGGCCAGCCCGGCCGATCCCGCGGTGCCGTGGGACCGGGCCCATTCGGTGGGTGTTCCCGGGTGGGCGCTGGAGCGCAAACGCGTTGCGGCCCATTGTTTTCGCAGCCAACTCGAGCCCGCGCACATAGGCGCCCCGCCCGTGTTGCCGCCCTTCGTGCTGCACCGGCTGCTCGCCGTGGGCGAGGTGGTGTTCGGCTAGCCGATGCGAGTAGCGACCTTCAACATCTTGCACGGCCGCACCCTCGGCGACGGGGTCCATCCCGCGCGGTTGGCCGAGTGCGTGCGCCGCCTTGATCCCGACGTGCTTTCCCTGCAGGAGGTCGACTGCGACCAGCCGCGTTCGTCGCTCGCGGACCTCACCGCGGTGGCGGCCGAGGCGATGGGAGCGGTGGAGCACCGGTTCGTGGCCGCGATCTCCGGCACCCCGGGAGCGACCCGGATGGCCGCCACCGGCCACGAACAGCCCGGGACCGCCGCCTACGGCATCGCGCTGCTGTCGCGGTTTCCGGCGGCCAGTTGGCAGGTGGTGCGGTTGCCGCGAATTCCCATGCGGTTTCCGATGTACCTGCCGGGACCGAACCGGGTGATGGTCGTCGACGAGGAACCGCGGGCGGCGGTGATCGCGCAGCTGCACACCCCCTGGGGCGGGCTGACCGTGGCCAACACGCATCTGTCCTTCGTGCCCGGCTGGAATCGGCGCCAGCTGCGCCGGCTGATCAGCGACCTGCGCGGCTTCCCGGGTCCCCGGTTGCTGACCGGTGACCTGAACATGCCGCCCGACGCGGTGCGCCGCTGGTCGCGGATGCGACCGCTCGCCGTGGCCGCGACGTTTCCCGCCGACACCCCGCGCCGCCAGCTCGACCACATCCTGACCGACGACGCCGGCCTGCGCGGCGGCGCCGTGGAGTCCGAAGTGATGCCGATCTCCGATCACCGGCCGCTGCTGGTCGACCTGCAACGAGCGTGAGCGTCGCGCCTACCCGCCGCCGCGTCCCATCGAATCGAGTCGACGTCGAACGCGGTCGATGTCCTCGCACGAGGGCATCTGGGCGGTGATCTTGGTGATCTCCACGCCGACGTCGGCGTTGTCGATGGGCCGACGCGGGCGCGCGACCAGTGCGCCGGCGATCGCCGCGACGTCGTCGCTGCAGATCCGCCGCGGCAGCAGCGCCAACAGCGGCACGTGGCCGAGGGCGGGCGCGTGGGCCGGGTAGCCGGCACGCAGGAACGCGACGATGCTCGTTACCCCGTCGCGCAAGCCCATGTCCGACCTCTTCCACTGCACGGCCCCGGCCGCTTGTCTTGCCACGAATAACCCGGTGCGCCGCTTTGAAACCAAAAAGGGGTCCGGTCCATCAAACGGACCGGACCCCCTGGAATCGACTTACTGGTTTTCCTTCTGGCGCTCTTCGGCGGCCTTCGCACCGGCGCGGGCGGATTCCGCTTCGGCTTCATTCTTGCCCGCGTCGCGCTGGGCGTCGGCTTTGTCCTGCTGCGCCTGGCCCTCCCGGACGAGGTCGTCGCGGCCGGTGACGGTTCCGCCGACCTCCTTGACCTTGCCTTTGACGCCTTCGACGGCGCCCTTGACGGCCTCCTGCGGCCCGCTCTTGTCATCCCCCATGGGTCGACCTCCCTTTCGGTGGTTACGTCTTGATTCGCATTTACCGGCTTCCCGTCCGGCGGGCGGCCAAACACCACCGATCCTGTGCGGATGGTCACGCGACGCTTCATGCGAACGCGCGTGTTTGAAAACCCGATTTCCGGGTAGCTCCAGCCGGCGACCAGAGAAGGGGGTGGCGTCACTGAGCACCATCGCTGTCATCGGGGCGACCGGCACGGCCGGTTCTCGCGTCGTCTCGCGGCTGAGGGCACGCGACGTGGCGGTCGTCGAGCTCTCCCGCGTTCACGGTGTCGACGTGGTGTCCGGCCGGGGGCTGTTCCAGGCGCTGGCGGGGGTGGATGTCGTGATCGACGTCTCTAACCCGCTGCCCGCCGACGAGCGGTCCACCATCACGCAGACCGTGGCCACCGCCACCCGCAACATCGTGGGCGCGTGCGCCGCGCGGGACGTCCGGCGCCTGGTGGTGTTGACGGTCGCCGGTGTCGAAGACCCGGTGTTCGACGGGTTCGGGTACTACGAGGCCAAACGGGCGGCGAAGGCCATCGTTCTCGACGGCCCGGTTCCGGCGACGTTCGTGAAATCCACCCAGTGGTACGAGTTCGCCACCAACCCCGCCGCGGTGAGTTCGCACGACGGCGAGGTGATTGTGCAGGACTGGCTGATCCAGCCGATCGCCGTCGACACCGTCGCCGATGTGCTCGTCGAGGCAGCCCTGGGTCAGACGCATCCGCCGCGCAGCATCGCCGGCCCGGAGGTCGTCCGCCTGCCGGACCTCACCTCGAAACTGCTTGCCCGGCACGGCGACAACCGTCGCGTCCGCGTCGTGCCGCCCGCGCTCGGCGCGCTCGGCACCGGGGCGCTGCTGCCGAGCGATGGCGCGGTGGTCCTCGGCCCCGACGTCGACACCTGGCTGCAGACGCTGACCCCCGCCGCCGCCGACGGCGAGGCGGCCGACGGCGACGGCAGGGCGCCGACCGGGCTGCGCCTGGGGGACTCTTCCAACACCTAGCCGCACGACCGGGCGGCCGCCGCATTTCGGTGTTCGCCATGCCGGCGGCGGCCGGGGCGGCTAGGCTCGAGTCAAGTTGAGTCCACAGCTGCCGATATCCGAGCGGCGTTTAGGACAGCGCGATCGCTCGCCCTGCTCACCACACTTCGAGGGGCGCACAGACATGACTTCTTTACCCGACGGCTGCGGCGAACCGCGCAGTCGCTATGTGATCGATTGCGCGGGAGCGCAGGTGCGCGTCCATGCGCGCAGCCTGGCGACCGTCCTGAGCATCGACGGCGAGATCGACGCGTCCAACGCTGATCTCGTCGCCGAGGTGGTTCGGCGCTTTGCGCGGCTCAAGGCCCCGCTGGTCCTCGACGTCAGCCAACTGGATTTCCTGGGCAGCGCCGGGCTTCGGGTGCTGCTGGCCCTCAACGAGGAGCACCGGCAAGCCCAACTGCACAACAACGTCGTGAGCGGGGCGGCGCTGCGGCGGCTGACCGGCTTTGTCAGCGACCATGGTTTGCCCGTCGTCGCTTCCGTGCCCGAGGCCCTGCAGAACACGCACGAGTTCATCCACGCGCGCCGCCGACTCCTCGCGGCGCTGGCCCGCCAGGGAGAGCCGCAACGCAATGCGCCGTAGCGTCCCGCGTCGACCCCTAGCGGGTCACGGTTGTGTCACGATCGGTGTGACGGTTACTTAAGAACCGGCCCCGTTCTCTAAGAATTCTCAACATTGATGGGCAAATTTGTTTGCCCGCTTAGCGAAAACCCGCCCGATGGCCGCATCGGGGCGCTCGCGACCCGCAACAGCGATTGCGGGCCGATCGCGGCACTGTTCGCTTCCGCTACTTTGGTTTTCGAGGGATCGGGAACCTCATCGCAACTCATGCAGCAATCAATTGATCGATTCTCGAAGGACAAGACTGATCATGAAAAACAGCAGTATCGTCGCGCGCCGGCGAGTTGCCGGTATCAGCGCGGGCTTTCTGCTCGGGGGACTGACCATGGGCATCATCGGTGCCCCGTCGGCGGCGGCAGCGCCCGACTGCAGCCCGGGTGGTGTGAACGCGACCGTTTCCTCGGCGCAGGGTGCGGCGCAGCAGTACCTGGCCGCTCACCCGGACGCCAACCAGGCGGTCACCGCGGCCTTCGGCCAGTCGCGGCCGGAGGCCGCGTCCAGCCTGCGCGGCTACTTCACCGCGCACCCGCAGCAGTACTACGACCTGCGCGGCATCCTGGCACCGATCGGCGACACCGAGCGGCAGTGCAACGTCACCGCGCTGCCGCCGACCCTGGAGTCGGCCTACCAGGAGTTCATGGCCGGCTGATTGCACCGAGGACGACCCGCCACAGCGCCGTGGCGGGTCGTTTCGCGTTGCGGACCTGCGGGTAATTGTCCAGTCAACCAACGGGACTGGAGGTCAAGGTGCGGCTGCGACGCAGCGATCTGGCCAAGCCGGGCATCGCACGCAAACGCCGGGGCAAGGGCTTCGCCTACTACGACCCCGAGGGCAACCTGCTGTCCGACCCGGAAACCCTGGCGCGGATCAAGGAACTCGTCATCCCGCCGGCCTGGAAGAAGGTGTGGATCTCGCCGCAGCCCAACGGCCACATCCAGGCCGTCGGCACCGACGCGGCCGGCCGCCGCCAGTACATCTACCACACCGCCTGGCAGCAGGAGCGCGCCGAGGAGAAGTTCGACCGCGTCCTGGAGCTCTCGGTGCAGTTGCCGATGTGGCGGGCGCGCATCGCGAAAGACTTGACGCGCAAGGGCTTAACCCGCGAGCGGGTGCTCGCGGTCGCGCTGCGCCTGCTCGACCGTGGCTACTTTCGCGCCGGCGGTGAGCAGTACGCCGAGGAAAACGAGTCCTACGGAATGGCCACCCTGCTGTGCAGCCACGTGACGGTGCGCCGCCGCGCGGTCGAATTCGACTACCCGGCCAAGAGCGGGGTGCGGCGCACCGTGCAGATCGAGGACGCCGAAATCGTTCGGGCGGTGCGTGCGCTGATGCGGCGCCCGCAGCGCACCGAACGTTTGCTGGTGTGCCGCGCGGGATCCGGATGGGTCGACATCCGGTCCGACGACCTCAATGCCCGGTTCAAGGAGATGGTGGGCGCCGAGTACTCCGTCAAGGATCTGCGGACCTGGCACGGCACCGTGCTGGCCGCCGCGGCGTTCGTCGACGCGGACCCGCCCGTGTCTCAGCGGGTGATCAAGCGCGTCGAGTCCGCCGTCATGAAAGAGGTCGCCGAGGAACTGGGCAACACCCCGGCGGTGGCGCGCGGGTCGTATGTGGACCCGCGCGTCGTGACCGGTTACGAGCAGGGACTGACGATCGAGGCCGCGGCGCGCCGCGCCGCACGCGCCCGCAGACCGGAGGCCGCGCAGGAGATCCTGGAGAAGGCCACCCGCATGCTGATTCGGCGAGTTGCCAAGGGCAACAGCGCATCCGGCACCGACGTACTGCCGCAGAGCGCGTGAATCGACCGAAGCCGTCCGACGAAGTGCTCGGCCGGTTGTGACTGCTGTGACACTCGATCGGTGATCGACCTCGCCCACGAATAAGCGTCGCGAATTCGGGTATGCGGAGATCTGTGCGCCGACGCGCGCGGGAAAGCGCTGCTCGGAAGGCTGCCCGGAAAGTCGAACCCATGGCGATCCGGGGTCTGGTTCGGCTCGGCGCGGCCAACGTGTCGCGCGGCCGACGACACCCCCACTGTCTGACTAGGAGGGCATATGTCTAAGCAAGAGGTTTCGGACTACCTGTTGGAGCGGCTGCGGACCTGGGGCGTCGAGCATGTGTTCGGGTATCCCGGCGACGGCATCAACGGGATCCTCGCCGCGTTCGGGCGCGCCGACAACAAACCCATGTTCATCCAGTCGCGGCACGAGGAGATGAGCGCGTTCGAGGCGGTGGGCTACGCCAAGTTCACCGACCGGGTCGGGATCTGCATGGCCACGTCGGGCCCGGGCGCGATCCACCTGCTCAACGGGCTTTACGACGCGAAACTCGACCACGTTCCGGTGGTGGCGATCGTCGGGCAAACCAACCGCAGCGCGATGGGCGGGTCCTACCAGCAGGAGGTCGACCTGCTCAGCCTGTACAAGGACGTCGCCAGCGACTACGTCCAAATGGTCACTGTCCCAGAGCAATTGCCCAACGTCCTGGACCGCGCGATCCGGGTGGCCCTGGCCCAGCGGGCGCCTACGGCGCTGATCATCCCGTCCGACGTGCAAGAGCTGCCGTACTCACCGCCCACCCACGCCTTCAAGATGGTGCCCTCTAGCCTGGGCATCGACTGGCCGGCTGTCTCCCCCGACGACGCGGCGATCCGGCGCGCGGCCGAGGTGCTCAACGACGGGAAACGGGTCGCCATGCTGGTCGGCAACGGCGCCAGCGGTGCCCGCGACGAACTGATCGAGGTCGCCGACCTGCTCGGGGCCGGGGCCGCCAAGGCGCTGCTGGGTAAGGACGTGTTGAGCGACGAATTGCCCTGGGTCACGGGCTCGATCGGCTTGCTGGGCACCCGGCCCAGCTACGAGCTGATGCGCGACTGCGACACCCTGCTCACGGTGGGATCGAGCTTTCCCTACACACAGTTCCTGCCGGAGTTCGGGCAGTGCCGCGCGGTGCAGATCGACATCGACGGCCGGTTCATCGGCATGCGCTACCCCTACGAGGTCAACCTGGTTTCCGATGCGAAGGCCGCGCTGCGCGCCCTGATCCCGCACCTGCGCCGTAAGGAGGACCGAGGCTGGCGCGACACCATCGAGGCCAACGTGGCGCGGTGGTGGGAAACCATGGAAATGGAGGCGAAGGTCAGCGCCGATCCGATCAACCCCATGCGGTTGTTCTCCGAGCTGTCCCCGCAGCTGCCCGACGACGCCATCGTTACGGCGGATTCCGGTTCGTCGGCCAACTGGTATGCCCGAAACCTGCGGTTCCGTGGCAACATGCGAGGCTCGCTGTCGGGCACCCTCGCGACGATGGGTCCCGGTGTCCCGTACGGCATCGGCGCGAAGTTCGCCCACCCGCACCGGCCCGTCATCGTGTTCGCCGGTGACGGCGCCATGCAGATGAACGGGATGGCCGAGCTCATCACGATCAAGCGGTACTGGCAGGAGTGGGCAGATCCCCGCCTGATCGTGGCGATCCTGCACAACAACGACCTCAACCAGGTCACCTGGGAGATGCGCGCGATGGCGGGCTCGCCGAAATTCGCCGAGTCCCAGAACCTTCCCGACATCGACTTCGCGGGGTTCGCGGCCAGCCTGGGCCTGGGCGCGATGGCCATCAAGGACCCCGAAGAACTCGGGGATGCCTGGCGCAGCGCGCTGTCCGCGGACCGCCCCACGGTGCTGGACGTCTACACCGACCCCGACATGCCACCGATCCCGCCGCACGCCACCTGGGATCAGTTCAAGGCGGCCACCGCGGCGGTGCTGTCCGGCGACGAGGACCGGGTGGGATTCGTCAAGGTGGGGCTGAAAACCAAGGCGCAGGAGTTCTTGCCGCACAAGAAGAGCTGACGGGATGACGGATAGTCGACCACCCGCTCAGTGCGCGTAGGCGTTTCGGGCGGTGCACAGGTCGTCGACGAACAGTTTGTAGGCCTCGTCGTGCGAATCGCTGCGATCGCGCAGCACCGACGACGGGTGCACCGTCGCCACCACGATCGGCTCCGGGTCCACGCGGACGTCGACGGTGCTGGGGAACCCGATGAGCTCACCACGCTGAGCCGACACCCGAAACGCCGCTCCGAGAAGCGATTGCGCCGCGGTCGCGCCGAGGCAGACGACCACCCGCGGTCGCACCGCCTCGATCTCGGCGATCAGCCAGGGTCGGCACGCCACGACTTCCGTGCGGCTCGGTTTCTGGTGTATCCGCCGCTTGCCGCCCTTGCGGGTGAACTTGAAGTGCTTGACGGCGTTGGTCTGGTACGTCAGCGCCGGGTCGATGCCGGCGTCGTCCAGCGCCCGCGCCAGCAACCGGCCGGCGGGCCCCACGAAAGGCAGGCCGGCGCGGTCCTCCTGGTCTCCGGGCTGCTCGCCGACCAGCATGAGGGGCGCCCCGGAATCGCCGTGGCCGAAGACCGTTTGCGTCGCGTCGGCATACAGCGGGCAGCCCCGGCAGCCGGCGGCCGCGGCTTGCAGGGCATCGAGCCCGCGATCCTCGGGCAGGTAGTGCGCGGCGCTGCCCGGGGACCTCATGTCCCCGGGCATACCCCCATCGCCCGTCGAGAAACGCCTTGTCAGCCCCTCCCCCTGGCGGCGCGAGCCCGCTCGAGCAGCGCCGCGAAGGGCCCATCAGGTTGCCCACCGGCGACCCGACGCCGGCGTGCGGGCGGGTGCGCGCGCTCCAGCGGCTACCGAGGGCCGCGGCCACCAGGCGGGCGCCGCGGTGTGGCGGTGAAAAGCACGTGTGATGTGGGCATATTCGGGTAATCCTCTGGAAAATGCGGGGCGAGAGGAGACGCGGCGGTGCGGTGGCGTGTGGCGGTGGCCGGCGCGGTTGGCGCCGCCACCGTCGCGGCCGGGTGCGCGACGCCCGGCTCGACGCTTCAGAGCGCGCCCGAGGTGGTGTTGTGGTCGGTCGGCGCGGCGCTGCGCCAGCCCGTGTGGTCCTATCGCACGCACGCGCTGGTCGCGATCACCGACGATCACCGGCTGGCCGAGGTCACCGAAGGAGCGCGCCACGACGACGCAACAACCCGCTTGTCGGCTCCCATGGCGATCGGACGCAACCTGCAGATCAGCCAAAAGGACGACCGGGTCGTGTTCGTGCCGCAACCCGAGCGCGGCAGGGTCGCCTCCGTCGATCTCGAAAAACTGCGCCAGATCAACGATTTCGACGCCGGCCCGGCCCCCGCCTATCTGGCCGAGGACGCCGGGATGCGGATATTGCTCGCGCTCTCCGCCGACGGAACGGCGGTGACCCCGGTGGACCAATACGGCCTCCACACGTTGCCGACCGCGCCCATCCCCGACGATCCCGCGGACAGGATCGACGGCGCCAACCGGGGGCGAAAGATCGACTACCACCTCTATGGGGCGTCGGGAATCCGCTATTACGAAGGCTTTTCGTCGCCGCCTCAGCAACGCGGCGCGCTGGGCATGGACGTCGCGGTCTCGGCCGGCGACGGCGCCGCGGACACCCGCAACTATGTCGCCGGACACGACAGCGCCACCCTGTACGCCGTCGACTCGCGACGCGGCGGCGGGGGGATGGAGGTGCTGGCCAGCGCCCAGTTGCCCTCCCCGATCCGAGAACTCGGCACCGACGACACCCGGATCTACGCGGCCACCGACCGCGAGGTCGCGGTGCTCGAGACGGCGAGCTTCACCGGCTTTGCGGACCGCAAGATCCCGGTGATCCGCGTCATCAACTACCGGTCCCGCCTGCCCGGGGGCGCCGCCCGTTCGGCCGCCCTCTCCGGCATGGCCATCGGGCCGCACCGCGTGTACCTCACGCTGGCCGATGCGCCGTACGTGATCAGCGTCGCCAAGCCGCACCTGTGAGGCCGAGGCAGAGGAGAAGCCGATGAGCGCAACACACAATCCCACCCGTGCGGCGGTCGACATCGACAACGACGTCGAACTGATCAGCCAACAGATCAAGGCGCTGCGGGAACTCGCCAAACAGGACGACGAAGATCCGATCAGCGAAGGCCAGCGCTACGACTTCAGCATCAGGTGGGGCACGGTGCTGGCCGGGCGGCTGCGCCGGCTCGTGCACTACAGCTCGCTGGGCCGGCTCGACGCCATGGACGAGCGCAGGTTTCAGGCGTTGCGCGACGAACTGCGCACGCTGTCGCACCTGATCGATCGGTTCCGGCTCGCCGCGCCCAACTTCACCGACAGCCCGCCGGCTACGGCGAAGCGGTTCCGCCCCCGCCATTAAGGCCCGTCGCGGAAATCCTTCTCCGACAACACGATCCCGGTGCGCGGCTTGGCGCAGTCGGGGTTGCGACAGGTCAGCGCGATCATGTAGGCGTCGTGGTCCTCGTCGAGGAAGAGGAAGCCGAGGAACAGCGCGCCGCCGACGTCGAACTCCGTTGTCCCGCAGCACTCGCAGTGCCCGCCCTTGGCCGCGATCTGTTCCGATACCCGGCGGCGGGCCGCCTGGTCCAGGGCCCTCAGCTCGGGGCGCACCATCGTGTCGGTGCGGTCGGCGTCGTCGCTCATGTCAGATCTCCACGTCCTTGTCGTAGTGGACGTTGTCCTCTCGCCAGCCGCCCAGGCCGTAGCCGATGCCGCGGTGGTCGTCGACGAACTCGATCTGGTTGATCCATTTGGCCATCTTGAAGCCGACCTGGGTCTCCACCCGCAGCCGCAACGGCGCGCCGTGCTTGATCGGCAACGGCTTTCCGTTCATCTCGTAGGCGAGGATGGTTTGCGGTTTATAGGCCAGTTCGAGATCCATCACCTCGTAGAACTGTCCCTCCCCCTCGGCGCTGGGTTCGTCGCGGCCGGTGTCCTGCATGGTCAAAAAGCACACGAAACGCGCCTGGGGAAGCGGGCGGACCAGGTCGGCGAGCGCGGCCAGTGGGAGCCCCTTCCACTCGCCGATGCTCGACCAGCCCTGCACGCAGTTGTGCAGGACCCGCTGGCTCTGCGGTTCGGCCAGGGCGCGCAGCGCGGCGAGGTCCAACGTCACCGGCTTTTCGACGAGGCCGCCGACCCGCAGGCGCCAGTCGACGAAGTTGTGCACGGCCATCACCTTGTACTCGGCCGAACACGGCGGCTTGCCGTTGACGCGGTGCTCTTCCGAGAGCATCCGTTCCGGATAGTCCTGTCGCGAGTCCAGGGGGCGCAGCAGCATGAGCCGGGCCCGCGTGATGACCGCGCCGAGTATGCGGCGAACCTGGACCGGCCGGCGCAGGCTCCACACCGTGGCCGCGACGTGGATCGCGACGATCGCGCCGATGATCACGAAGGACAGCACGGTGCCCAACGTGACGTTGCGGACCGAGCCGAAAATCATTGACGCGTTGAGCCGGCCCCAGCCCCAGAAGAAGACCATCGAGACGTGGATCGCGATGAAGGCCAGGAACGCGACCAGTCCGAGGAAGTGCAGGCTGCGCGCGGATTGCCGTCCGCCCCACAGCCGCACAAACCACGGGAAACGGGCCTCGATCGCCGGGGATTGCGCCGCCCCGGTGAGGATCTGAAACGGTGCGAGCAGGAAGATGACGCCCGCGTAGGTCAGCTTCTGGATGGCGTCCAGCGGTTCGTTGGGCAGCAGCGGGGGCAGGTTGAACGTCATGTAGGTGAGGACGTCGTTGCCAGCCTCCACGAAGGTCGCCCACGAGTGGGGCCAGTACCGGTGCCACTGACCCGTGGCGAACAGCAGGATGTAGTACGACAGGCCGACCAGGACCCAGCCGATCACCGAGATGAAGTGCCAATGGCGCCCCATGCCGAGCCTCTTGTGGCCGGGCAGCGCCACCAGCGGGCTGTAGTCCTCCTCCTCGTCGAGGGTGTCGTAGAGCTTGTCGGTCGGCATGGTCTTGGTGGTGAAGCGCGCCCACTCGGTGCCGGGCTTGCTGTCCTCACGCCAATACAGCTTGGGGTGGGTGGACAGGATCTCGATGCCGCTGCGCAGCAACAACGTCAGAAACAGGACGTTGAGCCAATGGTCGATGCGCAGCCACACCGGGTAGTCGAGCACGATCTCCGTCATCTGCGCCGCCCGCTCAGTCCTCCCACTGCCGCCGGCGCGGATAGGCCACATTGATGCCTAGCAGCACCGACGCGTGGAGTCCGACGAAGGCGCCCGCGAAGGCCAGCGCAAAGGTCGCCGGCGCGACGTCCCACCGACCGGTGACCGCGGTCAGGCCGGGCAGGCTGGCGATCCGCGTGGCGACGTCAACGCCGATGACGACGACCGCAAGCGCGCTGCCGAAATACCATCCCGCTTGCGCCACAGCGGGATTGCGACCGAAGCCCATGGCCCCCGCGGCCAGCAGGCACGCCGCGATCACCGCGGCGGCGTACACCACGAAGACGCCGGGCAGCGCGTCCCGGGTGGCCATCGAGTACATCAGGTACGCGTGCGTCGCGACGATGCCGGCGAGCAGGGCGGCGCCCAAACCCGTTACCACCCTGGGCAAGTCGAATGCGACGTAGCCGCCGAGGCTGAGGACTCGAAATAGCCGGCTGCGGTGCCAGGTTTCTGGCCACGACCCGACGAGAAAACCCACATCGCGCGCGTACCCGATGACGAATTCCTCAAACCTCGACTTGTAGGAACTGCCGTTTTCGATTGCCGGTGCGAAGGGCTACATTCGCGGCAGGGTCGCAGGCTACGGAGGAGGCCGTCGCGTGAATCCTCAGGATCCGCTCGGGTACGGCCCGTTCAGCTACGATCCGCTCGGCCGCCTGCCGCCCGCGCCACCGCCGGTCGCGCCGCCACCGGTCGTCGCGCCACCGCCGCCGATGCCGAACCGCCGGCCCGTCAACCCGCTCGCGACGCAGTCGCTGGTGTTCGCGTTCCTGTCCCCTCCCGTCGGCGCGATCCTCGGGCACCTGGCGCTCGCGCGGATCCGCCGCACGGGCGAGCCCGGCCGAAACCGCGCGCTGGCGGGAGTCGGGCTGTCGTATGCCTTCGTCACGCTCGCTGTCGTCGCCCTGCTCGGGTGGGCCACCCTGACCGCGTTTCGGTCCACCCCGTCCCGGCCGGGGGCGCCGGGCACCACGGCCGCGGCGCCGCCGGGCCCCACGGTCGCGCCGGGCGGGGTGGCCACCCTGCTGGCCGGCGTCGGGGACCTGAAGACCATCACCGATGACCAGAACCTCGAGGCCGGCCAGACCTGGGACCACCCGGCCCGCTCCGACCGGGAGGGCACCATCGACCGCCCGGAGTGCTGGGGCGCCATCGCCCCGGGGACCCCGGATGCCTACGACGTCGATGCGCTTTTCGGCTACCACGCCGCGGAATTCTCCGACACGCGCAGCCTGCTCAAGTCGGTCCAGGTGATCCAGGCCGCGGCGGCGTTTCGCGACGCGCCGGCGGCCCAGGCCCAACTGCAGAAGCTGCAGGATGGGTGGCGCCAATGCGGCGGGACGACCGTGAGCGTGACCATCCCCGAGGCCGGCGCCATCCCGTTCTCGCTGAGCGTGCCCGCCGATGCCGGCAACGGCATCACCACGCTGGCGCTGACCCCCAAGGGGCTGCAGGTGCGCTCCGCCCGCGCGATCGCGGCCAAGGCCAACGTCGTCGTCGACCTGTACGTGTCCTACAGCGGCACCACCGACGCCGACCGCCCCCGGGCCACGGCGGTGAGCATCGCCAACTTCGTGCTCAACAAGATCCCCGGCTAGGGGCAGGGCCGGCCCCAGTAGGGTGGCCTCATGAAATATCTGGACGTCGACGGCGTGGGACGGGTCAGCCGAATCGGGCTGGGCACCTGGCAATTCGGCTCGCGGGAGTGGGGCTACGGGGAGGGCTACGCCTCCGGCGCCGCGCGGGACATCGTGCGCCGGGCCCGGGCCCTGGGCGTCACGCTGTTCGATACCGCCGAGGTGTACGGCCTGGGCAAGAGCGAGCGGATCCTCGGCGAGGCGCTCGGCGACGAGCGCGCCGAGGTCGCGGTGGCCAGCAAGGTGTTTCCGGTGGCCCCGTTCCCCGCGGTGGTCAAGCAGCGCGAGCGCGCCAGCGCGCGGCGGCTGGGGCTGGACCGCATCCCGCTCTACCAGATCCACCAGCCCAACCCGGTGGTGCCCGACTCGGTGATCATGCCGGGGATGCGCGACCTGCTCGACGAGGGAAAGATCGGCGCGGCCGGCGTCTCCAACTACTCGCTGGCGCGCTGGCGCAAGGCCGACGCGGCGCTCGGGCGGCCGGTCATCAGCAACCAGGTGCACTTCTCGCTCGCCCATGCCGGCGCGCTGGAGGATCTGGTGCCCTTCGCCGAGCGCGAGAACCGCATCGTGATCGCCTACAGCCCGCTGGCCCAGGGCCTGCTGGGCGGCAAGTACGGGCTGGACAATCGCCCCGGTGGGGTGCGTGCGGTGAACCCGCTGTTCGGCACCGAGAACCTGCGCCGCATCGAGCCGCTGCTGCAGACGCTGCGCGACGTCGCGACCACGGTCGGCGCCAAGCCGGCGCAGGTGGCGCTGGCCTGGCTGATCCACCTGCCAGGCGTCGTCGCCATTCCCGGCGCGTCCAGCGTCGAGCAGCTCGAGTTCAACGTCGCCGCCGCCGACATCGAGCTCCCCCAGGATTCGCGCGATGCGCTCACCGACGCGGCGCGCGCCTTCCGGCCCGCCTCGACCGGGCGGTTCCTGACCGACCTGGTCCGCGAGAGGGTGGGGCTGCGCTGACCGCGGCGACCCGCGACGCCCGGCTCCGCCGCGCTTGCGATCGCCGCTAGGACTGCGCGGTGTCCGCGAACGCCGCGGGGCTGGCGGGGGCTCCCCTGGCGACCACGACCGGCATCGACGTCGACGCGTTGGTGCGCAGGATCGTGTGGACCACGTCGATGAGGTCCTCCACCGGCATCAGCTTGCCGGGCATGCAGCCGCGGGAGGCCCACAGCGGGGCGGCCTTCATGGCGAGGTCCATGTCCCAGCCGGTGGTCATTCCCGTCGCCGCGTCGCCCTCGCCGCCGCCGCACTCCCCCACGATCAGGTTGGTGAAGCCGACGTCCGGGTGTTCGGCGCGCCACGCCTCGACGAGTCGTTCGAGGGCCGCCTTGCTGACGCCGTACGCGCCGAGCCCCGGCCAGGGCGGCCCAAAGGTGCCGGCGTCGGAAGCCAGGTAGACCACCTTGCCCGCCGACTCGGTCAGGTGCGGCATCGCGGCCGCCGTGACCAGCGCGGCGCCGATGACGTTGGTGTCGAAGACGCGCCGCCAGGTCTCGGCGTCGGTGTCGACCATGGGCACGAGCGGGCCGATGGCCGGGGTGTAGACCAGGTTGTCGATGCCGCCGAGCGCGTCGACAACGGCGGCGATCGCCGATCGGCAGGACGCCTCGTCGGTGACGTCGCATTCGATGGCGACGGCGCCGGGTCCCGCCTCCTGCGCGGCGGCCTCGATGCGCTCGCGGCGTCGGGCCAACAGGGCGACCTGGTCGCCGCGCTGGGCGAGGCCGACACCGATGCAGCGACCGAGCCCGCTCGAGGCGCCCACCACCACTGTCCTTGACATATTTGCCCTCTCTTGTAACGAGCTGCCGTCGGCAAAAACCTACCGGATATCGCCCGCCGCATGGCGATCGCTCGGCTGCTCAATTCCGGACGACGGTGTTCCGGTCCCCCAACTTGGCCTGGTACATGGCCGCATCCGCCCGCGCCGTGATCGTGTCAACGGAGTCGCCGGGCAGGGCAAGCGTGGCACCGATGCTCAACGTCGCGTAGAGCGTCTTGCCGGATACGTGGATGGGTTCGGCGGCACGACAGCGAATCTTCTCCGCGACCTCGCCGAGCTCGTCGGTGCTGCGGACGCCGGGCAACAGGACGAGAATCTCGTCGCCTCCCGTCCGGCCGACGGTGTCGGCTCGGCGGACGCTCCCCCGGATCCGGGCCGCCAGCGTGGCGAGCACGAAGTCGCCGATGCCGTGTCCCCACGTGTCGTTGATTTCCTTGAAATGGTCTACGTCGCAGAACAAGACGCCGACGTACGTTCCGGGAGCTTGGGCTTGCTCCAGCGCCGAGGCGAGCCGGCCGATGGCCTCGGCCCGATTCACCAAGCCGGTGAGGGTGTCGAACCGCGCCAGCCGTTCGAGCCGCTGCTCCGCCTCGACCTGATCGTCCACGACGCGCACCGCCGCGATCAGGCCGTCGGTGTTGCCCTCGGCGTCGACGTACGGCTTTCCGTGGCCCTCGACCCAGTGGTAATTGCCGTCGACGGAGCGCACCCGGAACCGTTGCAGGACCGATTCGCCGGCCGCGACCCTCCGCAGCGCGGCGATGACCGTCTCGACGTCCCAGGGATGGATGTGACGGTTGAAATCCGAGCCGGTCCAGCCTTGCGGTGGCCGGCCCAGCGCGGCCTCCACCGACGGCGATATCCAGGCGATGTCGCGGTCGCGGAGGTGCACGATGATGTCCACCGCGTTCTCGGCGAGGATGCGATAGCGCACCTCGGCGTCGGCGCGTTCTTTGCTGACCAGCTCCTTCGCTATCAGCAGTTGCTGCTCGCGCTGGCTGAAGTAGAACGTGACCGCCCCGACGATGAGGGCACCCAGCAGCACCGAGAAGGTCCACTCCGCGTGCTCGCCCAGCCCGAGCCCCAGGAAGATCGGCCGCGACAGCGCAACGACGACCGGAAAACCGGCGAGAATGCCCGCCAGCCGAAGCAGTGACCTCCGGTCGGGTCGGGCGAGCAGCCAAGCCACCGGGAACCGGTCGGGGCGCGCCAGCGACGTCGCGGCGGCGAGCAGCAATAGCGCGAAGGCCGTCATGAGTGCCTGGCCCGTCGAAGGCGAGTAGCCCACCAGCGCCACGGCGTTGAACAGGTAGGCCCCCACCGTGACGAACGGGATGGCCCCGCCGGCCGCCATGCAGGCGGGCGATACCACCCGGGTCCACCGATCCACGCGGATCAGTGCCGCGGCGGCCCCCAGGAACAGGGCCGACGACGCCGTCTGCGGACTCGGACGCCCTGGCCAGGTCTGTTGCGACGCGCGCACCGCGTCGCCGAACCACACCTGGTCCAGCCCCGACGGGGACCGACCCGTCGCGTACTCCACGAGGGTTATGCCGGCCAGGGCCGCGACCACCAGGGCGAGCCCGCGCCCAGCCCAGATGCGGGCCCCCGATGGGTGGCCCGATTGCGCCACGATTGCCGCGCTCAGGGCGGCCAGCCACAACGCGGTCCACGGCACCATCTGCGGCCAGCTCGGATCGACCCGGGTCAGCCGGTCGACACCGCTCGCCCACCCCGCCCACGCGGCACCGGCAAGGGTGAAGCCCACCAGCACGGCAACCCGTCGGCACCAGGCCACATCAGTCAGGCACGCGTCAGGGGCCGGCGTCTCCATCGGCTGCCCCTTCCTTCCCCCGCCGCGGCGCAACCGACAGTGTGCGCGGAGAGGTGCCCGACGTTCCGGGGCACAAGGTCATCAATCTCGGTGCGGAAGGTCACCGATACCGCCCGGCCAGGCCGCGACGACCGCCCGAACCGACTCAGCCGCCGTCGGGCGATTGCAGCACCACGGCGGTGTGGGCGTCCACGGTGAGCGCGCCGCCGCCGGGCACCTCCTCCGCGGGCGTCTCCTCGTCGGGTCCGGTGAAGACCACGAGCTGCCAGGAGGCGCCGAATTCCTTGGGCGGCAGGGTGAATTCGATGGGCTCGTGGTGGGCGTTGAAGCACAGCAGGAACGAGTCGTCGAGGACCCGCTGCCCGCGCGCGTCCCGGTCGGGGATGCCGTGGCCGTTGAGGAACACCGCGACCGACTTGGCGAATCCGGCGCCCCAGTCCTCCTCGGTCATCTCGGCGCCCTCGGGGGTGAACCAGGCGATGTCGGGCAGTCCGTCCTGGCCACGGCGGCCCAGCGGCTTGCCGGAAAAGAACCGGCGCCGGCGGAACACCGGGTGGTTCGCGCGCAGCTCCGACACCTTGCGGGTGAACTCCAGCAGGCCGGCATCGGCCGAGGCCCAGTCGATCCAGGTGAGCTCGTTGTCCTGGCAGTAGCCGTTGTTGTTGCCCTCCTGGGTGCGGCCGAGTTCGTCGCCGTGGCAGATCATCGGCACGCCCTGGGACAGCAGCAGGGTGGTCAGGAAGTTGCGCTGCTGACGGGCCCGCAGCTCGTTGACCTGGCTGTCGTCGGTCGGCCCCTCAGCCCCGCAGTTCCACGACCGGTTGTGGCTCTCCCCGTCGTTGTTGTCCTCGCCGTTGGCCTCGTTGTGCTTCTCGTTGTAGGACACCAGGTCGCGCAGCGTGAACCCGTCGTGCGCGGTGACGAAGTTGATCGAGGCCACCGGCCGGCGGGCGGTGTGCTCGTAGAGGTCGGCCGAGCCCGACAACCGGTAGGCGAACTCGTCGAGCGTGGCCGGCTCGCCGCGCCAGAAGTCACGGACGGTGTCACGGTACTTGCCGTTCCATTCCGTCCACTGCGGCGGGAAGTTACCCACCTGGTAGCCGCCCGGCCCGACGTCCCACGGTTCGGCGATCAGCTTGACCTGGCTGATCGTCGGATCCTGTTGCACCAGTTCGAAAAACGTCGCCAGCCGGTCGACGTCGTAGAACTCCCGCGCCAGCGTGGCGGCCAGGTCGAAGCGAAACCCGTCGACGTGCATCTCGAGCACCCAGTAGCGCAGCGAGTCCATGATCAGCTGCAGCGCATGCGGATGCCCGGCGTTGAGGCTGTTACCCGTGCCGGTGTAGTCCATGTAGTAACGCTTGTCGTCGTCGACCAGACGGTAGTA
The DNA here is from genome assembly GCA_002102225.1 of Mycobacterium interjectum. GTDB lineage: Bacteria > Actinomycetota > Actinomycetes > Mycobacteriales > Mycobacteriaceae > Mycobacterium > Mycobacterium interjectum_B. The sequence continues at coordinate 139,820 of LQPB01000028.1, forward strand.
GGCCGCGTTGTCGATGCCGCGCATCGACAGCGTCGGGCCCAGGTGGTTGCCCTCGGCCGTGTGGTTGTAGACGACGTCGAGGATCACCTCGATGCCGGCCTCGTGCAGGGCGCGCACCATCGCCTTGAACTCCTGCACCTGCCCGCCCGGGGAGGCGGCGCCGGAGTACTTGAAGTCGGGCGCGAAAAACCCGATCGTGTTGTAGCCCCAATAGTTCGACAGCCCCTTGTCGACGAGGGTGGAGTCGTTGGCGAAGTGGTGCACCGGCATCAGCTCGATGGCGGTGACGCCGATGCTCTTGAGGTGCTCGATGATCACCGGGTGCGCCACCGCGGAATAGGTGCCGCGCATCTGCTCGGGGATGTCCGGGTGGGTTTGGGTGAGGCCCTTGACGTGGGCCTCGTAGATGACGGTGTCGGCGTACTGGTGGTCCGGTGGCCGGTCGTTGCCCCAGTCGAAGTAGGGGCTGATCACCACCGACTTGGGCATGCTGGGCGCGGAGTCGTCGTCGTTGCGGCTGTCGGGGTCGCCGAAGTTGTAGCTGAACAGCGACTGGTTCCACTCGAAAGTGCCGTCGATGGCCTTCGAATACGGGTCCACCAGCAGCTTGTTCGGGTTGCACCGCAGGCCGTTCTCCGGCTCGTACGGACCGTGCACGCGATAGCCGTAGTGCTGGCCGGGTTCGATGCCGGGAATGTAAGCGTGCCAGACGAACCCGTCGACCTCGGGCAGTGGGATCCTGCTCTCGGTGCCGTCGGCGTCGAACAGGCACAGCTCCACCCGCTCGGCCACCTCGCTGAACACCGCGAAGTTGGTGCCGGCGCCGTCGTAGGTCGCGCCCAACGGATAGGCCCTGCCCGGCCACACTTCACCGGTGGGCGTGGGGGCAAGGGTTTCTGGGCTGGTCATGGCGCAATTGATACCCTACCGGAGCCGTTCCCAAACGGTGGCCCGGAAGGCCTTGCGGCAGAGCGGTTTTCAAGGTCTTAACATGACCTTGACCGCTCCGTCCCGCTTTTTCTGGAAGATCTCGTAGGCATGGGGGGCCTGGTCGAGGGGCAGCACGTGGGTGGCGAAGGTGTCGACGCCCAGCGGGTCTTCGTCGGTCAACAACGGCATGATGTCGTCGACCCATTTCTTCACGTTGGCCTGCCCCATCCGCAGGGTCACCTGCTTGTCGAAGAGGGTGAGCATCGGCAACGGATCGGCCATCCCGCCGTAGACGCCGATCAGCGAGATGGTGCCGCCGCGGCGCACGATGTCGATGGCGGAATACAGGGCGCTGAGGCGGTCCACGCCGGCGGTCTGCATGACCCGCTTGCCAAGGAAGTCCGGCAACATCCCGCTGGCCTGCTGGGCCAGCCACGCGGTGGGCGAGCCGTGCGCCTCCATGCCCACCGCGTCGATCACGGAATCGGTGCCCCGGCCGTCGGTCAGGTCGCGGATCGCCTCACCAAGTGCTGGGTCGAGCCGGCCCAGGTCGATGGTGTGAATCCCGCGCTCGGCGGCCCGGGCCAGACGCTCCGGGACCAGGTCGACGGCGATGACGTGGTAGCCGAGATGATCGGCGATGCGCGCGGCCATGTCCCCGATCGGCCCCAGCCCCAGCACGGTCACCGAGCCGCCCTCCGGGATGTCGGCGTAGGCCACCGCCTGCCAGGCGGTCGGCAACACGTCGGACAGGTAGACGAAGCGCGAATCCGGCGGCCCCTCAGGGACTTTGATGTGGGTGAACTGCGCCTGCGGCACGCGCAGCAGTTCGGCCTGGCCGCCGGGGACCTCCCCGTAGAGCTCCGAATAGCCGAACAGCGCCGCGCCCATGCCCTGGTCGCGCACCTGGGTGGTTTCGCACTGTGTGTAGAGCCGCTTCTCGCACATGTAACAGCGGCCGCAGGAGATCTGGAACGGGATGACGACCCGGTCGCCGACGCGCAGGTCGCCCGTCTCGGGGCCCACCTCGCGCACGATTCCCATCGGTTCGTGGCCCAGGATGTCGCCGGGCTTCATGAAGGCGCCGAGAATCTCATACAGGTGCAGGTCGGACCCGCAGATGTTGGTGGAGGTGACCTCGATGATGGCGTCGGTGGGCCGTTCGATCTTCGGGTCGGGCACCGATTCCACCCGAACGTCGCGCTTGCCCTGCCAGGTGACCGCTTTCATGTGCGTGGCACATACCCGCGTCACGCCGGTCGAAACGGCGCGGGCGACCTGGCTTACGCGCCGCGCTCGGCCCGATGGCGGCGCTTGAGCGGGTGCTCGGTGTCGATCAGCGACCTGGCGATCTCGATCAGCTTGGTATTGGAGTCCTGGGATAGCCGGGAGAGCAGTTCGAACGCCTCGACGGCATCGAGGTTGAAGCGTTCCATGATCACGCCCTTGGCCTGGCCGATGACGTCCCGCGACGCCAGGGCGCTGCGAAATTGGTCCTGGCGCCGCATCATCGACCACGCCAGCGCGACATGGGTGGCGAAAACGCCGCCCAGCTCCAGTGATTCGTCGGTGAAGGCGTGTGGATGTTCGGCGTAGAAGTTGAGCGCCGCCATGCCGCTGCCATCGGCGTACAGCTCGAAGGACAGGATCGAGCGGATCGGGGTCTGCTCGAGCGCGTGGCGCTGATACCGGGGCCAGCGCAGGTCGACGTTGAGATCCTCGACATGCACCATGTGGTGCCGCCACACGGCCGACAGGCACGGCCCTTCGCCGCAGCGGTTCTGGATCGCGTCCAGGACCATCGGATAGCGATGCGTGGCCACCACGTTGGTGACCGCCTTCGTCCCGTCGGCCATGGTGATCCCCGCGTACTGGCAGCCCGCCACGTGCCGGGATCCGCTGTCGACGAGTTCGTGCAGACCGACGGTGGTTTCCGTCCCGTTGCGATCGAGGTCGGCGATCAGGTCCGCCAGCTGGGCCGCCACCGTGCTCACCTGCTGCACCACGCCATCACCCCCTCCGGGGTCCCTGGTGCGCATACTCCCCCACCGCGCGTCGGCGCACAGACGAAGTCTATGAGCCATCCGACGAAGTGCAAAGCGGTTAGCGAACCGACCGGGCTCGCGCGACGAAAGGGCCCTATGGAAGTCAAAAGATCTCGCCCCGCCGGGCGCCGGCCGAAGGCGGGAACCGTTGCGGCTCAACGCTTACGGTGGCGCTGCGCCGTGTCGGCGGCCCGGGTGGACCCTTTATCACCCCTCGCGTTGGGTTCAGCTGCGCGCCTGCCGACCCGAGTCTTGCCGAAGACCAGCTAGCCGCCGTTCGGCTTCTTGGCCGCCGCGCTCTTCGAGCGCCGATTCGTGTTGGCCGCCGACAGGGCGGCGTTGTCGTCTTCCAGGCTCAGGATGCGCGCGATGCCGGCCAGGTTCACCCCGGCGTCGAGGAGTGCGCTGATGCGCTGGAGCCGAGCCAGGTCGTCGGCGCTGTAGCGCCGCGTTCCCCCGTCGCTGCGGGCCGGCGTCAGCAGCCCATAGCGCTCATACAGGCGCAGCGACTGCACCGGGATGCCGGAAAGTTCGGCGGCTACGGAGATTCCGTACACCCCCCGATCGGGCGCCGGCGCACCGGTGTCGCCACGGTCGTCGGTCATCACACGCAACTCCTCAGCAGGCTTCCGCAGAAAACCTGTGTATCACACTTGCGCTTAGCTGTCGACAGTGTTATATCAAATCTATGTCATTGGACATAGGAAATAGCCCACTTCAGAATTGAGAGATTGGAGTGAGAGGTGACTGCCATGCTGATGCGTACCGACCCGTTCCGTGACTTCGACCGCTTCACCCAACAAGTGTTCGGCACGGCCGCCCGGCCTGCCGTGATGCCGATGGACGCCTGGCGCGAGGGAGACCACTTCGTCGTCGAGTTCGACCTGCCGGGCATCAACGCCGACTCGCTGGACATCGACATCGAGCGCAATGTGGTGACCGTGCGCGCCGAGCGGCCGGCCCTCGACCCCGACCGCGAGATGCTGGCCACCGAGCGGCCCCGCGGGGTGTTCAGCCGCCAGCTCGTGCTGGGCGAAAACCTCGACACCGAAAGGATCGAGGCGTCCTACTCCGAAGGCGTCCTGCGGCTGCACATTCCGGTGGCCGAGAAGGCAAAGCCGCGCAAGATCTCCGTCGGCCGGGGCAACGGGCACCGGGCCATCGACGACAACGCGGCGCAGCGGGAGGTGATCGACGCCTGAGCAGGTGGCGGGCGGGCGGCGTTTCGGCGCCGCCCGCGGCCCGCGCCGGCGCGTCGACCCGAGGAGGCGAGGTCCCAGATGAATTGGCAGCTGAATGGCCAAAAGCCCGATGTCGAGCAGGCCTTGGCCTCCGGCGTGCCGCAGCGGGTGGGGTGGTTCCGCTTCTACTTCGCCGACCAGCGGTGGGAGTGGTCCGAGGAGGTACAGCGGATCCACGGGTACGAACCCGGCGCCGTCGTGCCGACCACCGACCTGGTGCTCGCGCACAAGCACCCCGACGACCGCGGACAGGTCGCGGCCACCATCGACCAGATCCTCAACACCCGCGAGGCGTTCAGCACCCGCCACCGGATCATCGACACCGGTGGCAACGTGCGCCACATCGTCGTCGTTGGTGACCAGCTGTTCGACGAGCACGGCGACGTCATCGGGACGCACGGGTTCTACATCGACGTTTCCCCGCTGGCCGAGCGCGCGCAGGAGGAGGCGGTCACCGCGCGGCTGGCGGAGATCAGCGAGCACCGCGCCGGCATCGAGCAGGCCAAGGGCATGCTGATGCTCGTCTACGACATCGACGACAACGCCGCGTTCAACCTGCTCAAGTGGTTGTCCCAGGAGGTCAACGTCAAGCTGCGGGTGTTGGCCGAGCAGATCGCCGAAGACTTCCGCGGCGCCGCCGCGGCTCTCAACGCGCAATCGGAGTTCGACCACCTGCTGCTGACCGCGCACCGGCGCTTCCAGCAGCGCGACGGCCAACGGGTCACCGGGTGACGGGTGTGCGCGCGGCCTTCGGTCGCTGGCGTCCGCGGCTGCGGCTCGCCTTGACCAGCTGCGCGACGGCGTCCTCGATGCCGGCCGCGAGCGCCTCGATGTCCGGCGCGGTGTCGTAGTCGGCGGTGATGCCGAAGATGAACGCGTCGGCATAGCTGAGCATCGCGATCCCGGTGCGCAGCTGCAGGGCGATCGGGGGCACCGGCAGGATTTCCAGCACCCGCCGGCCCAGCAGAGTCTGCCGCTTGCGCGGGCCGGGGACGTTGGTCGCCAGCGCGACCACCGCCCGCTGGGGCAACCGGGCCAGCAACCGAATCCCCCACGCGGTCAACGCGAACGGGATGTTCTTGGCCGCCGAGACCAGTGCGCTGCCCCCCTCGCTCTGACCGCTGGCCTTGGCCCGGGTGAGCCGGCCGTGCACCAGCCGCAACTGCTCCACCGGGTCGGCCTCGTCGACCGGCAGCAACGGCAGCATCGCCGAGACCTGGTTATCGGTCATGCCGAAGTGGTTGGTCGGGCGAACCGAAACCGGCACGAGCGTGCGCAGCGAGTTGCGGCCGGGCCGTTCCCCCCGCTCGAGCAGCATCTTGCGGTAACTGGCGGTGATAGCCGCCAGCGCCACGTCGTTGAGGGTCACGTCGAACGCGCGGGCGACCCGCTGCAGGTCGGCCAGCCGGACGCGGGCCGCGCTGAAGCGCCGCATCGTGGTGACGGGCCCGTTCAGCGACGATTCCGGCGCGAGGCTGAACATGCTGGCGGTGAGTTCGGCCGCGCCCACGGCGACATGTTCGGCCGTCGCCGCCGCGGCGAGCGCGCCCCGCCCCAAGCCGCTGATCCAGCTCACCGGGTTGAGGCCGAGCTTGGGCGGGCTCGGCGGGCCGGACCGGTCCGGCTCCCTGGCGGCGCGGATGTCGGTGGCGAAAGTGCCTCCCCGAGCATCGGCGTCGTCGCTGAACCTGGCCAGCAGCTGCGTCGTGGCGATGCCGTCGGCGATGCAGTGGTGGATCTTGGTCAACACCGCCCATCGGCCGCCACTGAGGCCCTCGATGAGGTAGCACTCCCACAGCGGGCGCTCGCGGTCGAGCCGCCGCTCCATCACGGTCGCGATCGTCTCGAACAGCTCGGCGTCCCCACCGGGATGCGGCAGCGCGAGGCGGTGCAGGTGCCGCGTGATGTCGAAGTGCGGGTCGTCCACCCATTCGGGCGCGGCGAGATCGAGCGGGTGGGTCCGCAGGATCTGCGTGCACCGCGGAATGGTCGGCGCGCGGTCGGCGAAGGCGGCGACGAACTCGTCGAAGTCGGGAGCGGGACCCTCCATGATCGACACTCCCCCGACGGCCAGGCTCACGTGCGGATCGGCGTCCTCGACTTCCAGGAAGGTCGCGTCGAGCGCGGTTAATTGCTCCATCTCGCCACTTTCCGCCACCGCGCGGCCCCGCGGTGAGAGCCAGAAGTCCTCAACTTTCGGGGCCTAATGACGGCAGCGCGGCGGCAGCGCCGGGTCATATCGTGAGGCGCATGAGCGGGTTCAACTACATTCGGTTCTTCGAAGAAATCGGCATCGACGACGTGCCGGTGGTCGGCGGCAAGAACGCCTCGCTCGGCGAGATGTACCAGAAGCTGTCCGGGCGGGGCATCCGCGTCCCGCACGGGTTCGCCACCACCGCCGAGGCCTACAAGCACGTACTGGACAGCGCCGGTGCCTGGGACGCGCTGCACGCCGAGCTCGACGACCTCGACCCGGACGACGTCGCCTCGTTGGCGCGCAGAGGCAAGCGCGCCCGTGAAATCGTCTACGGCGCGGGGCTTCCCGCCGACTTCGCCGCCGAGATCGTGTCCGCCTACCGCATGCTGCAGGCCGAGTACGGCGAGGAGGTCAGCCTCGCGGTGCGCAGCTCGGCGACGGCCGAGGACCTGCCGACGGCCAGCTTCGCCGGCCAGCAGGAAACCTTTCTCAACATCACGGGTTCGGAGAGCCTGCTGGACGCGTGCCGCCGTTGCTTCGCCAGCCTGTTCACCGACCGGGCCATCCACTATCGCGTCGACCAGGGCTTCGACCACTTCAAGGTCGCGCTGTCGATCGGGATCATGAAGATGGTGCGCTCCGACCTCGCGTCGTCCGGGGTGATGTTCACCATCGACACCGAATCCGGCTTCAACGACGTCGTTTTCATCACCGGCGCCTACGGGCTCGGCGAGAACGTGGTCCAAGGTGCCGTCGACCCCGACGAGTTCTACGTCCACAAGCCGACCTACCTGGCCGGCCACCGCGCCGTGCTGCGCCGGCTGATCGGCGATAAGGCGGTGAAGATGGTCTTCGTCGAGGGCGGCACCAAGCAGACAACCCGCAACGTCCCCACGCCCAAGGCCGACCGCGCCCGATTCTGCGTCACCGACTCCGACGTGCTCGAGCTGGCCGGTTACGCGTGCACCATCGAGGGCCACTACGGGCGGCCGATGGACATCGAGTGGGCCAAGGACGGTCTCGACGGGAAGCTCTACATCGTCCAGGCGCGCCCGGAGACGGCCGCTTCCCAGCGCAGCCTCACGACGGTGGAGTCCTATGCGCTCGAGGGCAGGGGCGAGGTACTCACCGAGGGCCGTTCGGTCGGCGAGAAAGTCGCGTCGGGGGTGGCGAAGCGCATCGACCACCTCGAGCACCTGTCGGACTTCCAGCCCGGCCAGGTGCTGGTCGCCGACATCACGACGCCGGACTGGGAGCCGATCATGAAGATCGCCGCCGCGATCGTCACCAACCGGGGCGGCCGCACCTGCCACGCGGCGATCATCGCGCGTGAACTGGGCATCCCGGCCGTGGTGGGTGCGGGCGATGCGACGACGAGCGTGCCCGACGGCGAGGTCGTCACCGTGTCGTGCGTCGAGGGCGACACCGGGCGCGTCTACCGTGGCGAGATCGGCTTCCGTGTCGATCGCACCGAAGTGGCCGGCCTGCAGCGGCCCCGAACCCAGATCATGGTCAACCTCGGCAACCCGGACCTGGCGTTCAAGACGTCGTTTTTGCCCAACGACGGCGTGGGGCTGGCCCGGATGGAATTCATCGTCAGCGAGTACATCAAGGTCCACCCGATGGCCCTGCTGCACCCCGAAAAGGTCGGCGACGCCGAGGCGCTGGCCACGATCGAGCGGCTCACCCGCGGCTACCCCGACGGGGGCGCGTTCTTCGTGGAGCGCCTCTCCGAGGGAATCGGCACGATCGCCGCCGCCTTCTGGCCGAAGCCCGTCGTGGTCCGGATGTCGGACTTCAAGACCAACGAATACGCCAGCCTGGTGGGGGGCAACGCCTTCGAGCCGTCGGAGAGCAACCCGATGATCGGCTTCCGCGGCGCCTCGCGCTACGCACATCCGGCCTACGCCGAGGGATTCGCGCTGGAGTGCCGCGCGATGAAGCGGGTCCGCGAAGAGATGGGCCTGACCAACGTCGTCATCATGCTCCCGTTCGTGCGCCGGGTCGCCGAGGCGGACCTGGTGCTGCAGACGATGGCCGAACTCGGCCTGCGGCGCGGCGACAACGGGCTCGAGGTTTACGCGATGTGCGAGATCCCGAACAACGTGATCCTCCTCGATCAGTTCGCCCAGCGCTTCGACGGCTTCTCCATCGGCTCCAACGACCTGACCCAGCTCACGCTCGGCGTCGACCGTGACAGCGAAATCGTCGCCTTCGACTACGACGAGCGCGACGACGGCGTCAAGGAGATGATCCGCCTGGCCGTGGAAGGGTGCCGCCGTAACGGGATTCACTCGGGTCTATGCGGGCAGGCGCCGTCGGATTACCCCGACATGGCCGAATTCCTGGTCCGCACCGGCATCGACTCGATCAGCCTGAACCCCGATGTGGTGGTGAAGACCACCCGCCAGATTCTCGAGCTGGAGCGCCAGGCGGTGCCGCTGCAGTGAATTTGGTCGCGCCGGTGATACCGCAATTGGGAATCATCCAATGGCTCGCCCGATGCCGTTTTCCCCGACCAATAGGTGACCTTCGTTTGCGATAGCGCCGGTGATACCAAAAAATGAAGGTCACGTCATGGCCGGCCCACGGTGCTCGAGTGCCTGATGTGATTAGTGAACCCGCTGCGGCTGCCGATACAGGGCCGCGCCGGCCGTGATGCCCGCGCCCGCGGCGACGAACAGGACCCGCGCGCCGGCCGCCAGCGTGCCGGCCTGCGGTTCGAACGCGGCCGCCAGCGCGGCGGTGTGCATGCGCTGATCGTCTGCGACGCAGACCTTTTCGATGGGTATCCCGAGCGCCTGGCTCAGCGCGGCGCGATACCCGGGCCGGGCCGGCGCGGCGACGACCAGGTCGATGTCCACCGGCCCCACGGACTGGCTGTCCAGGCAGGCCCGCGCCGCCGACACGGCCGCCGCGGCGAATCGCTCGTCCATCTCCTCCGACTGGTTGAAGCGCAGCACGTTGCGCGCGTCGGCGAATCCCACTGTGGCCGAGAAGGCCTCGGGTTCGTCGGTGTTCACCCAGGACACCCGGCTCAGCCCGGCGTCGTCGTCGGTCCAGCGGCACAGCAACGCCGCACCGGCGGGTGAGAACGGAAAGTGCTCGCTCATCCCGTGTCCCGGATCGGCGTCGCTGGCCACGACCAGCGCGCGCTGCACGCTGTGTGTGCGCAAGAACCCGTCGACGATGTGCAGTGCGGTCAGCACCCCGCAGGAGCCGTTGGCGACGTCGAAGGAGAAGGTGCCGTGGGCACCGGCGTGCGGATCCTCGGGATTGGCCCCGATGTCGTCCTGGATCAGCGCGGCGAGCGCCGGCTCCCCCAGGTTGCGGTCGCGGTAGATCCCCGCATTGACAACGAGATCCAGTTCGTCGGCGTCGCACCCGGCCCGGTGCAGGCAGTCCTTCGCGGCGGTTACCGCGAGGTGCAGCGCGCTGTGCCGGCCCCGCAGGCGGGGGTGCGCGAGGCCGACTCGATCAATGACCGTGCCCATAGCGGTTCACCAAGTCCTCGTCCAGGGTCAGCAAGACCACACCGATTTCCAATCCCGAGGCCAGCGCCAGCAGCGCGACCGTTTCTCCCGGCTCGATGCGCCCGGCCTCGAGTTCCTCGACCAGGGCCACCGTGTGGGTCGTCGACGCCGTGTTGCCGTACCGGTCGACGGTGATCACCGCATCGTGCCGGGGGCTGTCGCCGAACGCCTCCGACATGCGGGCCATTCCCTTGCGGATGGCGCGCGCCGAGGTCTGGTGCGTAATCACATGGTCGATGTCGTGCACCGAAATACCCACGGCGTCCAGCACTTCGCTCAGCAGCAGCGGCGTGTTGGCGATCGCGGCCTTCTGGATGGCGCGGGAGTTGGTGAACATCCGCGCACCCGGGTCGTGGCCCTCCGGGTAGGCCAGGCAGAGCCGGCTGTAGTCGGCCACCGTGGTGAAGCCGGCCAGGCTGATTCCCGCGGAGCCCGCGGGCGCCCGCTCGAGCAGGAGCGCGGCGCCGGCGTCGCCGAGCGTCAGGCAGGCCAGTTCCTTACTCATGATGTTGCGAATGTGGCGGGCCGCGTTGTGGCTCAACTGCGAGATGTACTCGCCGCTGACGACCAGGCCCCGCTCGACGACGCCCTGCCGGATCCAGTTGTTCAGAATCGTTACCCCGGTGAGCATTCCGGCGCATGCGTTCGACACGTCGAAGGTCATCGCCTGCGGGGCCCCGATCGCGCGGGCCACGGCGGCGCTCATCGTCGGTTCCAGCCATTGGGTGAGCCCGCCGCTGAATTTCGTGATGCTGCAGCTGATCACCACGTCGAGCGTGGCCGGATCCTGCCGTGCCTTGGCCAGGCAGTTCAGCGCCGCCGAGGTGGCCAGGGTGTAGGAATCCTCGTCGCCCACCGAGACGCGGCGCTCCCGGATCCCGGTCAACCGCTCCAGATCGATGTGGGTGCGGTGGCGGGTGGTCGCCATCAATTCGTCTGTCGTGAGCCGGGTTTCGGGCAGCTGCCGGCCGGCGCCGGCCAGCCGGGCGACGAACGGGGCGGGGGCGCCCTGCCCGGCGGTCTCCATCACCAGCCAATGCCGAGTCATCATTCATACCTCCTGTTTCGGCCGCCCGTTATTCACGAAACTCGAGGATCTCGGCCACCAGGCGACGCGCGGTGGCTTCGACGTGCCCGTCGAGCGTCGAGATGCCGACCCGGATCAGCAGCTGCGGCGTTCCGGCGGTACCGGTGAGCTGTTTGACGGTGTCGCGGCTCATCGCCATCTCGGTCATGTGCGTCAGGGTGCAGGTGGCCATGCCGGCGACGGTGCACTCGAGCAGCACCGCCGACAGCGCCTCACCGCAGCGCAACACGTCGAGTGGGGCGTCGTCGTGGTGGGTGGACAGCACGAGGATCGTGGAACGGTCGTGGTCGGCGCCGGAGCGGTGCGGCTCCTCGGCCGCCGGGGGAAAGGCGCGGGCGACATCCACCGCGGCGGCCTCCGAACCCGACACCAGCGCGCTGTCGGGCACGTGGGTGACGTCCGACTCGAATGGCGATGTCCACCAACGCAGCTCGGACACGTAGGACGTGTCGTAGCGACGCAGCCGCTCGGTGAGCGCAGACGCCTCGGCCAGGGCCGGCCGCGCATCGTCGGCCAACACGTCCAGCAGCACCTCGTGCGGAAGAACCGCGCGGCGCAGCGCCGGCTCCAAAGACCCCCACGCCGACGGCGCGGCGAAGGGCAACCGATCCGTACGCCGCCGGCGGATCGCCGCCGCCCGCTGCAACCGTGCCTCCGTGACGTCGATCGGCGAAAACTCGAGGCTGGCCAGCAAGTCCGGTTCGAAAGGATCGGGGAGACGGGTCGTCGCGCAGCCCCAGCCGGCGGCGGCCATCGCGACCCGGAGGTGGTCGAGCACCGCGCCGCAACTCAGGATCAACTCGCGACCCGTGCGGTCGGTCGCGGACATCAGCCGGCGGCGATCGGCCCACAGCTGCAGCCGCTCGCCCGCGACCACCCAACGCCAGGGCTGGCTGTTGTGCAGCGAAGGGGCCCGGCCGGCCAACATGATCGCGTCCCGGATGACCTCGGCGCCCGGCGTTTGCACCGGCATGTGAATCACCCCATTTGCTCTGTCAGCTCGACAGTAGGGATGTCGCCGGAGGTGCTGACAGGGTCGTTAGTCCCGAACGACCGGGGCGTTCGGCTCCCAGGGGCAGCGGGTGCGCCTATGGCGACGCGAGCCAGACGCCGAGCGCCTCTCGCGCCGAGTCCCCGGGGGACCCCGAGGTGTCTATGCGGTGCGCGGTGTCCCAGCCGGCTTGCTGAGCGGCCAACGCCGCGGCGATCTCCGGTGTCACCTCCGAGTTGCCCGGCGCCCTGGTGGTGATTCGGCCGGCGGCCGTCTCCGTCGCCGCGGCGCACCTGAGTTCCACCGTCGCCGAGTGGGTTTCGGCGGCGAGGCGATGGGCGCGGGCGCGCATCTGCGGATCCCGCCAGGTGCCGTCGAGGATCACCGATTGCCCGTTGCCGAGCAGGGGGCGCGCCCGCCGCAGGGCGGCCTCGTAGACGGCCGCGACATTGCCGGGGTGATACAGCCCCCGATCGAGGACGCCGGATTCCCCGGTGATCGAGCCCGATTCCCGCAATTCGCGCCGCACGTCGTCGGTCGAGATCACCTGCGCCCCGGTCCGTTCGGCGAGCGCCCTTGCGACGGTGGACTTGCCGGTGCCCGGGTTGCCGCCGACGAGGGCCAGCCGCACGCGACCGGCTTCCAGGTGCTCGACGGCGATGGCGAGGTGCCGGGCGGCGTCCCTGGCGGCCTCTGGCTTGCCCTGTGACAGTCGCACGCAGTCGACCTTGGCCCGGACGCCGGCGCGATAAGCGATGTAGAAGTGCGCCAGCGCCCGCGGCACGGCGCGCGCCGAGTGCGCGGCGTAGCGCTGCAGGAAATGCTCGCCGAGGTCCTTACGGCCCAGGAACTCCAGATCCATCGCCAGGAACGCGGCGTCATCGACGCAGTCGACGTAGCGGAGCTTGTCGTCGAACTCCAGGCAGTCCAGCAGCGCGGGTCCGTCGGGCACGCAGAAGATGTCGTCGGCGAGCAGATCGCCGTGACCGTCGACGATGAGCCCGTCTGCGACGCGCCGCCCGAACAAGGGCCCGCGGCCCGCGACGAATTCGGCGGCGAGGCGCCGCACTCGCGACAAGGACTCGGGCGGCAGCGTGCCGGCGTAGCGGTCGAGTTCGGCCAGGTTGTCCCGCCACCGTCGGTCGACCGCGTCGGCCTCGCCCTCGGCGCTGATCACCGGGCCACGCTCGGCGCCGTCGTGAAACCGCGCCAACGCGGCGGCGATGGCATCCAGCACCTCCCCAATGGACTCGCCGGGGTCGCGGCGCACCATGGACGCCAGCCGGTCCTCGTCGCGGTAGCGGCGCATGACGACGATCGGTTCGGCCGGGCCGCCGGCGGGGTCGCTGAGGTACGCGACGCCGAGGTAGCTTTCGGGCGACAGCCGGCTGTTCAGCTCGACTTCCCGGCGGCACGCGCGCTCGCGCTGCTCGGGCGCGCGAAAGTCGAGAAAGTCGGTCAGCACCGGCTTCTTCGCCTTCAACGCCCGCTCACCCACCAGCACGACCATGCCCGTGTGGGTTTCGTGCACGTCGATGTAGGGCACCGCGGTTGTGGTCACCAACCCAGCGTCCGTCGCCGGGTGCCGCACTGCCAAGTCCTAGGACGACCGCGCGACGATCACCGGCATCCGGACCGAGTGCACGACGGCGTTGCTGACCGAACCCAGCAGCGTCCGGGCGATGCCGCCCCGGCCGTGGCTGCCGAGGACGACCAGCTGCGCGGACTCCGATTTTTCGATCAGCTGGCGGGCCGGCCGATCGCAGACGAGGAGCCGGTGCACCGTGACGTCGGGGTAGCGTTCCTGCCAGCCGGCCAGGCGTTCGGCCAGGCTGCGCTCGGCCTCGGCCTTCACCACGGCCCAATCGAATCCGGGCAGTTCGAGCACCTGAACGTCACTCCACGCGTGCAGCGCCTGCAGGTCGACCCCGCGCCGGGAAGCCTCGTCGAAGGCGATGGCCGTCGCAAGCTCGGAGGCGGCCGAGCCGTCGATTCCCACCAGCACGGGGGCCTGCTGCGGGTGCGGCATCAACGGGTCTTCGTCGCGAATGACCGCGACCGGACACTTCGCGTGTTGGACCACGCCCGAACTGACCGAACCGAGCAGGAGCCGGCCCACCGCCCCACGTCCGTTGCTGCCGACGACGACCATCTCGGCCTCTTCGGACAGCTCCACCAGCGTCGCCACCGGGGGCGAACACTTCAGTTCGCTGCTGATGACAAGCCGTTGGTGCCCCTGGACGGCGTCCTCGGCGATCTTGACCGCCTCCTCGAGGGCCTGCCGGCCGTCCTGTTCCTGCCATACCGTGACCCCGGCCGGAAGCGGAATCTGGGGAAAGGTCGGCACGTACGCGCTGTACATGTGGACGAGCGTCAGCGGCACGTTCCGCATCGCCGCATCGCGGGCCGCCCAGCAGACGGCGGCATTCGAAGCCGGCGATCCGTCGACGCCGACGACGATGCCGTGGCGGTTTATGGGTGTAGACATCGTTTCCTCCTCAGGTGAAAACGCTATTGGCCGAACGGTCGTCGATCATGAGGCTTTAGTCCCCAAACCCGTGGCCATCAGGCCCCGTTGACCGGGGCCGCCACGTGGCATCGTCACAGAGGTGAGCGAATGGCCCGCCACCGTCGACCGGCGCTACCACGACGCCGTGATCCTCGCTTTGGACAGCGTGGTCGCCGAGACCACCCCGGACGGCGCCGAGGCGCGCGATTCGACCGTCCCGTTGCTGCGGCGGCTGCGCGATGCCGGCGTTGCGACGGCCGTCTACTCCCCCGGCCGCGACTGCGGACAACTCCTGCGCGCCGCCGGAATTGACGACCTGGTGGGCGTTGTGGACGGCGACGCAACCGAAACCGCGAACCGCCTGGGGGTACGCCCGGTCCGCTGCGTGGTCATCGACCGCGATCCCGCCGGCCTCAAGGCCGGCAGGGAGTCCGGCTTTGGCCTCGTCATCGGCCTGACGCGCAACGGGGATGCCGACGAGATGCTGTCGTGCGGGGCCGACACCGTGGTCGCCGACCTCGCCGGGATCTCGGTGAAAAGCGGTGGGGCGCCGATGTCGCGGATCACCGACGCCCTGCAGGCCTACGGCCAGGTCAAAGAACTGGTCACGAACCGGCGACCGGTGGTGTTCCTCGACTTCGACGGCACGCTGTCCGAGATCGTGGCGCACCCCGACTCGGCCTCGCTCGTCGAGGGCGCCGGCGAGGCGCTGCGCGCGCTGGCCGCGCAGTGTCCGGTGGTGGTGGTCAGCGGTCGCGACGTCGGCGATCTTCGCGGCCGGGTCGGCGTCGACGGGGTGTGGTACGCGGGCAGCCACGGCCTCGAGTTGGTGGCGCCGGACGGCACCAGCCACGAGAACGCGGCCGCCGCCGGCGTCGTCGGCGCCCTCGCCCGCGCCGCTGACCGCTTGGCGGAGACGCTCAGCGATGTCCCGGGAACAGTGGTGGAGCGCAAGCGCTTCGGGATCGCTATTCACTACCGCCATGCCGATCCCGAAGACGTCGACCGGGTGATCGTGGCGGCCCACGAACTCGCCCGCTCCGAGGGCCTGCGGGCCACCCCGGGCCGGAAAGTCGTCGAACTGCGCCCAATCATGGACTGGGACAAGGGCACCACCCTCAATTGGCTCCTCCAACGCATCGTGGGCAACGACGGGGCCGACCCGGGCACCGTGTTGCCGGTCTATGTCGGGGACGACATCACCGACGAGGATGCGTTCGACGCGGTCCTCTTCGACGGCGTGGGTATCGTGGTCCGCCACGACGAGGGCGGTGACCGCGCGTCCGCCGCACTGTTCAGCCTCGAAAATCCCACCGCGGTAACCAATTTCGTTCGCCGCCTGGCCGACGACCTGGAGGCCGCGGCATCCATGTCCGATGACGCCTGGGAACTCGTCTACGAGGGTTACGACCCGCAGTATGAGCGGCTCCGCGAGGCGCTGTGCACCGTCGGCAACGGCTACGTCGCGACCCGTGGCTGCGCCCCGGAGGCGGCCGCGTCCGAGGCGCATTACCCGGGCACCTACGCCACCGGCGTGTACAACACCCTGGAAGATCGGGTCGCGGGCCGGACCATCGAGAACGAGAGCCTCGTCAACCTGCCGAACTGGCTCTGGCTGACGTTCCGGATCAACGGCGGGGCCTGGTTTCACGTCGACGACGCCGAAATATTGTCGTATCGGCAGACATTCGATCTGCGTCACGCGACGCTGACCCGCACCCTGCGATTCCGGGACGGCTCGGACCAGATCACGACGGTCACCCAGCAGCGTTTCGCATCCATGCACCAACCCCACCTGCTCGCCATGCGAACCATCGTCGGCGCCGAGAACTGGTCGGGCACAGTCGAGTTCAGCTCCCTGCTGGATGGCGGCGTGCAAAATACCGGGGTCGAGCGCTATCGGTCGTTGTCCAGCGCGCACCTCACCGCTGTGGCGATAGACGAAATGACGCCCGACTCGGTGCTCTTGCGTACGGAAACCTCGCAGTCGCACATCTCGATCGCGGTCGCGGCCCGCACCACCGTGTGGTGCGGGGACACCCGGGCCGACGCCCGGTACACCGTCGTGGCCGAGGGCGACCGCGGCGGCCACAACATCGCGGTCCCCCTGTCCGCCGGCCAGTCGGTCACGTGCGAAAAAGTCGCGACCATCTTCACCGGCCGGGACACCGCCATCTCGGAACCGGCCGGCGCCGCCCAGCAATATCTCGACGCGGCCGGGCGATACGACGAGCTGCGCCAACAGCACGCGCGGGCGTGGGACCGGTTGTGGGAGCAGTGCACCATCGGCCTGGCGGACGGCATGCCGGCGCTGCGGGTCTTGCGGCTGCATTTGCTGCATGTGCTGCAGACCATTTCGCCGCACACCGCCGAACTCGACGCCGGCGTCCCGGCGCGCGGGCTGCACGGCGAGGCCTACCGCGGGCACGTCTTCTGGGACGCGCTGTTCGTCTCCCCGGTGCTGAGCCTGCGCATGCCCAACGTGGCCCGCTCGCTGCTGCTCTACCGGTACCGGCGGCTTCCCGAGGCGCGACGTGCCGCGAGGCGCGCCGGGTATCTCGGCGCGATGTACCCCTGGCAGTCGGGCAGTGACGGGCGCGAGGTGAGCCAGGAGGTGCATCTCAATCCGCAGTCCGGGCGATGGAATCCGGACGCCAGCGCACGCGCGCACCACGTCGGCCTCGCGATCGCCTACAACGCCTGGCAGCACTACCAGGTCACCGGTGACCGCCAGTGGCTTGGCGACTACGGCGCCGAGATGCTGGTCGAGATCGCGCGATTCTGGGTGGGGCTGGCCACCTTCGACGACACCCGCGGCCGCTACACGATCCGGGGAATCATCGGCCCCGACGAGTTTCATTCGGGCTACCCGGGCAAGGAGTACGACGGGATCGACAACAACGCGTACACCAACGTGATGGCGGTCTGGGTGATCATGCGCGCGATGGACGCGCTGGACCTGCTGCCGCTGCGCGACCGGCTCGACCTCGTCGGAAGGGTCGACCTGACCACGGACGAGCTCGATCGCTGGGATCACGTCACGCGGCGCATGTTCGTCCCCTTCCACGACGAGGTGATCAGCCAGTTCGAAGGCTATTCGGAGCTGGACGAATTGGATTGGGACGATTACCGGCAGCATTACGGCAACATCCAACGGCTCGATCGCATCCTGGAAGCCGAAAACGACAGCGTCAACAACTACAAGGCCTCCAAGCAAGCCGACGCCCTGATGCTGTTCTACCTGCTGTCGTCCGAGGAGTTGCTGGGTCTGTTCGGCCGGCTCGGCTACCGCTTTGCGCCCGAGCAGATTCCGAAGACGATCGAGTATTACCTGGCGAGGACTTCGGACGGATCGACACTGAGCGCGATCGTCCATTCGTGGGTGCTCACCCGCGCCCATCGGCATCACGCCATGCGGTACTTCATCCAGGTGCTGGGTTCCGATGTCGTCGACATCCAGGGCGGCACCACCTCGGAGGGGATACACCTGGCGGCGATGGCCGGCAGCGTCGATCTGCTGCAACGGTGCTTCACCGGACTGGAGACACGCGATGACCGGCTGGTGCTCAGCCCGCACTGGCCCGAAGCGCTCGGCCCCATCGAGTTCCCATTCGTTTACCGTGGTCAGCGCGTTCATCTCCGGATCAGTGGGCGGACCGGCGTTTTGACCTCCGAGTCCGGCAATGCCGGAGGAATCACGGTCGAATGCCGCGGTCGCGTGCAGCACCTTTTGCCCGGAGGCAGCATCGAGGTCGCATGAGGCCGGCGTCGGCTGGCCTCGCAATGGACCAATGCTTCGAAACGGGGGTCTAACGGCCCTGCTGGCACCACGTAGCCGCCAATAACGTCGTCGGAGAGGGATTTCCCGGGACTGTGCCGGGGCCATTCGGATCGGGAGGAATCATGAACCATCCGCAAGCATCGGCGCGGATCGTCATCGGTATCGACGGCTCACAGGCGGCGATCAACGCCGCGCAGTGGGGGGTCGCCGAGGCCGCCAGCCGCAACGTCGCGCTGCGCCTGGTCCATGCCATCCCCGATCGACCCGCCGATGCGACGGGCGATGACACCATGGAAGTCGAATACGCCGAAGCCTCCCTGCGCGCCGCAGACGCCGCGGTGCACGCCACGGGCAAGCCGGTCGACGTCGAATGCGACATCGTGCGCGGGTCGCCGGAGGGCATTCTGGTCGACGAATCCCGCAGCGCGGCAATGGTTTGCGTGGGATCGGTGGGGATCGGCCGCATCGCGCGCAAGCTCCTCGGCTCGACCGCCGACGCCGTCGCCCGAAAAGCGCAATGTCCGGTGGCGATCGTTCGCAGCAACGGCCATGCGTCGGGCTCCGGATGGGTCGCCGTCGTCGTCGACGATTCGCCGGCCAACGACGCGGTGCTCGAGGAGGGCTTCCGCGAGGCGCGGCTGCGTCGGGCCCCGATCCTGGCGCTGGGAGTGTGGCGGTGGGGCCTGGGCGAGATCCCCTACCGCCAGCTGGAGCATCGGCTGGGGCGGTGGGTGTCGAGGTATCCCGAGGTGCACGTCATGCCGGCCGCCGCGCGGCGCGGACCGGCCGAATTCCTCGCTCACACGCAGGAATCCGTCCAACTCACCGTGGTGGGCAGCGAGGACTCCGACAAGGTTGCCCGGATGGTCGGCCCGACCGGTCCGCACCTCACCGGGCCCGTAGGGTGCTCGGTGCTGGTGGTGCGCAGCTGACCGAGCCGGCTAGATCGATGGCGGCGACCCGCGTCGCCCGGTTCCCGCGCTCGCGATCGCCGACTAGCCGGCGGCCCACTCCTTGGCCCGGTCGAGCTCATCGAGCCCGAACACGGCGAGCTCGCCGGGGATCATCCACGCCACGGCGTGCAGCACGTGACCGACCCAGTCCTTGTCGGACACGACCGCGATCCGCTTGAACGCCGAATGATGCGAGAAGACCGTGCCCAACCCCAGCCTGATGTCCTCGGCGAAGCCGCCGGGCCCGAAGCCCTCGTAATCGGGGGCGATGACCTCCACAATCCTGATCTCGCCGGTGTCCAGCATCTCTTCCATCGCGGGCTTGAAGTCGCGCAGTTCGTCACCGCGCAGCCGGCCCGACACGCGAATGCCGGTCACCCCTTGCGGCATGTCGGGCAGCAGCTCGATCATCGGATCCTCCTAACGGACAACAATCACGGGAACTTTCGCCGACTGCGCCACGGCCGA
This sequence comes from Mycobacterium interjectum, assembly GCA_002102225.1. Taxonomy (GTDB): domain Bacteria; phylum Actinomycetota; class Actinomycetes; order Mycobacteriales; family Mycobacteriaceae; genus Mycobacterium; species Mycobacterium interjectum_B. The sequence continues at coordinate 159,555 of LQPB01000028.1, forward strand.
ACTCACCGACCCGAGCAGCATGCCGGGAAAGCCTCCACGTCCGCGGCTGCCGACCACGACGAGTTGGGCGCGTTCGGACTCCTCGATCAACCACCGGGATGGCTTGTCGCAGAACAACAATCGCTCCACGTGCACATCCGGATACCGTTCCTGCCAGCCGGCCAGGCGTTCGGCGAGGATCTCCTGGCCCTCGCGCTCGCGGTCGCGCCAATCCATCCCGAGGACGGGGAACACCCCGACATCGCTCCACACGTGCAGCGCGCGCAGCCCCACCCCGCGACGCGAGGCCTCATCGAAGGCCAGGGCGGTCGCGGCTTCCGACGCGGGCGACCCGTCGATGCCCAGCAGGATGGGCGCGTGGGCGTCGGGGCCGGCGGTTTCGCCGGAGTGAATGACCGCAACCGGGCACTGCGCGTAGTGGATCAGCCCCGTCGTGACCGAGCCCAGCAGCAGGCGGCCCAACGCGCCCAGGCCCTGGCTGCCGGCGACGATCATCCAGGCGTCTTTCGACGCCTCGACCAGCGCGGGCACCACGCCGGAATAGACCACCTCGGTACGGGTTTCGGGTGCCTGCGCCCCCGCCAGGCCGGCGTTCAGCGTCTTGCGGGCCTGATCGATGACGCGCTGCGCGTCGTCGTGCTGCCACTCGGGCATCTCGGCATACAGCTGGCCCTCCGGCCACCCGACGACCACCGGTTGCACGGCGTGCATCAAGGTGATGGGCAGCTTGCGCATGAGGGCCTCGCGCGTGCCCCAGGCGACGGCGGCGTCGGACGCCGGCGATCCGTCGACGCACACCAGCACTCCGAATTTCTTTGTCATGTCGGACATTTGGCATCCTCGTCGCTCAATTCGGGCAGCTCGATCTCCAGGTGACGCACCGACCCGTAGTCCGCCGGCTCGCAACGCCAGCCAAGATCGAAGACCACCATGAGCATCAGGTGATTCTCGCCCAGGACGTCGGCGACGAAGCGTCCGATCCCGTGCACCCGGGCGACGCGGGCGAGCTGCTTCAGCAAGGCCGTTCCCACACCGACCGAGTGATCTTCGTGGGCGACCACGATGGCGAACTCCGCGGCTTTCGGCGCCTCGCGGACGACGACGTAGTGGGCCACGCCGATCAGCCGGCCGTCGTCGAACGCCCCAAGCGCGCACAACCCGTCGGGGGGCTCGGTCAGCCTGCCGACGAGCTCGGCCAGCTCGACCGGCTGCAGTGTGAAGAAGCGAAAGTAGCGGTCGTGGTCGGAGAGGTGTTCGTGCAGCGCCAGTACCGCGGCGGCGTCGTCGGTGCCGAGCCGGCGCAACGACACGATCCGCCCATCGAGCAGTGGCGCCGTAGCCGCGAATTCCACCGCTTGGTCGCCCATGATGAACGACGTTATTCCCCGGCGGCGCGGTTCGGCAGGGGTCGTTGGACCCCACCCCGGCGGCATTGGTCCCGGGCCCCACCGCCGGCAGGCGTCACTGGTCGGTGAGCGGAGCGACCCAATGCACCCGGGTGCCGCCCTCCGGCGGACAGGTGATCTCGCAGGTGCCGCCGAGTTGCTCGGCGCGGTACTTCATGTTCGCCAGGCCGCTGCTGCGCGAATTACCGGCGGGGATGCCGCTTCCGTTGTCGCTCACGTCGAGGACGAACATGTCGGCGACGTCCACCTCGACGGTCAGTCGCGACGCGGCGGAGTGGCGCAGCGCGTTGCTGACGGCCTCCGTGGCGACGGCCTCGGCCTGCTCGGCAAGCTCACCGCCCACCGCGGTCATCGGCCCGTGCAGGCGCAGGGTGGTGACGATCTCGCGACTTTCGGTCAGATCGGCGACCACCTGTTGGATCCGCTGCCGGAAATCGGGGCCGTCGCCCAACGGGGACTTGAGCTGGAAGATCGTCGATCGGATCTCCTCGATGATGGTCTGCAGATCGTCGAGGGTGCGGTTGAGCCGCTCGGCCACCTCCGGCGAACGCGCCCGGGCGAGGGTGCCCTGCAGGTTCATCCCGGCGGCGAACAGCCGCTGAATGACATGGTCGTGCAGATCGTGCGCGATGCGCTCGCGCTCGGCGAGGATGGTCAGCTGGCGCGAGTCGTCCCGCGCCGCCGCCAGGACCAGGGCCATCGCGGCGTGGGTGGCGAAATCGCTCACCAGGTCGAGGTAGCTCTCGTCGAACGGCGGCTGATCGGCGCCCCGGGCGATCGCGATCACCCCCGCGACCCTGTCGTCGGCGCGCAGCGGCATCAGGATGGCGGGTCGCTGCCCCACATCGGTGAACGCCTGGATCGGGTACCGCAACGACTCGGTGATCAGCGGTTCGCCGGACCGGAAAACCTCGCCGCTGCTGGAGCCCTCCACCGGAACCCGCCGGCCCATCACCTCATCGGCGTGCACCCCCACCGCGGCGGACACCACCAGCGTGTCCGTTTCGTCGTCCGGCACGTCCGCGTCGGCCGGGACGAGCACGATCGCCTGTTCGGCGTCGGTGAGGATCCGCGCGCTTTCGGCGATGAGCTGCATCGGGCGCCGGTGCGGCTGGGCGCTGGACAACAGGGCGGTGGTGATCTCGCGGCTGGCCTGCATCCACTTCACCGACAACCGCTCGCGCTCGAAAAGCTGCACGTTGTCGATGGTGGCCGCGGCCGCGAACGCCAGCGCGCGGGCGGCGACCTCGTCGGATTCGGAGAACACCCGCTCCGGGTCGACGTGGGTCAGGTAGATGTTGCCGAAGACCGTCCCGCGGATGGTGATCGGCACCGCCAAAAAGGCACGCATCGGCGGGTGGTGCTCGGGAAACCCGACGGCGGCCGGGTGCGCGGTCATGTCATCCACGCGCAGGGCCGGCGTGTCGAGCAGCGACAGGCTCAACAGCCCCTTGCCGAAGGGCAGGTGCCCGATGCGTTGGACGGTCTCCGCGTCCATCCCCTCGTGGATGAACCTGAGCAGGTTGCCCTCGGGATCGCGGATGGCCAGGGCGCCGTAGGGGGCGGAGGTCAGCTCCCTGGCCGCGGCGATGATCCGGTGCAACGTCCCGTCGAGGTCACCGACGTCACCGCCGATCTCGACGAAGACCCGGAGCAGCTGCTCCATCTGGTCGCGCGCCGCCAGCAACTCGTCGAGCTGCGCGTGCATCCTGCTGACCAGCCCGCGCTGACCAAGCCCGGCAAAAGCCGAGCCGCGCTCGTCGCTGGTCACCCGACCGATACCTCCACGACAACCCGAATCCTTGTCGAGCTTAACCCCTAGGGGTAAAAGCGCCTAAGACAAACGCCCGGGCACCATCCGGCCGCCGTCGCGCAGACGCGGCGCTGACAGCAAACCTCGACGGCCCATTTCCGCGCCGTCGACTAACTCGACGGAGCGTCCGTGGGCCGCCCGGACCGCTGATCCAGTTTGGAGGCGAACACCGCCGCCTGCGTCCGGCGCTCCATGCCCAATTTGGCCAGCAAACGGGAGACGTAGTTTTTCACCGTCTTCTCGGCCAGGAACATCCGCGCGGCGATCTGCCTGTTCGTCAAACCTTCACTGAGCAGCCCGAGCAGCGTCCGCTCCTGTTCGGTCAGCCCGGACAACGGGTCTTCGCGTTCCGCCGCGCCGCGCAGCTTCGCCATCAACGCCGCCGCGGCCCGGTTGTCCAGCAAGGACTTGCCGGCACCCACCTCCTTGATCGCGTGGGCCAGCTCCATACCCTTGATGTCTTTGACCACGTAACCGCTGGCGCCGGCCAGAATCGCCTCGAGCATCGCCTCGTCGGAGGTGAACGACGTCAACATCAGGCACCGCAGGTCCGGAATATCGGACACCAGGTCGCGGCACAATTCGATCCCGTTCCCGTCGGGAAGGCGCACGTCAAGCACGGCCACGTCGGGCCGCAGCGCCGGAATTCTCGCCTTCGCCTCCGACACGGAACCGGCTTCGCCGACGATTTCCAGCTCGGGGTCCGAGGCGAGCAGGTCGGCGAGACCGCGCCGAACGACTTCGTGGTCATCAACGAGGAAGACCTTGACCATGACGAATTCTTTCTGCCGGGCGCGCGAGGCGACGGTCATGAAACCACCGACTCAATATCCCATAGTTTCACAGCCGCCCGGGCTCACAAGTGTTGCTGATTGACGACCAACACCGAGCAGTCGGCGTCGCGCAGCACGGCACTGCCGGCCGGCCCGACGAGTTCGTCCACCTGCTGACGGTTGCGGGCGCCGACCACCACCAACCCGACCGACCGGCATAGAGCCAGGTATCCGAGCAGGCCGCCGTGCACCGCCAGCGACTCGACCCGCAGCTGCGGATAGCGCCGCTTCCACCGGGCCAGCCGTCGATCGAGGTCGGCGAGTGCCCGGCGATCGCCCTCGGCATGTCCGATGGAGGCCGGCCCGTTGTCGGCCGGCGCGGACCGGCGGCAGATGATCGCCCGGATCGTGGCGTTGCGCAGCCGGGCCTCCTCGATGGCGGCGCCCAACAGCACACCGTTGTCGGGCGCGCCGTCCAGCTCGACGACGACCGAGTCCGCGGTGGGGTGGTCGTCGCGGCCTCGAACGATGGCGACCGGGCACCGCGCCGAGACCGCCAAGGCGGCGGCGGTCGAGCCGACCCGGCCCTGCTGGAAGTGTCGCAGTCCGAGCGCGCCGACGCACAGCATGACCGCGGACGCCGATGCGCCGATCAGCGCCCCGATCGCGGGTCCGGGGAGGACTTCGGTTTCGATCGTGACGGGCTTGCCCGCGGCTTCGATTGCGTTGACGGCGTGGCGAATCGAGGTTTGCGGCGCGGCCGCCTCCATCTCGCCCCGCTCAGCCGCGTACAGCAGGCGCAGGGGCGCGTCACGACTCACCGCCTCGTCGACCGCCCAGAGCGCCGCGCGTATCGCCGCCTTCGAGCCATCGATACCGACCACGATCGACTGCGGTGTCGCCAACTCTCTCATCGACGTCGCCCGGGCTTTAGTGCCGGACCACCAGGACCGAACAGTCGGGGTAGCCCACGATCGGATGGCAGTTGGGGGTGGCCAGCCCCGCGATCTCGGCGGCGTCGGCGCTGCCCACCACCGCCAATCCGATGTGGCCACTGCGCTTTTCGCCGGTGCTCACGCCGACGCCCGCGGCGACGGTCTGGACGTGCACGTCGGGATAGCGCCTGACCCAGCTGTTCAGTCGACGGTCGATCTGGCGCACGGTGGCACGGCGGCGCCGGCCTTGCTCCATGGCTTCGTGCACGACTTCGTCGTTGTCGGGCTCGTCGTTGAGCACCACGGCGATCACCCCGAGCTCGGTCGGCGAGCCGTCGGGATTGGTGCGGATGATCGCGACCGGGCATTGCGCATCGGCCACCAGCGCGGTGGCCGTCGGACCCAGCAGCCCGTCGGACGCCCAGCCCCGCCGGGAGGTGCCCACGCAAATCAACGCCGCGTCCTGCGATTCGTCGATGAGCACCTGCCCGGGATCGCCTGAGAGGACGGCCGTTTCGATCTCGACCGGCTTTTTCGCCCGTTGCAGCGCGCACTCCGCTTGGGACAGCGCCGTTTCGGCGCGCTCGAGCTCCCACTCGGAGGCGGGCGCCGATTGCCCCTCACGGCGCGGGATGACGTAGACGAGGCGCAACGGCAGCTGCCGGCTCAGCGCCTCCTCGATCGTCCACTTGGCGGCGTTCACCGCGGCTGGTGAGCCGTTGATGCCTACGACCACCGACTTCGCGTCCAGCTGGTTCATGTCGGCTCCTGACTACCTTCCTTCACTCCCAGGCTATTGCGCCGCCGCCCCCGATGCAGGGGTCGTTAGGCCTTATCTGGGAAGCCGTTCGTCAACCGCGATGTCGAACGGTTCGGCGGTGTCCGCGAACAGCTTCTCCACATCCGCCCGGCCGCAGGCCGCCGTTCCGGGCGTCATCAGCATCGCCGCGCCCGCGGCGATGCCCAACCGGACGGATTTGACGAGCGGCCAGCCGCGGCAGAGCCCCACCGCGATCGCGGCGACCATGGCGTCGCCGGCCCCGACGCCGCTGCCGCCCGGCATCGGAATCGCCGAGAAGCGCTGGCTGCCATGCCGGGTAGCAAGGAGCGCGCCGTGCGACCCCAAAGACACCAGCACCACTTCCGCGCGGCCGCTGTCGACGAGTTCGTGCGCGGCGGCGAGCTGCTCGGCTTCGGTCTCCAGCGGGCGCCCGACGCATTCCCGCAGTTCCCGCACGCTCGCTTTGAGCAGGAACACGCCGGACGAGACGTGCAGCAGGCCGCCGCCGGAGGTGTCCAGGATGAGGCGAACCCCCAGCTGCCGGCACATGTCGGCGACCCGCTGGTAAAAGTCGGCGGTGACGCCCTGCGGCAGGCTGCCGCTGGCCACCACGAACTCGGCCGACTTCGCGGCCGTCCGCAGTTGCTCGAGGCAGTGCGCCTGTTCGCGCAGGGTCAACTGCGGCCCCGGCAGCACGAACCGGTATTGCTGGCCGCTGCTGGCCTCGTTGACGGTGAAGCTCTCCCTGGTGGCCGCGGCGATCGGGACCTGCCAGAATGGCACCCCCTCGTCGCTGAGCAGCTTCGCGATCAGGCCGCCGGTCGAGCCGCCCGCGGGGAAAACCGCCAATACCGACCCGCCCAGCACGTAGGCGACGTGCGCGACGTTGATGCCGCCGCCGCCCGGGTCGTAACGGGTGGCGGCGCAGCGCAATTTGTCCGTCGGACGCACCATATCGACGCTGGTGGTGATGTCGAGCGCCGGATTCATGGTCAACGTGACGATTTGCGGTCGGCTCACGGGCGGCGGTGCTGGCGTCGGCATGATCACTCCGGTTGTCGGCGGCGGCTACAGGCCGGTGGGATACGTCTCGGGCGTTTCACCGGCGATCCACAAGCTGGTTACCTCGAGGGGCTCTAGCGCGCGGGTCTGGTCGATGTGGATCATCGCGTCGAACTGGTCGGCCGGCCGGACGTGGAAGTAGTGGCTCTGCCGCTCCGTTTCGGGCCGGTAGATTACGCCGATGGCGCGCCCCAACCGAACCGCGCTGAGCGGGTCGGTGGCGTCGGGGCTGATGAGCGGCGACACGAAAAAAGCGCTCCTGCCCGTCTCGTGCAACAGTTCCTCGATGCTGCCGCCCAGCGCCGGGCGCACGACCTTGCGCTCGGCAACGCCGCCCCAGTCGCTGGCGGCGGTCACCGTGCCCGAGTACGTGCTGAACCCGATCAGGCGCGCGTCGTCGCCATAGCGCTGCCGCGCCAGCTGACCGAGTGTGAGCTGCCCGTCCGCCCATACCTCGGTCGCCCGCGCGTCGCCGACATGAGAGTTGTGCGCCCACACCACGATTCGGGCCGACGGCGCATCGCTGTGGCGGTCCAGGTGAGTCAGCAGCGCCTCGAGGGTCTGCGCCATGTGCTTGTCGCGCAGGTTCCACGAGGTGACGCGCCCGCTGAACATCGCGCGGTAGTACACCTCCGCGTTGCGGACCGTTTGCGCATTCTGCTCGGCGTAGAACAGCTCATCCTCCGCCAGCAGCCCATCCATGCGCGCATAGGCCAGCGCGTTTCGCTGGATCTCGACCAGCTGCTCGATCGCTTCCTTTTCGCACGACGGGCCGGCGCCGAATGCCGCCGAAAAGCCATACGCCTGACCGTCATCGGCCGCGGCGTGGTCGAAACAGCCGTAGCGCTCCCGCGCCCGCGCGGCCGCCTTCGGGTCGATCTTGTCCAGGTAGGCGATGACCTCGCCCATCGACCGGTGCAGGCTATAGAGGTCCAGGCCGTAGAAGCCCGCCTGCCGGCCGTCCGACGCGTGCAACCGGTTGTGGGCGCGCAGCCAGTCGACGAAATCGCTGACGACGGTGTTGCGCCACATCCACGCCGGGAAGCGCTCGAATCCGCTCAGCGCCTCGTCGGCGCTCTTGTCGTCTCCGAGGCCGCGCGCGTAGCGATTGACCCGGTAGGCATCGGGCCAGTCCGCCTCCGCCGCGACGGCGCAAAAGCCCTTCTCCTCGATCAGCCATTTCGTGATGGCGGCCCGGGCCTCGTAGAACTCGTGTGTCCCGTGGGAGCTTTCGCCGATCAGCACAACGCGTGCGTCGCCGACGAGCTCGTCCAGCGTCTCGCGCGGCGGCAAACCCTGCGGCGCATCGATGGCGACACCGCGGATTACCTCGGCCGGCGTGCGCGCCGCGGGCCGGCTCACGGCGGCCCCGGTGGTCGGGGCGGACAGCAGCTGGCGAACCTCGTCGTCGGTGACCTGGCGAAAATCCCAGAACGACTCACCGACGGCCAGGAACGGGGTGGGCATCGAGGCGCACACCATGTCGTCGACGAGGCCGGCGAGTTCCCGGCAGGTCGACTCGGGCGCCGCGGGCACGGCGATCACGATGTGCGCGGGCTCGGCTTCCCGCAGCGCCTGCACCGCCGCGAACATGCTTGCGCCGGTGGCCAACCCGTCGTCGACGAGGATCACGGTCTTGCCGGTCACGTCGACGGGCGGGCGCCCGTCGCGATAGGCGGCCTCGCGGCGGACCAGCTCGCGACCTTCGCGCTCGGCGATGGCGCGCAACTCCTGCGGGGCGATGCGCAGACCCCGCACGACGTCATCGTTCACGACGACGCGGCCGCCGCTCGCCAACGCGCCGACCGCGAACTCCTCGTGGCCGGGGGCGCCGAGCTTGCGCACGATGAAGGCGTCCAGCGGTGCGTGCAGCGCGGCCGCCACCTCCCACGCGACGGGGACCCCGCCCCGCGCGAGACCCAACACGATGACGTCCCCCCGGTCGCGATAGGCGCCGAGAAGGCTTGCCAAAATCTGGCCGGCCTCGCGGCGGTCGCGGAACACGCGCCGCGGCGAGCGCCGGGTGGCGTCGGCTGCTCTGGTCATAGTCCCATCCGACCAGCCGAGCGTTGGCGGCGATAGGGACGGAAGTCCCGGCGTCGCGGGTCGTTCGTCGCCGCGTTCGCTAGTCGGAAAGCCGCGCCCGAGCGGCGATGTAGGCCATGACGCGGTCGAGGATCAGGTCGTAGGTGTCGCCGTCTTCGACGAGGCGGACCAGTCCCTCCCGGCGCAGAAAACCGTCCAGGCGGCGATCCAGCGGCCAATCGGCGTAGTCGTCGTCGGCATAGGGTGAATGCAAGAACTGCCACGCCAGCGCGTCGACGTCGCCGTCGGTCAAGAGCGGCGGACCGCTTGGCAGAGACGTCATTTCAGTGGCCATGGGCGTGATCCTTGATGGCCGTTTGCACCGCGGCGAACCGTGACCGCGCCCGTTCGTCGGCGGCCCGTTGCTCGGCCGCGGTGACGACGATCGCGTCGGGGCCCGGGTAGACCATCGCCTGTTCGTCCGTGTCAAGCCACCGAACCTGGTACGGCGGCTCACCTTCGGGCGAATGCACCCCGGTGATCAGCCCGCGCACGTCCCGGCGGCCGATCGCGCCGCTCTTGATCACCAGCCAGTCCCCGACGGTGGCCTTCATGGCCGGCGGATCTCCAGCACGTCGGTCAACGGCCGCCGCGGGGTGGGCTTGGGAGCCAACTCCCCCTCGGGCTCGATGCCGACCCGGACCAGAACCTGGGGCACCGCCGCGGGACGGCCCGTGAGATCGGCGATGATGTCGCGGCTGGACACCAGCTCCGTGAGGTGCGTGACCGGACAGGTGGCCAGCCCGGCCATCGTGCACTCCAGCAGGACCGCCGAAAGCGCCGCACCGCAGTTCAGCGCGTCGGCGCGGGTGTCCCGCGGCGTGGACAGCACCAAGACCTTCGCCTGGTCGTAGGTTCCCGCGGAGCTGCGCTCGTCCGACGGGTCGATGGGGAACCGGCGGTTGACGTCGACCCGCCGGGCGTCCGACTGGGAGACGAGCGCGTTGTCGGGTATGCCCTCCGCCTCCCGCAACGGCGATGTCCACCAAAGCAATTCATGCTGGTACGAATCGTCATAGCGGCGCAACGAATCGGTGAGCCGCGATGCGTCGGCCAATTGAGGTCGTGCGTTGTCGGTCAGCACGTCGAGGAAAACCGCATCCTCGTCGAAAGCGCTCCGCAGTACGGGTTCGAACGATCCCCAATGCTGGGGGGCGCCAAACGGCAACCGGTTGGTCCGGCGATGCCGTATCGCATCGGCGCGGTCCCGCCGCGCCTGCGGCACGAAGTCGACCGCGGCGAAGTCGACCGACGCGAGGTGGTCGAGGTTGTTGGGGTTGGGAAAGGGATCGACGTTGGTGTCCCAGCCCGCCGCGGCCATCGCGACCCGGAAGTGATCGAGTGCGGCGCCACAGCTGATGATCGCCTCGCGGCCGGACCGATCGGTCGCGGTGACCGTGCGATCGGGGTCGACGAACAGATCGACGCTCGTGTTGCCCGCAACCCAGCGCCAGGGCTGGATGTTGTGCAGGGAGGGAGCTCGGCATGCCAGCTCCACCGCGCCGGTGATCACGCCGAGGTCCACCATCGTCTGGGTCATTCGCTCACTCACTTCCTGTCCCAGGTCGACCCTCGGGCATGGGCACGCCGGGCGCCAGGGTCCTTGGTCCCCTGCGCCACGTCATTGGGCCCGGGTGCGTTCGTCGGTCTCATTGATGACTTTTGTCTCTATTGCGGCATCGGGGCCCGGCAAACGATGGGGATGCCCCTAGGCGAGAAGAAAAGGGCCCCCCATGGATGTCATCCGCAAGACGCCCCATGACTGCTCCGTCCGCCCCAACCTCACGGACTACGAGCAAGCGCGCGCGCAGTTTCACTGGTCCGACGTGCCCCCGTTGTGCGAAGGCATGGGCGCCGGCAGGTGCAACATCGCCTACGCCGCGGTGGACCGGCACGCCGACGGCCCGGCCGCCACCCGCACGGCGCTGCGGTTCCTCACCGACGTGGGCTGGGACGGCGCGATCACCACGCGCGACCTCAGCTACTCCGAGCTCGGCCGGCTCGTCAGGCGATTCTCCGGCGCGCTGCGCTCGCTCGGGATCAACAGGGGCAACCGCGTGTTCACGATCATGAACCGCTCGCCCGAGCTCTACATCGCGATGCTGGGCGCGCTGCGCAACGGCAGCGTCGTTTCCCCGTTGTTCTCCGCCTTCGGGCCGGAGCCGATCGCCACCAGGGTGAGCATCGGGCAAGCCGATGTGCTGGTGACCACCCGGGCGATCTACGAGCGCAAAATCGCCAAGATCCGCGATCGGCTGCCGTCGGTGCGGCACGTCTTCGTCGTCGACGACGGAAAGGCCGGCGGCGCGCCGCCCGGCACGCTCAACTTCTGGGAATGGCTGGACGCGGCCGATGAGAACGCGCCGATCGAGCCCACCACCGCCGACGACCCGGCGCTGCTGCACTTCACCAGCGGCACCACCGGCACACCCAAGGGCGCGATCCACGTGCACGGCGCCGTGACGATGCATTACGTCACCGGGTTGTACGCCCTGGACTTGCACCCCGACGACACCTATTGGTGCACAGCCGATCCCGGCTGGGTGACCGGAACGTCATACGGCATCATCAGCCCGCTACTGCACGGGGTCACCTCCATCGTCGACGAAGCCGAGTTCGACGCCCAGCGCTGGTACCAGATCCTGCAAGATCAGGGCGTGTCGGTGTGGTACACGGCGCCGACCGCGATACGGATGCTGATCAAGGCCGGCCCGGAGCTGCCCGCGCGGTATCGCTTTCCCCGGCTGCGTTTCATCGCGAGCGTGGGCGAGCCGCTCAACCCCGAAGCCGTCTGGTGGGGAAAGCGGGTGCTGGGCTTGCCCATTCACGACAATTGGTGGCAGACCGAGACCGGCGGCATCATGATCGCCAATACCCCCGCATTCGACATCAAGCCGGGCTCCATGGGCCGGCCCCTGCCCGGGGTGGACGCCTACATCGTGCGCCACAACGACGACGACACCACGGAGGTCGTCGACGAACCGGACGTCGAGGGAGAGCTGGCGCTGAAGCCGGGCTGGCCGTCGATGTTCCGCGGCTACCTCAACGCCGAGGAGCGGTACCGCAACAGCTTCGCCAACGGGCTCTACCTGACCGGAGACCTCGCGAAGAAGGACGCCGACGGCTACTTCTGGTTCGTCGGGCGCAAGGACGACGTGATCAAGTCCGCGGGACACCTGATCGGCCCGTTCGAGGTGGAAAGCGCGCTGACCGATCATCCGGCGGTGGCCGAGGCCGCCGTCATCGGCATCCCCGATCCGACGGTCGGCGAGATGGTCAAAGCCTTTGTCACGCTGAAGAATGGCGTGGTCGGCGACGAAGACCTGCGCCTGGAACTGCTGGGCCACGCGCGCAAGCGGCTCGGCGCCGCCGTGGCGCCCAAGGACATCGAGTTCGTCGACGCGTTGCCGCACACCAGCAGCGGCAAGATCATGCGGAGGCTGCTGAAGGCGAGGGAACTCGGCCTGCCCGAGGGCGACACCTCCACGATCGAAAGACAGCCGGACCACCGCGCCGAGGGAGTGCCGTCATGAGCGATACCAAGCTGGCCCACGAGCTGCTGTCGGACATGGTCCGAGTGCGCCGCATGGAAGAGAAATGCGCGGAACTGTACAGCGCGGCCAAGATTCGCGGGTTCCTGCACCTCTACGTCGGCGAGGAGGCCGTCGCCGCGGGGTCGCTGCGCGCGCTGGCCGACGACGACGCGGTGGTCGCTACCTACCGTGAGCACGCGCACGCGCTGCTGCGCGGCATCCCGATGACCTCGATCATGGCCGAGATGTTCGGCAAGCAGGAGGGCTGCTCGCGCGGCCGCGGCGGGTCAATGCACCTGTTCGACGCGTCCAAGCGGTTCTATGGCGGTAACGCGATCGTCGCCGGCGGCCTGCCGCTCGCCGTGGGCATCGCGCTGGCCGACGCCATGCTGCAGCAGAAACGGGTGACGGCCTGCTATTTCGGCGACGGCGCGGTGGCCGAGGGCGCGTTTCACGAGTCGCTGAACATGGCCGCGCTGTGGAACCTGCCGGTGCTGTTCTGTTGCGAGAACAACCTTTACGCGATGGGCACCGCGCTGGACCGGGCGCAGTCGCAGACCGACCTCACCGTCAAGGCCGCGTCGTACCGCGTTCCCACGATGGCCGTCGACGGCATGGATGTCGAGGCGTGCCACGTCGCCGCGCAACAGGGCGTCGACCACGTCCGCGACACCGGCGGGCCCTTTTTCATCGAGTTCCGCACCTACCGGTTCCGGGCGCATTCGATGTTCGACCCCGAGCTGTACCGGGACAAGGCCGAGGTCGAAAAGTGGCGCGAGCGCGACCCGATCCGGTCGTTCACCGACAAGTGCCTCGGCGACGGCACGCTCTCGGAGACCGACGTGCGGGATATCGAAGACTCGGCCGCCGCCGAGATCGAGGCCGCGGTGGCGTTCGCCGAGGCCGGAACATGGGAGGACATCGCGGATCTCGAACGCGACGTCCTCACCCCGGGAGCGGAGGCGACGCGATGAAGACGACGAAGACCACCTACCGCACCGCCGTCCACGACGCGATGCGTGATGCGCTGCGCGACGACCCGCGCGTCGTGCTGATGGGAGAGGACGTCGGGCGGTACGGCGGAACGTACGCAGCATCCAAAGGCCTGCTGGAGGAATTCGGTCCCGAGCGAGTGCGCGACACCCCGCTGTCGGAACTGGGTTTCGTCGGGATCGGAATCGGCGCCGCGCTGGGCGGATTGCGCCCGATCGTCGAAGTCATGACGGTGAACTTCAGCCTGCTGGCGCTCGACCAGATCGTCAATACCGCTGCGGCCCTTCGCCACATGTCGGGCGGGCAGTTCTCCGTTCCGCTCGTCGTCCGGATGGCCACGGGCGCGGGACGCCAGCTCGCCGCCCAGCACTCGCACAGCCTGGAGCCGTGGTACGCCCACATCCCGGGCATCAAGGTGCTGGCCCCGGCCACCGTCGAGGACGCCTACGGCATGCTGGGCCCCGCGCTGGCCGATCCGGACCCCGTGGTGATCTTCGAACACGTCCAGCTCTACAACACCTCGTCCGACACCGAGGCCCTCGGGCCCACCGACATCTGCCGGGCGGCCGTCCGTCGCGGCGGCACCGATGTGACGGTGGCGGCCTACGGCGGCTCGCTGTGGAAGGCGCTGGACGCTGCAAACGAGTTGTCCCTGGCCGGAATCGACTGCGAGGTCATCGATCTGCGCGTCCTGCGGCCCCTCGACGAGGACACCATCCTCGAATCGGTGCGCAAGACGCATCGCCTCGTCGTCGTCGACGAGGCTTGGCGCAGCGGCAGTCTGGCCGCGGAGATCAGCGCGCGCGTCGTGGAGGGCGCGTTCTACGACCTGGACGCGCCCATCGCCCGGGTGTGCAGCGCCGAGGTCCCCATGCCGTACGCGAAGCACCTGGAACAGGCGGCCCTGCCGCAAACCGCGCAGATCGTCGCCGCCGTCCAGAATCTCTTCGGTGAACGGCAATGATCGAATTCACGATGCCGGCGCTGGGCGCCGACATGGACGAGGGCACGCTCAACGAGTGGCTGGTCAAGCCCGGCGACAAGATCGCCCGCGGCCAGATCGTGGCGGTCGTCGAGACCACCAAGGCCGCGGTGGAAGTCGAATGCTGGCAGGAGGGGACGGTCAGCGAACTGCTCGTTCCGGTCGGTGAAACCGTCCAAGTGGGAGCCCCGTTGGCGACGCTGCTGGCCCCGGGCGAGAAGGCGGAAAAGCGGGCCGGGAAGCCCCGGCCGTCGGCGAGTGCCGGCACCACGCCGTCGGCGGCGCCGCCCAAGCCACACATGGCCGTCACCTCCCCCGGCGCACCGCAACATCGCCGCTGGATCTCACCCGCGGCGCGCCGCCTCGCCCAATCGCTGCACGTCGACGTCGACGCGGTGAGCGGCACCGGTCCGCAGGGCGCCGTCACCATCAGCGACGTGGAGCACGCGGCCGCCAGCCTCGCGCACGCGGCCGCCGAGGAACGCGCCGCGAAACCGGCCCCCGAGACCCCGGCCAAGACCAAGCCGGCCGACCGCGCGGCGCTGATGCGAAAGTCGATCGCGGCGGCGATGAGCCGGTCCAAGCGAGAGATCCCGCACTATTACCTCGCCGACGAGATCGTGCTGGAGAACGCGCTCACCTGGCTGACCACCCGCAACGCGCAGCGCTCCATCGACGAGCGCGTGCTGCCGGCCGTCCTGCTGCTGAAGGCGGTGGGCGTCGCCGCGCAGCGCTTCGGCGAGTTCAACGGGTTTTGGCGGGACGACGGGTTCCAGCCCGGTACCGGGGTCCATGTCGGGGTCGGGATCTCGCTGCGCGGCGGCGGACTCGTCGCCCCGGCCATCCACGACGTCCCGGAGAAGAAGCTCGACGAGTTGATGGACGATCTCACGGATCTGGTAGCGCGGGCGCGCTCCTTCTCACTGCGGAGTTCCGAGATGTCGGATCCGACCATTACGGTCACCAACCTCGGTGACCAAGGCGTCGATGCGGTGTTCGGCGTCATCTACCCACCGCAGGTCGCGCTGGTCGGTTTCGGGCAACCGGCCCAGCGCGTCTGGGTCATCGACGGCGGGATCCGGGTTGTCACCACCGTGCAAGCCACGCTCGCCGCGGACCATCGCGCCAGCGACGGTCACCGGGGCGCGTTGTTCCTGAAAGCCATCAACGAGCTGCTCCAGCAGCCCGACCTCTTGGAGAAGTGAGTTCACCATGACGACGACGAACGAAGACACCCGTTCGGTGGTGCTGTCGGTGCTGACCACCATCGCCCCCGAAGTCGAGCCGGACGACATCCGCGACGACGTCCTGCTGCGCGACCAGGTCGACCTCGATTCGATGGACTGGCTGAGCTTTCTGCGCGGCATCCACCGCCGGCTGCACGTGGACATCCCCGAATCGGACTACGCGTCGCTGCGGACGTTGGCCGACGTCGTCGGCTATGTCGAGAAGAACGCCTCGGCGTAGGCCGTTTGGCATCCGAATGGCCCCCGCTGAGCGGGACGAACGACCCTGGCCACCCACCCCGATGACGCCTACCTTCGATGTTATGAACGCGACCCCGGACGCCGAGACCCTGAAAAGGGCGGTGCAGCTCGCGTGCCGGGCTCCGTCGGTGCACAACAGCCAGCCCTGGCGGTGGGTGGTCGAGGACGGGGCTCTGCAACTTTTCGTCGACCGCGACCGCACGGTGCCGGGCACCGACCCGTCCGGTCGGGAGGCCATCCTCAGCTGTGGCGCCGCGCTGGATCACGTTCGGGTCGCCATGCTCGCCGCGGGTTGGGGCGCACAGACCGAACGATTTCCCAACCCCGATGACCCGAACCATCTGGCGAGGATCGAATTCAGTCCGGTCGAGCACGTCACCGGCGCGCAGCGCGATCGCGCCAATGCGATCCTGCACCGGCGGACCGACCGGCTTCCGATGGGGGAGCCCACCTATTGGAGCCTCTTCGAGCCGGTCGTGCGCGGCACGCTTGACGAGGACGTCGTGACGCTCGACGTGCTCGCCGACGAACAGCGACCCAGGCTGGCCCAGGCCTCCCAGCTCACCGAAGCGCTGCGTCGCGACGACGCGTCCTATCGCACCGAACTCGAGTGGTGGACTTCGCCGTTCGCGTCGCACGCGGGCGTGCCGCCACGCGCGCTGCTGTCCGACAAGGAAAGCGGCCGGGTGGACGTGGCGCGCGAATTCCCGGTCAGGACCCACGCGGATCGGCGTCCCGAGGTCGCGGTGGACTGGTCGAAAATCATGGTGCTGTCCACCCCGCAGGACACCCGGGAAGACGTGTTGCGTTGCGGTGAAGCGTTGTCGAACGTGTTACTGGAGTGCACGATGGCCTTCCTGGCGACCTGCACCCTGACCCACCTGGTCGAGCTGGACGAAAGCCGCGACATCGTGCGCGGCATGCTCGCCGGCGGCGGCCACCCGCAGGTGCTGATCCGGGTGGGCATAGCGCCGCCGATGGAGGCCGTTCCCCCGCCCACCCCCCGGCGCGCGCCGAGCGCCGTCTTGCAGATCCGCTAGCTACACTGGCACGAACCGCCAAGTGGTTGAAGAACTTTGATCCGCCGAAGAAGGGTGGCCGATGTCCGGGACCGATGATGTGGTGACCATCCTGCCGGTGCACGAATGCTGGGACCTGATGGGCGGAGTCACGCTGGGACGATTGGTCACCAGCGTGGACGGCCATCCCGAGATCTTCCCCGTCAACTATGCGGTCCAGAACCGCACCGTGCTGTTTCGCACCGCCGAGGGCACCAAGCTGGTCAGCACCGCCATCAACAACCGCGTGTTGTTCGAGGTCGACGACCACAACGTCGCGGAGGGCTGGAGCGTCATCGTCAAGGGCCGGGCGCGCTCGCTGCGCACCAGCGAGCAGATCGAGGAAGCCGAACGCGCCCAGCTGCTGCCGTGGACATCGACCGAGAAGACCCACTACGTGCGGGTGATACCCGAGATGGTCACCGGCCGCCGGTTCCGGTTCGGCCCGCCGCTGCTGGGCAGCCGCGAGCGCGCCTGAGTCAACGCACCAGCCGGTGGCGGCGCGGGCGCGGCAGGAATTCCAGCGACAGCAACACCAGCAGCGCCGCCGGAATGTGGTGAGCGCAGAGCACCACGTAGCGCCGCTCGGCCGGGGCGTGGAACTTGCGCAGGTAGCGGTACAGGGACTCCAGGCGGATCAGCGGGTCCAGCAGATGGATCAGGCGATACGCGACCCGCTGCAGCGTGGTGGGGTCGGCGGCGTCGAAGATCTCCGGGAAAGCGGCGAACGCCAGCGAAAGACGCACCGCCCCGCTGCTTTTCGCCTCGGTGATCATGTCGACGCTGAGCCTTTCGTCGACGCCGTTGGGGGCGTCCGGGCGGCGGAACGGCGCGTCGAGGCTGACCTCCGCTCCCCCGTCCGCGGTCGCGTACCGGTGAAACGCCACCACCCGGCCGCACCGATCGCGCGCGATGGCCAGCTTGATCCCGGGGTAGCGGCCCCGCAGGGCGCCGTCGAGGTTCATGCAGAAGCCCCGTTCGGTGCGCGCCGCGCGGTGTGCGGCGTACAGCACGTCGGTCAGCTCGGCGGCCAATACCGGATCGAGTTCTTGTTCGTCGACGATCTGCGTGGTGACCCCGCCATTGCGGCTGCGCTGCACCGCCTGGCGCAGGTTGCGGAAGCGGCGACCGCGCATCGTGAAGTGTCGAACGTCGACGACGACGTCGCGGCCGATCGGCACCGCGAGCATCTTCTGCCCGACCACGTCGTTGCCCCATAGCTTCACGTGCCGCTCACCGGCGGCCAGCACGATGATCTGCCATCCCCGGCCGCGACACATGTGAACAAAATCTGTTGCTAGAGAATTGAATTGGGCCTCATCGCCGATCGGATCGCCGCTGACGACGGCGAAGCCGAGCCGGGTGCGGTAGGCGATCGCGGCGGAGCCGTCGGCGTTGAAGTGGTAGCTCTTGCCAGAGTGCATGGCGAAGGGCGCCAACGCATCCTCATGGGTGATGTCGACGAGCGGCCACACCCGCTCCAGCAGCTCCGGTTGCGGTTTGGCCGTCGTCGGCAACATGAGCGCGAGCCCGCTGGCCGCGATGAGGACGTTGCCGAACATGGCGAACGAAAGGAAGTGCGCGGACAGGCCCAAGCCCACCCCGGCAGCGGCGATCGCCGCGTGCCCGACGGTGACCGGCCGGCCCAGAAAGATGCCGCGCGCAATCAGGGCCGCGGCGGCGAGCAGCGCCACCGACCACCCGAACCTGCCGGGGGCGACCCGATAAAAGCCCAGCTGTTCGCGCACCTCCAGCAGCGCCAACCAGCCCAGGGCACAGAGCAGGATCGCGGCGCTGCCGATGCGCGCCGCCGGCACGTCGGCGCTGACCAGGACCCGTTGGCGACCGCGGCGTTTCCCGAGTAGGGGCGGCGGCTCAGCGTCGGTTGAGAAACCAGACATGGCCGGACAACAGCGTCGCGAAGGCACACCAGAGGGGGTACAACGCCAGCGGCGCGGCGCGCATGCCCTGCACGGCCACCGCGCGTCTGGCCAAGTCGGCGCTGCTGCCGGCGAGCACCGCCGCCGCGATCGCCGAGGTGCCCAACAGGCGCCGGTTGAAGAACAGCCATGACCAGCCCGCGTTCAGCACAAGGTTTACCGCCAAGGCGGTCACGTATCCGCGCCGTTCCGGCTTCCGCCCGCGACGCTCCAACTCGTCAAGGACGTTTGACGACACGATCGCGATGTCCGTATAGAGGACTGGCCAGACGATGGGAAACGCCTGCGGCGGGGGCTGATACGGCGGTTTGCGCAACGACCGATACCACGGCGAAGCGGCCGGCCGGCTCGCCAAGCCACCGGCGACGGCGCTCACCACCACTGCCGCGGCGGTGGGGATCAGGGTCCGGGCCCGCACATCAAGCTCCCGTGCGCAGCGGCGCGGCGTGAACCAGGTTGTCGTCGGACGGCGCGGCAAGTTGATCGGTGGACCTCGAGGCGTCCGACTCACGCGTCAGGAAGGCCGTGAGTTCCCCGATCGCGGTCATGAGCGGGGCGGGGAAGACGATGGTGGTGTTCTTCTCCACCCCAAGTTCGAGCAGGGTCTGCAGGTTGCGCAGTTGCAAGGCCAGCGGGTGGCGCATCATGGTGTCGGACGCGTCGCCGAGGGCGGCGGCGGCGCGCGCCTCCCCCTCCGCGGCAATGATTTTGGCCCGCTTCTCGCGCTCGGCTTCGGCCTCTCGGGCCATCGCCCGCTTCATGCTGTCCGGAAGCTGGATGTCCTTGAGCTCGACCAGGGTGACCTCGACGCCCCATTCGACGGTGGTCGTGTCGAGGATCTGGCGGATGCTGCCGTTGATCTTCTCCGTCTGGGCAAGCACTTCGTCGAGGGAATGTTGTCCGACGACGTTACGCAGCGTGGTTTGCGCGATTTGGTCGATCGCGGCGTTGACGTTTTCGATCACGACGACGGCCTTGCGGGCATCGACGACCCGGAAGTAGGCGACCGCGGCGATGTCGACGCTCACGTTGTCCCGGGTGATGATGCCCTGCGACTGGATCGGCATGGTCACGATGCGCATCGAGATCCGCAACAGTCGGTCGATGACCGGAATGATGAACCGCAAGCCGGGTTCGCGCACCGCGATCACCCGGCCGAGCCGAAAGTGCACACCGCGCTGATACTGCTGGACCACCCTGATCGAGGCGATCGCCAGCAGCGCCACGACGACCGCCCCGGAAACCAGCCACGCTATGGCACTTTGGCTCATGCCACCAACGCTAGGGCCACCGCGATCGTCGGTCAGCGGCCAAAAGTCCCCCGTCACCTGACCGAAGGGCCCTTCCTCGTCGCCTGCGGTCGATTTCGGCCACCGCCATGCCGACGACCTCCGGGACGGCCCGCTCGACCGGAGCGGTCAGGCCGGTGCCATGACCGGTGTCGGCGACTTCCACGGTGAGCAGCACCAGCTCACCGGGCACCCGGCCCAGCGCCTCGCCCAACGCGTGGGTGCTCACGAGGTCGACGCCGTGCGAACTCAAGCCGTGACCCGCCGCCACGTCGCTCAGGCCGCAGCGCCGCACGCGCCCCGGCGCCGGCGGCGTCCCGACCGCGCCGTCGATCACGACCGCGATCCCCGCGCCCGACCACGCCTCCAGCAGGCTCATGGGCTCCACGATGCCGGTGACCACCCGAACACCCCTGAGCCCCAAGCGGCGTAGCTCGTCGACCGCCACGATGCCGACGCCGTCGTCGCGGCGGTAGCGATTGCCCAGGCCGATAACGACCGCGTCGGCGGTGCTAACCGTCATCCCCGGTGCATCGTCAGCGTCAGGAAATGCGCCGAACAGGAGATGCACGGGTCGTAGCTGCGAATCAACTGCTCGCACAACGCGGTCAGCGCGGCATCGTCCAGGGAGAGGTTCCCGGACACCAGACGGGCCAGGTCGGCTTCGATGGCCGCCTGGTTCTGGGAAGTCGGCGGGATGATCGTCGCCGCGGAAACCAGCCCGTCCTCGCCGATCCGGTACCCGTGATACAGCAGGCCGCGGGGCGCCTCGCTGACGCCGTGGCCGACGCTGGCCCGCGCCGGGACGTCGACGAACGGGCGCGACGGGCGCTGGTATTCGTCGATGATCCGCAGCGCCTCCTCGACCGCGTAGACCACCTCGACCGCGCGGACGACGATGCTGCGGAACGGGTTTCGGCACTCGGCCGACAGCCCCGCCGCTGCAGCGGCCTGCGCCGCGACCGGCGACAGCGTCGCCGAGTTCAGCGAGTAGCGGGCCAGGGGCCCGGTCAAATAGCGGCCGCCGTCCAGCGTCGCGTGCAGCGCGGTGGAGTAGGGCACCTGCGACTCGGCGACGTGGTCGGTGAACTCGGCGACCGGAAACGACGGGCCCGCGCTGCGCACGATCGTGCCGTCCTCGACCGGGTACCGGCCGGGTGCCGCGAGCGCCAGGAACTCGTGGTCGAGCTCGAGGTCGGGGAACTCGAACCCGGACACCCACTCAACGGTGGCCAGCGCGTTGTCCAGCGCGCGGCGCAACAGCTCGGCGATCGGTGTGAAATCGGATCGGGTTGGCACCGAATAGAATCCGCCCAGCCGCACGTTGACCGGGTGTATCGCGCGCCCGCCGACGAATTCCATCAGCTGGTTGCCCGCCTTCTTCAGCGCCAGCCCGCGCTCGACGGCCTGGACATGGTCGCGCGCCATGCCGATGATGTCGGGATAGCCCAGGAAGTCCGGCGCGTGCAGCAGGTAGATATGCAGGACGTGACTGTGGATCCATTCGCCGCAGTACAGCAGGCGCCGCAACGCAACGAGCTCCTCGTCCACCCGCACGCCGCAGGCGTCTTCGATCGCGTTGCAGGCGCTGACCTGATAGGCGACCGGGCAGATGCCACAGACCCGCGCGGTCAGGTCCGGCGGCTCGGTGTGGGCGCGCCCGCGCAGGAACGCCTCGAAAAATCGCGGCGGCTCATAGATGTTGAGCTGCACGCTTTCCAGGGCGCCGTCTTTCAAGGTGACGTGCAAAGCGCCCTCGCCCTCCACACGCGTCAGCGTGCCCACGCTCAGCGTGCGGGTGGACTGATTCACTGCTGGCTCCGTTCGGCGGCGAAAGTGGTGACGTTGAACGTCGAGAACACCCGGTCGACATCGCCGTCGGACATGCCGTCGCGGCGCAGCAGGGGGATCAGCGTCGCGGTCGCCGGCGTCGCGGACGGCCCAAAACAGCCGAAGCAGCCGCGATGGTGGCGGGGGCACAGCGCCCCGCAGCCCGCATGCGTCACCGGCCCCAGGCACGGGATGCCCTCGGAGACAACGACACACGTGACCCCGCGCAGCTTGCACTCGGTGCACACGGTCTTGGCCGGGATCCGCGGTTTGCGTCCGATCAGCAGCGCCGCCAGGGTGTCGAGCAGCTGACCTCGGTCGATCGGGCAGCCCGGCAGCTGGTAGTCGACCTTGACGTGCGCCGAGGCCGGCGTGGAGGTGGCCAGAGTGTCGATGTATTCGGGCTTGGCGTAGACGACGGAGGCGAACTCGGCGACGTCGGCGAAGTTGCGCAGCGCCTGCACTCCCCCGGCCGTGGCGCACGCGCCGATGGTGACCAGAACCTTGGACTGCGCCCGGATTTCGCGGATGCGGTGCTCGTCGTGGCGGGTGGTAATCGACCCCTCGACCAGCGAGACGTCATAGGGCCCGCCGACCATGGCGCTGGAGGCCTCGGCGAACGTGGCGATCTGCACCTGGCCGGCGAGGGTGAGCAGCTCGTCCTCGCAGTCCAGCAGGGTCAGCTGGCAGCCGTCGCAGGAGGCGAACTTCCACACGGCCAACGTGGTTGGGCCCATCTACAGCTCCTTCACTTGCAGCAGCGGGCCGGCAACGTCGTAGCCGACGACCGGGCCGTCGCGGCACAACAGCAAGGGTCCCAGCTGGCAGTGACCGCACCAGCCCACCCCGCACTGCATGTTGCGCTCCAGTGAGACTCGAATGTCCTTTGCCGCAATTCCTTTGGCGAGCAGGGCTTCGGCGCCGAACCGCAGCATCGGTTCCGGCCCGCACAGGAACGCGGTGGTGCGGTCGGGCTGCAACGTCAGCCGGCGCAGCGGCTCGGTGACGAGGCCAACCTCGCCGCTCCAGCCCTGGACCGGGACGTCGACCGTGACGTGAAGCTCGATTTGCGGGTCCTGCGCCCACTTTTCGAGCTGGTCGACGAACACGAAATCGGCTCGGGAGCGGGCGCCGACGACGAGCGTCACCTTGCCGTAGCGGGCGCGCCCGGCCAGCGCCCCCAGCACGGCGGGACGCAACGGGCACAGGCCCACCCCACCGGCAACCATGACCAGGTCCCGCCCGGCGGCTTCGTCGAGCCCCCAGGTGGTGCCGAACGGCCCGCGGACCCCGATGACGCTGCCCGGCTCGGCGTTGTGCAGGGCACGGCTCACCGCCCCCACGGCGCGGATGGTGTGCGTGATCGACCCGTCGGTCACCGAGGGGTCGCCGCTGATCGAGATCGCGGCCTCGCCCACCCCGAACGCGTAGAGCATCATGAATTCCCCGGGCTGCGGGGTCCGCAGCGCCTCGCCGACGGGTTCGAGGCACAGCGTCGCCGAATCCGGGCTCTCCACAACGCGACTGCGCACCCGGTACGGTACGGGCGTCATGGCCGACGCCGGCTCAGTCATAGCCGGCCATCTTGTTCATCTCCGCGGTGATGTCGATGCCGGTGGGGCACCACGCGATGCAGCGGCCGCAGCCCACGCAGCCCGACATGCCGAACTGGTCGTGCCAGGTGCCCAGCTTGTGGGTCAGCCAATGCCGGTAGCGCGACGCGCCGGACTGCCGCACGCTGCCGCCGCCGTGCACATAGGTGAAGTCGAATTCGAAGCACGACGACCACTGGCGCCAGCGCTCGGCGTGCTCGCCGGTGAGGTCGCTGACGTCCTCGGTGCTGGTGCAAAAGCAGGTCGGGCACACCATCGTGCAGTTGCCACAGGTCAGGCAGCGGCTGGCGACCTCGTCCCATTGCGGCGACTCGCGGTTTGCAATCAGCAGCTGCCGCAGATCGGTGTCCGGCATCTGGCGGCCCATCTTGCCGGCCGCAGCCTCGACTTCGCTTCGCGCCGAAGTGATTTCGTCATCGTCGGCGGTCCGGTGCGGCACCGCGGCGAGCACGTCGGCGCCCTCGGGACTGCCGACCTCGACGAGGTACGCGTCACCGCCGAGGCGCTCGGTGAGGGCGAGGTCGTAACCGGGCCCCGCCGCGGGGCCGGTGCCCATCGATGAGCAGAAGCACAGGCCGCCCGGTTCGGTGCAGTTCACGGCGACGACGAAAGCCCGACGGCGGCGGCCGACGTAGGAGGTGTCCGGGTAGTCGGTGCGGCCGAGCACGCCGTCGAGGGTGGCGATCGCGGCCAGGTCACACCCGCGCACCCCGAGGAACGCGTAGCGCGGGGCCTCCTGTTCGGGGCCGTCGGGATCGCCGGTCCCGTCCCGGGTGCCGGTCCACATCCGCTGTCGCGGCGGGTGCAGGAACTGTTTCCACGACTGCGGGCCGGCCGAGTGCCCGAACGCCGCCCCGTCGTCGCGGCGGCGCACCCGGTACTGTCCGGGCGCGACGTCGACACCCCAGCCGCGCGGCAGGTCGTCGGCCGATTCGAGCTCTGCGAGCACGATCGCGTTGTCCCGCAACGTGGGTCCCACCACGCGGTAGCCCCGCTCGATCAGGACCGCGACGAGGCGGCGCAGGCCGGCCGCATCGAACAACGCCACACCGTGCTGTTCGCCGTCTCCGCTCACCGCCACATCATCCGCCTCATCCTTGCGCCGTGGCGGTCTATTCGTTGACCCAGTCGACGAAGTCGGAAAGTTCGCGCCGCGGCGTCGCGGGCAGCGGGTCGGCGTTGATCGGCGCCCAGCCCACCCGAAGCAGCATCTGCGGGTAATCCCCCCCGCCGAAGATGTCGGACCGGACCGACTCGCGCGTGTCGGCGATCTCCAGAGGTTCGGTGACCGGGCAACTGGCCAGCCCCAGTGACGTCGCGGTCAAAAGGACGACGCTGGTGGCCTCGCCGGCGCGCAGCCGCGCCAGCCGGTCGTCGGTCCGGGTTCCCAGCGCGAGGACGACGGCACTGTCGTCGGCGGGCGCCGCGTCAGGCGCCATGGGCAGCGTGGGGCCGGCGAAGAACCGGCCCGGAATTTTCGCCGCGGGGTCCGATGGGGGCGTGCTGCGGGCCGGAACCCCCGCGACGGAGGCGTAGCGCCCGCTCCATGCGGTCAGCTCAGCGAGGTAGTCGCGGTTCAGGTGTTCCGCAACGGATTCGGCGACGATCTTGTGCAGCTTGTCGAGATCTTCGACCTGGCACAGCGTCACGCCGTTTCGGGCCGCCCGCGCGGCCATCAGCGCGATGTCGGCGACCGGCACCGGCCACGAACTGTAGTGGCGCCGGTCGGTGCGGCGCCGCGGTATCGCCGCGGCGAGCGCGACGTCCACGGCGTCGGCCGGGTACGGAGACAGTTCGATCGATGCCAGGTGGTCGGGCTCCTCCGGGTTCGGCAACCGCGTCACCTTGGACAGCCACCCGACGGCGGCGAACGCGGCGACGCAGTGATGCAGCGCGGTGCCGCAGCTCAGGATCAGGTCCCGGCCGTCGGGGTCGGTGTTGGGCAGTTGCCGTTCGGCGTCGGCGTACAGGTGCAGGCTTGCGGCGTCGACGCGCCACCGCCACGGTTGCGTGTTGTGCACGGAGGGTGCCCGGGACGCCAGTGTCAGGACGGTCCGGACCGTGCCGGCGTCCGGAAATCGTGGGTTCATCGCCGTCGTTCCCTTCGGGTAAAGCTCGTTGACGTCCACCATCGCGTAAGCACGCCGGCCGAATCGAGAGCACGACGGCACTAGCCAAAGGGACTTTGGGCCAATCCCTAGGGAGCGGTCACCCGCGCCTGGCTTCGCGCCGCCAGCGCGCCCGCGATCGACGTGCAGGCGATCGTCAGCAGGGCTCCCAACATCAGCGCCGAGGCTTCGCCCTTCACGAGCAGGTGTCCTTGGGTCCCGATGGTGGCCGCGGCCACCGGCACCCCGAGCTGGGCCGCCGACAGCACCGCCAGCGTGAGCGGTTGGCCGAGCAGCCTTCCCGCGCAGTGCGCCAGCACGGCGCCGAGTCCCAGCCCGATGCCCAGCAGGATCAGCATCGGGTGCGAACCCAGCTCGCGCACCTGCAGCGAGGCGCCCAGCCAGATGAAGAACAGCGGGCTGAAGAACCCCTCGGTGATGCCGAACAACTGGCGGGCCAGCCGGTGCGGCTCGCCGACCAATGCGATCACCAAACCCAATGCGAAGCCCGCCAACATGATCGACACGTGGGTGTCGGCGGCCAGCGCCGCCAGGCCGAACAGCACGACCAGGTTCGTCCGCAGTTCCAGCGCGAAGCGGCGATCCTCGGAGTACTTGTGCAGGCGCCGGCGCCAGCCTTTGCGGTCGGCCACTCGCAGCAGCAGGAACAGCACCGCCGCGCAGCCCGCGATCGCGAGGCCACCGAGCGCGGCGACCGGCGCGCGTTGCAAGTCAATCACCAAGGGCAGCAACACAATGCATGCGGCATCGGCGATGGCGATCTGCACGGTCACCGACAGCACATTCGGACCCTGCAACCCCAGCGAATCGATCACCGGCAACACCAGCGCCGCTGACGAGGAGGCCATCAGAACCGCGTACAGCGCCGCGTGGCCGGTGCCGAACGCCGCGGCCAGCCCGACCCCCAGGGCGGCCGCGACGGCGCCGATCACGACCGCCCGCACCAGCGCCCGCGGTGCCGCCGAGCGCAGCTCGGGATCGCGCACCGGGACGTGGGTGCCCACCACGAACATCACCAGCGCGAAGCCGATGTTCGCCAACAATTGAAAGGTGGGGTTCGCGTCGTCGACGACGCCGAACCCGGTCTTGCCGATGATGAGCCCCACGGCCAGCTCGCCGATGATGACCGGGATCCGCAGGCGCGGCAGCGAGGCCAGCAGCGGGCCGGCGAAACCCACCGCGGTCAGCAGGGCCAGGGTGTGGAAGCCGAACCCCTGCACCTCAGCGGCCCTTCCGCGCGGTCAGCACCAAGTCATTCTGCCTCCCGGTTCGCCGCCGGCAGGGAAATGGCGCCCGGAGAGTTCCACGAGCTCGGCCGCGATCTGCATGACCTGCCGATCGGACAGGCGGCCAATGACAGCACTCGTTGCCAATCGCGACTCGCGATACGGACGCGTCCGCATGCGCCGCGGGCGGACACCTTCGCGATCCGAGCCGCGCCGCCAGCGAGCCGGCGGCAGTCTTTTTGGGGACCATTTGCCCTGTTGACAGCTCCTACCGTCGGCTTAACGTGCCCTGGACGGCAATCCTCGTCGGTTGCGGTCACCTTGATCATCGGACGAAGGAGCCCGCTATGTTCCCCCCAACCTCCCTCCGGCGCCGCGTCATGCTCGGTGCCATCGGAGCTGCGACCGGCGCGCTGTTGTGTGCCACCGCGGCGACCGCCGCGGCTGACGCGCCGCCCCGCCCGGCCAACTGCACGGCCGGCGACGTGGCCGGTGTCGCGGCCGGCGTTGCGGCGTCGCTCTCGACCTACCTGTTCACGCACCCGGACGTGAACGGTTTCTATACCGGCCTGCAGGACCGGCCCAAAGATCAGATCCGTGACGACGTCCAGAATTACTTCAACGCCAACCCGCAGGAGCAAGCCGATTTGGAGAACATCCGGCAGCCGCTGGTCGACATCAAGCAGCGCTGCCAGTGGACCCCACTCGCCGCGGAGCCCGGTGCCACTCCCTAGGCGTCGGCAACTGGGAAAGGAGATGGCAATGAGACTGTGGGTGCGATCTTGGGCCGCCGCCGGGATTACGACGTTGGCTCTCACGGCGATTCCCGAAATCTATGCCATGGTGCAGCCGGCCGGTGTGGCCAACGCCGACGTCTGCGCGAGCGTCGGCAGGCGTGTTTCGGTGAGTGGCTGCACCAACGTCGCCGACACCGTCGGCACCTATGCCCCGCCGCCGGCCGACTATGCGCCACTGCCGCAAGACTTTCCGCCGCCGCCACCGCCGAACGTGAACGTCTGTGTCAACGCCGGCCGGCGAATCCAAGTCAGCGGGTGCACCTAGAAGCGCCGGCCCGGGGCTTAGCTCTCGGACTCGTCCTCCGACTTGTCGGAGTCGTCCTCGGCCTTGTCCTCCGACTTGTCGGAGTCGTCCTCGGCCTTGTCGGACTTATCGGAGTCGTCCTCGGCCTTGTCCTCCGACTTATCGGAGTCGTCCTCGGCCTTGTCGGACTTATCGGACTTCTTGGATTTGTCGGACTTTTCGGACTTTTCGGACTTTTCCGACTCGTCGACCTTGTCGGCGAACTTCGTCAAGAGCCCGGCCAGTTCGCGGGCCTCTTGGGGCGCCAACAAGTCTTCAAACACCTGTTTGTCATCGTCTGAGATGCGTTCAACGCAAACCGCCTCGCTCTTGACGCTGACGTCCCACCGGCCCTCCTCTTGACGAACCATGCGATCCCCACCTTCCGACGCTGAGTTGGCTGTAGCCGCCCGGCTACTGCCTTAGTTACCCATTTCTGCCGCCGGCGCAACGACCACAATTTCTTGCGGGGTCCTTTTGTGCCGTCGCGCGGCTAGTTGTCGCCGGCGTGGCGACCGCGCGGCGCGGCGGAGCGGGGCGGTCGGGAACGCATATGGTCGCGGGCCCGGCTCATCATCTCACCAAGGGTGCGTACGTCCCGCTCGGAGAGCGAGTCGAACAGTAGCTCGCGCACGACTTGAATGTGGCCGGGCAGGACCTTCGCGACGCGGGCGCGGCCCCGCTCGGTGATGCTGACGACGGTGGCGCGCTGGTCGGCGGGCGAAGCCGCGCGTGTGATGAGTCCTTCCGTTTCCAGCAGTCCGGCCTGGTGAGTCAGGCCGGAGCGGCTGTACACCACGCCGTCGGCGAGGTCGGTCATGGTGAGGGGGCGTTCCGCGTCGGCAAGTTTGGCCAGAATCTCGAATTGCACGTAACTCAGGTTTCCGTCGGCCTGTAACTGCTGGCGCACCTCGTACTGCAGCAGGCTGACGGCCTCCATCAAGGCGAAGTAGGTCCGCAGCTGGACGGGGTTGAGGGCCTCGGCCACGCCTCGAGCGTAGTGCTTCGACATCGAAGTGCCACCGGTTCGGGCGTCCTCGCCCCGGGGGGCTTCAAAACTCAGGAACGTCGCGTCGTTGCCGATCCCGGGCCGGCGTTCGCCGGCCCGGGCGGCCTCCGGTGTTGCTGTTCCGTGAATGTGGTTGCGGGACTGGGCTACTGGCCGGCGGGGAGCAGGATGGTCTTGCCGTGCAGGCGGCCGGCGTCGGAATGCTCGTGCACGGCAGCGGCCTGCTCGAGCGGGCGGCGGTCGGCGACCTCGATGCGCAGTTGACCCTCGTCGACGAGACGGACCAGCCCGGCGAGCTGGGTGGCGTCACTGCGGGCGAAGACCCGTTGCGTGCGGACTCCCCGGGGCGGGTTGTCCGGCCCGAAAACCATGGTGCCGACGTGGAAACCGCCGTCGGCGACCGCGCCGATGAGGGCCTCGGTCTGCTCGTCGGTGGTGCTGACCAGGTTCAAGACCACGTCGAACGGCGCACCGTCGACCTCGATCGGCGAGTGGGTGTAGTCGATGTAGTCGACGACGCGGTCGGCACCCAGGCCGCGCAGCCGCTCGGCGTCACGCGCCTTTGCCGTCGCGGTGACCACGGCGCCGGCCCGCTCGGCCAACTGAATCGCGTAGCCACCCACCGCGCCCGCAGCCCCGTTGATCAGCACCGACTGGCCACCGGCCAGCCCGGCGACCTCGAACAGGGCCTGCCACGCGGTCAACGCGGCCACCGGCAGCGCCGCCGCGTCGGCCAGCGGCACCGACGACGGGGCGGTGGCCAGCAACTCGGCCGGCACCAGCGCGTACTGGGCGGCGGCACCGTCGGCGTCGAGCGCCAGGAACGCCACGACCTCGTCGCCGACGTTCCAGCCCGCCACGCCGTCGCCGATCTCGGCGATGGTCCCCGCCACGTCGACGCCGGGAATGTGCGGGAAGCCGATCCTGTACACCTCGGCCAGGTAGCCGCCGCGGATACCGGCATCCACCGGATTGAACGAGGTGGCGGCCACCTTCACCAGCACCTGCCCGGGGCCCGGCACCGGTCGCGGGGCCTCCTCGTAGCGCAGGACGTCGCTACCGCCGTACTCGTGGTATCGCACAGCCTTCATGGTGTTCCTCCTCGGTCATTTGCTTCGAATTCGAAGCAGCTACGCCGCGTACAACTCGCTTCGATATCGAAGCAATTCCCAAGGGTTATGTGATCGTCGCCATAGGGGCGCTCCGCGGCTCAGGACACCAGCAGCAGCGCGGTCGTGACGAGCATGACGGCGGCGGTGCCGCCGTGGACGCCCCAGGCGACCGACTTGGAGCCGCCGTTGCGCAGCACGATGTTGGCGTCGGCAAGCGGAATGATGGTGGCGGCCAACATGACCCAGCCGATCAGATGGGTCGCGCCCGCGATCATCAGGATGATGACGAAAAGCCCCGTGGCGATGTCGCGGATGCCCTTGACGCTCAAATAGGCGCCCGTACCCGGTCGGTCCAGATCGGGCAGCACGCCGTAGCCGGCGGCGGCGACGCGCGGCGCGACGAGGAAACGCGCGCCGATGAAGATGATCGCCGCGCCGAGGATGCCGGCGAGGACGTAGCCGATGGTGGTGGTGATGGTCATGTCGAGCCCTCCCGGGGTGTCGTCAGTGAATTGGTGAAAACGGCGTCGGTTCAAGCAGTTTCGTGTGGACCTCGATGATGTCGTCGACGTCGAAGCCGGCCATGTCGGCGGCGAATTCCGCGCTGGCCATGATGTACCTGGTGAGTTGTTCGGGGTCGGCGCTCGGTGGGTAGCCGATCAGCGCGACGAGCCGGTTCGCGTCGCCGCTGCGCTCGGTCCACACGCCGTGCGTGGTGACCCCGAACGCCGCGAAGGTCGCCAGGTGCCGCGCCCAGTGCACCGTCGCGTACTGATTCAAGGCTTGTGGCGAGCGCAGGGTGTAGATCCTGAGCTGAAACATCGAAATCGACTTCCTTGCAGTGGGATTGGTTCAGATCGTCAGCGCCGCGCAGAGGGCGATCACCGCCAGACCCTGCAGTGTCGCGCGCACATCGATGATCGAGTCCCACTTCGCCTGCAGCGCCCGCCCGTTCGGAAGTGGTTGTCCCGCTTCGGCGGCCGCGGTCAGTTGCCGGTTGATGGGCGCGCTCACCCGCGTGTAGAGCCCAAGCCAGATCAGCAGCAGGACCAGGGCCGCGCCCGCCGCGACGGCCTGGGCCCAGTGCGCGCCGACCGCGGCCAGCGCGGTGGTCAGTGCGGCGGCGACGATCCCGAGCACTCCGGGCACCGGCATGCGCAGGTCACCGTAGCGATGCACGTGTCCGGTCACCGCGACCAAGGCCTCGTCGTCGACGAGCGCCAGCGCCGGCCGCAGCACCATCGCGCAGAACACGTCGGTGCCGTAGACCACGGCGGTACCCAGCACCGCGATCAGCGCGGCGACCCGGGTGATGTCGTGCAGAACCATGTTGGAACTCCCCTCGCTCGTAAGTGCTAGCAACGCTAACCCTCAGCGGCGGCAGCGTCAATAGCGTTGCTAGTATTTCTAGCCGTGATAGCATGAGGCATGGCCATCGAGGATCGTCGCGAGCGCGAACGCGCCGCCCGCCGGCAACTGATCGTCGGGACCGCGCGCAAGCTGGCCGAGGCCGAAGGCTGGGAGGCCGTCACCACCCGTCGGCTGTCCACCGAGATCGAGTACAGCCAGCCGGTGTTGTACAAGCACTTCGCCGGCATGGAGCAAATCGCCGACGCGGTCGCCCTCGACGGGTTCGCCGAACTCGCCGAGGTGATCCAGGCCGCCCACTCCGACACCGGCGCGGCAAGTGACACCCTGACCCGGGTCGCGCGCGCCTACCTGAATTTCGCCCGCGACAACCCTGCGGTCTACGACGCGATGTTCACCCGCACGACCACCCTGCAGTTTGCGGCCCAAGAGACACCGCCCCAACTGATGGAGGCCTTCGCGGCGCTGCAGCAGGCGGTCGGCATGGTCGCCGGCGAGAAGGACGCCGACACGCTCACCGAGGTGTTCTGGGCCGCGCTGCACGGACTGGTCACCCTCGGCCGTACCGGGCGGCTGCGCCCCGACTACGACACGGACCGTGTTCAACTGCTCGTCAACGAGTTCACCGGCTAGACCGTGGCCGCGTCGTTGCGCAGTTCGCGGCCGATCCCGTCCAGCTCGGCCACGTCCGCGTCGGCGAGCCGAGACCCCACGCCGGCGACGCCCACATCAGAGATCTCGACTAACGTTCATGTGCGCCATGAAAGGCGCCGGAAATGAGGAGATTAGCGGAGGGCCGACACAGATTGGCTGCTCGAGGCCAAGACGGCGTATGAGCGGGGCAATGCCGCTGCTGCGGCGGCGGCCGCGCTGATCGACATGGCCAGCACACTGAGGACCCGAAAGGAACACGACTAGGCAGCCGGCAGCGGTATCAAGCCGTCTCGGCGGCAATCACAGCCGCCCACGGAGTTCGCTAAAACCAGTGTTCCTCTTCACGATTCGGCGAGAGCGGCAGGCGCGGCAGCGTCATGGCGCTCGAGTAACGCCGCAAGTTTGCGGTCCAATTCAGGTCCAAACTTGTGATTTGGGGCTTGTTGAAGCAGCCGAATTGGGTGCTCGGTTGGTCGAGGGTGAACCACGTGGCCCGGTAGGCGTCTTCGACAATGGCCGTGGGCAGACCTTCAGAGGTAGGTGCGTGCAGCTTCCAGCGCCAGTGCGACTTGGGCCAACCACAAATTGTCGGCTAGCGGTCTTCCGGTGAGTTCGGCGAATCGGCGCAATCGGTAGTTGACGGTGTTGCGGTGACAGTGCAGTTCGTCGGCCGTCGCCGAGACGGACTGACCGAGCCGTAGCCAGCTGTGGACCGTGGTTAGCAGAGGTTCACGACGGTCGTCTGGCAACTCAAGGATTGGCCCGAGGGTGGCCGTGACTACGGATGCGGCGGCGTCGGGAGAACTGGCGAGCAACACCGCTACGACATCACGGTTGTAGCGGGTGCTCGGGCGATTGGATGACGATGCCGACACGGCGACTTGCGCTTGGGCGCGGGCTTTCGAGCAGTCGGCGATGTTGGTGAAGGGGCTGCTGAGACCGATCAAGACCGGCGTCTTGGCGCAGATGACGCCGGCGATGCTGTCCAGCGCTTCGGCGTGATTCCGGCGAAGCGATACAACCCCCAGTTGCGATTGCGATGTGAGGCGAAACCACGAGTCTTGAACAGCGGGATGCGCGGAGATCAGCGTCTCGATGTCGGGAGGCGAGTGCTCGACTGATGAAGCGGTGGCGCTCGTGGCCGCGATGACCGTCAGCTGGCCTGTCCGTGGGAGGCCGAGGGCGGCGACCGCGTCCCAGAACGCTGCTCCGATGCTGGATTCGTTGAACAGCACCGTGTCGAGCAGGGCGGCTCGAACTTGCTCGTTGCGCCGCGCGTCGCGGATCTCGATTTCCTGGAAAACGGCATGCGCGCGAAGCGAATTGGTGTTCATCCAGGCGAAGACGGACGGTGTTGCCGCGATCAGCGCTTCTCTTTCGATCTCGTCTGAGTTTGCTAGATGTGCGAGCTCGTCCCAGATGGTCGCCGCCCCAAGACGGTAGGCGTGCAACAAATTGGACAGCGTCAGTCCTTGGCTGGCGCGCCGGCGAATTGCGGCATCAAAACTGGTGTGCCCGGGTTCCGTGCCACGGTCGATCCAATCCAGCATCTCGGCAAGGTAATCGGCGATGTTGTCCCGAACAGTCTCGCCGCTGTCGTCATCGCTGGGGAAGTAGTTGGGAACTTCCTTGCGGAGAAGAGTGAGAACCTTTGTCACGATCGTGTCCGACTGTTGACGGGCGCGATCGGCGAGGGCCGTCAGCGGCCGTTGCTGCAACATGTACCGGATCGTAGAACGCCATGCGGCGCTGTGCCCCAGCACAGGTTTCGCGATCGTAAATTTGGGCCCCGATTCATTGTGGCACCCACACACAGTGACCAAAGATGAATCCTCATGAACGCCACCTCTGATCAGACCATCGTGCTGGTCCACGGCCTATGGATGACGCCGCTGGCGTGGGAAGACTGGGTTGCGCATTACCGTGCTCAGGGATTCACCGTGCTCACGCCCGGCTACCCGGGCGTGGCTCCCGGTCCGGCCGGCGTCGCCGCGCTGCGCGAGGATCCCGCACCCCTGGCCGACCTCGGGGTGCGGGAAGTTTTCGATCACCTCGCCGAGCTGATCGATGAGCTCGACGAGCCGCCGATCTTGATGGGCCACTCGTTCGGCGGAACCTTCGTACAGCTCTTGCTTGACGCCGGTTACGGGCGAGCCGGCGTGAGCATTGACGGTGCCGCTGTCAAAGGCATCAAAGCGCTGCCGTTCTCAGAGGTCCGGGCTACATTTCCGGTATTGAAAAACCCTGCCAACCTGCACCGCGCAGTCCCCATCACACCAGAGCAATTCCACTACGCGTTCACCAACACCCTCACCGAAGCCGATTCGGAGATCGCCTATGAGCGTTACGCGGTTCCCGTACCGGCGCGAATCTTGTTCCAGGGTGGCCTGGCCAACGTTACGCACAACGCCGCCACCACCTACAACTTCGCCAACGACGATCGCGCACCGCTGCTGTTCATCGCCGGCGGCCACGACCACATTCTGCCGCCCGCAGTGCAGCACGAGAACTACACGAAAAACGCCAAACACTCGACCGCGATCACCGCCTACAAGCTGTTCCCCCAGCGAGACCACTTCACCTGCGGCGCACCAGGATGGGAAGAAGTCGCCGACTTCGCCTTGAACTGGGCGCTGAACCCCGTGTCCGGGGAACTCGACTGATCCCTCCTGCAATTTGGCCTGAAAGCGATGATCACCCATGACCACAGTGCGCGACGCCATCCTCGATCTTTTCCGCTCACACAATCTGACCACCTGGTTCGGCAACCCCGGCTCGTCTGAATTGGCTCTGCTGCAAGACTTTCCCGACGACTTTCGCTACTTCCTGGGTCTGCAGGAGATGATCCCGGTCGGGATGGCCGACGCGTACGCACAAATCACCCGCCGTCCCGCTGTGGTCAACCTGCACACCGCGCCCGGTATGGGTAACGCGCAAGGCCAGATCTACAACGCCTACGTCAACAAGACGCCGCTAATCATCACGGCGGGCAACCAGCGCCGCAACATGCAAAACCAGTACTGCCTACTGACTAACCACGAACCCACCACCACCCCTAAGCCTTTCGTCAAATGGGCTGCCGAGCCGGCGATCGCCAGCGAATCCCCGGCCGTGCTGGCCCGCGCAATCCACCTGGCCACCACCCCGCCCATGGGACCGGTTTTCGTCTCGCTGCCGATGGACGACATGCCGATCGAACTGAGCGACGAACAGCTCACCGATATCAACGTGGTGCGCGACCGCACGGTGACCCACGCGACCGGTTTCCCGACCGAGTTAGCCGAGCAGGTTGCGTCGCGATTGGACGCCGCCACCTCACCGGCAATCATCGTCGGCGGCGACATCGACCGCTACGACGCCTACGACGCGATGATCGAACTGGCCGAGCGCACCGAATCGCCGGTATTCACCGCCCCATTGACCGGCTGGAGCGGATTCCCGGAGAATCACCGGCTCTATCACGGCGCGCTGCCGCCGGGTGCGGGCTGGATATCGCAGATCCTGAGCGGCCATGACCTCATCCTGACGATCGGGACTGCGGTGTTCCGCTACTACCCGTTGGTGCCCGGCCCGTACCTGCCCGAGGGCGCAAGTTTGATCCAAATCACCAACGATCCCGACGAAGCCGCCCGCGCCCCGGTCGGTGACGCGATCGTCGCCGACATCCGCACCGCGGCAAAGGCTCTGGCCGTGACGGTAAAACCCACCCAGCGCCGCGCTCCCGCACCGCGTGCAGCAGTCCCCGAGCGGGTATCGGCGCAGGTGCCGCTCAAGCCCAAGGATCTGTGGACCGCCGTCGGCCACGCCGCACCCGGTGACACGCTGTGGGTCAGCGAAGCCGGCAGCAATGAGATCCCCATGACCGAAAGCATCCGTCCGCACAAACCGCTGTCGCACCTGTCCGCTGCGGGCGGCGGACTCGGCTGGGGTCTTCCCGCATCAGTGGGCGCTCAAATCGCGGCACCGGATCGGCCGGTCGTGTCGCTGATGGGTGATGGCTCCATCCATTACGCGATCACCGCGCTGTGGAGTGCAGCGCGCTACAACGTCCCGGTCACCGTGGTGGTGGCGTCCAACGCCGAATACGGGGTGGTCAAAGAATTCGGCGTCTGGGAAAAGACCCCGAACGTGCCCGGGCTCGACATCCCGGGCCTCGACATCGTCGGAACCGCAGCCAGCTACGGCGTCGATGCGCACGAAGCACGCAGCTCCGACGAAGTCTTCGAGTTGGTCCAAGCCGGCATCGCCGACCGCGACCGACCCACCCTGATCAACGCGCGCACCACACCCGTCGCGGGCGGATTCGGCAGCTAGGAGAACTCTCATGGATGACACGGTCGTCTCGGCGTTCGCCGCGGTCCTCAGTGGCCGCGACACGGTGGCAAGTGACGCCGCCGCCCTGGCCGAAAACGCAAAGGACTACTGGGGTTTCGGCCGGCAGCCCGGCCTGGTGCTGCGCCCCCGCACCCGCGACGAAATCGTCGCAATCGTCAAAGTCGCGGCCCAACACGATGTCTCGTTAGTCACCCGCGGCGGCGCGTCGAATTGCAGTGCCGGAGTCATGGCCGATTCGGATCGCGTGGTAATCGACCTGACGAAGATGAATCAGGTTCTTGAGATCGACCCGGAGGCTCGGACCGCACGGGTGCAGCCCGGGGTGATCAATTCCGATCTGCAAGAGCGGTTGGCCCCGTACAAGTTGGTGTTCTCACCGGACCCGGTATCGGCACATCTGGCGACAATTGGCGGCAACATCATCGAAAACGCCGGCGGGCCACACGCTCTCAAATACGGGGTCACCTACAACCACGTCCTGGCCGTGGAGGCGGTGCTCGCCGACGGGTCGGTAGTCCAGTTCAGCGCCGACTACGACGGCCCGGACCTGCTGGGTGTGCTCATCGGGTCGGAAGGCACCCTGGGCATCCTGACCGAGGCGACCGTGGCGCTGCGGCCCATCCCGCCGGTCACCCGCAGCCTGATGGGCAGCTTCCATTCAGCCCGGGAGGCGGCCGAAACCATCGCCGCGATCATTCAGACCGGGACCGTGCCCGCGGCGGTCGAATGGCTCGACCGCGCCGGTATCGCCGGACTGCAGCAGTTCACCGACACCGGCTATCCCACCGACGCCGACGCCATAGTGCTCATCGACGTCGACGGCACCGCCGACGAGGTAGACCGCGACGCCCAGATCGTGGAAAAAGTGCTACGCCAACACGCTGTTGAGGTGCGCCGCGCCGATGACGACGATGCCCGCGCCAAGCTGTGGTACGGCCGCCTGCATGCCCCGGACGCCGTCGTGCACAGCGGCAAAGGCTTTTTCATCGGCGACGTCACCGTCCCGCGCCAACACATCCCGGAGATGCAGCAGGCGATCCAGGATGCCGCCAAGCGGCACTCCGACGCCCTGCTGTTCATCGCCGTCACCGGGCATGCCGGCGACGGTGACCTACACCCGACCACGTTCTACGACAAGGAGAACCCCAAAGCCGCGGCAGCTCTCGAGGCCGCCAACAGCGAAATCATCGAAGCGGCACTGAGATTGGGTGGCACCATCACCGGCGAGCACGGTGTCGGCACCGAGAAGATCCAGTTCATGACCAAACGCTTCACCCCGGTCGAGATCGCAGCCCAGCGCGTCCTCAAGCAGGTCTTCGACCCCGCACAACGCTTCAACCCCGGCATCATGCTGCCCGAAGTGTCACCAGAGGAACCAGCGCTGCCCGCGTTTGAGGCCGCGGTGCGCGCCGCGCTAGACCATCATCCTGGTTCGGCCGCGTCCGCCGACGGTGGCGACACCACGGTCGAGGTCAACACCGGCAACTTGAACCTAGTGGTAGGCGCCGCAGTCACCCTCGGCGAACTCTCGCGGAAACTCGGCGAGCAAGGCGTGACGTGCCCCGCCATCCCAAACGAACGTACTGAACGCACCGTCGGAGAACTGATCGCCAACGCCAACGGTGCGGAACGCCTCGCTGTGCGTCACGGCCTGCTCGGCGTCGACGTCGTCCTGCCCGACGGCGCCGCCGCCCGCTTCGGCGGCCAAAACATGAAAGACGTCGCCGGCTACGACACCAAACGCCTATTCATCGGCGGCAACAACGCATTCGGAACGATCACCAGCGCCGTGTTCAAGATTGACGTCGCCCGGTAACGCCGCAACTGCCGTAACCCAGACTCATGTCCTGGCAGATGCACGCCATCGCGACCTACGGGCGCCTCATACGCCGACCTCGCACTTATCCGACACTGCACAGCGCGCGCGCCTACCTCAAGCGACGCAAGACTGACAGCGGACCACCCCCGCAACTCGCCACGTCAGCTCGCTACCAACTGAACCGCGAAACTATCGATGGATTCGGCTGCTACACAGTGCAATCCACGGGCAGCCAGCCGACTGCTACCGCCGGGCCATCAGTTGTGTACGTCCACGGAGGTGCCTACGTCAACCAAATCGAGCCCGCGCACCACGAACAGCCCGGGGCGATTCATGTCTACCCGCTACTGCCGGTACCCGAGGCCAAGCCCGCACGACACACACTGCTCGACCACATCGGCGCCGCCTTCAACGCGCCGCGGCACAACGACGATCGTCGCCGCCTCCACTAGGAGCCCTTCGATGAGCTGCACACACGCCTTACCCCACACCACCAGATCTGAGAGCCTGCGCTTCACCACGCTGGTGGCGCTGCCCAATCTGGCTGAGGGCCTCTTTAGCCGCCGGCCCGCAGTAACAACCGCGCTGAACCTCATCGGTGTCGCCGGCAGAGCACACCGACTACTCACTGCATTGCGCGGCCGTTACGGTGATGGGCCGATTTGGGTGAACGTGGCAGGCAAGCCGACGCTGCTCGTCTTCGGCCCCGAGCAAATCCGCTTCGTACTCTCCCACGCACCAGAGCCTTTCGCCTCCGACCCCGAACCCAAACTGTCCGGGATGAACAAGTTTCAGCCACACGCCCTGACCATCTCCCGAGGCAGCCACTGGACGGACCGCCGCCGATTCACCGACACCGTCCTAGCGCACGCCACCGGCAGCGGCGCGATCACCGATCGCTGCATTGCGGTCGCCCACGAGGAAGCCAGGTCTATGCCTGACAACCTTGATTGGCCACGATTCCACCGCGCAATACAACGAGTTGCTCGGCGAATCATTCTCGGCGACAAGGCAACACACGACACACAACTATCGACACAGCTGGCGACGCTGATGAGAAAGGCCAACCCTCCCGGTAAGGGCGACCCCAAGCTCTTCAACGCCTTCCTGGCCGCGCTGGACCGCTACGTTCAAGCCGCAGACGCAGACAGCCTGGTCGGCTTCTTCGCCGCGGCACCCACCAGCGACATCACTCATCCAACCCATCAGGTCATCCACTGGATGTTCGCGATGGGCGACACCCTGGCCATCAACCTCTGGCGTTGCCTGGCGCTGCTGGCCACTCACCCCGCCATTGTCACGAAGGCACAGAACGGAATCGGCGCACAGAATAGCCCGGACTACCTCGTCGGCTGCCTGTCCGAAGCGATGCGACTCTGGCCCAGTACGCCCGTACTAGCGCGAACCCTCACCCGGGCCACCGACTGGGATGGCGAGACGGTCCCCGAAGGAACCCAGATCATGATCGTCAACACCTTCAACCACCGTGACACCAGTCGCCTCCCCGAGGCCGATCACTTCAATCCCACCGCCTGGACAGAAGGCCCCGCGAAGGCCTCGTGGTCATTCAACTTCTTCAGTCACGGCCCGCAACGATGTCCCGGAGCGGACCTTGCGCTGCAACTCGGCGCCGCCGTTCTGACAGCACTACTGAGCGAACGGAGCCCGGCGGCGACGAATGCCGAACTCCACCCACACCAACCGCTGCCTCTGACATTGGACCACGCGCGCATCAAGATTCGATTTGCATCTCGCCACTGACGACTCGCAAGGCGCCTCTGAGCATGAAAATGGCCCCCGGAGAAGTCCCCGGGAGCCATTTCCACTGGTAGCGGGGACAGGATTCGAACCTGCGACCTCTGGGTTATGAGCCCAGCGAGCTACCGAGCTGCTCCACCCCGCGTTGGTAAATGACAGGTTACCGAACGCACGTCGCGGCGGCCAAATCGCCGCCTGACCAGCCCGTTATCAGCGGCGCACGGACGCGGTCAATGCGCCGAGGCAGCGGAAGTCGCCCACGGGCTGCAGGCCGACCACCAGTCGCCCGTCGACCAGCCAGGCCGGTGTGCCGTCGACGCCGCGGTGGCGCGCCACCCACTCGGCCTGACCCACGGCCATCGCCGCGCTGCCGTCGGCGAGCGCGGCGCGCAGCCGGCCCACGTCGACTCCCGCCAGCAGGGCGTGGCGGTCGATGACGGCTTGGTCGTCGATGTCCTCGCCGAAAACAAAATGCGCGTCAAAGAGCCGGCGGTGCAGCTCGGGGAAAGCGCCGGGGTCATTGAGCCGCGCCCACTCCGCGGCCGCCAAAGCCCTTCGGCTGTGCGGTATCCGGCGGGGCCAGCGCAGCGGCATCGCCACCGCCCGGGCCTGCCGCTCGATCATGGCGTGTCTGCCGGGCCCACCGCTTGGCCCACCGGCCCAGCGGCTCGTAGGCCTGCAACAGGCTGCGGCCCTCGTCGGACAGCCGATAACCGTTGGCCCCCTTGCCGAGGATGCCCGCCTCACGAAGCTCGCCCAGCCGGCTGTTGAGCGCGCTGGCCGATACGCCGCCACAGCGCTGCTGCAGTTGGCGAAACGTCAGTTCCTCCGAGCGCAATTCCCAGATGACCCGCATCGCCCACCGGCGCCCGAGCAAGTCCAGCAGAGCCATGATCGGTTCGCTTTCGGACACAGCAGCAGCGTAACGCCCCGGCCGCTCTTGCGCTCTGATTTCCGGAGCGCTACGGTAGTGCTTCGATAATCAGAGCACGGAGGTGGATCGTGTCCCGTCGAGTCCGGATCGCTCCGCTGGAGCCGCCCTACCAACCCGATATCGAGCGGCTGCTCGCCAAGTGGATGCCGCCCGGCTCGACGGTGGCGCCGTTGGCGTTGTTCCGCACCCTGGCCGTGCACGACGAGCTCGCGGCGCGCATGCGCCCGCTGGGCGCGGGCATCCTGGGCAGCCGCATCGTGGAGCCCCGGGCCCGCGAGGTGCTGATCGCGCGAACGTGCGCGCTGTGCTCCGCCGAGTACGAATGGGGCGTGCACACCGTCGCCTTCGCCAAGCCGCTCGGCCTGACCGACGAGCAGCTGTATTCCACCGTGCACGGCGGACCGGACGACGCGTGCTGGAATACCCAGCAGCGCAACATCATCCGGCTCGCCGACGCCCTGCACCACACCAGCAACATCTCGGACCAGCTGTTCGACGACCTGCGCGCCGACTTCGACGACCAACAGGTCCTCGAGCTGACCGCCACGGCCGGCTGGTATCACACCATCGCCTACCTCATCGGCGTCGCCGGCGTCGCGGCCGAACCGTGGGCCGCGCCGTTCCCCTCAGTGTGAGGGCGGATGCAGCCCGTAGCGCCGGGCGATGTCGTCCATCCAGTCCGGTGACCCGTAGGTCAGCCCGTATTTGTCGGCCAGCTCCCCGAATTCGGGCAGCTCGTGCAGGACCTTGCCGACCGGGTCGCTCGCGTGCTCCATGAGCAGCTCACCGAGCTCGCGGAAGTAGTTCTCGAAGCCGCCAGGGGTGATGACCTCGATGATGCGGCCGGGCTCGCTGCCGGCGTTCCACATCGCGTGCATCTGCCCGCGCGGTTTGGTGATGTAGCCGCCCGGGCCGAGGACCACCTCGCTGTCATCGGAGCGGAAACCGATCTCGCCCGCCAACACGATCGAGTGCTCGTCTTCGCGAGTATGCCGGTGCGCCGCGGTCAGCAGGCCGACTTCGAATGGATGCTCGACGATGGAGACCTCGCCCCCGTTGGTCGCGCCGGACAGCTTGAATACCGCGCCGAAACCCGGCAGTGCCACGTAATCCCCTTCGCCCGGCTGCACGACCGTGACCCCGATTTGCTGAGTGCCATCGTTCACGTGCGCGACCTCCTCACGCTGCCGGCTATTCGGGCCAGGTGTTGTTCATGATGACGTCGACGAAATCGGCGCGGACGAACGTCGGGTCGAAGTGTTGCAGCACATCGGCGTTCACCGTGCCGAAGGTGCTGTCCGGCCGGTGCTTCATCCCGTCGTTGAACGCCGCCAGGATCCGCCGCTTGAAATCCGGCCTCGGGTGGGCGGCGGTCACCGCGGCGAGCGCGTCGGGGGAAAGGTCGTCGCGGCCGATGCCCAGCACGTCGGTCTCCACACCCGCTGTGACGCAGGCGATCTCGGGCGCCAGGAACTCGGGCACGCCGGGCGTGGTGTGTAGGGCGATGCTCAGCCACACCTTGTCGGCGTCGGCCTGACCGATGCCATGCTGCAGCAGGAACTCTCGCGCCGCGTTGGCGCCGTCGACCTCGAAGCGCAGGCTCGAGCTGCGGTAGCGCTCGGTGAGGCCCAGGTCGTGAAACATCGCCCCGGCGTAGAGCAGCTCCAGGTCCGGCTGCAGCCCGCGGCGATGCCCCTGCAACGCGCCGAACAAGAAGACCCGGCGCGAATGGTCGAACAGCAGGTCGTCTTCGGCCTCGCGGATGTAGTCGGTGATCGCGCGCACCAGCTCGGTGTCGGGGATCGTGATGTCGGCGATGGTTTCTGGTGACTGGATGGCCATGATCGTATCGCCTTTCATCCCACCGCGGCCAGCCCCGGCGCTGCCGTCTCGTCCGGAGGCGACCACAGCGGCTGGGGCACCTCGACCCCGAACGGCGCGTCCCAGCGGTTTCGGGACGAAACTTCATGCACCGTGCGACGATTGGCTGCCACGCCCCACTTTCCCCTTGGGTAGCCCAGGGTCAACATGGCCGACATCTTCCAGCCTTCCTCGACGGGCACGCCGAGCAACTCGTTGACCCTGTCCCTGAAGTTGTTGAGCACCATGGTCATCACGCCGCCGACACCCTCGGCCCGGGCGGCGAGCAACACGCTCCAGATCGCCGGGTAGATGTTGGCGCCGCCCAGGTCGTCGATGGCGAAGACGAAGAGCAACAGGGGAACCTCGTCGAAGTGGTCGGCCAGGTAGTCCCCCGAGCCCTTGATCCTGCGCATCGTCTCGGCGTGAGCGGCCGGGTCCGCGCCGGGCCCCGGCACCACCATCGGCCCCTGCCCCGTCCGGAACTTCTCGTATTCGAGGGCGCGCCCCCGCCGGAACAGTTCGCCGAACTCGTGGATGAGCTCCGGGTCGTCGACGGCCACAAAGTGCCAGCGCTGGGTGTTGCCCCCGTTGGGTGCCCGGACGGCCGCGTCCAGGATGCGGGCCTGAACGTCCAGCGGAACCGGATCCGGGCGCAACCGCCGCATCATCCTTGTGGTGTACAGCGCCTCATGGATGTCCATTGACCTGCTCCTTTCCGTTATTCGGGCCAATTGCTGCGGAGTACGAGATCGACCATGTTGCCCCGCTCGAAGGTGGGGTCGAAGTGCGCCAGCACGTCGTCGTTCATCGTGCCGAAAGTGGTCTCGGGGCGGTGCTTCATGCCGTCGTTGAAGGCCGCCAGGATGCGGTTCTTGAAGTCGGGCCGCGGATGCGCGGCGGTTACCGCGTCGACATCCCCCGCCGACAGGGCCTCCAGCCCGGCCCCGACCACGTCGGTCTTGACACCGGCCGCGAGCAAAGCGGTTTCGGGATCAAGGCGTGCCGGCACCTCGGGCGTCGAGTGCAGGGCGATGCCGAGCCACACCTGGTCGGCGTCGGACGGCTCGACGCCGTGCTCGATCAGGAAGTCGCGTGCCGCGTCGGCGCCGTCCAGCTCGAAGCGCTGGGTCGAAGTGCCGTATCGCGGGGTGAGGCCGAGGTCGTGGAACATCGCCGCGACGTAGAGCAGTTCCGGGTCCGGTGCCATGCCGAGGCGGCGCCCATGCAGCGCGCCGAACAAAAACACGCGCCGGGAATGGTGAAAGAGCACGTCGTCCTCGGCGCTGCGAATGATGTCGGTCGCGTCCCGGACAAGGGCGGTGTCGGGGATGGCGATTCCGGCAATGGTTTCGATGGACTGAATCGCCATGACCGCTTCTCCTTCGAGGACTGGCTCCATCTTCGGGCGCCGCGCGCCCATCCACCGGTGTCGTTCCGGCCGTCTTTCCCATGGATTGCGACACAATGTGTGCGTGGCTGAAGCCGCCGGGCGGTCGCGCGTAGTGGTCATCGTCGTCTTCGACGACGTGACGCTGTTGGACGTCGCGGGAGCGGGCGAGGTCTTCGCCGAAGCCAACCGGTTCGGCGCCGACTATCGACTCAAGATCGCCTCGGTGGATGGGCGCGACGTCACCACCTCGGTCGGGACTCGGCTGGGCGTCACGGACGCCCTGTCGTCAATCGAGTCGGCCGACACCATCATGGTCGCCGGCAGCGACAACCTGCCGCGGCGGGCGATCGAACCCGAGCTTGTCGAGGCGGTCAAGTCGGCCGCGGGCCGCACCC
The DNA here is from genome assembly GCA_002102225.1 of Mycobacterium interjectum. GTDB lineage: Bacteria > Actinomycetota > Actinomycetes > Mycobacteriales > Mycobacteriaceae > Mycobacterium > Mycobacterium interjectum_B. The sequence continues at coordinate 204,207 of LQPB01000028.1, forward strand.
GGCGGCTGGCCTCGATCTGCACGGGGTCGTTCATCCTGGCGCAGGCCGGGCTGCTCAACGGCCGGCGCGCCACCACGCACTGGCACGACGCCCGGTTGTTCGCCCGGGCCTTCCCCGACATCGCCGTCGAGCCGGACGCGCTTTTCGTCCGCGACGGCGACGTCTTCACCTCAGCCGGGGTGTCGTCGGGCATCGACCTCGCGCTGGCGCTCGTCGAGATGGATTACGGCACCGAACTGGTCCGCGACGTGGCCCGCTGGCTGGTCGTCTACCTCAAGCGCGCGGGCGGCCAATCGCAATTCTCGGTGCTGGTCGAGGCCGACCCGCCGCCGCAGTCTCCGCTGCGCAAGGTCACCGAGGCGATCTCGGCCGATCCGGCGGCAAACCACAGCGTGCAAGCGCTTGCGGCGCAGGCATCCTTGAGCACGCGGCAACTGACGCGGCTGTTCCAATCCGAACTCGGCACGACGCCGGCCCGCTACGTCGAGATGGTGCGCATCGACGCCGCCCGCGCCGCGCTCGACGCCGGCCGCAGCGTCGCCGACACGGCGCGCATCGCCGGGTTCGGTAGCACCGAAAGCCTCCGGCGGGTGTTCGTCGACCACCTCGGCGTCTCGCCGAAGGCCTACCGGGAGAGATTCCGCACGGCATCGCGCGGCTGAAGCCTTCCGGCATACTGTTCCGCCATGCACATCGACGTGATGACGGTCCCCCAACCGCTGGGCAAGATCGGCGATCTGGCGCGTCGAACCCAGGCCGCCGGGTTCTCCGGGCTGCTGCTGACCGAGACCGGGCGCACGCCCTACCTCAACGCCGCCGTCGCCTCGCAGGCCGCGCCCGGCCTCGAGCTGTCCACCGGGGTCGCGGTGGCCTTCCCGCGCAGCCCCTTCGTCACGGCGGCCACCGCCTGGGAACTGCAGGAGTCGACCGGCGGGAAGTTCCGGCTCGGCCTCGGCACCCAGGTGCGTACGCACGTGGTGCGGCGCTACGGGATGGCCTTCGAGCGGCCCGGTCCCCGGCTGCGCGACTACGTGCTCGCCGTCAAGTCGTGTTTCGCCGCGTTCCGGACGGGCAAGCTCGAGCACCACGGCGAGTTCTACGACCTCGACTTCATCACCCCGCAGTGGAGCGCCGGACCGATCGATGAGCCCGACCCGAAAGTCGATGTGGCGGCGGTGAATCCGTGGATGCTGCGGATGGCCGGCGAGGTCGCCGACGGTGTCCACGTCCACCCGCTCGGCGAGCCCGGCTACCTGGCCCGTCACGTCGTGCCCAACGTCGCAAAGGGAGCCGCCAAGGCCGGGCGCTCGGCGTCGGAGATCGCCATGATCGTGCCGGTGATGACGATCGTCGGCGACAGCGACGAGGAGCGCGCTCGCGAGCGGGAGTCGGTGCGGGCCAGCATGTCCTTCTACGGCAGCACACCCAATTACGCGTTCATTTGGGACGAGGCGGGATTCGAGGGCACCACGGCCCGCATCCGGGAGAGGCAGAAGGCCGGGGATTTCGCCGGGATGGCGGCCCAGATCACCGACGAGCACATCGCCGCCTTCGCCACCGAGTCGACGTGGGACGGGTTGGCCGACGCGCTGAGCGAGAAGTACGCGGGGGTCGCGACGCGCCTGGTGCTGTACAACGCGCAGGGCGACCCCGAGCGCTTCGAGCGCTACGGCGAGGTGGCCCGCCGGCTGCGGGCCGGTTAGCGCCGCGGCGGCGAGGGTGCGCGGACTGCCGCGGTTCACGGCGTGTCGGCGGACAAACACGCACGCTCGCGACGGGGAAAGCTACTTCGTGGCGTTGTACTTGTTGATCGCGTCGTCCAGCCGCTGCAGCGCCGCGCCGTAGGCGGCGAAATCGCCTTTCTTTTGGGCGTCTTTCGCCGCGCCGATCGCCGCCTGGATGTCCTGCAGGGCCGCGGCCTTGGCCGCCGACAGCGTCACCGACCCGTCCGGCGCCGGAGGCACCGCGGTCGGCGGCGGCCCCGGTGGCGCGGCGGGCGCCGGCGGGCTGCCGGGGCTGGGCGGGCTGGCCGGCGGGATCGGGGCCGCGCCGGGCTCGGTGGGCTGGATCCCCGTGGCGGTCGCGCCCGCGCCGGGCCCGAACAGCCCGTTGAGGGCGTCACTCACGGTGGGGCCGTAGCCGATCTTGTCGTTGTACATCATCGCCACCCGGATCAACCGCGGGTACGACGACGCGGCGTCGCTGGCCCCCGGCGAGGCGTAGACGGGTTCGACGTAGAGCAGCCCGCCCTGGCCCACCGGCAGGGTGAGCAGGTTGCCCCACCGGATCCGGTTCTGGTTGTCGCGGCCGATCACGCCCAGGTCCTGGGATACCGCCGGGTCGGTGGTGATGGCGTTGTTGGCCAGCTTCGGGCCGTTGACCTGACCCGGGATGGTGAGCACGGTGATCCTGCCGTACGTCGCCGGGTCCGAGCTGGCGCTGATGTAGGCCGCCAGGTAGTCGCGCTTGAACCTGTTCATCGCGCTGATCAACTGGTATGAGGCCGAATTATCGTTCTTGGCAATGTTTTTCGCGACGATGTAATAGGGCGGCTGATAGCTGCTGGCGGTAGGGTTCGGGTCGAGCGGCACATCCCAGAAATCGGATGTGGAGAAGAACGTCACCGGGTCGTTGACGTGGTACTTGGCCAGCAGCATCCGCTGCACCTTGAACAGGTCCTCGGGATAGCGCAGGTGCTCGGCCAGCTCGGGGGTGATGTCGCTCTTCGGCTTGACGGTGCCGGGGAACACCTTCATCCACGCCTTGAGCACCGGATCCTGTTCGTCCTGCTGATACAGCGTGACGGTGCCGTCATAGGCATCCACCGTGGCCTTCACCGAGTTTCGGATGTAGGACACCTTCTTGTCGGGCGCCAGCCGGTTGAACGCCACCTCGGTGGAGTCGGCGGTGGCCGATTCCAGGGACGTCAACTCCGAGTACGGGTAGTTGTCCAGGGTGGTGTAGCCGTCGATGATCCACACCAGCCGCTTGTTGACGATCGCCGGGTACACGGCGCTGTCGGTGGTCAGCCACGGCGCCACCGCCTCCACCCGCCGGGCCGGATCGCGGTTGAACAGGATCTTGCTGTTGGAGCCGATCACGTTGGAGAACAAGAAGTTTCGCTCGGCGAACTTGGCGGCGAACACGCTGCGGGACAACCAGTCGCCGATCGGCACTCCCCCGAGACCGGTGTAGGTGTAGTTCTTGGTTTCGGTGCTGGTCTCGTAGTCGTATTCGCGGTCGGTGCCGTTGCGCCCGACGATCGCGTAGTCGGCGGAGGTGTTGGAGATGACCGGTCCGTAGTAGATGCGCGGCTGATCCAGCGGCGCCGGCCCGTCGGACACGATGCTGCCGTTGGCGCCGACGACGTTGGCCAGGAATTCGGGATACCCGCCATTTTGGTTGGGGTCGTTGGCGATTCCGCGCACCGTGTTGGCCGGCGACGCGATAAAGCCGTTGCCGTGGGTGTAGACGGTGTGCCGGTTGATCCAGTCCCGCTGGTTGTCGATCAGCCGGTCGGGGTTGAGTTCGCGGGCGGCGACGACGTAGTCGCGCAGCGCGCCGTTGCGGTCCAGATACCGGTCGATGGAGAGCTGGTCCGGGAAATAGTAGAAGTTCTTGCCCTGCTGGAACTGGGTGAACGCCGGGCTGACGATGGTGGGGTCCAGCAGCCGGATGTTGGAGGTGGTCGCCCGGTCGGCCGCGACCTGCTGGGCCGTGGCCTGCCCGTCGCCGCTGTAGTTGCGGTAGCTGACCTGATCGGACGTCAGGCCATAAGCCTGTCGCGTCGCGGCGATGCTGCGGCTGATGTATTCGCTTTCCTTTTGCGCCGCATTGGGTCTGACGCTGATCTGCTCGACGATCAGCGGCCACCCGGCGCCCACGATCAACGACGACAGCAGCAACAGCACCAACCCGATGGCCGGAATCCGCAAGTCGCGCAGGGTGATTGCGGAGAACACCGCGGCCGCGCAGATCACCGCGATCGCCATCAGGATCAGCTTCGCCGGCAGCACCGCGTTGATGTCGGTGTAGCCCGCACCGGTGAACGGCTTGCCGCCGCGGGTGTGCGACAGCAGCTCGTAGCGGTCCAGCCAATAGGCGAGGGCCTTGAGCAGCACCAGCAGCCCGACCAGGGTCACCAGCTGGATCCGCGCCGAGCGGCTCAGCGCCCCGGTGCGGCCGGACAGCCGGATGCCACCAAAGATGTAGTGCGACAGCACGTTCGCCAGCAAGGCCAGGAACACCGCCACGAACACGTAGCTGAGCAACAGCCGGTAGAACGGCAGCTCGAACGCGTAGAAGCCGAGATCCTTGCCGAACTGCGGATCCCTGATGCCGAAGTTCCCGCCGTGCAGGAAAAGCTGGACCCGCACCCAGTAGCTCTGCGCGATGATGCCGGACAGCAGGCCCACCGCCACCGGAACCCCGATGCCCACCGCCCGCAGCCGCGAAACCACGACGGCGCGGTAGCGCGCCACGGGATCGTTGTTGTTGCTCGGCACGAACACGGGCCGGGTGCGGTAGGCCACCGCGAGCCCGGCGAACACGATGCCGCCGACCAGCACGCCGGCCACCAGGAAGACCACGATGCGGGTGACCAGCACGGTGGTGAACACCGAGCGGTAGCCCAGCTCACCGAACCACAGCCAGTCGACGTAGGCGTCGATCAGCCGCGGGCCGGCGAGCAGCAAAACGATCACACCCAGTGCGATCAGGATCAGAATCCGGCTGCGCCGAGTCAGCTTCGGCATCCGTGCGGTGGGCCGCATCCCCACTGGCTACGCTCCCTGATCGTTATGGCTGGGTTGTGAAATTCCGGGATTTCTAGATCACAACTGTACGCATCTCCCGCGGCCGCCCGGCCGGGCTAGCAACTGGGCGGCTGACCCCCCGACGTGATGGCGTGCAGCGCGTCCACCGCCTGGCTGAGGGTCTCCACCTTCACCAAGCGCAGGCCGGACGGATTGTCCGAGGCCGCCTCGTAGCAATTCTTGGCGGGCACCAGAAACACCGTGGCCCCGGCCGCGTGCGCGGCGACCATCTTGTGGGTGATGCCGCCGATCTGGCCCACCTTGCCGTCGACGGAGATGGTGCCCGTTCCCGCGATGAACTTCGAACCGGCCAGGTCGCCGGTGGTGAGCTTGTCGACCACCGCGAGGCTGAACATCAGGCCGGCCGACGGGCCGCCCACGTTGGCGAGGTTGAAGTCGACGGTGAACGGCGCCCAGGGCGCGTCGAGCACCGCCACGCCCATGAAGCCGTAGTCACGATCCTTGTTCGTTCCCAGCGTGATCTGCGCCACCCCGGCCGGTTCGTTCTTGCGGCGATAGTCGATGGTCAGCACCTGACCGGGCTTGGTGTTCTTCAGGTATCCCGTGAACTGCTCGACGGTGGTCACCGGCGTGCCGTTGACCGCGTCGATGGCGTCACCGGACTTCAGCTTGCCCGCCGACGGACCGGGGTCGGTGACCGTCGCGACCGTCACCGCGGCCGGGTACTTCAGGTACCCCAGGGCGGCGTACTCGGCGCTGTCCTCGGACTGCTTGAAGTCGGCGTTGTTGGCCTTGTCGACCTCGTCCCGCGACTTGCCCGGCGGGTAGACCAGATCGCGGGGTACCAGCTGCTCCTGTCCCGACAGCCACAGCGTCAGCGCCTCGCCCAGGCTCAGCTCGTCGCGCTGGGACACCGTCGTCATGTTGAGGTGTCCGGTCGTCGGGTGCGTCACGGTGCCCTCGATCGCGACCACCTGCTTGCCGTCGACCTCACCGAGCGTGTCGAACGTCGGGCCCGGCCCCAACGACACAAACGGCACCGTCACCACCGCCAGCAGAACGCCGAAAACGACGATCGGCACGAGCGCGACGAGCAAGGTCAGGATCCGCCTGTTCACGCCGCTTACCCTAACCGGCTCCCGGCCGGCCTCGTTCAGCTACGAGCGTGACCCGACATCGCACGCCGCGCTGTAGCGGTGAGTACCGTTAGCGATATGCCTGACGTGCCTTTCGGCTTCTCCTCCGGCGAGGACCCGGAGCACGAGAAGCACGGGAAGAAGGATCCCGATTCCGGCTCGGGGGCGTCCGACCCGCTGGGTGCCTTCGGCCTCAGCGGTGATTTCGGCATGGGCGACCTGGGCCAGATCTTCACCCAGCTGGGCCAGATGTTCAGCAGCGCGGGCGGCGTCGCGACCGGGGGCAAGGCGCCGGGACCGGTCAACTACGAGCTGGCGCGGCGGGTCGCGTCCAGCTCGATCGGGTTCGTCGCGCCCATCCCCGCCTCGACGACCAAGGCGATCGCCGATGCGGTCCACCTCGCCGAAACCTGGCTGGACGGCGCGACGGCGCTGCCCGCCGGCACCTCGAAGGCGGTGGGGTGGAGCCCCACCGACTGGGTCGACAACACACTGGAGACCTGGAAGCGGCTCTGCGATCCGATGGCCGAGCAGATCGCGACGGTGTGGGCGTCGTCGTTGCCGGACGAGGCCAAGAGCATGGCGGGCCCGCTGCTGGCGATGATGTCGCAGATGGGCGGCATGGCCTTCGGCTCGCAGCTGGGCCAGGCGCTGGGCCGGCTGTCGCGCGAGGTGTTGACCTCGACCGACATCGGCCTGCCGCTCGGCCCCAAGGGGATCGCCGCGATCCTGCCCGACGCGCTCGAATCGTTCGCCGCCGGGCTCGAGCAGCCGCGCAGCGAGATCCTGACCTTCCTGGCCGCCCGCGAGGCGGCGCACCACCGGCTGTTCAGCCACGTGCCGTGGCTGAACAGCCAGTTGCTGGGGGCGGTCGAGGCTTACGCCCGGGGCATGAAGATCGACATGAGCGGGATCGAGGAGCTGGCGCGCGACTTCAATCCGGCGTCGCTGTCCGATCCGGCGGCCATCGAAAGTCTGCTGGGCCAGGGGGTTTTCGAGCCGAAGGCCACCCCGGAGCAGCAGCAGGCGCTGGAGCGGCTCGAGACCCTGCTGGCGTTGATCGACGGCTGGGTGCAGGTGGTGGTCACTGCGGCGCTCGGCGATCGGATCCCCGGCACGGCCGCGCTGAGCGAGACGCTGCGCCGGCGCCGGGCCAGCGGCGGCCCGGCCGAGCAGACGTTCGCGACGCTGGTCGGTCTCGAGCTGCGGCCGCGCAAGCTGCGGGAGGCCGCCGCGCTGTGGGAGCGCCTGACCGAGGCCGCCGGCGCCGACGCCCGCGATGCCGTCTGGCAGCACCCGGACCTGCTGCCCGGCGCGGAGGATCTCGACGAGCCGGCCGGTTTCATCGACCGCATCATCGGCGGGGACACCAGCGGCATCGACGAGGCCATCGCCAAGCTCGAGGAAGATCCCGAGGGGCCCGGTGCGGAAGACTCGGCCGGCGGTGCGGTGGATAACTAGTCGGCCGGTACCCGTCGGCGCCAGTTACAAGAGCCCGTTATTCCCGGGTACACCGAGCAGCAGCCCGCCGGTGCCGCCTACGCCGACGGTGCCGTTGGCGAAGTAGCTGTTGCCGCCGGCGCCGCCGTTGCCGATCAGCTGGGCATTGCCGCCATCTCCGCCTTTAGATTGGCCAACGGCTGTGAACTCAGCGGCGCCGGCGCTCCCGCCGGCTCCGCCGTTGCCGATCAAGGCGGCGTTGCCGCCTTGGCCGCCGTTGCCGGACGTCGCTCCGCTGCCCCCGGCGCCTCCGCCGCCGCCGTTGCCGAACAGCCCCGTGGCGTTGCCGCCGGCGCCGCCGGTGCCGCCCGCTGCGCCGAGGGACTGTCCCCCGCTGCCGCCGTGGCCGCCGTCGCCAATCAGCCCGGAATTCCCGCCGCTGCCACCGGGCTGGCCGACGCTGCCGGCGCCGCCGGAGCCGCCGCCGCCGCTCAGCATCCCGCC
>LQPB01000029.1 GCA_002102225.1 Mycobacterium interjectum
CCCCCCCCGCCACCACCGGTGGGCGACGAGCCGACTATCACGTTGCCGCCCGCCCCGCCGGCGCCGCCGGCGCCGAACAGCCCCGCGGCCCCGCCCGCGCCGCCGTTTTGGCCCGCCGCGCCCGATCCGCCGGCCCCGCCGTCGCCGATCAGCCACCCGCCGGCGCCGCCGGGCGCACCCGTCCCCGGCGCCCCGTTGGCGCCGTTGCCGATCAACGGCCGCCCGGTCCAGTGCACGAAGGGCGCGTTGATCTGGTTGAGGACGTCCTGAGCCGTCGGAGCGGCGGCTGCGGCGGCGGCGGTCTCGGTGCTGAGATATGTCGCCGCGCCGCCGTTCAACAGGCTGACAAACTCGGAGTGAAAGGCCGCCGCCCGGGCGCCGAGCGCCTGGAAATCCAGGGCGTGCGCGTTGAAAAGCAAGGCAATGGCGCTGGATACCTCGTCAGCGGCTGCCGCGGTAATCCCGGTCGTGGACCCGGCCGCCGCGGACTGCGCCGCAGTCAGCGCCGAGCCGATATTCGCGAGATCTCCGGCCGCCGCGGTCACAAACTCCGGCGCCACAACGACGAATGACATGCCCGTGCCCCTTAGTGTCGATCGGCCCGATTCGAGCGCCAAATCCGAGAGAGGCTCAGGCGCAAGCGCATATTAACGGATGCGTTAATTAAGAGGGCGGTTTCGCCGAGAATTTCGCCAGAATTTAGGCCGCCTGTCTAATTTAGCGTCGCAAACTCGACTCGGCGAATTGAACAAAGCTAGATCGCGTCCGGGTCCTCCGCGAACGCCTCGGCGGCCTTGCGGGCGAGCCCGATCGCGGCGCGGGCCCAGTCCGGCGTCGCGCCGGCCAGCCCGCACGCCGGCGTGACGCCGATGCGATCGCGCAGCGCGGAACGCCCGAAGGGCAGCCGGTCGGTCACCGCGACTACCGCCGCGGCCACCTCTTCGGCCGACGGCCTGCGCTGCGGGGCGCTGGTCTCGACGACGCCGAGCATGAGGGTGCGGCCCGATTCGACGAACGCGGCGATGCCGTCCAGATCCGGTCCGCGCAACGTGCCCGCGTCGACCGATACAGCGCCAATGCTACTGCGCCGCAACAGATCCCACGGCAACCCGGGGGCGCAACTGTGCAGCAGCACCTCGGCGCCCACGCCCGCGACGCAGGTTTCCAGCAGCGCGGCGGCGACCGCCTCGTCGAGCGCGCCGACCGGACTCAGCGCCGTCACCCCGGCCAGCTGCCCGCCCAGCGCCGCCGGCAGCGACGGCTCGTCGATCTGCACGACCACCGACGTGTCCAGTCGCCGGGCCAGCGACGCGCGATGCGTGGCGACGCCCTCGGCCAGCGACGCCGCCAGGTCGCGCACGGCGCCCGAATCGGTGATGGCCCGGTGGCCGTTGGCCAGCTCGAGCCCGGCGGCCAGCGTGATCGGGCCGGGGGCCTGCACCTTGACGACGCGCCCGGCGCCGCGCAGCCCCGCCGCCTCCCAGGCCTCCTCCAGCGCGTCCATGTCCTCGTCGAGGAGGCTGACCGCGCGGCGCGTCACCGCGCCGGGCCGGGCGGCGATGCGGTAGCCGCGCGGCACCGTGTCGATGGCCACGTCGATCAGCAGCGCGCCGGCCCGCCCCAGCAGGTCGGCGCCCACTCCCCTGGCGGGCAGCTCGACGATGTGGGCCAGCGCGCCCGCCAACTCGCCGACAACCACCTCGGCGGCCGGACGGGCGGCGCTGCCGGGCCAGGAGCCGACACCGCTGGCCGTCGCGAAACCACTCACCGGCCAACCGTATTCGACGTCGAATCGCACGCCGGTCGCCAGGGGTGTTCGGGGCGGGTAGGTTCAAGCCGAGAAGGGTGCGAAGGGTGTGGCGCGGAGCAAGACTCACGGGGCGGCTGCTGTTGTGCGGCGCGGTGCTGCTGACGGCATGCACCCGGATGGTGGGCGGCACCGCCCTGCCGGGATTCGGGCCGGCCGCCAAGGGCGTGCACGGCGTCAACGTCGACACGATCCTTTTGGACCAGCCGCGGATGCGCGCGATCACCGGCGCCGGTGAGCACCTGACGATCATTCCCTCGATGGACGGCAGCCGGCCGGTGGACATCGACGCGCTGGCCGACACCACACCCGCCGAATGCCGATTCCTGTATGCCGAGACGGCGACGTTCGGGCCCGACATCGAAGAGTTCCACAAGACCACGTTCCAGGACCCGCCCGATGGCGCGCTGATCTCCGAGGGCGCCGCGGCCTACCCGGACGCCGACACCGCGCGGCGCGCCTTCGGCGCCCTAGTGGGCGCCGTCGGGAACTGCGCGGGCGGCTCGTCGGGCCAGCTGCTGGTCGGCGACTGGACCGCCAACGCCAACACGCTGCACCTGGCGCCCGGTGGGTGCGGGCGCGACTACCGGGTGCTGTCGGTGGCCATGGTGGAGGTCACGTTCTGCGGCTTTGCGCAGTCGGTGTCCGACATCGTGATGACCAACATCGCCGCCAACGTCCCGGGCTAGTGGCGATCGCGAGCGCGGCGCAGCCGGGCGCTGCGGGTCGCCACCATCGGGCTAGTGGCGATCGCGAGCTAGCTCACCAGTGCGCGGTCGTGAACAGCTCGAAATTCGCCTGACCGCAGTGGATCCACATCACGACGTGCAAGGCCGTGAAGGCCAGGGAGACCGCCAGGGCGGCGATCGCCAGCGCGAAACCGTTCTGCTCGCGGTCCCTGGCCTGACGCAACGCGACCACGGCGAGGATGCCGCTGAAGATCGGGCTGCCGTACATGCCCATGAGGCTCAACACGAACGCCGCGATGGCAAGGGCGTTGGTCTGGACGGTCGGCACCTCCCGTGCCGCGATCTGCTGTGTGCTCATGTCTGCCGATTCCTTTCCTGGCCGTCCAGGAAAGGTTCGGAGGCGGCGCTTGGCGCATCCTCCAGGAATTCTTGGAACCGCGAACGTCAGCGCGAGGTGCCGGCGATCGTGGCGCTGCCGAGCACCTCATCGCCGTCGGCGTCCGGGCGGTACAGCACCAGCGTCTGGCCGCGCGCCACGCCGCGCAGCGGGACCCGCAGCCGCACGACGAGTTCGTCGTCCACCAACTCGGCGACGGCCGCGGCCGTTTCGCCGTGCGCCCGCACCTGCACCGCGCACTCGACGGGCCCCCGGGGCGCGGCCCCCGAGGTGAAGACCGGGGACCGCCCGACCAGCGCGCGGATTTCCAGGTCGGCGGCCTCGCCCACCTGAACCGTCCCCGTCTCGGCGTCGATGGACGTCACGTACCGCGGGCGCCCATCGGGTCCCGGCCCGGCGATGCCCAGGCCCTTGCGCTGCCCGATGGTGAAACCGTGCACCCCGTCGTGGGTGGCCAGCACGGCGCCGTCGGCCGTGACGACGGACCCCCGGCGCACCCCGATCCGCTCGCCCAGAAACGCCCGGGTGTTCCCGGACGGGATGAAGCAGATGTCGTGGCTGTCTGGCTTGTCGGCGACGGCCAGTCCGCGACGGGCCGCCTCGGCCCGGATGCGGGGCTTCGCCGTATCGCCGATCGGAAACGCCGCGTGCCGCAACTGCTCGGCGGTCAACACGGCCAGCACGTACGACTGGTCTTTGTCCTGATCGACCGCGCGGCGCAGCCGCCCGTCGGACAGCCGCGCATAGTGGCCCGTCGCCACCGCATCGAAGCCCAGCGCAAGGGCTTTGGCCGACAGCGCCGAGAATTTGATCAGCTGGTTGCACCGCACGCAGGGGTTGGGCGTTTCCCCGCGGGCGTACGACTCGACGAAATCGTCGATCACGTCCGCCTTGAACCTCTCCGCGAAATCCCAGACGTAGAAGGGGATTCCGAGGATGTCTGCGACGCGACGCGCGTCGGAGGCGTCCTCCTTCGAGCAGCAGCCACGCGAGCCGGTGCGCAACGTGCCCGGCGCCGAGGACAGCGCCAGGTGCACGCCGACCACGTCGTGCCCGGCGTCGACCATGCGAGCGGCGGCGACCGACGAGTCGACGCCACCACTCATCGCGGCGAGGACCTTCACTTACGGCGCCCCCGCAGCGGCCAGCGCGGCCCGTCGGGCACGGTCCACGGCAGCGGGCAGCACCCGCAGCACCGCGTCGACGTCGGCGTCAACGCTGGTGTGCCCCAACGACAGTCGCAACGATCCGCGGGCGCTGGCCGGGTCGGCGCCCATCGCGGTCAGCACGTGCGACGGCTGCGCGACACCAGCCGTGCAGGCCGAACCGGTCGAACACTCAATCCCGTTGGCGTCCAAAAGCATCAACAGCGCGTCGCCCTCGCAGCCGCGGAAGGTGAAGTGCGCGTTGCCGGGCAGCCGCTGGGGGTACCTCCCGCTTGCGGGGGACGGGCCGCGGGCGCCGTTGAGGCTGACGTCGTCGATGTCGGCCAGCACCCCCTCCACCAGCCGGTCGCGCAGCGCACGCAGCCGCGCGGCGTTGGATTCGAGCCCGTCCACCGCGATCCGGGCCGCCGCCGCCATGCCGACGGAGCCGGCGACATCGGGTGTGCCGGAACGGATGTCGCGCTCCTGGCCACCGCCGTGCGACAGCGGCACGCAGGCGACGTCGCGGCGCAGCAGCAGCGCCCCCACGGCGGGCGGACCGCCGAACTTGTGGGCGGTGACGCTCATCGCCGACAGCCCGCTGGCGGCGAAGTCGACGGGCAACTGCCCCACCGCCTGCACGGCATCGCTGTGCATCGGAACCCCGAACTCCGCGGCCACGGCGGCCAGTTCGGCGACCGGCAGCACGGTGCCGACCTCGTTGTTGGCCCACATCACCGACACCAGCGCGACGTCGTCGTGGCCCTGCAGCGCCTCGCGCAACGCGGCCGCCGACACCGAGCCGTCGGCGGCGGTGGGCAGCCAGGTCACCTCGGCGCCCTCGTGCTCGACGAGCCAGTTCACCGAGTCCAGCACGGCGTGGTGCTCGACCTCACTGGTGACGATGCGGCGGCGCTGCGGATCGGCGGCGCGCCGGGCCCAGTAGATGCCCTTGACGGCCAGGTTGTCGCTCTCGGTGCCGCCGGCGGTGAAGATGACCTCGGACGGGCGCGCGCCGAGCTTGGCCGCGATCAGCTCGCGGGATTCCTCGATGCGCCGCCGCGCCGCCCGGCCGCTGGTGTGCAGCGACGACGCGTTGCCGACCGTGCCGAGCACGGCCGTCATCGCCTCGATGGCGGCGGGGTGCATCGGGGTGGTGGCGGCGTGATCGAGGTAGACCATGACGCGCCCCACGATACCTGCAGGTCTGGTCGGTTAACCCACCAGCACGTGGCGGCGACCACGGCGCTGCGGGGCCCCCATGCCCACCGCCGACTGGCAACGGCGGGCCAGCGCCCGCCGATCGGTGCCCGGCAGCTGCAGAGATTCCACGTGAACATGCGCCCACGTGCGGCGCACGGCCAGCAACCGGCACATCGACCGCCACAGGGTGTCCTCACCGACGAAGGCCGGGGCGGTCGACACGCAGCCGTCGGCGTGATGGTAGGTCAGCCGGAGGGGCTGCACGGGACGACCCGCGTCGATCGCGGCCTGGAACATCGCCGGGTAGAACGACCCGCAGGCCAGCCCGCACCACGTGGTGCCCTCCGGGAATGCCACCACGGTCTGACCGGCGCGCAGCCGGCGGGCGACGGTCTCCACCACCCCGGGCAGCCGCCGCAAGTTGGCGCGTTCGATCGGAATGATCTGGAGCAGGCGCACGGCGAGGTCGCCGAACAGGTCGGCCCGGGCCACGAACGACCCGGGCAGCACCGACCCGATGGCGAACACGTCCAGCCAGGACATGTGCGGGCTGACCACCAGGACCCCGCGCAGGTTGCGGATCGGGCTCCCCGACACGCTGATGCGGACACTGAAGCAGCGCAACACAATCCGGCAGTAGAACCGCTGCACCCGCGCCTGGCCCGGCAGGGGCACCAGCGCCAGGGGCACCACCGGCGCCAGCAGCAGCACCAACGTGACGCGAAGCGCCACCCGCAGCACCACCCGCCATCTGGGCGAGGCGGGCCCGACGCGCACGCAGCCGCCGTCGCACGTCGCGCGTGGCAGCCAGGAGTGGTCGGCGACCCCCGAGGCGCTCATCGGGCACCGCCCACCATCGCCACAGTTTCCGTGGCCGCCGAGACCGACCGCAGGCGCTTGAGATATCGCGTATCGGCGCGTCGTTTGTCCAGTAGCACGCAGAAGTCGCCGACCCCGAAGTCCGGGTCGTGCGCGGGCTGGCCGCAGACCTGGGCGCCCAGCCGCAGGTAGCCGCGCAGCAGCGGCGGCACCGCCGGCCGCGGCGGCGCCGGGATGTCGTCGAGGCACCGCCCGCCGACGCGGACCGGCCGGTACGGGCGCACCCGGTACGGCGGCGGTGCGGCGTGCCGCTCGAGGATGAAGTCGCGGACGCCGCGCAGCTGGCTGCCCGGCGCGTCACCGTCCGATGCGTCGCCGATGGGCACCGACACGCAGCCGGTCACGTAGTCGTAGCCGTAGCGGTCCAGGTAGGCCAGGATGCCCGCCCACATCAGCAACACCACGCCGCCGTTGCGGTGGCCGTCCCGGACCACCGCGCGCCCCATCTCCACCAGCGACGGCCGCAGCGAGTCGAAGGCGCGAACGTCGAATTCCGTTGCGGTGTAAAGCCCGCCGGCGGCGATGGCCCCCGCGGGCGGCAGCATCCGGTAACAACCCACCAACTCGCCGGTGTCGTCGTCGCGAACCAGCAGGTGATCACAGTGCTCGTCGAACCGGTCGACGTCGATATGCGCCGCGCCGCCGGTCGGCAACGTGAATCCCGGTGTGCTGCTGAACACGTCGTACCGGAGCCGCTGCGCCGCCTCGATCATATTGGGGTCGCTGGACAGCAGCAGCGAATAGCGCGGCCCGGCCGGGCCGCTCGCGGCGCCGTTTGGCTTGTCGCTGGCGATGAGGACAGAAGCGATGCTCATGGGAACAACGTCGCGTAGTCGTTGTGCTATTCGGCATCGACGCCGTGACGTGTCGGTGCACGTCAGATGACGAGATATCGCAAAAAGATAACGGCCCCGCGGTTAGCCTGCGGGGCCGTTAACTGCTGATGAACGCGGGTTTTAGCCTTTGCGGGCCTTGATCGCGTCGGTCAGCTGCGGGGCCACCTTGAACAGGTCGCCCACCACGCCGTAGTCGGCGATCTCGAAGATCGGCGCCTCTTCGTCCTTGTTGACCGCGATGATCGTCTTGGAGGTCTGCATGCCCGCGCGGTGCTGGATCGCCCCGGAGATGCCCAGCGCGATGTAGAGCTGCGGCGACACGGTCTTCCCGGTCTGGCCGACCTGGAACTGGCCCGGGTAGTAGCCGGAGTCCACCGCGGCGCGCGACGCACCGACCGCCGCGCCCAGCGAGTCGGCCAGCGCCTCGACGACGTTGAAGTTCTCCGCGCTGCCCACACCGCGGCCACCGGAGACCACGATGCTGGCCTCCGTCAGCTCGGGGCGGTCACCGGCCACGGCCGGCTCGCGCGCGGTGATCTTGGTGGCGTTCTCGGCGGGCGCCGGAACCTCGACGGTGACCTGCTCACCGGCGCCGGCCTGCGGCTCGGCGTCGATGGCGCCGCCCCGCACGGTGATCACCGGGGTGTCGCCGTTGACCTGCGACTCGACGGTGAACGCGCCACCGAAGATGGAGTGCACCGCTTTGTTGCCCTCCTGGACACCCACCACGTCGACCAGCAGGCCGGACCCGATGCGGGCGGCGAGCCGGCCCGCGATCTCCTTGCCGTCAGCGTTGGCGGACAGCAGGATCGCGGCGGGCGAGTTCGACTCGGCCAGCGAGGCCAGCACGTCGACCACCGGGGTGATCAGGTAGTTCTCAACGTCGTCGGACTCGGCGACGTAGATCTTGGCGGCGCCGGCCTCCTTCAGGCCATCGGCCAGCGGCGCGGCCGTGCCCGGCGCACCGACGACGACGGCGGCCGGCTCGCCCAGCGCGCGGGCGGCGGTGATCAGCTCGGAGGTGACTTTCTTCAGGGCGCCTTCGGCGTGCTCAACGAGCACCAAAACTTCAGCCATGGGTTATTCACTCTTCTCGTGTTCGGGAGACGTGGGCTCGTTAGACGATCTTCTGGGCGACCAGGTACTGGGCGATCTGGTTGCCGCCCTCGCCCTCGTCGGCGACCTTCTCACCCGCGGTCTTGGGCGGCTTCGGCGTCGACGACAGCACCGTCGAACCGGCGTTTTCCAGGCCGACCTCGTCGCCCCCGACCCCGATCTCGTCGAGGGTCAGCACCGTGACCTCTTTCTTCTTGGCGGCCATGATGCCCTTGAAGGACGGGAAGCGCGGCTCGTTGATCTTCTCGGTCACGCTCACCACCGCGGGCAGGGTGGCCTCCAGGCTGAAGACGCCGTCGTCGGTCTCGCGCTCGCCGGTGATCTTGCCGCCCTCGACCGACAGCTTGCGCAGGTGGGTCAGCTGCGGCAGGCCCAGGTACTCGGCGATGATCGCCGGCACCGCGCCGCCGGAGCCGTCGGTGGATTCATTGCCCGCGATGACCAGCTCGGTGCCCTCGATGGTGCCCAGGGCCTTGGCCAGCGCCCAGGCGGTCTGAACCACGCAGGAGCCGTGCATGCCGTCGTCCTTGAGGTGGACGGCCTTGTCGGCGCCCATGGACAGCGCCTTGCGGATCGCCTCGGTGGCGCGCTCGGGGCCGGCGGTCAGGACGGTCACCGAGCCCTCGGTGCCGTCGGCGGCTTCCTTCTCGCGAATCTGCAGCGCCTCTTCTACGGCGCGCTCGTTGATCTCGTCCAGCACCGCGTCGGCGGCCTCGCGGTCCAGCGTGTAATCGCCGTCGGTGAGCTTGCGCTCCGACCAGGTGTCTGGGACCTGCTTGATCAGGACCACGATGTTCGTCATGAGTCTGGTTCGTCCTCCTCGAAGGGGGCCCCGCAGCGGTCGACTGCAAGACCTCGGTCACGCACTTTTGTCTGCACTTCCGTGTTACCGGCGGGTAACTTTGTGCGGTCTGCTCTCACACCATAGCGGGTCACGCAGGCACAACTGCCCGGCTCCTCCCCCGTCCGCCATCGCGGACGGCATCGTCGCCGGGCGGCAGGTTCTTTCGCCCTGTCCGCGCCATCCGGCAGGGGTGCCCACTTCCCGGTTCGCGAATCGGACACTTCGCGTTAGCCTGCCTATGCAATGAGCGCATTCGTTCCCGATGGTGCCCCCGACGGCCCCGGCGATCCCTCGCCGGGGGTCGACGCGGTGTTGACGCTGACGGGCGAGCGCACCATCCCGGACCTGGACATCGAGAACTACTGGTTCCGCCGCCATCAGGTCGTCTACCAGCGCCTTGCGCCGCGCTGCGCGGGCCTCGAGGTGCTCGAGGCCGGTTGTGGCGAGGGGTACGGCGCCGACCTGATCGCCGCCGTCGCGCGCCGGGTCGTCGCGGTGGACTACGACGCGGCCGCGGTGGCCCATGTCCGCGCCCGCTACCCGCGCGTGGAGGTCATGCAGGCCAACCTCGCCGAGCTGCCGCTGCCCGACGCGTCGGTGGATATTGTGGTGAACTTCCAAGTCATCGAGCACCTGTGGGACCAGCCACAGTTTGTCGCCGAGTGCGCCCGGGTGCTGCGCCCGTCGGGGTTGCTGATGGTGTCCACCCCCAACCGGATCACCTTCTCCCCGGGCCGCGACACCCCCGTCAACCCGTTCCACACCCGCGAGCTCGACGCCGCCGAGCTGACCGAGCTGCTGGTGGGCGCCGGCTTCTGCGACGTCTCGGTCAGCGGCCTGCACCACGGCGCGCGGCTGCGCGAGATGGACGACCGCCACGGCGGATCCATCATCGACGCGCAGATCGCGCTGGCGGTGGCCGGACAGCCATGGCCCGCCGAGCTGGAGGCGGACGTCGCCGCCGTCACCTGCGACGACTTCGACATCCTCGACACCGACGCCCGCGACATCGATGACAGCCTGGACCTGATCGCGATCGCGGTGCGCCCGTGAGCACCCCCGGGGCGCGCGTGCCCGGCATGTTCACCCTGGTGCTGCACACCCACCTGCCGTGGCTGGCCCACCACGGCCGCTGGCCCGTCGGCGAGGAGTGGCTGTATCAGTCCTGGGCGGCGTCCTACCTGCCGCTGCTGCGGGTGCTGCACACGCTGGCCGACGAGGATCGGCACCGGCTGATCACGCTCGGCGTCACCCCGGTGGTCAACGCCCAGCTCGACGACCCGTACTGCCTCGACGGCATGCATCACTGGCTGGCCAACTGGCGGCTGCGGGCTTATGAGGCGGCCACCGTGCGCTCCACCCCCGCCTCGAAGTCGGCCGGCTACCAGTCGTGCACGCCGGAAGCGTTGCGGGCCTTCGGGATCCGTGAATGCGCGGAGGCCGACCGGGCGCTTGACGAGTTCGCCACCCTGTGGCGGCACGGCGGCAGCCCGCTGCTGCGGGGCCTGGTCGACGCCGGCACGGTCGAGTTGCTCGGCGGCCCGCTGGCCCACCCGTTCCAGCCACTGCTGAATCCGCGGCTGCGCGAGTTCGCGCTGCGCGAAGGCCTCGCCGACGCGCGGCAGCGGTTGGCGCATGACCCGACCGGCATCTGGGCGCCTGAGTGCGCCTACGCCCCGGGCATGGAACACGACTACGCCGCCGCGGGGGTCACGCACTTCATGGTCGACGGCCCGTCGCTGCACGGCGACACCGCCCTGGGCCGGCCCGTCGGCGACACCGACGTGGTCGCGTTCGGGCGAGACCTGCAGGTCAGCTACCGGGTGTGGTCGCCGAAATCCGGCTACCCCGGCCACCCGGCCTACCGCGACTTCCACACCTACGACCACCTGACCGGCCTCAAGCCCGCCCGCGTGACCGGCCGCAACGTGTCGTCGGAGGGCAAGGCGCCCTACGACCCCGAGCGCGCCGACCACGCCGTCGACGCCCACGTCGCCGACTTCGTCGAGGTGGTCCGCGCCCGGCTGACCAGCGAGTCGGAGCGCATCGGGCGCCCCGCCCACGTCATCGCCGCCTTCGACACGGAGCTGTTCGGCCATTGGTGGTACGAGGGCCCGACCTGGCTGGAACGGGTGCTGCGCGCGCTGCCCGCCGCCGGTGTGCGGGTGGGCACGCTGCGCGACGCGATCGACGACGGCTTCGTCGGTGACGCGGTCGCCCTGCCGCCGAGCTCGTGGGGCTCGGGCAAGGACTGGCAGGTGTGGGCGGGCGAACAGGTGACCGACCTGGTGCAGCTGAACACCGAAGTGGTCGACACCGCGCTGAGCACGGTCGACAAGGCGCTGTCGCAGACGGCGTCGCTGGACGGGCCGATCCCCCGCGACCACGTCGCCGACCAGATCCTGCGCGAGACCCTGCTCACCGTGTCCAGCGACTGGCCGTTCATGGTCAGCAAGGACTCCGCCGCCGACTACGCCCGCTACCGCGCTCACCTGCACGCGCACGCCACCCGCGAGATCGCCGGGGCGTTGGCCGCGGGCCGGCGCGACAGCGCGCAGCGGCTGGCCGAGGGGTGGAATCGCGCCGACGGCCTGTTCGGCGCCCTGGATGCGCGTAGGCTGCCCCGGTGAGGCGCTCGCGACGAACGGGGCGGGCAGGCGCATGAAAATCCTGATGGTGTCGTGGGAGTACCCACCGGTGGTGATCGGCGGGCTGGGCCGCCACGTGCATCACCTCTCGACCGCGCTGGCCGCCGCGGGCCACGAGGTGGTCGTCCTGTCGCGCCGGCCCACGGGCACCGATCCGAGCACGCACCCGTCGTCCGATGAGGCCAGCGAGGGCGTCCGGGTGATCGCCGCCGCGCAGGATCCGCACGAATTCAGCTTCGGCGACGACATGATGGCCTGGACCCTGGCGATGGGTCATTCGATGGTGCGCGCCGGGCTCGGCCTGAAGAAACCGGGCACGGACCGACCGTGGCGCCCCGACGTGGTGCACGCCCACGACTGGCTGGTCGCCCACCCCGCCATTGCGCTTGCCGAATTCTACGACGTGCCAATGGTTTCCACGATTCACGCGACCGAGGCCGGGCGGCACTCCGGTTGGGTCTCCGGGCCGATCAGCCGCCAGGTGCACGCGCTGGAATCGTGGCTGGTGCGCGAATCCGACTCGCTGATCACGTGTTCGGCCTCGATGGGCGACGAGATCACCGAGCTGTTCGGCCCCGGTTTGGCCGAGATCACCGTGATCCGCAACGGCATTGACGCGGCGCGTTGGCCATTCGCCGCGCGGCGGCCGCGCCCGGGCCCGCCCGAACTGCTCTACCTCGGACGACTCGAATACGAGAAGGGTGTGCACGACGCCATCGCCGCGCTGCCGCGGGTCAGGCGCGCCCACCCGGGCACCACGCTGACCATCGCCGGGGAGGGCACGCAACTGGACTGGCTTGTCGAGCAGGCGCGTAAACACAAGGTGCTCAAGGCGATTCGATTCGTCGGGCACCTCGACCACACCGAGTTGCTGGCGGTCCTGCACCGCGCCGACGCCGCGGTGCTGCCCAGCCACTACGAGCCGTTCGGCATCGTCGCGCTGGAGGCCGCCGCGGCCGGCACCCCCCTGGTGACCTCCAACATCGGCGGCCTGGGCGAGGCGGTGATCAACGGGCAGACCGGGGTGTCGTGCCCGCCCCGCGACGTGCGCGCGCTGGCCGCGGCGATACGCGGCGTGCTCGACGACCCGCAGGCCGCGCAGCGGCGGGCCCGCGCCGCCCGCGAACGGCTCACCTCGGCCTTCGACTGGAACACGGTGGCGCGGGAAACCGCGCAGGTCTATCTGGCGGCCAAGCGCGGCGAGCGGCAGCCCCGGCCACGGCTGCCCATCGTCGAGCACGCGCTGCCCGACCGCTGACATCATGGGGCTGGAATATTCGAGCGTGATCGACGCGCCGCGCGACGAGGTCTTCGCCTGGCACGCCAGACCGGGCGCATTCGATCGGCTGTCGCCGCCGTGGCAGCCCATGCGGGTGGTGACAGAGGCGGCCTCGCTCGAGGACGGCCGCGCGACGCTGGCGCTGCCCGGCGGGCTGCGCTGGGTGGCCGAGCACCAGGCGGATGCGTACGATCCGCCCCGGCGTTTCGTCGACGCCATCGGCAGCGCGGGGGCGGCGTCGCTGCCGGCGCGAATCGTGGGGCGGTGGCGGCACACCCACGAATTCGAGGACCTGGGCAACGACCGGACCCGGGTCATCGACCGGCTCGACACGCCGGTGCCGGGGTCGCTGTTGCGCCCCATGTTCGCCTACCGGCACCGTCAGCTGGCCGACGACCTGGCCGCGCACCGGCTGGCCGCCGAGCGCGGCCTGACCCGCAAGACCATCGCCGTCACGGGATCGTCCGGGCTGGTCGGTTCGGCGCTGACCGCGTTCCTGCGCACCGGCGGCCACCGCGTCATCGCGCTGGTCCGGGGGACGCCCGACGGCGACGACGAGCGGCGGTGGAACCCCGATGAGCCCGACCCGGGGCTGCTCGCCGGGGTGGACGCGGTGATCCACCTGGCCGGCGCCTCGATCGCCGGCCGCTTCAGCGAGTCGCATCGAAAAGCCATCCGCGACAGCAGAATCGGGCCAACGCGCCGGCTCGCCGAACTGGTGGGCCGCAACGGATGCGCCGTGTTCATCTCCGCCTCGGCGGTCGGGTACTACGGATACGACCGCGGCGACGAGACCCTCACCGAGGACAGCGATCGCGGCGACGGGTTTCTGGCCGACGTCGTCGCCGAATGGGAGGACGCGACCGCGCCCGCGCAGCGGGAAGGGACGCGGGTGGTGCGGGTGCGCACCGGCATCGTGCAGTCGCCCCGCGGCGGCACGCTGAGGCTGATGCGGCCGCTGTTCGCCGCGGGCCTGGGCGGCCGGCTCGGCGACGGCCGGCAATGGCTGTCGTGGATCGGCATCGACGATCTGGTGGACATCTATCACCGCGCGCTGTGGGACACGGAGCTATCGGGGCCGGTGAATGCCGTTGCCCCGCAACCGGTCCGCAACTCCGAATACACCCGCACCCTGGCCCGGGTGCTGCGCCGGCCCGCGGTGTTGCCGGTGCCGCGGCTCGGCCCCCGGCTGCTGCTGGGCGAACAGGGCGCCCGCGAACTCGCCTGCGCCAGCCAGCGCGTGATCCCGCAGAAACTCACCGCGGCCGGGCACCGGTTTCGCCACCCCGACCTCGACGGGGCCGTGCGTCACCTGCTGGGGCGCAGCGGGTGAGGCAATGCGCGGCCTAACGCGTTGCGCTCGCCGTCAGCTGGGCGCTGATTGAGTCGAACACGAGCGTGACGAGGTCGACCACATTTTGACGAGATACGCGTCTTTCCTGGTTGATCCAGGCCAGCAGGTACTCGTCCGCCGCGGCGACCACGCCAACAGCCAAGAGAAGTCTGTCGCGTGAGCTGACCTGAGGGGCCGGTGGGAGAAGTTCCGCCACCAGCTTCGCCAGCCCGTAGATGCCTTCCTGGCGTGTCTTGCGGGAGACCGGTCCGGCGCTGATGACCTCGCGAAGCTTGATCCGGGCGCGTCCGGGATTGCCCTGCAGCGAGCGTGTCAGGCAGTCGATCATGGCTCGCGCGCCTTCCGAACCTCCAGATGTTGCGTCGATGGCGGCACGACAGGCGGTCATCTCCTCGTTGACCAATTGCTCGTAGACGGCCGCGAGCAGCGCGTCCAGATCGGCGAAGCTTTCCCCGAAATACCGATCGCGCAAGCCGGATTGATGCAGTATCGCCCGGATTGACGTGTCGGCATAGCCGCGCTCACCGAACAACACGAAGCCGGCATCGATGAGCCGAGCACGCCGTTCGGCCACCCGTTCGGCCGCGGACTTACCGTCGTAAAGTTCTCTCATCTGCTCGCTCTTGCCCACAGCGTCAGCCGCGAAATCATCGTTGCCATCATAGGGCAATCATCCAGCACCGACCGTAAGTGGTGACGCGCGTCAGCTGATAGGGCGTGGCCGCTGTCGCTGGTCCTATTCCACTGGTGCAGGACCGAAGTCGCGGTGGGGTGACCGCCGCGCACAGCCCATGATGCCCCCTCGACGAGCGTGGGACCGCTGCCGGTCACGCCAAGGCCGCAATCCGTTTGACGGCGCCGGCGATAGCCGGCGCATGGTCCTCTTGGAGGTAATGCTTGGCGGGCAGCAACAATTCGCTGTCGGCACCCAGGGCGCAAACGACCGCGGCGCGACGCTCGCGATCTAGCATGCGATCCTGCGCACCCCACACCACTTGCGCCGGGTACGACCGGGACGCCAGGCCGTGGCGATAGAAGGCTTCCTTTTCCGACGTCAGCTCGAATCCACGCATGATGCGCAAGAACGCGCGCCCGTTGTCGGTGCCTCGCATCAGTAGCAGACCCGCTTGGATTTCTGCGTCCGACATGGCGGACTGGTCAACAAGGCAAGTCAACCGCGTCATCCACTGCAGCAGCGGCCACCGGAAGCACGCCAACCACGCCTCACCGACACCCTTGATGGAGAACGGATGCATGGGCCAGGGCCGGTGGAAGGTGGCGACATCCACGGGTGTGTTCAGCACGGTCATGCTCAGCACCCGGTCGGGGTGGGTGATGGCCCACTCGAACCCGATCGGGCCGCCGATGTCGTGCACCAGTAGGTGACAGCGGTCGATCCCGAGAGCATCGATCGCTTCGGCCGTCCACCGGGCCAAGCCACTCCAGCTGTAATCAAAATCCTGGGGCCGCTCGGCGAGGCCGAGCCCGGGGAAGTCCAACGCGACACCACGAAGCCCCCGTGCAGCCAGCTGGTCCACCACCTTGCGGTACAGGAATGAGCTCGTGGGCACCCCGTGCAGGCAGACGACGGGCACACCGTCTCCCCGGTCGAGAACAAAGCTGCCGACATCTGCGGCGCGGAAGATCATTCCGCTCCGGCGATGGTGCTCAACGATCTGCCGGGCGTCAGCACTAACCCGGCCAAAACTGCGAATTCCCATGGGTGTCTTCCTCCTGGATGGGCAACGTCGTGATTCAGTGGCGGGTTCAGTTCTCCCCCGTCGAACTACGACGGTAGGCCGTCTGGATGCGTATGACATCAGATGGTGTGGGCAATCACATTCACGCCGTGGATGAGCCGGGCCGCAATGTGATGTCACGCACTATCTGATTGTATCTGTCATCAGATAGGCTAGCTTCTAGAACATGGCATCTACACAGCACGCTTCAGAAGAAGCTTTCGACTTCGTCATCGTGGGGGCTGGCAGCGCGGGCAGCGTCCTGGCCAACCGGCTTTCAGAGGACCCATCGGTCCGAGTGCTCGTCCTGGAGGCCGGCCCGGCCGATACCCAAGAAGCGATCCGGATCCCGGCTTTGTTCAGCACGTTGTTCGGCTCGGAGGTGGACTGGGACTACCAGATCGAACCGCAATCGAACTACCGCGGCTCAACCCAATATCCGCGCGGCAAGACGTTAGGCGGTTCGTCGTCGATCAATCTGATGGTGTACATCCGCGGCGACAGGGCCGACTTCGATCGGTGGAGCCAGCAGGGTTGCGCGGGATGGGATTACGACAGTGTTCTGCCCTACTTCATCAAAGCGGAGAACAACAGCCGGCTGGGCCGGCCGCTGCACGGCACAGCCGGCCCACTGCACGTCGAGGACCGGCTCTTCACGCACGAACTCTCCCGGGCCTGGATCGATGCCGCCGGGAAGTGGGGCCTCCCCCGCACCGACGACTTCAACGGCACTTCCCAGCTTGGTGCCGGCGCCTACCAGGTCACCTGCCACGCCGGCTGGCGGTGGTCCACTGCCGATGCCTACCTGAGGCCGGCAGCCGAACGCGACAATCTGGTGATACGCGTCGATTCGCAGGCGACCCGCATCAGGTTCGCGGGCAAGAAGGCAACCGGCGTGGAATACCTTCGGGACGGGCGACCGGCGTTCGTCCGCGCCGATACCGAGGTCGTCATTTGCGGCGGCGCCATCAACTCACCGCAACTGCTACTGCTGTCCGGCCTGGGGCCCGCCGACCAGTTACGCACGCTCGGGATCACCGTCGTAGCGCATCTACCCGCGGTAGGAGAAAACCTGCACGACCACGCCATGGTGCCGCTGGTTTGGGCGACGCAAAACTCGAGCGACCTGCTGGAGCTGGCCAGCGAACAGAACATGGCCCTGTGGCAGGGGCACGGCGGTGGTCCGTTCGCGTCGAACGGCGCAGAGGTGGGCGCCTTCTTGTCCGCCGACGGCAGCGGTATCCCGGATGTGCAATTAATCGGTGGCCCAACGTCGTTCGTCGATCACGGCCGCACCAGTCCCCCGCTGCCCAACTTCACCATGCTGGTGGCCGGGACCCATCCCCAAAGCCGTGGACGAGTGTGGTTGCGCTCGAGCGACCCGCTGGCACACCCGCAGATCGATCCCGCATACTTCAGCGAACCCGAGGACTTGCGGATCATCACCGCCGGCCTGCGCGCCGCGGTACAGATCGCGGAACAAGGGCCCTTTGCCAAGTACGCCAAGGGCTTTAACCTGCCCGCCGAGGCCCCCCGGGATGACGCGGCGCTGAGTGAACATGCCCGCCGCTGGGCGCAGACCGAATACCATGCCGCGGGGACCTGCGCGATGGGTCTTGGCGACCGCGCGGTGGTGGATCCCGACCTGAAGGTCCACGGCGTCGAGAACTTGCGCGTCGTCGACGCATCGGTGATGCCTTCCGTCATCAGCGGCAACATCAACGCCGCGACGATCATGATCGGCGAAAAGGCGGCCGACAAGATCAAGACCCAGACCCGCTGACCGCCAGCCCGGAAGTCCCTCCGCATGCAGCAAGACAACGTGGTAGTGGTCGGGGCGGGCCCGGTCGGCGTAGCGACCGCCGTCAGCCTCACGGAACGTGGGATCACACCGATACTCGTGGATCGCGCCGACCACGTTGCCAGTAGGTGGCGTGGTCAGCCGGCCGGAGCCGAGCTCATGACAGCCAAATGGTTTTCGCACATTCCGGGACATCCCTACCCGAAACATGAAGCCCGGTTCCCCAGCTCCCAAGCGGTCGCGGATTACTTCGAGCGTCATGCCCGCCAGGACGGCATCGACCTACGGCTTGACACCAACGTGAAGCGGATACAGGCGAGTGCGGGCGGCTGGCAACTGGCCACGTCGCACGGAGCGATCGATGCCGGCCATGTTGTGGTAGCCACGGGTTACGCGCACACGCCCTACGTTCCGAATTGGCCAGGCGTTCAGCGCTTCGGTGGCGAGGTCCTGCATTCCTCTTTGTACGAGAGGCGGGAGGCGTACCGCGGCAAGCGTGTGCTGGTCGTCGGCGCCGGGCCCTCCGGGCTCCAAGTTGCCCATGACCTCGCCGCGGTGGCGGCCGAAGTGTGGTTGGCCGTGCGGACGCCCCCGAATATCTTTGCGCGTCATCGGTGCTGGGGAAATTCGGTGGACGTCCTCGCCGGGCCGCTGTTTCATGCGCCGGTCCGCGCAGCCGACGGGATTGCTCGTTTCATTCAGCGGCGAACCGTTGGAGACCTTTCCAAGCACGGCTTGCCTCTACCTCGCCTCGGACCCTTCACGAGCGCGGCCCGGAACCAGCCGGTGACGGTCGTCGACATGGAGGTGATCGCAAGCCTGAGGGACCGGCGCATCGCCGTAGTAAGCACGGTTGACCGATTTCATGACGCCGGCGTGTCTCTGGCGGACGGCACTCGGTTACGGCCTGACGTGGTGATCTGCGCAACGGGCTACCGAACCGGGCTCGAGCCGCTCGTCGGACATCTTGGGGTGCTCGATGCCGGCGGTGTGCCGGCCAGGCTCGCGCCAGAACCAGCCGCAAACCGGCTGTGGTTCATCGGCTATCAGCGACGCCCAAATTTGATAGGCCACGCCGCCAGACAGTCCCGAGAAGTCGCCAACCAAATCGCGCGTCAACATGCGTCCGTTCTGGGGCGGTCCCCCGGGCGGATCATCATCCGCCCGACAGTGTGGGCGACCGCAACCGTCAAGAAGCATCAACACCCGCGAGGCGGTCAGCAACGGGCATCGCCAGCACACTTTCGAGCCAGGGCTTGACATGGCACTGCCCGCAATTGGCAACCAGCGACCGGGAAAGGATTCGACCGTATGAACCTGGACACAACGCCGACGGTGCGGCATCTCGCCGAGCACCGCGGTAGAGCCGACATCGATCGTTCAGCGGATGAAGTGTGGTTGGTCGTCCGTGACCCCGCCTCCGTCGCCGACTGGCACCCGGCCGTCGACTGCGCCATGACGACCGGCGACAAACGCATCCTTGAGTTGGTGAACGGCGATGTGGTTGTGGAAACGATCCTGGCGGCTGATGACCGACGGCGGCACTTCGAATACTCCGTGATCGTGGGATCGGTCGCCGGGGCCACGCATGTGGGAATCCTCGACGTCACCGCCACCGGACGGCACAGTTGTCGGGTCACTTACACCGTCCACCTCGATCCTCCCAACCGACTCGATCTGGTTGCCGGCAGTGTCCAGGACGCGGTTGATCAGCTGGCCGCCGCCGCGTCTCGAGCAACACCAGCACCCCACGGACAGACGCGGCATGACATCACATCTGCCGGTCGCTTGGCATTCAAAGCTGTGTAGCTCAGACCGCCGATGACGCCCACCAGGGCGATTCCACGCCTAAACCGTTTGCTTCTCGACGAATACAGGATAAGAACGACCTGAGACAGGGTTCAGAATTCGACGATGTGACCGCGCAGCGCAACTCCGACAACGTATCCCGAGCTCGGCTGTGGCTGGTAAGCCGACGCTACAACCGTGCGCCGGCGCCCGGCGGTCTGGCGCTTGTTCAGGACTTTCTGAACACCCGGGCAAACGCCACTTATCCAGCCGATCTGCTCGTGGACGGGCGCTGCGCGCAAGCCTGGGCTGACGATGCAATCTGGGCCTGGTCGCGTCTTCGCGGCGAGGAGTTGCGCTCGCCGACACTCGACGACTGCGACGCCGGACGGCTGAGGCGACTACGCGACATCATCGACACTTCCCTCGAACGTGGCGGCAGCATTGATTTCCGCACATCGCCGTTCAACGCCCCGACGGACTTTGTATTTCGCAATGGCCAGGTGTTCTGGACGCCGTCCGGGGACGGTTGGCGGTGGATGTATGCCGCGATCATGGGTGAAGTCCTGGTCGCCCAGCTGACTGCGACGTGGGGCCGAATTAAGCAGTGCGCCAACCAGAATTGCCGGGCCACGTTCTTCGATCGGACCTGGGACAGGCGAGAAATGTGGCATGACGCGCTCACCCGCGCGTAGCCATCTGCCGCCGGAGCACAGCACTGCTTAAAATCATTGCCGCCCCACGCCATCCCGGTCGAGGTGCTCCGCGCCACCAAGTCTGCCAACGGCTGATCGACGAAACACCGGCAGCGTCGGCCCCGCGGTGAACCGCGCTTTCGCACATGCCACTTCGATGCGATGGCAGGCCCGCGCGCTCCAACCGCGGCGTGGACGTCCGGTGATCGACATCTGCGCGAAGATCCTGTCGGTCACCCATGACATAGTGCTCGCCCCTTCACCCGCGGCCACCCACCACGCTTGCCCAAGACACACTTCGCACACTAAATGATCTGATTGCATGCGTCTTCAGATAGTGAGGTCGATCACCCGTTGCCCTGTTGAGCAGCGATTTCGGCAGGGACAAACGCGATCGTGGTTAATCCGCTTTCAGTGGCGGCGGGCCGTTACTCCCCCGTCCCTGCCCTCGCGGCTGCGCTGGTAGGCGCTCGCCCGCAGCTCGGCGAGCCACTCCGGGTAGAGACTCAATCCCGGCACGGTGTTGGCGACCGGATCGAACGACACGTCCGGCTCCCCGTCGAGGACACCAGTCAGCGTCAGCCGGGCCAGCGGGGCGAAATCGCCCCTGCCGCACGCCTGGTCGATGGCGAAGTCGATGCCGGCGCCCTCGATCGCGTGCCGGACGCTGGCCAGCGAAAGCCCGAATCCGTTGACAGCACTGGTGCTCTGGGCCCGCAGCCACCAGACCTTTCCCCGGTAGCGCAGCGGCATGAGGCTGGTCAGCGTCTGACCGGTCCAAGACATGGTCGGCCGCAGCGCCGCCGCCCGGGCCAGCACGCCCGATCCCGCGGATACCAGCAGGATGTCCCACGGCGTGGCCCCCTCTTGCTGCGGCGGGACGCGGAACGCCAGGCCGATGAAGTCGGGCAGGGCACCCGGCGTCCCGGCGGCCTTAGAGACCCGCGCAACCACCTCGGAAGACGGCAGCGGCAGCCCGTCGGCCGCCGGCGCGGTGCGTTCGATGGAGCCGTGCGCCAGCACGCCGACGGGGTGGAAGAACCGACGGCCGCGCAGGGCGGCTCCCCATT
The DNA here is from genome assembly GCA_002102225.1 of Mycobacterium interjectum. GTDB lineage: Bacteria > Actinomycetota > Actinomycetes > Mycobacteriales > Mycobacteriaceae > Mycobacterium > Mycobacterium interjectum_B. Next base: position 21,291 of record LQPB01000029.1, read on the forward strand.
GAAAGGGCTTGGTAACGAGATCGGAAACGTTCACCGGCGCCGGGTTCCCCTTCTCTGCCGCAAGAAACCCGGCCGATCTGCCCGGCGGCCCATCGCGCCGGCGGCCGGGCCGCCCAAACACCACTGGCGAACCACGCGATCATTCAGTAAGTTAATGTTTCAATAACTTAACTGAGGATACGTTGCTAGAGCGCGTCGCCCGACGCATGCCGCTGTTTGTTTTCGTCGACAAAGGGGTACCAACGCGTGAATCCGAGCCGTTCGAGCCAGCGGCTGACCGACCCTGCCAGGGAGGCTTCGGTGGGAGCTGTGCGTACGTTCCCCCGGGTGCACCTCGCTGAAGCCGTCCGGCCAGGCCCGCCATCCCTATCCGATGCCGACCAGTTCGACGCCTGGCGAACGGGCATGCGGCGGGCGGTGCTGTCCCATGTCGGCGAATTCGTCGCCGCCCGTTGCGCCGACGCGCTGGGCGCGTGCGGGGTCGACGTGGCCGGCGACATCCTGACGGAGTTCGTCAACGGCGGTAAATGCCTGCGCTCGACGTTCATGTACCTGGGCTGGCTGTGCGGCGAGCCGGAGAGCGAAGCGGCGCTGTCGGCGACGGCCAGCCTGGAACTCCTGCACGCTTTCGCGCTCCTTCAGGACGATGTGATGGATGATTCGGTCGCGCGGCGGGGCCGCCCCGCCGCGCACGTCCAATTCGCCGCTTGGCATCGAGGGCGCGGGCTGTCCGGCTCGTCGCACCGGTTCGGCGAGTCAGCCGCCATCCTGCTCGGCGACCTGTGCTTGATCTGGGCCGAACAGATGCTGCGCGAAAGCGGCCTGCAGCGCCACCAGTTGCTCCGAGGGTGGCCGCGCTACGACGCCATGCGCACCGAGCTCGCCGTGGGCCAGTTCGCGGATCTGGCGACCGACGCGCGCGACCTGCCTACGATGGAAGCCGTGCTGGAAGTGGCCCGGCGAAAGTCGGGAAACTACACGGTGCGGCGGCCCCTCGAGATCGGTGCCGCCATGGCCGGTTGCGACGAGCGGGTGCTGGCGACGCTGGCCGACTACGGCTCCGCCGTCGGCGAGGCCTTCCAGCTGCGCGACGACATCCTCGGCATCTTCGGATCCCCCGCGACGACCGGCAAACCCACGAACGACCTGTTCGAACGCAAGGCGACCAGCGTCGTGGTGGCCGCGCATCAGCTGGCCGACGCGTCGACCCGCCTGCAGTTCCGCGAACTGATGGCCGGCGAGCGGCTCGATGATGCGGCGCTGGAGCACTGGCGGACCCTGATCCTCGCCACCGGCGCGGTGCAGTGGATCGAAGAACTCATCGCCGACCGCTTCGACTCGGCGCTGAGGGCGTTGGACCGCGCCGAGCTCGATGGTCGCCTGCGGGCCGCGCTGGTCGATATGGCGGGACTGTGTACGAGGCGGGCGGCGTGAGCGGCGAGGTATCGCGCTGATGCGCACGGTCCGGGGCCGAACCGACCGCGTCGTCGTGGTCGGCGCGGGGTTCGCGGGCCTTGCCGCCGCGCTGCATCTGGCCGGCCGCGGGCGCGAAGTCACGGTGGTGGAGCGCGAACCGTGGCCCGGCGGGCGGGCGGGCCGGCGCGACATCGACGGCTACCGCATCGACACCGGCCCGACGGTGCTCACGATGCCGGACATCATCGACGAGGCGTTCGCCGCGGTGGGCGAAACCTCCGCGGGAAGGCTCGAACTGCTGCCGGTGGATCCCGCCTACCGGGCGATGTTCGCCGACGGCAGCGCCATCGACGTCCACACCGACGCGGACCGGATGGCCGACGCGGTGCGGGACTTCGCGGGCCCGCACCAGGCCGACGGCTACCGGCGGTTGCGCGATTGGCTGGACCGGTTGTACCGCACCGAATTCGACGGCTTCATCGCGGCGAACTTCGACTCCCCGCTGGCGCTGCTGAACGGCCGGCTGGCCCGGCTGACGGCGCTCGGCGGGTTCCGCCGCTGGGACACGATGGTCAAACGCCACGTCAGCGACCCGCAGTTGCGCCGCGTGTTCACCTTCCAGTCCCTGTACGCCGGTGTCGCACCGCAGCACGCCCTGGCGGTCTATGCGGTCATCGCCTACATGGACACCGTCGCCGGCGTGTTCTTTCCGCGCGGCGGCGTGCGCGCGCTGCCCGACGCGCTGGCGGCGGCCGCCGCCGATGCCGGGGTGCGGTTCTGTTACGGGTCAACGGTCACCCGGCTGGAGCGCACCGGCGAGCGGATCACGGCCGTCCACACCGAGGATCGGCGCTTGGCCTGCGACGCGGTGGTGCTGACGACCGAGCTGCCGCAGACCTATCGCCTGCTAGGCCGGCAGCCGCGGCGGATCCTGCCGCTGCGCGCGGCGCCGTCGGCGGTGGTGCTGCACGTGGGCTGCCGCGCCGCGACGTCGCAGAGCGCCCACCACACCATCCTTTTCGGCTCGGCGTGGGAGCAGACGTTCGACGACATCATCCGCAACGGCCGGCTCATGACGGATCCGTCATTGCTGGTCACCCGGCCGACGGCCAGCGATCCGAGCCTGGCCCCCGCCGACCGCGACCTGCTCTACGTGCTGGCCCCGGCGCCGAACCTCTCGCGCGGCGACATCGACTGGTCGCGCACCGGCGGAGCGTACGCGGACTCCCTGCTCGAGGTCGTGCAGGACAGGCTGTTGCCCGGCCTGCGCGACGGCGCCCGCCTGTTGCATGTCGACACCCCGGCCGACTGGGCCCGCCAGGGCATGGCGGCCGGCACACCGTTTGCGCTCGCCCACACGTTCGCCCAGACCGGGCCGTTCCGGCCGGCCAACACCGTGCGCGGCATCGAGAACGCGGTGCTGGCCGGGTCGTCGACGCTGCCGGGCGTGGGGGTGCCGACCACGCTGATCTCCGGGCGACTGGCCGCCGACCGCATCACCGGAATGGCCGGGCGCACAACCACAACCGTCGACCTGAAAGCAGGATCGCGATGATCCGCACGGAGCTGGACGCCGCCGGGATCTCCGACCAGCGCCTGCGCGCGGCGTATCGGAGCTGCCGGCAGATCGCGGCAGCACACGGGCGCACCTATTTCCTCGCCACCCGCCTGCTCGCCCCGGACCAACGCCCCGCCGTGCACGCGTTGTACGGATTCGCCCGCCACGCCGACGACATCCTCGACGAGCTCGACCCGGCGCTGGACGTCACCGCGCGCGCCGAGCGGCTGCAGCGGCTCTCGGAGCGCTTCTTCGCCGGCGCCGAGCATCACGACGAGCCCGTCCTCCTCGCGGTCGACGACACCGTGCGCCGCTACGGTATCCCCAGGGAACTGTTCGAGGACTTTCTGGATTCGATGCGCATGGACCTCACCGTCACCGACTATCCGGACCGGGCGGCGCTCAACCGCTACATGCGCGGCTCCGCGGAAGTCATTGGCCTGCAGATGCTTCCCATCCTGGGCACCGTCGGACCCGCCGACGAGGCGGCGCCGTACGCGGCGGCGCTGGGCCGCGCGTTCCAGCTCACCAATTTCCTGCGGGACGTCGACGAGGACCTGGCGCGCAACCGGATCTATCTGCCGGCCGACGAACTCGCCGCATTCGGCGTGGACCGCGAGCTGATGCTGTGGTGTCACGCTCACCGGCGCACCCACGCCCGGGTGCGGACGGCGCTGGCGGCCCAACACGACATCACCCGGGAAATCTACCGTTTCGCGGCCCAGGGGATCGCGATGCTGGCGCCGCGTTCCCGGCCGTGCGTGGCCACCGCGCTGACGCTGTACTCCGAAATCCTGGATTGCATTGAGGACATTGACTTCTCGGTGTTCACCCGGCGCGCCACCGTCGGCAACGCGCGACGGCTCCGGGTCGCCGGTGGCGCGCTGCTGCAGTCGTGGCGGGCCCGGATGAGGGGCGCGGCGTGACCGACCGGTGGCAGTACCTGATCGTGCTCGGCCTGTGCCTGGCGATCACCGCGCCCCTGGAGCTGTTCGGCGCGGGCGTCTACCGCCAGCCGCGCCGGGTCGCGCGGGCGGTGCTTCCGGTGGCGGCGCTGTTCCTGGTCTGGGACGCGGTGGCGATCGGCGCCGGTGTGTGGACCTACAACGGCGACTACATCACCGGCCTGCACATCCCTTTCGGGGTGCCCATCGAGGAAGTGCTGTTCTTCGTGGTGATCCCGCTGTGCGGCCTGCTGACCTACAACGCCGTGAGCGCGATCCTCGATCGGAGCAGGCGCCGATGACCGGGCTGGGCTACACCGTTCCGGCGATCGTGTCGGTCCTGGCGGTGTGCGCGCTGGAGTTCGCGCTGTTGCGCACCGGGCTGTTCCGGCGGGCCGCATACTGGCTGTCAATGGTGATCGTGCTCGGCTTCCAGGTTCCGGTCGATGGCTGGCTGACCAAACGCAGCGCCCCGATCGTGATCTACAACCAACGCCAGACCAGCGGCGTGCGGTTCCCGTTCGACATCCCCGTCGAGGACTTCCTGTTCGGCTTCGCGCTGGTCACCGCCGTGCTGCTGTTGTGGGAGCGTAGCCGTGCGGGTCGCTAAGACGGGTCTGCCCCGCGGCGAGGTGCCCGGCGCCTTCGACGGCGGCGCGGCGGCCTACGACCGGCTGGTCGGCGCCAACCCGTCCTACCACGCGAACCTGGCCCTCTCGGCGCACCGCATGGCGCTGCCCGCGGGGGGCCGGGGTCTGCGCCTGCTCGACGCCGGCTGCGGCACCGGCGCGTCGACGGCCGCGCTGCTGGCGGTGGCCCCCGAGGCGCAGATCGTCGCCGTGGACGCCGCCAACGGAATGCTCGACGCCGCACGGGCCAAGGCGTGGCCACCGTCGGTCCGGTTCGTGCACGCGCGGGTCGAAGAGCTCGACGAGCACGGCGTCAGCGGGCCGTTCGACGGCATTCTGGCCGCCTACCTGCTGCGCAACCTCGCGGACCCGGACGCCCAGCTCGGCGCCTTTCGCGCGCTGCTCCGACCCGGCGGCACACTGGCGCTGCACGAGTACTCGGTGCGCGATTCCGTCGCGGCGACGTTGATCTGGCACGCGGTGTGCTGGGGCATCATCATCCCGGCCGGTTGGTGGCGCACCCGCGACAGCACGCTGTACCGGCATCTGTGGCGCAGCGTCCTCGCGTTCGACGGGGCGGCGCGGTTGCGGCGGCGGATGTCCGACGCCGGATTCACCGGGGTGCGCAGCGCCACCATGCCGGGCTGGGAACACAACGTCGTGCACACCTTCTTGGGCGAGGCCCCGCAATGACCGACCGCCGCCGGCGCATCCACCCGGCAACGCCGGGCCTGCCCGACGCGACCGCGCTCTCGTCGCGGCCCCGCGCGGTGGTGGTCGGCGCCGGAATCGCCGGTCTGACCGCCGCCACCGCGCTCGCCGAACGTGGCGTCGCGGTCGACCTGGTGGAACGCGAGAATTACCTGGGCGGCCGGGTGGGCGGCTGGACCGAAAACCACGACGGCGCCGAGCTCGCGATGAACCGCGGGTTCCACGCCTTCTTCCGCCAGTACTACAACCTGCGGGCCCTGCTGCGCCGGGTCGACCCGCAGCTGCGCATGCTCGCCCCGGTCGAGGATTACCCGCTGATCGACGGCGCGGGTCGCCGCGACAGCTTCCGCGGGTTGCCCCGCACCCCGCCGTTCAACGCCCTGGCATTCGCGTTGCGCAGCCCGACGTTTCGGCTCGCCGACCTGGCGCGCATCAACGCCCGGGCCGCCGCGCCGCTGGCGGCGGTGTCGGTGCCCGACATCTATCGACGGCTCGACCACGTCGACGCCGAAACCTTCTTGAAGAGCATCAACTTTCCCGAGTCCGCGCGCCATCTCGCGTTCGAGGTGTTCTCGCGCAGCTTCTTCGCCGAACCGGCGCAATTGTCCGCCGCCGAGTTGGCGACCATGTTCCACATCTACTTTCTGGGTTCCAGCGAGGGCCTGATCTTCGACGTCGCCACCGCGAATTTCGATGCGGCCCTGTGGGATCCGTTGGGCGACTACCTGCGGGACCGGGGTGTCCGCGTGCACCTGGGCGCCGGGGTGTCCCGCATAATTCCGGGCACACCGAAAAGCCTTCGCGTCGAGACCGATTCGGGTGAGCACTTCGACGCGGACGCGGTGGTGCTAGCGCTCGACATCGGCGGCCTGCAGCGGGTGGCGGACGCGTCGCCCGGGCTCGGCGACGATTCCTGGCAGACCCGGATCCGGCGGCTGCGCACGGCGCCGCCGTTCGTGGTGCATCGGCTCTGGCTCGACCGGCCGGTCGACGCCCACCGGCCCGCCTTCCTCGGCACCGCCGGTCACGAGCCGGTCGACAACATCAGCGTGCTGGAGCGCTACGAACGCGACGCGGCCGGGTGGGCCCGCCGGCACGGCGGATCCGTCGTCGAATTGCACGCGTATGCGGCCGGCGCCGAATCGCCCGCGGAGGCGGCGATCAGCCGGCTGCACGAGCTGTATCCCGAAACCGCCTCGGCGCGTGTGGTTTACGAGCGCGAACTGCGCCGCAGCGACTGCCCGCTGTTCGCGCCCGGGACGTACCTGCAACGCCCGACCGTGGCCACGCCGCACCCGGGGCTGGTGCTGGCCGGGGACGGGATCCGCGTCGACCTGCCGGTGGCGCTGATGGAACGCGCGGCCACCACCGGATGGGCGGCCGCCAACCGGCTGCTGGGATCGTGGGGTCTTGCCGGCCACGAACTGTGCACGGTTCCCACCCGCGGCCGCTCGCCGTTGCTGCGGTCCCTCGCCGAGCGCCAGGGGCGGCGGCGATGAGCGTCGCCGACCGCTTGCGCCGGCGGTCGAAAGACTGGCCCGTCGGCGTCATTCCGCGCGCCTCCTGGACCCGGCAGCGCCCGACCTATCGCGACGCGCAACCGGGGATCATCAACGCCGCGCTGGAACGCTCCCAGCGGCGCCCGACCGGAAACTGGTACGTGTTCGCCGCGAGCCGCGACGTGCACACCGGTCGCCCCTACGGGGCGCGCGTCGCCGGCATCGACCTGGTCGCGTGGCGCGACAGGCACCGCCGGCTGCGCGTCGGTCCCGCGAGCTGTCCGCACCTGGGCGCCGACCTCGCCACGGGGCTGGTGCGCGGCGGGGTCCTGTACTGCCGATGGCACGGGCTGGCAATCGACGGCGAGACGTGCGAATTGCGTTGGCGGCCTTTCCCCAGCCACGACGACGGCGTGCTGGCGTGGGTACGCCTCGACTCCGTGGGCGGAGAAGCCCCGCTGGACGAGCCGGTCATCGCGCCGAGGCCAGCGGGGGACACCCTGGCGGCGGTCACCCGGCTGGTCGGTCAGTGCGAACCGGCCGACATCATGGCCAACCGGCTCGATCCCTGGCACGGCGCGTGGTTTCACCCCTACTCCTTCACCCGGCTGGAGGTGCTCACCACCCCCACCGAGGAGGACGACCGGTTTCTGGTCTCGGTGACCTTCCGGATGGGCCGCTTCGGCGTGCCCGTCATCGCCGAATTCACCACCCCCGAGGCGCGCACCGTCGTGATGCGCATCATCGAGGGCGAGGGAACCGGCAGCGTCGTCGAAACCCACGCGACGCCAATGGGTTCAGGGCCCGACGGCCGACCACGCGTCGCCGTCGTCGAGGCCACCGTCGCCACGTCGCAGCGCCCCGGCTTCATCGCTGCGCGCCGCGCGGGCCCGTTGATCACACCGCTGATGCGCTACGCCGCCATGCGGTTGTGGCGTGACGACATGGCGTATGCGGAGCGCCGCTACCGCCGACGCGCGGGTGGCTAACATGGACGTGCCGCAGCACGCGCCACCACCGGAAGTCCGAAGCAGCGATGAAGAAAGCGCATTTCGCCGTCGTGATCGTCAGCGTGGGTGCGCACTTCGCCTACCTCGCCTACCTGCCCAGTGGCGGCTTCCTGGCGCTGCGCTGGCCGCGCACCATCTGGCTGCACCTGGCGAGCGTGGGCTGGGGCGTGGTGGTCGTGACCCTGCCGGTGCCGTGTCCGCTGACTTCCCTGGAAGATTGGGCGCGCGCACGAGCCGGCATGGCGCCACTGCCGTCGACCGGGTTTGTCGACCGTTACGTCGAGGGTGTTCTGTATCCGCCGGGCCGGACCGGTGCCGCGCAGGCCCTGGCCTTCATCGCGGCCGCCATCTCGTGGATCGCGCTGGCGCGACGGCGCGCGTCACCTCCGCCCCTACCGTCGCTGTCCGGCCGGACTCGGCGTGCTCGCCTCCGGGCGGCGCCCAACGTGGCGGAAGTGACTATGATCCGGACGCACGGCAGGTTGCACTAGGTCGCGGATAATCGCACGGATACGCTGTTGGGTCTTATGAAGGATGCGGGTAGGTGAGCAAGCGCCGCGCGGAGGATCCACCGCCCGGGCGGGCTGAGCTGGAGAGGCAGCTGTCGGCCGACATGCGGGCGATCACCGCGCAATCGGATCGGATCGGCCGCCACTTCGCGCGCACGAACGAGGTCGGCAGCAGCGATTTCCATGCCCTCCTGCACATCATGGTCAGCGAAACGGCGGGAAAGCCGTTGACCCTGGCCCAGCTGCGGCAGCGCATGGACGTATCACCCGCGGCGATCACCTATCTCGTCGACCGGATGATCGAGGCGGGCCACATCCGGCGCGAAGCCGATCCCGAGGACCGGCGGAAGTGGCTGCTGCGCTACGAGGAAAGCGGGATGACGTTAGCGCACTCTTTCTTCAGGCCGCTCGGCATCCATCTCAGCAAGGCCATGGCGGACTTGAGCGACAAGGACCTCCGCGCCGCTCATCGCGTTTTGTCGGCGATGATCGCGGCGATGGCGACGTTCGAGGATGAGCTAGCCGACGCAGCCCCTCGGCGGCAACCAACCCCGCGCTAACCTCTGCTCGATCAGGTCAGCCCCCCGGGCCACGCCGCCGGTCGCCGCGAAACCGGCCGCCACCCGACGCGCGCCGTCCGCCATGGTCATCGCCTCGCGCACGGCGGCACGGAGGCGCTCCACGGTCAGGCGCTTCGCGGGCAGCCGGGTGCCGCAGCGGGCCACCTGCACGCGGCGCGCGACCTCGGCCTGATCGCGCGCAAAGGGCACCGCACAGACCGGGACGCCGCGGTCCAGCGCCTTGACGGTGGTGCCCATCCCGCCGTGGGTGACGGCGCAGATCGCACGGTCCAGGACCGCGCCATGACTGACAAACCGGCACACGGTGGCGTTGGCGGTGTGCGGCAGCCCCTGGGGCACGCCCGCCGGAAACGTGGCGACCACGTGGACGGGTTCATCGGCCAACGCCTGCAGGGCGATTCGGCCGAGCCTCGCGTCGGCCTGCGCGAGGGAGGAGGTGCTGACCAGCACGATGGGCCGGTCGATGGCCCCGATCCAATCCGGGACGGTCGCGGGGGCCGGTTCGAACTCACACGCACCGACGAAATGCACGTCCCGCCAATCGGGATGCGGGTACTCGAGAGGCTCTCCGCCGACCGCCAACAGCAGCGGGGCGCGGCGCATGAGCCCGTCCACCGACTTGACCGGCGGCACACCCAATTCCGCGCGGACGACGTTGACCCTGGGCACTATCCGGCGATCGAAAAGACAGCTGACGAACGGACGCATCGATGCGTCACGGACCTTCCCGATCGGGCCGGGCAGCGGCCGCAGGCCGGGACCGAACGGCGGCGCCGCCCGCGATCTCAGGTAGGGCGTGAACGGCGAAAAGACCAGCCAGGGAAGACCACTGGCCTCGGCCGCCGACGCGGCCCCCCAGCAGTTCGCGTCGACGATGACCGCGTCGGGCCGGATCCGTGCCAGCGCGTTTCGCAGGTCGTCGACCTCGATCACCGCGCGCCGGCACAACACGTCGATCGTCGTCTTGAGGACCCCTAAGGCGTTGGGCGCCAGCCAATCGCGGCCGGCGATGGCCTCGATTCGCGGGTCCACCGCCTCGGTGTGGACGCCGGCCGCACGCATGGCGGGCACGCCGGCGGCCAGGGTGCGCAGGTGGACCTGGTGCCCGCGCCCGCCCAACTCCCGCAGCAGCGCACCCAAGGGATACAGGTGGCCCAGCGCGGGCGACCCGTAAGCCAGAATCACAGCCATGCGCCGTCGCTCTTACGAAATGGGTGTCACGCCAACGTTTCGCAGGGCCGGCAGGTCGGCCGCCCCACACCCGTGCAGGCAGATGCGGAGCTCGTCGATGAATCGCTGCAGCCAGTCCGTCGCGGCCTCAACCGACTCGATCGCCGCCGGCAACAGCGGCCGGGCCATGGCCACCACGTCGGCGCCCAGGGCCAGCGCCTTGGCGGCGTCCATGCCGGTCCGGATCCCACCCGAGGCGACCAGCGGGATGTCCGGCAGCGCCGCGCGAACCTCCCCGATCGCCTGCGCGGTCGGTATGCCCCAGTCCGCCAGGTCGGGGTAGCGCAGTTCGCCGTAGCGGACGAACTGCTCGACGCGCGACCACGAGGTTCCGCCGGCCCCGGCCACATCGATGGCCGCCACCGGCGGCTCCCCCGACAGGCGCAGCAATTCGCCGATCGCCGCGGCGCCGATCCCGTGCCCGACCTCCTTCAGCAACACCGGGTAGCCCAGCATGTCGGCCAGGTCATGCAGGCGATCCAGCGACCCCGCGAAGTCGGTGTCGCCGTGGTGCTGGACGGCCTCCTGAAGCGGATTGGTATGCACGGCAAGCGCATTCGCCCCAACCCGGTCGAGCGCTTGAACGATGTCCGGCACGGCATCCTTGGTCAGCTGGGACAGCCCGATGTTGCCGAACAACAGCACGTCGGGCGCCACGTCGCGCACGGTGAAGCTGGCGGCGGCCCGCTCCCCCAGGACGCTGTCGAGCATCACGCGCTGTGACCCCAGCATCATTCCGATGCCGAGGCGTTGCGCGGCGGAGGCCAGGTTCCGGTTGATGGTGCCCGACAACTCCGCGCCGCCGGTCATGGCGCCGATCAGGACGGGCGCTTGCAACCGCGCGCCCAGGAAGTCGGTGCGAAGGTCGATGTCGCCCAGGTTGGTCTGCGTCAGGGCGTTGTAGGGCAGTGCGTAACGTTCTAGGCCCGTCGTCACACCCTGATAGCCCACATCGCCGTCGAGGCATACGTCGATGTGGCGGCGCTTGCGGGTGGACATTTCACCACGGTCGGCCGTCATGGCAGGTCGATCCTATCGCGGCGATTCAACATCCAGATGTGGGTCGACAGCACGAAGGCGAACGCACACCAGGCGGGATACAGGCACAGCCACGCGGCTCGCGTGCCGCGGACCACGATGGCGCGCCGGGCCAGGTCGGCGCTGCTCGCGGTCAGCGCGGCGTTCACCGCGACCGCGGCCGCCAGATGGCGGCGGTTGAAGAACACCCAAGACCAGCTGGCATTCAGCAGCAGGTTGACCACCAGAGCACGCAGGTAGGAGCGGGCCGCCGGCGCGTTCCGGGCGTCACGGAGCCGGTCGAAGGTGGCCGCGGATACCGCCGCGATGTCGGTGTACAAGACCGGCCAGACGACGGGAAACGCCGACCGCGGGGGCTGATAGGGCGGTTTGCGCAGTTGCCGGTACCAGACCGACTGAGCGGCCGGCCGGGTAGCCAGACCACCCACCGTCGCGGTCGCGGCCACCACCGCGGTGGTGGTGACGAAGGTGGCTGTGCGCATGGTTACGAGGCCGGCGCCACCGCAACGGCAATCTCGTTGCGGCGCAGCGCCGGAACCGTCCAGGGCGGATCGTAGAACCAGGCCTCCGGCGTATCGACGGCCTCGAAACCGGTCTCGCGCAAGGTGGTCATCAATTCGGCGGTGTGCGCGGCGATGGCGCGCCGGCTGCGGCTGCCCGTGAAGCGGTGTACCGCGACCGTCTCCGGCGGCACGGCCACCAGCCTCACATTGCCGTCGTCGGGCTCGGGTAACGACTCCAGCGTCTTGCCGGCCGGCATGAAAAAGCGGATCACCCATTGGCGATCGGCCGCCGCCTCTTGCGCCACCGGCGCCGTCATCGCGATCTTCTCGTGCACGCGGTTGCCGCCGAAGATGTAGCGGGCGAGGCGGCGAAAGCCGGTATTGCGGGCGGCCTCTTCACCGGCGGTGACGGTCGTCTCCGCGGCGACCCGGGCGCCGTAGCGGCGGATCTCGACGTCCCGAGTCAGCTGCTCGGCGCTGTAGTCCGGCTCCTTGGTGCCGTGCCGGTAGCCGACCACCGAGCCCGCCGCATCGATGACCTGGCCAATCATGGCTCCCATCGACCCGAACACATTGCCACCTCGTTCCTTCGATCGTCGTTCTGTGATACCCGGGGCGCCGCCTGGCAACCCCCGTTGGCGCCTCGAATCTCAACGGCACACCCGGGTCAGCCTAACGGAATTTCGCAAATTAGTTAAGTACTTGAATGTTTAAGAAACTTAACCTACTGTTGGCGGTGGGGCGCGGGCGGCCAAAGCGCTGCTGGGCATGGCCGGCGCAGCCGCGGATCACTGCAGAGGGCGGTGCATGTTAGCGCGAATGGCCCGACTCGCCGTCACCACGCCGCGACGGATCGTCGGAATCACGGTCCTGTTCGTAGTGCTCGCCGCCGTGTTCGGCATACCCGCCGCGACCAAGCTCTCGCCCGGCGGATTCCTCGACCCGGCCTCCGAATCGGCCCGCGCTGCAGCGACGCTCGCCGAAAAGTTCAACCAGGGTGACATGGACCTGGTGCTGTTGGTGAGCTCGGCGGGCGGCGCCAACGACGCGGCCGCACGCGCCGTCGGCGCCGACATCGCCCGACAGCTTTCGCAATCACCCTTCGTGTCGCGGGTGACATCGCCCTGGGACGGGCAACCCAGCCCGGGAGCATTCAGCGTCGACGGAAAGACCGCGATGATTCTCGTCGCACTCAAAGGCGACGAAAACAGCGCGCCCAAGCACGCCCGGGCGCTGGCGGAGCGGTTCGCGCACGACCATCAGGGGGTCACCGTACAAGCGGGCGGCTCGGCGCTGGTCTACGAACAGGTCAACGAGCAGACCGAAAGAGACCTGCTGCGAATGGAAATCATCGCGATACCGCTGAGTTTCCTCGCACTGGTGTGGGTTTTCGGCGGGTTGCTGGCCGCCGCATTACCCGTGGCCGTCGGTGGCGTCGCGATCCTGGGTTCACTCGCGGTGTTGCGCGCGATCGCGCTGGTCACCAACGTGTCGATTTTCGCTCTCAACGTGACGGTGGCGTTGGGGTTCGCGCTGGCCGTCGACTACACCTTGCTGATCATCAGCCGGTACCGCGACGAGGTGGCCGCTGGGTCGGGCCGCGACGAGGCGCTCGCGAACACGGTGACGACCGCCGGTCGCACCGTGTTGTTTTCGGCGGTCACGGTGGCCCTGGCCCTGTCCGCGACGGCACTGTTCCCGATGTACTTCCTCAAGTCCTTCGCCTATGCCGGGACGGCGGTGGTGGCGTTCGCCGCCCTGGCGGCGGTGGTGGTGGCGCCCGCCGCGCTGGTGTTGATCGGGGACCGGCTCGATGCATTCGACATTCGCAAGCTGGGCCGTCGGCTGTCGGGCCGCCCCGCACCGCCGCCCTCAACGTTGGAACACAGCTTCTGGTACCGGACGGCGAAACTGGTGATGCGGCATGCGATCCCGGTCGGCTTGGCGCTCACCGCGTTCCTGGTTGCGCTGGGCGCTCCGTTCCTCGGTGTCAGATGGGGCTATCCCGACGACCGGGTACTGCCGACATCGGCGTCCGCGCGGGCCGTGAGCGACCGGATCCGCAGCGAATTCCGCACGACCTCGGAGACCAAGGTCGTCCTGCCCGATACGGCCGGCGTCACCACCGCGGACCTGGATGGCTACGCCATGCGGTTGTCGCTCGTCGCCGACGTCGCGGCGGTGTCGACGCCCACCGGCACCTTCGTCGCGGGTCGGCCCAGCGGGCCGGCATCGGCTCCGAGCGGAATGGCGGCCGGCAGCGCCTACCTGACCATCGAGAGCACCGCCCCCCTCTACAGTCAAGCCTCCGAGATCCAGTTGACCCGCATGCACGCGATCACGGCACCGGGACACCGGGCGGCGCAGTTCACCGGGATGGCGCAAACGAACCGCGATTGCGTGAACGGCATCACGTCGCGGTTGCCCTTGGTGTTCGGTTTCATCGCGGTGGTGACCTTGGTGCTGCTTTTCCTCCTCACGGGCAGCGTGATACTTCCGATCAAGGCGGTACTGCTCAACGTGGTGTCGCTCACCGCCGTCTTCGGCGCTCTGGTGTGGATCTTCCAGGACGGCCACCTCGGCGCGGCGGGCACCACGTCAACGGGCACGCTCGCGGCGAACGTCCCGGTGCTGATGTTTTGCATCGCGTTCGGATTGTCGATGGACTACGAAGTCTTCCTGCTCGCCCGCATCCGCGAGTACTGGCTGGATTCGCCACGAACCCGCGCGGCCAACGACGAAAGCATCGCGATGGGCCTCGCCCGCACCGGCCGGGTGATCACCGCCGCGGCGCTGCTGATGTCGATCTCGTTCGCGGCTCTGATCTCCGCGGGGGTGTCATTCATGCGCATGTTCGGATTGGGCCTCACCGTCGCGGTGTTGGTGGACGCGACGCTGGTGCGAATGCTGCTGGTGCCGGCCTTCATGCACGTGTTGGGCGGCCTGAATTGGTGGGCGCCCGACCGGCTGGCGAGATGGCACCGCCGGACCTTCAGTGGGCTGAGTCCAATTCGGCCTGGAACTGGCGCATTGCGGCAATAAGGGCGGTGAAGACCCGGTGCGCCGCGGCCAAATCGGCGTCGCTCAACTCGTCGAGCGCGGCACGGGTGTGCATTCCCAGCGGGTTGAAGAACGAGCGCGCGGTGTCCAGGCCGTCATCCGAGTAGCGCAGGATGACCTTTCGCCGGTCATCGGCGTGGGTGTCGCGGCGAACGTGCCCCGAGGTGATCATCCGCTCGACGAGGTAGGTGATCGCCGCCGCGGACAAACCCATCCGCTGGCGCAATTCCCCCGATGTCAGCGGAGCGCCCGCCGTCTCGGCCACCAGGATGTGCAGCAGGGCGCGAAAGTCGCTGGGACCCAGGTGATGCACCGCGGCGAAAACGCGACCCAACTGGTCGGATTCGGCGGTGAGGGCGCGCGCATCGGCTGCGATCTGAGCCTCGAGCCGCACCCGTTCGGTGGTGGCTTCCATCAGAGTCGCAGCATACCGCGCCGAAGGCAGATTGTTAACTTGATTAATGGTTAAGTGACTGAAATGCTTGGTGGCGTGATCTGGGACGCTCTTGCCGCCGCCGTGACGGGCCGGCGGTCGTGGCTGCCCGGATTGGCGGCGGTCCTGCTGGGTATTGGCCTCACGGTGGTCATCGGCGGGAACGCGGCGGCGAGCCGGGCTCCGCTGTCGGTGCCGTCCTCCTCCGATTCCGCCAGGGTCGACGCCCTGGCCCGGGAGTTCCCGGGCGGCGACCGCGCTCCGCTGATCGTCGTGGTCAGCCGCGCCGACGGCGCGGCGCTCGGTCCGGCGGACGTCGGCGCCGCCCAAGCGGCCCGCGACCGGATGCTCGGGCTCACCCACGACGCCGGCCCCCCGCCCGTGACGGTTTCGGCCGACGGCCACGCGGCCGTCGGCCTGGTATCCGTGGACGCCGGCCTGTCGGGCCTGGCGCTGGGTGACGCCGTCGCGTCCCTGCGCGCCGCCGCCGCGGACGGCCTGCCCGCGAGCCTGCGGACCCACGTCACCGGGGGTCCGGCGTTCGGCGCCGACATCGCCAGCGCGTTCACCGACGCCAACGTCACCCTGCTCGCGGTGACGGCGTCGGTGGTGGCGCTGCTGCTCATCGCGACCTACCGATCGCCGGTCCTGTGGCTCGCGCCGCTGCTGGTGATCGGGTTCGCGGACCGGGTGGCGACGGCGGCGGGCACCGCGATGGCGGGGCTGACCGGGCTGAGCTTCGACGGCGCCACGTCCGGGATCACCAGCGTGCTGGTGTTCGGCGCGGGCACCAACTACGCGCTGCTGCTGATTTCCCGTTACCGCCAGGAACTTTCGCGCTATCCCGACCATCGGCGGGCCCTGCGCCGGGCCGTGCGCAGGGCCGCGCCGGCCATCGTGGCCAGCAACGCGACCGTGGTGCTGGCGCTGCTGACGCTGTTGTTCGCGTCGACCCCGAGCACCCGCAGCCTGGGCGCCCTGGCCGCGTGCGGATTGGTCGTCGCGGCGGTGAGCGTTCTGGTCGTGCTGCCGCCGGTGCTGGCGCTGTGCGGCCGGCGGTTGTTCTGGCCCTTCGTCCCACGCGCCGACGGCGCGGCCGCGCTCGAGTCGGGGCCATGGCACCGGGTGGCCGAGCGGGTGGCCCGGCGTCCCGCCCTGGTGGCGGCGGTCGCGATCGCGCTCCTTGCCGCCCTGGCGACCGGTCTGCTGGGGACCCGAATCGGGCTGTCGCAGACCGAACAGTTCCGGGTCCGCGCGGATTCGGTGTCCGGTTACGACGTTGTGGCCGCACATTTTCCGGGCGGCCTGGCCAGTCCCACGGTGGTGATCGCCCCCTGCGCCGAGGCGACTTCGGTGCAGCGGGCGATCGGTTCCACCCCGGGCGTGGTCTCGGCGACCCGGACGGGCCGGTCCGCGACGGGACTGACCAATTGGTCCGTCGTGATCGACGCCCCGCCATCCTCCGGCGCCGCGTTCACCACCATTGCCGCGCTGCGGGATTCGACCAAGGCTGTCGCCCCCGCCGCGCTGGTCGGCGGCCCCGACGCGCAGGCACTCGACATCCGCGACGCAGCCGCGCACGATCGGCTGATGCTGATCCCGGCGATCCTGGCGGTAATCCTGGTCGTGCTGTATGTGCTGCTGCGCTCGGCACTGGCGCCGCCAATCCTGCTTGCCGCAACGATTCTCGGCGCGCTGGCGGCGCTGGGTGTCGGCGGGTGGGCCAGCAACCACGTCTTCGGATTCCCGGCGCTGGACAACAGCACCCCGCTGTTCGCATTCTTGTTCCTGGCCGCCCTCGGCGTGGACTACACCATCTTCCTGGTCACCCGCGCCCGCGAGGAGGCCGCGCGGCATGGCGCGGCCGACGGCATGGTGCGCGCGGTGTCTGCCACCGGCGGCGTCATCACCAGCGCGGGCATCGTCTTGGCGGCCGTGTTCTGCGTGCTGGGGGTGCTGCCGTTGATCGTGCTGACGCAGCTGGGCATCATCGTGGGCCTCGGCATCCTGCTCGACACCTTCGTCGTGCGCACCCTGGTGATACCCGCACTGTTCGCCCTTGTGGGCGAACGCATCTGGTGGCCCACCGCCCCCACCCAACCGGAAGGAAGCACAACGTGAAACCCTCGACGCTCGCCGCAACCACCGTCGCCGTCGCGGCGGCCGCCGGCACCGGCAGCATCGCTAGCCCCATGCGGGTGCCCGCGTGGTACGCGCGGCTTCGCAAACCGCCCTACCAGCCGCCCGGGGCTGCGTTCCCGCTGGTGTGGACGACGCTGTACGCCGATATAGCGGCGACCTCCGCGGTGGCCATCGACCGGTTCCGCGCCACCGGACGAGACGACGAAGCGCGCCGCTACGCCGCGGCGCTGGGCGTGAACCTGGCACTGAACGCCGGATGGAGTTGGCTGTTCTTCCGCTATCACAAGCTCGGCGCCTCCGCGCTGGGCGCCGCGGCACTGACGGCGAGCAGCGCCGACCTCGCGCGCCGCGCCGCGCGGGCCGACCGGCGGGCCGGGACGGCGCTGTCGCCCTACCCGGTGTGGTGCGCCTTCGCCACCGTCCTGGCCACCCACGTGTGGCGGCTCAACCGCTGAGGGGAACCCCAATCATGCCGACGGTGTTGTGGTTTCGCCGCGATCTGCGGTTGCACGACCATCCCGCCCTGGCCGCGGCCGCGCGAGACGACGGGGAAGTGCTCGCCTGCTTCGTCGTCGACCCGCGGCTCGAAACCTCGTCGGGCCGGCGCCGGCTGCAATTCCTGGGTGACTCGCTGCGCCGGCTGCGCGACGACCTGGACGGCCGGCTGCTGGTGACCCGCGGCCGGCCCGAGACGCAGATCCCGCGGATCGCCGAGGAGGTCGGTGCGTCGTCGGTGCATGTCTCGGAGGACTTCGCGCCGTACGGGGTGTGCCGCGACGAAAGGGTCCGCGCGGCACTGGATTCCGTGCCGTTGGTGGCGACGGGCTCGCCGAACCTGGTCTCCCCCGGTCGCGTGGTGAAGAAGGACGGCTCCCCCTACCGGGTGTTCACCCCGTTTTTGCGCGAGTGGCGCGAGGTCGGCTGGCGGGCGCCGGCGAAATCGGGCGCCGCCACCGCGCGCTGGCTTGACCCGGCCCGGCTGCGGATCCGGCGTTGCGAGATACCCGATCCCGGCGCCGAGCTCGATGTGGCGGCCGGTGAGGCGGCGGCGCGCGAGCAGTGGAAGGCGTTTGTGCACAACGGATTACAGCGTTACTCCCAGGACCGTGACCGGCCCGACGTGGCGGGAACCAGCAGGATGTCGGCGCACCTGAAGTTCGGGTCCATCCATCCCCGCACCCTGGCCGCCGACCTCGATCCGCGCGGCGCGGGGGCGCAGGCCTTCTTGCGGGAGTTGGCCTTTCGCGATTTCTACGCCGACGTGCTGCACCACTGGCCGGCGAGCGCCTGGCGCAATTGGAACGAACAGTTCGACGGTATCCAGACCGACACCGGGTCCGAGGCCGAGCGCCGCTTCGAGGCCTGGAAGGCCGGCCGGACCGGGTTTCCGTTCGTCGACGCCGGGATGCGTCAGCTTCGCGAGACCGGCTTCATGCACAACCGGGTGCGCATGATCGTGGCGTCGTTTCTGGTCAAGGACCTGCACCTGCCGTGGCAGTGGGGTGCCACCTGGTTTTTGGACCAGCTCGTCGACGGCGACATGGCCAACAATCAGCACGGCTGGCAGTGGTGCGCCGGATCCGGCACCGACGCGGCGCCGTACTTCCGGATCTTCAACCCGAGCACGCAGGGCGAGAAGTTCGATCCCTCCGGCGATTACATCCGGCGCTGGGTGCCGGAGCTGCGCTCGGCCGACGACGCGCACCTGCGCAAAGGGAAACGGCCGCAGGGATACCCGGCGCCGATCGTCGACCATGGCGCCGAGCGCGCCGAGGCGCTGCGCCGCTATCAGAGCATCTGAGCGATTTCCGCCACCCGAAGCTAGTTGGCATGCAATTATCAGCCGACTCACAGTTGCCGATTCGCCCCCGGGAGGCTGCCATGGCTCGCTCGATCGTCCGGACGTTGCTGGTGGCGGGTGCCGCGACGGGCCTGATGGCCGGCGTCGGCGCCTGTTCGTGTTCGGTCACCTCGAAGCACGCCGTGAGCAAGAACGACGTCGCCGGACAGATCACCGCCAAGCTGACCGAGGCGGCCGGCAACAAGCCCGAGTCGGTGACGTGCCCGGACGACCTGGCCGCCAAGGTCGGGGCGCAGCTGAACTGCACGATGAAGGTCAAGGACCAGACCTTCAACGTCAACGTCACCGTCACCAGCGTCAACGGCGACGACGTCAAGTTCGACATGGTGGAGACCGTCGACAAGAACCAGGTGGCCAGCATCCTCAGCAAGAAGCTGACCCAGCAGGTCGGCCGCAAGCCCGATTCGGTGACGTGCCCGGACAACCTCAAGGGCACCGTCGGCGCCACGCTGCGGTGCGAACTGTCCGATTCCGGCGAGAAGTACGGCATCTCGGTGACCGTCACCAGCGTCGACGCCGGCGATGTCAACTTCGACTACAAGGTCGACGACCACGCCCAATAGGACGGGCTAGCGGGCCGCCTTCTTGCGTTCGATGTCGGCGAGGGCGGCGGCGAGTTCGGCCCGCTGCGCGGCCGAGCTCTCCCACGACAGCTGCCGGTTCTTGACCACCTTGGCCGGTGCGCCGACCGCGATCGAGTAGTCGGGGATGACGCCGCGGACCACCGCGTGCGACCCGAGCACGCAGCCGCGCCCGATGGACGTGCCGCGCAGGATCGTCGCCTTGACCCCGACCCAGGTGTCGGGGCCGATCCGGACCGGTGACTTGACGATGCCCTGGTCCTTGATCGGCAGGTTGATGTCGTCCATGCGGTGGTCGAAATCGCAGACGTAGCACCAGTCGGCCATCAACACCGAGTCGCCGAGCTCGATGTCGAGATAGGTGTTGATGACGTTGTCGCGGCCGAGCACGACCTTGTCGCCGAAGCGCAGCGAGCCCTCGTGCGCGCGAATCGTGTTCTTGTCCCCGATGTGCACCCAGCGGCCGATCTCCAGCTCCGACAATTCGGGCGTCGCGTGGATCTCCACGCCCTTGCCCAGGAACACCATCCCGCGGGTGATGATGTGCGGGTTGGCCAGCTTGAACTTCAGCAGCCGCCAGTAGCGCACCAGGTACCACGGGGTGTAGGCGCGGTTGGCCAGCACCCACTTCAGCGAGGCCAGCGTGAGGAACTTGGCCTGGCGAGGGTCCCGCAGGTTCGATCCACGCCAGCGGCGATGAAGCGGAGCATTCCACATGCTCGTCATGGCCGGAAAGCCTATCGGAGGCCGCACGCGTTACCCTCACCTGTACTCGACTGCTCACGTAGAAGGATTTGGGAACAGGTGCTTGTCCGACATCGCCTGCGTGGGCTTCGGCGTTGGTCGTCTGCGGTGCTGGCGGCCGCCCTCACGGTCGGGCTCGGGGGCTGCGGCAACACCGACTCGTGGGTCGATTCCTCGCCCGCGCAGGGCTGGCCCGCCCAATACGGCGACGCCGCAAACAGCAGCTACACCACGACGGGCGGCGCGACCAAGCTCTCGCTGCAGTGGACGCGATCGGTCAAGGGCGCCCTGGCGGCCGGGCCGGCGCTGAGCGCCCGCAGCTATCTGGCCCTCAACGCCCAGACCGCGGCCGGGTGTTCGCTGATGGAGTGGCAAAACGACGACAACGGCCGCCAGCGCTGGTGCGTGCGGCTGGCCCAGGGTGGGGGTTTCGCCGGCCCGTTGTTCGACGGCTTCGACAACCTCTACGTCGGCCAACCGGGGGCCTTCCTGTCGTTTCCGGTCACCCAATGGACGCGGTGGCGGCAGCCGGTGATCGGAATGCCCACCACCCCAAGGTTTCTCGGCAACGGGCAGTTGCTCGTCGCGACGCACCTGGGGCAGGTGCTGGTTTTCGACTCCCACCGCGGCGAGGTGGCCGGCAGCCCGCTGGATCTGGTGGACGGCGTCGATCCCACGGACGCCACGCGCGGGTTGGCCGACTGCGCCCCGGCCCGCCCGGGCTGCCCGGTCGCGGGCGCTCCGGCCTACTCGGCGCGCAACGGGATCGTGGTGCTCGGCGTCTGGCAGCCGGGCGCCCCGGCGGCGGGGCTGGTCGGGCTGAAGTACCACGCGGGCCAGTCCCCGCTGCTGAGCCGGGAATGGACCAGCGACGCCGTGGGCGCCGGCGTCATCGCCAGCCCGGTGTTGTCCGCCGACGGGTCGACCATCTACGTCAACGGCCGCGACCAACGGCTGTGGGCGTTGCGTGCCGCCGACGGGAAGGTGAAGTGGTCGGCGCCGCTGGGCTTCTTGGCGCAGACGCCGCCCGCGGTCACCCCGCAGGGGCTGATCGTGTCGGGCGGCGGCCCCGACACCCGGCTGGCGGCGTTCAAGGACGCCGGCGATCACGCCGACGCGGCCTGGCGCCGCGACGACGTGACACCGCTGTCGTCGTCGAGCCTGGCCGGCGGCAGCGTCGGCTACGCGGTGGTCGGCGGCCCAGCGGCCGACGGCGCGCCCGGCATGTCGGTGCTGGTGTTCGACCCGACCAACGGTCACACCCGGGACAGCTATCCGCTGCCCGCGGCCAGCGGCTATCCCGTCGGCGTGGCGGTCGGCAACGACCGCCGGGTGGTCGCGGCCACCAGCGACGGTCAGGTCTACGGATTCGCGCCGGCATGAGCGCACGCCGCGGCCCGGCCGGCGTCGCCGTGACGATCGTCCTGCTCATCGTGCACGGGTTCCTGCTGGGGGCGACGGTGGTGCTGCTGGGCCTGCTCGTCATGGTCACCGACCCCTGCGGCTCGGTGCGCTGCGGCGATCCCGCCTGGATCGACCGCGCCACGGCGCTGGGGGTATGGGGCGGCGCCGCCGTCCTGATCGCCGACCTGGCGGTCACCGTGTACCTGCTCGCCCGGCGCCGCAGCGCCTTTGTCGTCCCGATCATCGGGTGCGCGGCGCAGGTCGCGCTGGCGGTCGGCGCCGCGGCGATGGAGTGGATGGCCGGGCCCGTCTGAGGCCGCGACGCGTCGAATGTGAATTCACGGCTTTGGCTGTGCGGCCAGGGCGGAGCTCGTCGGCGTGTCGCCGCCCAGGACGCACACGCAAAGCCCCGGGCGCACACTCAACGCCCCGAGCGCGCATGCACGCCGGCCCTAGACCGCCAGCGGCGGAATCGCGTTGCGCGGCACCTGGGCCTGGGCCGGGCCGGCGAACGCGGGGAGCATCTCGCCCGGGGCGAAGTAGAAGATCAGCTGGTCGTCGGTGATGGCGAAGTTCTGATAGTGCGACGGGTCGAGCCCGTTGGAGGGCAGGATCGCCGCGCCGAACGGGTTCTGGCGGTTCAGGTCGCGCTGCACGATCGGGAAGATGCTGTCCAGCGGCGTGGTGCCCGGCGCGAACAGGGTGTCGAAGGTGATGGGCTGCTTGCTCCCGAGGTTGTAGTTGAACGCCTTATACCAGGTGGACGTGCGTGACCCGCCGACGTCCTGGAAGAACTTCAGCACGACGCTGCGGGTGTTGTGCGGCGGCTGGCCCGCGGTGTGCTGCTCGGTGGTGGCCTCCATCTGATAGGGCTGATCGCGGGCCCCGGAGCCCTGGGCGACGTTGATGAACCCGTCGCGGTTCTGCGTGACGTAGTCGATCAGCGCCTGCTCGTCGGGATAGTCGGCGGGGAACGTCATGGTGAGCATGTAGGTGGGCGTGCTGGCGTGTACGCGACACATCTGCCCGGCCTCGACGGTGCCGCCCACGCCGGCGCACGACGGCGGGTCGGCGGCCGCGCGAGGGGCCGCCGGCCAGGCCAGCATGACCGCGGCGGACAGCGCCGCGGCCGCTATCGGGTAACGCATCGTCGAATTGTCCTCGCAGATTTAGGGCGGGGCGCCTACCAAAGTGACCGCAGCCAGCCTACCCGCGGGCTATCGCGAGGTACGGCAGACGAAGGCCGTCGCATGACCGGCCGCCCCGGAGCCGAGCCGGGTGATGACGACCGACAGCGGGCGCTCCCCCCGCGGCCGCAACCGTCCGCGCAGCGCGTCGGGGTCGACGCGCACCCCGCGGACCAGGATCTCCAGCGCCCCGCAATCCCGCGCCGCCAGCGCCCGCCGCAGCGTGCGCTCGTCGAACGCCACCTGCTCGAGCACCTCGAAGCCGCGCACACCCGGCGGCAGCCGATCCCCGGACAGGTAGGCGATGTCGGGGTCGAGTTGCCACAGCCCGTGGCGCGCCCCGTAGTGGCGCACCAGGCCGGCCCGGACCACGGCGCCGTCCGGGTCGACGATCCATCGCCCGGCCGGCCGCACTCCGCATTCGTCCGGTTCGGTGTCGGTGATCTGCTCACCGCGATCCAGCACGCTCGCCCGCCGGCGCACACCCGGCCCCGACAGCCCGCCCGACCACAGGCAGGCCTCCCGGACCGACCCGTGGTACGACGTCACCTCGATCTCGCCGCCGAAACCGAGGCGCCGGAGCTGATCGAAATCGATTCCGGGGGCACACTTTACGGCGAACTCGCGGTCGCGGTAGGAAGCGATCAGCGCACCGAGGCCGGGCTGGTAATCGTCGACGTGGAAGCGCCGCCGCCCGCCGTGCCGGCGCCCCGGGTCGGCGACGACGACCGCGTCGCGGGTCACCGGGCGCAGCGCGTCGGCGCGGCAGAGGTCAGCGTCCGGGCCCAGGTTGTGGCGGGCCATCGCGAGGCGCACCGGGTCGATGTCGCTGCCCACGGCCCGGATCCCCACGCCGCGCAGGGCGGCCAATTCGGTGCCGATCGAGCAGGTCGCGTCGTGCACCGGCGCACCCGCCTGCGCGAGCCGGCGGGCCCGGTGCAGCGCCACCGGCGCGGCGGTGGCCTGCTGCAGCGCCTCGTCGGTGAACAGCCAGTTCGAGACCTCACCGAGCTCGCCGAGCTTTTCTGAGGCGCGGCGGCGCAGCAGGGTCGTCTCCACCAGCACCGGCGCCCGCTCGCCGAACCGGGCGCGCGCCGCGGCGACGTCGGCGATCCGGGTGGGTTCGGTCAGCTCGAGATCGCCGACGAAGGCCAGCGCCGCGGCCCCAGACTCCGACCGCAGGTAACTGACGTCGTCGCTGCTGAATGGCAGCCCGGCACTCAGGAGGGTTTGACCCCGGTGACCATCACGTTGTAGAACCAGCCCTTCGGCACCAGGTGCCGCGACACGTTGGCATCCACCCAGCTCAGCGCCTTCCAGCTGTTGAACGCAAAGTGCGCCCAGCCCCAGCCCAGCCGCCCCGGCGGCACCGCGCATTCGAAGGTGCGAAGCGGCCAGCCCAGCATCGCGGCGGTGAACTCGACGGTTGCGGTCCGCACGTCGACCGCTCCGGCGCCGGCGGCCATCCGCTCCAGGTCCTGCGGCGCGAAGGTGTGCAGGTCGACCAGCGCCTCCAGCGCCGCCGCGCGCGAGGATTCGTCGAGCTCGGCCTGCGGGCGCCGCCAGCCGCCCAGGCCCGGCAGCTTGGTGGCATTCGTGACGACCCGCCAGGTCAGCGTGGACAGCGCGCGCGCGTAGACCTCGCCGGCGTTGCTCGGCTCGCCGGCGAAGACGAACCGGCCGCCGGGGCGCAGTACACGGACCACCTCGCGCAGCGACAGCTCGACGTCGGGGATGTGGTGCAGCACGGCGTGGCCCACCACCAGATCGAAGGTGTTGTCGTCGTACGGGATGCCCTCGGCGTCGGCGACGCGCCCGTCGATGTCCAGGCCGAGCGCCTGGCCGTTGCGGGTGGCGACCTTGACCATGCCGGGCGACAGGTCGGTGACCGACCCGCGCCGGGCGACCCCCGACTGGATCAGGTTGAGCAGGAAAAAGCCGGTCCCACAGCCCAATTCGAGGGCGCGGTCGTAGGGCAGCTCCTTGAGCACCTCGTCGGGCACGACGCCGTCGAAGCAGTCCCGCGCGTAGTCGATGCAGCGCTGGTCGTAGGAGATCGACCACTTCTCGTCGTAGGTCTCGGCCTCCCAGTCGTGGTAGAGCACCTGGGCGAGCTTGCTGTCGTGCCGCGCGGCCTCCACCTGCTCGGCGGTGGCGTGCGGGTTGGGAACGGCGTCAGTCGAACTCGTCGTCATGCAGGGCAGCCTAATCGGCGTGGGGCGGCGAACCGAAAACGGCATTGATTCCGGCCTTGGCGGCGGCCAGGGCGTGCCGCGGCCCGTCCAGGAAGCGGCGCGCCCACGCCGCCGCGGCGTCGTAGACGTCGTCGGGGGCCACCATCTCGTCGATCAGCCCCAGCGCCAGGGCCTCCTCGGCGTCGAAGAACCGCCCGCTGAACACCAGCTCCTTGGCCCTGCTCGCCCCGGCCACGCGGGCCAGGCGCGCCATTCCCCCGCCACCCGGGGCGCGGCAGGCCAGGATCTCGGTCGCGCCGAACTTCACGTTGTCGCCGCTGACCCGCCAGTCGGCGGCCAGCGCCAGCGTGAGGCCGGCGCCCAGCGCGTACCCAGTGATCGCGGCCACCGTCGGCTTGGGGATCGCCGCCACGGCGTCGACGGCCTCCCGGCGCACCCGGTCCGCGGCGTCGGCCTCCGCGGCGGTCAGCGTCTGAAGCTCGGGCCCGTCGTCGCCCGCGGAGAAGATTTCGTGGCCGCCGAACAGGATCACGGCGGCGACGTCGTCACGGCGACCCAGCTCGTCGGCCGCGGAGACGATCTCGCGGTAGACCTGCCGGGTCATCGCGTTCGTGGGTGGCCGCGACACGAGCAGCATGGCCAGGCCGGCGTCCCGCGTCCCGTCGCTGACCACGACGCTGACGAACTCCCTCAATGCCGCCACCCCATCCCGCCCGCCTCGCGGGCCTGGTGGTAGCGGTCGGAGTCGAAGAACTCGAAAACCCAGTTGTCGCCCTGGATTTCGAGGTGTGGCTGCACCGTGACGATCTGGCGCTCGACGGCCAGCACGTCGGCGACGCTGCGACCGGCCAGCGAGTCCAGCTGCGTCCAGGTCGGCGGCAGCAAAAAGCACCGGCCAGCGGCGAAGTCGTCGATGGCGGCCTGCGGCGTCGTCCAGCCGGCGCGGTCGGACTCGGTGTTCTGCCCGTCGGCCCGCTGCCCCTGCGGCAGGGCCCCCACAAAGAAGTAGGTGTCATAGCGGCGGGTGCGCTCGGCCTCCGGGGTGACCCAGTTGGCCCAGGGCCTCAGC
This sequence comes from Mycobacterium interjectum, assembly GCA_002102225.1. GTDB lineage: Bacteria > Actinomycetota > Actinomycetes > Mycobacteriales > Mycobacteriaceae > Mycobacterium > Mycobacterium interjectum_B. The sequence goes on from LQPB01000029.1 coordinate 47,595, forward strand.
AGGTCGGAGCGCAGTTCCAGGTTTTCGCGGCGCAGGAAATCGGCGAACGACAGCGTCCCGTCGGCCAGCGCGCGGCGGGCCTCGGCGTACACCGAGGCGTCGCCGACGATGCTGTTCGGTGCCGAATCGGCCTGGCCGGCCGGCCCGGCGAAGAGCACCCCGGACTCCTCGAACGTCTCCCGCGCGGCGGCACAGACCAGCGCCTCGGCCAAGTCGGGTTCGATGCCGAAGCGCTGCGCCCACCATTGGGGCGGCGGCCCGGCCCACGCCCCCCGTCGTTCCAGGTCGGCGTTGCGGTCCCGGTCGTCGACGCCGCCGCCGGGAAACACCATCGTCCCCGCGGCGAACTCCATCCGGGCGTGCCGGCGCATCAGGAATACCGCGATGCCGCCGGGGTCGTCGCGGACCAGCATCACGGTCGCGGCCGGCCGGGGCACCAGGGGCGGCGGGTCCTGCGGCGACGTCATAGTGGCCTCCGGTGGGCTGCGCGGGTGCGGACGCGGCGGGCGAAATACCGCCCGTCGGAGACCTCGAGGGCGATGGACTGGCCGAACGCGGCCGACAGGTTCTCGGCGGTCAGCACGTCGGGCAGCAGGCCCGCGGCGACCACCTTGGCCTCCGACAGCAGCATGCAATGGCTGAAGCCGGGCGGAACCTCCTCCACGTGATGGGTGACCAGCACCAGCGCGGGCGCATCGGGGTCGGCCGCCAGATCGGCCAGCCGGGCCACCAACTCCTCGCGGCCGCCCAGGTCCAGGCCGGCCGCGGGTTCGTCGAGCAGCAGCAGTTCGGGGTCGGTCATCAACGCGCGGGCGATCAGCACCCGCTTGCGCTCCCCCTCCGACAGCGTGCCGTAGGTGCGGTCCGCAAGGTGTTCGGCGCCAAGGCTTTCCAGCATGTCGATGGCCCGTTGGTAGTCGACGTCCTCGTAGCGCTCCCGCCACCGACCCAGCACCGCGTAGCCCGCCGAGACGACGAGGTCGCGGACCAGTTCGTCGGTGGGGATCCGCTGCGCCAGCGCCGAGGAGCTCAGCCCGATCCGGGAACGCAACTCCGACACGTCGACCCGGCCCAGCCGCTCGCCGAGGACGAACGCCACGCCCGACGACGGGTGCTCGCTGGCCGCGGCGATGCGCAGCAACGAGGTCTTGCCGGCGCCGTTCGGCCCGATGATCACCCAGCGTTCGTCGAGCTCCACCGCCCAATCCAGCGGCCCGACCAGGACGCGTCCGCCGCGCTGCAGCGCCACGTCCCTGAAGTCGATCAGCAGGTCGGGGTCGGCCGCCTCGCTAGTTTGGCTTCCGTTCTCGAGCACCCGACCATCGTGCCGTACCGCGCCCCCCGAACACGTGGGGGGTCACCGACCCGCGCGGGCTAATCGGGCGGGATCTCCACCCGGCGCACGTGGCCGTCCACCGCATCGGCGGCCTCGATCTCCCCGCGCGTCACGCCCAGCAGGAACAGGACCGTGTCCAGGTAGGGATGGCTCAACGACGCGTCGGCGACCTCCCGCAACGCCGGCTTGGCGTTGAACGCCACGCCCAGCCCCGCGGCGGCCAGCATGTCGATGTCGTTGGCGCCGTCGCCGACCGCGACGGTCTGCGCCATCGGCACCCCGGCCTGCTCCGCGAATTCCCGCAGCGCCGCCGCCTTGCCGGCCCGATCGATGATCGGCCCGACGACCCGGCCGGTCAGCGTCCCGTCGACGATCTCCAGCTCGTTGGCGGCGACGTACTCCAGCATCAGCTCCTCGGCCAGCGGCTCGATGATCCGCCGGAACCCTCCGGAGACCACCCCGCAGTGAAAACCCAGGCGGCGCAACGTCCGTATCGTCGTCCGGGCGCCGGGCATCAGTTCCAGCTGCTCGGCGACCTCGTCGATCACGCTGGCCGGCAGGCCCTGCAACGTCGCCACCCGCTGCTCGAGCGACTGCGCGAAATCCAGCTCGCCGCGCATCGCGGCCTCGGTGATCGCGGCGACCGCACCCTGCGCCCCCGCCCGGGCCGCCAGCATCTCGATGACCTCGCCCTGCACCAGCGTGGAGTCGACGTCGAACACGACGAGCCGCTTGGCGCGCCGTTCCAGGCTGTACTCCTCGACCGCCACGTCGACGCCCTCGTCGGCGGCCACCCGGGTCAGCGCGTTGCGCAGCGCGCCGTCCGCCAGCGGCGGCGCGGACACCCGCAGCTCCAGGCCGGTGACGGGATAGTCGGAGACGCCCCGGATGAGGTCGATGTTGACGCCCAGCGCCGCGAGTTCCCGGGCCACCGCGCCGAACGCCCGCGCGGTGATCGGCCGCCCGAGCACGAAGACGGTGTGGGTCGAGGGGTCCCGGATGACCGGCACGTCGTCGCTGCGGTCGATGCTGACGTCCAGGCCCATCCCGCGGACGGCGGATTCGACGTCACGGCGCAACACGCCGCCGTCGGCGACCTCCGGCGGACAGCACAGCAGCACGCCCAGCGTCAGGCGCCCGCGGATGACCACCTGTTCGACGTTGAGCAGCTCGACCCCGTGTCGCGACAGCACCTCGAAGAGCGCCGACGTGACACCCGGCTGATCCACGCCCGTGACGGTGATCAGCACCGACACCTTGGCTGGAGAGTTCACTCCCGGCTGCCGCCGCTACTGGTCAGCAGTGGAGCGATCCGGTTCGGTCCGCGGCCCGAAGCCCTTCGGCGACTCGAGCGCCGTGGCGTGCCGCCCGACGTGCGCCTCGGCGCGCAGCCGCTCCACCATGTGCGGGTAGTGCAATTCGAAAGCCGGTCGCTCCGAACGGATCCGGGGCAGCTCGGTGAAGTTGTGCCGCGGCGGCGGGCAGCTGGTCGCCCACTCCAGCGAGTTGCCGTAGCCCCACGGGTCGTCGACGGTCACCACCTCGCCGTAGCGCCAGCTCTTGAACACGTTCCACACGAAGGGGAACATCGACGCGCCGAGGATGAAGGCGCCGACCGTCGAGACGATGTTCAGGCCCTGGAAGCCGTCGGTGGGCAGGTAGTCGGCGTAGCGCCGCGGCATGCCCTCGTCGCCCAGCCAGTGCTGCACCAAAAACGTCGTGTGGAAGCCGATGAAGGTCAGCCAGAAGTGCAGCTTGCCCAGCCGCTCGTCCAGCAGGCGTCCGGTCATCTTCGGGAACCAGAAGTAGATGCCGGCGAACGTGGAGAACACGATCGTGCCGAACAGCACGTAGTGGAAGTGCGCGACGACGAAATAGGTGTCGGTGACATGGAAGTCGAGCGGCGGGCTGGCCAGCAGCACGCCGGTCAGGCCGCCGAGCAGGAAGGTGACCGCGAAGCCCACCGAGAACAGCATGGGCGTCTCAAAGGTCAACTGGCCCTTCCACATCGTGCCGATCCAGTTGAAGAACTTGATCCCGGTGGGCACCGCGATCAGGTACGTCATGAACGAAAAGAACGGCAGCAGCACGGCTCCGGTGGCGAACATGTGGTGCGCCCACACCGCGACCGACAGCGCGGCGATCGACAGCGTCGCGTAGACCAGCGTGGTGTAACCGAAGATCGGCTTGCGGGAGAACACCGGGAAGATCTCCGAGACGATCCCGAAGAACGGCAGCGCGATGATGTACACCTCGGGGTGGCCGAAGAACCAGAACAGGTGCTGCCACAACAGGACTCCGCCGTTGGCGGCGTCGTAGACGTGCGCGCCCAGGTGGCGGTCGGCGGCCAGGCCGAACAGCGCCGCGGTGAGCAACGGGAACGCGATCAGCACCAGGATGGATGTCACCAGGATGTTCCAGGTGAAGATCGGCATCCGGAACATCGTCATGCCGGGCGCGCGCATGCAGACCACCGTGGTGATCATGTTCACGGCGCCCAGGATGGTGCCCAGACCGGCGACGATCAGACCCATGATCCACAGGTCCCCACCGGGGCCGGGCGAGTGAATGGCGTCGGTCAGCGGGGTGTAGGCGGTCCAGCCGAAGTCGGCGGCCCCGCCCGGCGTGATGAAGCCGGCCGCCCCCATCAGGGCGCCGAACAAGAACAGCCAGAAGGAAAACGCGTTCAGCCGCGGGAAGGCGACGTCGGGCGCGCCGATCTGCAGCGGCAGCACCAGGTTGGCGAAGCCGAACACGATCGGGGTGGCATAGAACAGCAGCATGATCGTGCCGTGCATGGTGAACAGCTGGTTGAACTGTTCATTCGACAGGAACTGCAGTCCCGGCGCCGCCAGCTCGGTGCGCATCAACAGCGCCAGCAGACCACCCAGGAAGAAAAAGATGAAGCAGGCGACGCAGTACATGATGCCGATCATCTTGTGATCGGTCGTGGTGATCAGCTTGTAGACAAGGTTCCCTTTGGGACCGGTCCGGGCCGGGTACGGACGGACGGCCTCGAGTTCTCCCAGCGGGGGGGCTTCGGCTGTCAACAGCTCCTCCAAACATCGTCGGACAGGGCCCGAACCCAGTATTGACTTCGAATCTTAGCCCCCGGAGAACTCGCCGTCAGGGGCAGTCCTACAAACTGTCGTAAATGGCTTCGAAGTCGCCGAATGTTAGCGTGAAACGCGTGCTGGGGAGGCGATCGATGACGGCGGCGGCCGCCCTGGCGGTAGTCGTCGCGGCGTGCGCCGGATGCGGTTCGGGAGGCTCCGGGACCAACGCGTCGACCCGGTCGCTGGTCACGCCCACCACCCAGATCGCCGGCGCCGGCGTGTTGGGCAACGATCGCCGGCCCGACGAGGCGTGCGCGCGCGACGCCGCCGCGGCCGACCCCGGGCCGCCGACGCGCCAGGCCCGCAACGCGGCGGGCGTCGCCCCCGACACGGTCACGGTTCCCGCCGAGCCGCAGCGCATCGTGGTGCTGTCCGGGGACCAGCTCGACGCGCTGTGCGCGCTCGGCCTGCAATCGCGGGTGGTGGCCGCCGCGCTGCCGGACGGCGCGTCGGGCCAGCCCACCTACCTGGGCAGCGCGGTGCACGGCCTGCCCGGCGTCGGCACCCGCGGCAACCCCGACCTGGCCGCCGTCGCGGCCGCCCACCCCGACCTGATCCTGGGGTCGGCGGGGTTGACACCCAAGCTCTACCCGCAGCTCGCCGCGATCGCCCCCACGGTGTTCACCGCGGCGCCCGGCGCGGCCTGGCAGGACAACGTGCGCGGCGTGGGGGCGGCCACCGCGCGCACCGCCGCGACCGACGCGCTGATCAAGGGCTTTACCCAGCGGGCCACCCAGATCGGCGCCAGCCACGACGCGTCGCATTTCCAGGCGTCGATCGTGCAGCTGACCACCGGCGCCGTCCGGATCTACGGGGCCAGCAACTTCCCGGCGAGCGTGCTCGGCGCGGTCGGGGTGGACCGCCCGGCCGCCCAGCGGTTCACCGACAAGCCCTACATCGAGATTCCCGCCACCGACGCGGATCTCGCCAAAAACCCGGACCTCTCGGCCGCCGACGCCGACGTGGTCTACGTGTCGTGCGCCACGCCGGCCGCCGCCGAGCGCGCCGCCGCCGTGCTGGACAGCAACCCGTGGCGCAAGCTGTCGGCCAACCGCGACAACCGGGTGTACGTCGTCAACGACGAGGTGTGGCAAACCGGCGAGGGCCTGATCGCGGCCCGCGGCATCGTCGACGACCTGCGCCTGCTCAACGCCCCGATAAACTAGTCGCCCGAGCTGGCCAACCCACCCAGTGGCCGCGAGAACATTACCTTAGCTAAACTTCTCTAGGACGTATCGACATCAAAGAGGGACATTTCATGAGCACAGTTTCGGCGTACGCCGCCACCTCGCCGACGGCACCGCTGACCAAGACCACCATCGACCGTCGCGACCCCGGCCCGCGCGACGTCGCGATTGACATCAAGTTCGCCGGGATCTGCCACTCCGACATCCACACCGCCAAAGGCGAATGGGGCACGCCCAACTACCCCGTGGTGGTGGGCCACGAGATCGCCGGCGTCGTGTCCGCGGTCGGCTCGGAAGTCACCAAGTACCAGGTGGGCGACCACGTCGGCGTGGGCTGCATGGTCAACTCCTGCGGCGAATGCAGCAGCTGCAAGGCCGGGCTCGAGCAGTATTGCAAGCCGGGCGCGACCTTCACCTACAACTCCACCGACAAGGACGGCACGCCGACGCAGGGCGGCTACAGCCAGGCGATCGTCGTCGACGAGAACTTCGTCCTGCGCATCCCCGACTCGTTGCCGCTGGACAAGGCCGCGCCGCTGCTGTGCGCCGGGATCACGCTGTTCTCCCCGCTGCGGCACTGGAAGGCCGGGCCGGACACGCGGCTGGCGATCATCGGGCTGGGCGGCCTGGGGCACATGGGCGTGAAGCTGGGCGCCGCGATGGGCGCGCCGGTGACGGTGCTGTCGCAGTCGCTGAAGAAGATGGAGGACGGGCTGCGGCTGGGTGCCAGCAACTACTACGCGACGGCCGACCCGGACACCTTCAAGAAGCTGCGCGGCAGCTTCGACCTGATCCTCAACACCGTCTCGGCCAACCTCAAGCTCGACGACTACGTGGGCCTGCTCGACGTCGACGGCACGCTCGTCGAGCTGGGCATCCCCGAGCACCCCATGCAGGTGCACGCGTTCCCGCTGGCCCTGGCGCGGCGCAGCCTGTCCGGGTCCAACATCGGCGGGATCGCCGAGACGCAGGAGATGCTGGATTTCTGCGCAGAGCACGACGTGACGCCGGAGATCGAGCTCATCGAGCCCGACTACATCAACGAGGCCTACGAGCGGGTGCTCGCCAGCGACGTGCGCTACCGTTTCGTGATCGACATCTCCAAGCTATGACGGGGCCTTCGAGACACCTTGGCACGCAACCTCTTCGGCCGCCTCGGCGTGATCGTCTCCCGGACATACTTCGCTGACGTCGATGCCGGCCAGCGGCCACCCGGCCGCGCACAGGGTGGCCGCCACGCGGATGATGTCCTCCCGGCCGGGTTCGCGTTGGGTGGTCTGTGAGATGAACTCTTCGATCTCGTCGCGGCTGACGGCGCCGTCGCCCTCGGCCTTGTGCTTGCTGATGATGTTGTGCACCACTTCTTCGAGCTGATCCTGGGTCAGTGGTGTGCTCTTGAGCAGGGCGAATAACGCCACCTGGTCCGGCCCGGGGACGCCCTGCGGGTACCCGACGTCCAGCCAACGGATCACCGACTTGAGAAACTTGGCGTGCTTGTGCGAAGCGTGGGTTGAGGTCACGTCCTAAGTCTCACGTCGGCGCGCTCGCAGGGCGTCCCGGCGGACCCACAATTCATGCGTCGTTCACGACCCCAACACCTGGCGCCTAGAAGTCCCAGTCCTCGTCCTCGGTGACGACGGCTTTGCCGATCACGTAGCTCGAACCGGAACCGGAGAAGAAGTCGTGGTTCTCGTCGGCGTTGGGCGACAGCGCCGACAGGATCGCCGGGTTGACGTCGGTCTCGTCGCGCGGGAACAGCGCCTCGTAGCCCAGGTTCATCAGCGCCTTGTTGGCGTTGTAGCGCAGGAACTTCTTGACGTCCTCGGTGAGCCCGACCTCGTCGTAGAGGTCCTGGGTGTACTCCACCTCGTTGTCGTAGAGCTCGAAGAGCAGCTCGTAGGTGTAGTCCTTCAGCTCGGCGCGCTTGGCGTCGTCGACCAGCGCCAGGCCCCGCTGGAACTTGTAGCCGATGTAGTAGCCGTGCACGGCCTCGTCGCGGATGATCAGCCGGATCATGTCGGCGGTGTTGGTCAGCTTGGCCCGGCTCGACCAGTACATCGGCAGGTAGAACCCGGAGTAGAAGAGGAAGCTCTCCAGCAGCGTCGAGGCGACCTTGCGCTTCAGCGGCTCGTCGCCCTTGTAGTACTGCATGACGATCTCCGCCTTGCGCTGCAGGTTGGGGTTCTCCTCCGACCAGCGGAAGGCATCGTCGATCTCGGCGGTCGAGCACAGCGTGGAGAAGATCGAGCTGTAGCTCTTGGCGTGCACCGACTCCATGAACGCGATGTTGGTGTAGACGGCCTGCTCGTGCGGGGTGAGCGCGTCGGGGATCAGGCTGACCGCCCCGACCGTGCCCTGGATGGTGTCCAGCAGCGTCAGCCCGGTGAACACCCGCATCGTCAGCTGCTTCTCGCCGGCGGTGAGCGTTCCCCACGACGGGAGGTCGTTGGACACCGGCACCTTTTCGGGCAACCAGAAGTTACCGGTCAGCCGGTCCCAGACCTCGGCGTCCTTCTCGTCCTGCAGCCGGTTCCAGTTGATCGCCGACGTCCGGTCGATCAGCTTCATGTTTTCGGTCACCAGAACCCCACTTCACACGCCGTTTTTGCCTTGCGGTATTCAGACTTCAGACACTACCCCTGGGGTAGGACAAGGCGGCGGAACACAACACGTTGTGTTTGCCGTGTCGCGGACTCTCCGATCCGCCGAGCGTGCACTCACGGCGGAAAACCGGCGAAAATGCCGCCGTGAGCACACGCTCGGCGCGCGTCCGCGAGCGCGCTCGCACCGTCAATCCAGGCCCGCCTTGCGCAACGTGTCGGTGAGGCCGTCTTCCAGCGCGCTGAGCGCCATGTCGGTCAGCCGGCTCAGCTCGTCGGTGTCCTCCACGCCCCTGGCCATCCACGTCTCCAGCGCGACGAACACCGCGGTGGCCAGGCTGTGCGCGGCGATGTCGGCGATCATCTCGCCGTCGGCGGTGGGCGACGATCGCCGCCTGATGAAGCGCTGGATCTCCGCGGCGAGCTGATCCCGCAGCCGCCGGATGTGGCCGGTGATGATGTCCTGGTCCAGGTCGCGCGACCGGATGGTGGCGGCGTCGCGGACCATCGCGAAGTCAAAGGGGAAGGCGTCCACGGCCTTTCGCACCGACTGGGTGATGGGCTCGCCACGCGGGCGCAGCGCCAGGGCGCGGGCGAACCATTCGAACCCGATGTCGTAGTCGGCGAAGAGCACCGCGTACTTGGACAAAAAGTGCCGGTAGAACGTTCGCTCCGTGACCCCGACGTCGGCGGCGATGTCGGCGACGCTGGTCTCGTTCACACCGTCGGCGACGAACCGGCGCATCGCCGCCCGGTGCAGGGCGTCACGCGTGCGCTGTCCACGGGCTATCACGCCCCCAGCATGCCCGAAATGTCACTCTTGACGCAACAATGTCAGTTGTGACATTGTGCGGGTCGAGCGGGATTTACTCCCGACGATCGGAGGCGGATCGGCATGGCGGACTACGACGCGATCATCATCGGTGCGGGTCACAACGGCCTGGTCGCCGCGAACGTCCTGGCCAAGGGCGGCGCGAAAGTCCTTGTCGCCGAACGGGCTAACTTCCTCGGCGGAATGGCCGCCACCCGCGAACTGTTCGACGGGTACAAGCACAGCGTCGGCGCGTGGGCGGTCCTGATCTGGCGGCAGGAGATGACCGAACGCCTGGAGCTCACCAAGTGGGGCTTCGAGCTGATGGACCAGTGGACGTCCACGTGCACGTTCGGCGACGCCGCCGACACCCCGTTCGTGATGTACAACGACCTCGAGCGCATGGCGCGCCACCTGCTCGACGACCACGGCGCCGACACCGCGGCGGCCCTCGGCGGCCTGTTCGCCCACATCGGCCGATTCGCACCGTATTTCGTCGACTCGGCGTTCGGGCCGCCGCTGGACATCATCGAGGTGATCGCCTCCCAGCCCACACCCGAAGAGCGCCACGATTTCGCCCAGATGTGGTACGGCAGCACGATGGACACGGTCCGGCGCTTCCTGGCGCCCGACCAGGCCCGGTGCATCCAGGGTTCGCTGGCCGCGATGTCCATCGACGCCTTCGACGGTGGTCCCTGGACCCCGGGCTCGAATGCCTCGACGCTGTACCACTACCTGATCGGCGGCGGCAACGTCGAATACATCATGCCCCGCGGTGGCATCGGCGCCCTGAGCGCCGCGCTGTGCCGCCGCGCCGAGGCGTTGGGCGCCGAGGTGCAGCTCAAGCAGCACGTCAAGCAGGTCCTGGTCACCGACGGGCGCGCCACCGGCGTCCAACTCCGCGACGGCACAACGATTTCGGCCGACGCCGTACTCTCGTCGCTCGACCCTTACACCACCTTCGTGAATCTGGCCGGCGCGCAGAACTTTCCGCCTGACTACATCCGCAAGATCAAGGAAATCAACTTCAATCTCGGGTACATCCAGGCCCACCTGACCATCGACCAAGCGCCGCAATGGATCGAGCGGCTGCAGCCCTACATGCACGACAACGGGAAATGGTGTCCCACCGTCGCCTACGCGCCGTCGCCGGAATACATCAGCGACGCGTGGGAGCAATACCGCAAGGGCCAGCTTCCCGATGCCCCGCCCACCTATCTGTACATCCCCAGCATGGTCGACTCGTCGCTGGCGCCCGAAGGCAAGCACAGCGCAACGATTTTCACGCCGTACTTCCCCACCGGCCTGGACGCCGACGAAAACCGAAGCTGGAAGGAGCAATACGCCGACACCTGCGTGCGCATCTTCGATAAGTTCGCGCCCGGGTTCGCCGACTCCGTCACCAACCGCGTCGTGTTCTCCAACCGCTACTTCGGCAGCACCTTCAGCGCACACGCGGGCGACTATTCCCATGGCCTGCTGCAGCCCAACCAGCTGTGGACCGGCCGCGTCGTCGAGGGCGCCGACAAGTTCGCCACGCCGGTCGACGGGCTGTTCCTGTGCGGCCAGTGCACCCACCCAGGTCCCGGGGTGACCGGCATCCCCGGGTGGAACGGTGCCGAGGCGGCCCTCAAGCACCTCAACGCGCGCGTCGCCTGACCCCTAGGCAGCGCCCGACGTTTTATGTACCATTTGGTACATGCTCAACGAGGACGGTATCGAGATCGACGCGCCACCCCAGCTCGTGTGGGACGTCTTCAGCGACGTGGAGCACTGGCCCGAGTGGACCGCGTCGGTGACATCGCTGAGGGGCCGGGACGGATCCGCCCTGGCCGTTGGCAGGCGGTTCGCGATCAAGCAACCCGGCCTGCAGAAGCTGACCTGGAAGGTCACCGAGATCGATCCCGGCACCTCCTGGACGTGGGTGTGCCGCTCGCCCGGCGTGCTGGTGACCGCTCGCCACTACGTCACCGCCCTGCCCGGCGGGCGGACCCTGGTGCGCCAGGAACTCGATCAGCGCGGCGTCCTCGGCGCGCTCGTCGCGCAGTTGACGGTCAAGCGGACCAAGCGCTTCCTCGCGATGGAGGCCCAGGGCCTCAAGGCGCGGTCTGAGCAGCTCAGCCGCGCCAATGGGCCGCGCACCTGACACCGAGCGGCGCCGCGAACTGCTGGATGCGCTGTTCGACGAGTTCGCCGCGAACGGCATCGGCAACCGTTCGCTCCGCGACGTCGCCGCCGCGGTCGGCACCAGCCACCGGATGCTGTTGCACCACTTCGGTTCTCGAGAAGAGCTGCTGATCGCGATCGTCGAGGAGGCCGAGCGGCGCCAGATGGCCCTGGTTCCCGGATTGCCGGAGGATCCGGCCGACGGGTTCGCCGCGATGTGGGCCGACCTCCGCCGGCCCGAACTGCGCCAACTCGAACGCCTGTTCTTCGAGTGCTATTCGCGCGCGGCCCAGGGCGAAAAGCCGTTCACGCGAATGGTTCCCGGTGCCGTCGACGGATGGCTGCGCGAGGTCGAGTCGGCCGCCGCCGGTGTTCCCTACGACGGCGCGATGGCCAGGCTGGGGCTGGCCGTCACCCGAGGCTTGCTGCTGGATCTGGTGGCCACCGAGGACGACGCCGGCGTGGACGCCGCCGCGGACGCGTTCATCCGGCTGCTGCGCGGACACGGCCCGACGCCTGGCGCGTGACGACTGCGCCGAACGATCCTCAACGATGCCTCAGCCTGTGGTGTAGACGATCAGCACGTCGGTCTTGGCCCTGCGGGAGACTTCGGATGGGACTGATCCCAGCAGCCGCCCCGCGACGCTGCTGAGCCCGACATTGCCGACGACGAGCAGGTCGGCGGCGATCTCCTCGGCGAGCTGCACCAGCGCATTGATGGGGGCACCCACCACCGGCTTCTCCTCCACGTTCTTGGCCCCGGCTTGGTGCGCCCGCTCCCTGGCGTTCTGCAGGATCGCGTAGAAAGGGGCCTCGCCCACCGTCCGGTAGTCCTGACCGTGGTCGCTCCCCGGCGGGATGGCGTAGCGGCCCTTTTCCACGGGGACCGGGGAATGCGCGGTCGCGATGATCAATTGCGCGCCGTGCTCCGCAGCGATCGCGGCTGCGCGGTCCACCGCACGCAGCGACGAGTCCGAACCATCGGTGCCGACCACGACGGTCTGATAGGCGCTCATTTCCCTCCCAGTGTAAATCCTGACTGCTCTGGGAGCCTGAACTCGGTTACGCCTCCCCGGCGAGGCTCAGGTCCTTGTGCCGGCGGCGTACGCCGAAGAACCGGTACTCCTCGGGCTTGACCCCGCGGGTCGCCCGCCAGTACTGCCAGGTGTAGCCGCCCCACAGCACGGTGTTCTTGCCGTGCTCGTCCAAATACCAGCTGCTGCAGCCGCCGCTGTTCCACACCGAGTGCGAGAGCTTCTCCTGCAGCTCGTCGTTGAAGGCGTCCTGCGCCTCGCGGGTGGGCGCGAGCGCCTGTGCGCCCATCTTGTCGCAGGTCTTGATCGCGTCGGCGACGTAGTGGATCTGCGATTCGATCATGAACACCACCGAGTTGTGCCCGAGCCCGGTGTTGGGTCCCAGCAGGAAGAACAGGTTGGGCACGTCGGCGACGGTGATGCCGCGATGCGCGCCGATGCCCTCGCGGTTCCAGCGGTCGACCAGGTCCTCCCCGTGCCGCCCCTTGATCTGGACGTAGGTGTAGGAGTCGGTGACGTGGAAGCCGGTGGCGTAGACGATCACATCGGCCTTGTGTTCCCGGCCGTCGGCGGTGACGATGCCGTCGGGCGTGATGCGGGAGATGCCCTCGGTGATCAGCTGGGTCTTGGGGTCCGCGACCGCGCCGTAGTAGGTGGAGGAGTTCAGGATTCGCTTGCACCCGATGCGGTAGTGCGGGGTCAGTTTGCGGCGCAGCTCGCGGTCCTTCACCGAGCGGCGGATGTTGTATTTGCAGTAGGCCTCGATGAACTTCAGCGCGTTCGGCCGCTTGGTCATGCCGAAGGCCAGCGCCTCCTGGGCCCAGTAGATCCCCAGGCGGGTGAGCGCGCGCAGCCCGGGGACGTTCGCCATGGCGCGGCGCAGGGCCAGCGGCAGGTCGGGGTTGGAGCGCGGCACCACCCACGGCGGGGTGCGCTGGTAGAGCTGCAGCTCGGCGACCTGCCCGACGATCTCGGGCACGATCTGGATCGCGCTGGCGCCGGTGCCGATGATCGCCACGCGCTTGCCGGTCAGGTCGACGCTGTGGTCCCACTCCGCGGAATGGAAAGCGGGACCGGCGAATTCGTCGCGACCTTCGATGTCGGGGAACGACGGGATGTGCAGCGCGCCCGCGCCGGAAATGAGGAACTGGGCGACGTATTCGCGGCCGTCGGCGGTGAACACGTGCCACCGGTTCTCGTCGTCGTCCCAGTGGCCCCGATCCACCAGGGAGTCGAACACGATGTAGCGGCGCAGCCCGTACTTGTCGGTGACGCCCTTGAGGTAGTCCCAGATCTCGGGCTGGTAGGAGAACGGGTTCTTCCAGTCCGGCTTGGGCTCGAAGGAAAACGAGTACAGGTGCGACGGGATGTCGCACGCGCAGCCGGGGTAGCTGTTATCCCGCCAGGTGCCGCCGATGTCGCCGGCCTTCTCCAGAATGACGAAGTCGACGCCCTGCCTTTGCAGGGCGATCGCCATGCCGAGACCGGAGAACCCGGTCCCGATGATCAGGGCGCGGGTGTGCACCGGTTCGCGCGTCGCAGTCGGCTCGACGTGTGTCATGGCATCGGTCACGATGGATCGGTCTTCCTGTTGGCTCCCGCAAATACCCAGTACCCAGGGTATCGGATGGCACGAGTGTTGACGATCGCCGGACCGATGTCAACGTGCCAAAAGTCCTCAGCTCGCGGCGGGGTTGCTGGGCACCACGCTGTGGATCGGCTGGTCAGGGTCCAGCGAGATGCCGAGCGCCTCGGCCGTGCCGACGAGCACCCCCATCATGATCGTCGTCAGGTGGGCGACGAATTGCTCGCGGGGCATGCGCCGCGGGCTGTCGGGGTCGGGGCCCAGCCACCAGTCGGTGGCCGAGGCGGCCGAGCCGAACGCGGCGTGCCCGGCCAGCTCGATCGCCGCGTGGTCCAGCTCCATCTCGCGCAGCTCGTTGTCGAACATGTCGGCCACGGCCAGGGTGATTTCCCGGCCCTCGTCGAGGATCTGTGGGCTCGCCGCCGAGCGGCCCTGAATGAACACCCGCAGCACGTTCGGGTGCTTGTCGACCAGGACGACGTACTCCTCGACGGCGCGGTGGATCACCTCGCGCGCCGAGTCGGTCTTCAGGTCGATCGACGGGAAGATCGCCCCCCACAACATGTCGCGCAGGCGCTCTCCGATCGCCTGGAACAGGTCGGACTTGTCGTGGAAGTGCCGGTAGATCTTGGGCTTGGCGGTGCCGGCCTCCTCGGCGATCTCCCGCACGCTCAGCTCGGGGCCCAGGCGGTCGATGGCGCGAAACGCCGCCTCGACGATTTCGCCGCGCACCTTCTTGCGGTGTTCGCGCCACCGTTCGCTGCGCGCGTCGACCTTGACCCCGGGCTTCACGCTGGGGTGCGGCGGTCGGGGAATTCTCACCACATCAAGCACCATACCGCGTAGCACCCGCTGACCTGGGCAGACTTCGCCTCACCAGCGCAGCATCGGAAACGGCCGGCGTGGGTGGGTGGCCGCGTAGCCGAGCAGGCCGCGTGCCAGGAAGGCGTGGAATCCCAGGTACGGCAGTTCGGCCACCACCGCCTTGACGAAGGACCGCCGCAACCGACCGCGCAGCAGCCCACGGCTGACGTCGATGCGGTCGGCGATGCGAAAAGTCTCGACCATCGGGTCGGCAACGGGGCGCAGCTTGTGATGTTCGGTGATCATCGTTCGGGCGTCGCCGGCCTCGCCGATTCCGAGCTCGCCGGCAAGGCTCGACGCGAGCTCGGCCGAGGGCCCCAGGTAATCGAAGCTGCCCGCGGTCCAGATGCCCAGGTCGTGCACCGCCCACGCCAGCGCGGCCCAGTCGGGCACCGGCGCGCCGCACAGCGCCTGGTGGTAGGTCAGGCCCCGATACACGTGATTGCGGTAGACGGGAAGGTCGCCCCCCAGCGCGTCCGCGTGACGCCGCAGCACGGCGTCGACGATCGGATGGGCGGTGACGGCCTTCATCCCCTACAGCATGCAGGACACGCAGCCCTCGACCTCGGTGCCCTCCAGCGCCATCTGCCGCAAGCGGATGTAGTACAGCGTCTTGATCCCCTTGCGCCACGCGTAGATCTGCGCCTTGTTCACGTCGCGGGTGGTGGCGGTGTCCTTGAAGAACAGCGTCAGGCTCAACCCCTGGTCCACGTGCTGGGTGGCCGCGGCGTAGGTGTCGATGATCTTCTCGTAACCGATCTCGTAGGCGTCCTGGTAGTACTCCAGGTTGTCGTTGGTCATGTAGGGCGCCGGGTAGTAGACCCGCCCGATCTTGCCCTCCTTGCGGATCTCGACCTTCGACACGATGGGGTGGATCGAGCTGGTCGAGTGGTTGATGTAGGAGATTGACCCGGTCGGCGGCACCGCCTGCAGGTTCTGGTTGTAGATGCCGTTCGCCTGGACCGACTCCTTGAGCCGCTTCCAATCGTCCTGCGTCGGAATGCGAATGCCCGCGTCCGCGAACAACTGTCGCACCTTGTCGGTCGCGGGCTCCCAGACCTGCTCGGTGTACTTGTCGAAGAACTCCCCCGAGGCGTACTTGGACTTCTCGAACCCCTTGAAGTGGCTGCCACGTTCGATCGCGATGCGGTTGGAGGCCCGCAGGGCGTGGTAGAGCACCGTGTAGAAGTAGATGTTGGTGAAGTCGACGCCTTCTTCGGACCCGTAGAAGATGCCCTCCCGCGCCAGGTAGCCGTGCAGGTTCATCTGCCCCAGCCCGATCGCGTGGGAATCGTTGTTGCCCTGCTCGATTGAGGGCACCGACGTGATGTGGGTCTGGTCGCTCACCGCGGTCAGCGCGCGGATGGCCACCTCGATCGTCTGGGCGAAGTCCGGCGAATCCATCGTCTTGGCGATATTCAGCGAGCCGAGGTTGCACGAAATGTCCTTGCCCACTTTGGCATAGGACAGGTCCTCGTTGAACAGCGACGGCGTGGACACCTGCAGGATCTCCGAGCACAGGTTCGAATGCGTGATCTTGCCGTCGATGGGATTGGCCCGGTTCACCGTGTCCTCGTACATGATGTACGGATAGCCGGACTCGAACTGCAGCTCCGCCAGCGTCTGGAAGAACTCCCGCGCCTTGATCTTGGTCTTGCGGATGCGCGCGTCGTCGACCATCTCGTAGTACTTCTCGGTCACCGAGATGTCGGCGAACGGCAGCCCGTAGACCCGTTCGACGTCGTACGGCGAGAACAGGTACATGTCCTCGTTGCGCTTGGCCAGCTCGAAGGTGATGTCGGGGATCACCACGCCCAGGCTCAGCGTCTTGATCCGGATCTTCTCGTCGGCGTTCTCCCGCTTGGTGTCCAGGAAGCGGTAGATGTCGGGGTGATGGGCGTGCAGGTACACCGCGCCGGCGCCCTGGCGCGCCCCCAGCTGATTGGCGTAGGAGAACGAGTCCTCGAGCAGCTTCATGATGGGGATGACGCCCGAGGACTGGTTTTCGATGTTCTTGATCGGCGCCCCGTGCTCGCGAATGTTGCTCAGCAGCAACGCGACTCCCCCGCCGCGCTTGGACAGCTGCAGGGCGGAGTTGATCGATCGCCCGATCGACTCCATGTTGTCCTCGATGCGCAGCAGAAAGCAGCTCACCGGCTCGCCGCGCTGCTTCTTGCCCGAGTTCAGGAACGTCGGGGTGGCCGGCTGGAAGCGCCCGTCGATGATCTCGTCGACCAGCTTCTCGGCCAGGCCGGTGTCGCCGGACGCCAGGGTCAGCGCCACCATGACGACCCGGTCCTCGAAGCGCTCCAGGTAGCGCTTCCCGTCGAACGTCTTCAGCGTGTAGGAGGTGTAGTACTTGAACGCGCCGAGAAACGTCGGGAACCGGAACTTTTTCGCGTAGGCGCGGTCCAGCAGCTCCTTGACGAAGTTGCGCGAGTACTGGTCGAGAACCTCACGCTCGTAATAGTTCTCGCGAATCAGGTAGTCGAGCTTCTCGTCCTGGTTGTGGAAGAAGACCGTGTTCTGGTTGACGTGCTCGAGGAAGTACTGGCGCGCCGCCAGGACGTCCTTGTCGAACTGAATCCTGCCGTCCGCGTCGTACAGGTTCAGCATCGCGTTCAGCGCGTGGTAGTCCGTCTCCTCGGACGACGCGTGCGTGCCGGCGGCTACAGGCTCTGCAGTGACGGTTGGTGGCACGTCTGTTCCTTCCAGAATTCGGCGAGACCGGCGCGGACGGCATCCACGTCGTCCGGGGTCCCCATCAGTTCGAAGCGGTAGAGGTAGGGCACGTCGCACTTGCGGGAGATCACGTTGCCCGCGTAGGCGAATTCGGCCCCGAAGTTGTTGTTGCCCGCGGCGATGACGCCGCGGATCAACGACCGGTTGTGCTCGTTGTTCAAAAAAGCGATGACCTGCTTGGGGACGTAGCCCCCCGCGTTGACGTCCGGGGTGGCCCGGCCGCCGCCGTAGGTCGGCAGGATCAGGACGTACGGCTCATCGACCTCGATGTGCCCGTGCAGCGGTATCCGCGCGGCGGGAACACCCAGCTTCTGCACGAAGCGGTGGGTGTTCTCCGACACGGAGGAGAAATAGACGAGGTTGCGCCCGGTGATGGCCCTGATATCCATGGCACCGCAACCTTCCTTACCTGACGTCCGCCGCTCGATGCTCAGGCGCTCAGCGCCGGCTCCGCGAGCGCCTTGATGCGATCCGGCCGGAAGCCCGACCAGTGGTCGTTGCCCGCCACCACCACGGGGGCCTGCAGGTAGCCCAGCGCCATCACGTAGTCCCGCGACTCCGCGTCCAGCGAGATGTCCACCTTCTGATACGCGATGCCCTGCTTGTCCAGGGCCTTGAAGGTCGCGCTGCACTGCACGCATGCCGGCTTGGTGTAGACGGTGATGGTCATGGATGCCGCTCCTTTGCGGAAGGTGGGGATGTGTTACGGACTGGCAACTACCGGGGTACTGCAACGAACTCTGTCTTCGCTGTGTTCAGCGGCCCGTCAGGGCCCCACATTCCCGTCGTGCGGCGGTCCGCGTCGGAGCGGCCTGCTTCGACATCTTCGAGCCGATTCGGGGAGGTCCCCCAAGCCCGGCCAGCCTGGGGATCCTGGGATCTGCCGGTGCTCGAAACACTACACCTAGTGGCCGACAAGTTGTCCAGATACAAGATGTTCTGAATAACAATTTTGAAATTCGCTGGTCGTAAGCCCTCTGCGCGGCACCCGCCCGGCGTGTCGCAGGTCACATCTTCATCAAGGAGCTTCACGCGAACCGGTATAGCACCGGCCACCGACAGATCCGGCGTGATCGCCATCCCGCCGCCGCCACCACCCGACCGCCAGCAAAGCCGCCGGCGCCCAGCTGGCGGCTTCGGCCATCCGGATATCGAAACGGCGCTGGTGGCCGCCGGGCGGCTTGTTCGTTATCGCTAAATCAGCCCACTTCGGCGGCGAGCTTGCCGACCACGTCGCGCACGTTCGCCGTCAGCTCGCCGTGTTCGGCGGGCGCCTTGCCTTCCAGGGTCTTGAAGGGCACGGACAGCTTGATCGCCTCGATCACGCGGGCGCCGGCGATGCCGAACGACTTGCGGGTCTCGTCGTGCGCCCACACCCCGCCGTACTGACCGAAACCCCCGCCGATGACCGCCAACGGCTTGCCCTTCAGCGCACCGTCGCCGAACGGGCGGGACAGCCAGTCGATCGCGTTCTTGATGACCGCCGGGATGCTGCCGTTGTATTCCGGCGTGACCACCAGGGCGGCATCCGCGGCGGCCGCCGCGGCGCGCAGCGCCGCCACCGGGGCCAGCGGCGGGGCGTCGGTGGTCATGGCGTCGTCGATCTCCTCGTTGTAGAACGGCAGCTCGCTCAGCCCTTCGAAGATCGTGACGGTGACGTCGCCGGGGGCGACGGAGCGCGCCAGTTCGGCGATCTGGCGGTTGATCGACGCCGCGCGCAGGCTACCCACTAACGCCAAGACTCTTATCCCTGCCACTGATCGATTCCCTTCGGTCGTTGGTTTCCATCCTCGCATCCCCAACCGGACTCTAGTCCGCTTTATTCCAGCGGCGTTAAAGTGCAGGAGTGAGCGCTGTCCAGCGGTTGGGTGAGCTGCCCGTGTCCGCCCCGCACGAGCGGGGCGACGCGGCGCGAAACCGCGCTCTGTTGCTCGACGCCGCCCGCGCCCTGGTCGCCGAGCGCGGCGCCGACGCCGTCACCATGGACGACGTCGCCGCGGCCGCGGGTGTCGGCAAAGGCACCCTGTTCCGCCGGTTCGGCAGCCGCGCCGGCCTGATGATGGTGCTGCTCGACGAGGACGAACGCGCCAGCCAGCAGGCCTTCCTCTTCGGGCCGCCGCCGCTGGGGCCCGATGCACCGCAGATAGATCGCCTGGTGGCATTCGGCCGGGAGCGGATCCGGTTCGTGCATACCCATCGCGAACTGCTCTCGGAAGCCCACCGCGACCCGCAGACCCGCTACAGCGCGCCGGTGCTGGTGCACCGCACCCATGTCCGGGTGCTACTGCAAGCGGCGCACACCACCGGCGATCTCGACGCTCAGACCGACGCGCTGCTGGCTCTGCTGCACGTGAACTACGTCGAGCATCAGCTCGACTTCGGCGGCCACACCCTTGAGAGCTTGGGCGACGCGTGGGAAAGCTTGGCGCGCAAGCTCTGCGGGCGATGACACCGCGCTGGGTCCTGCACGTGGACCTCGACCAGTTCCTGGCGTCCGTCGAGCTGCGCCGCCACCCGGAACTGGCCGGGCTGCCGGTGATCGTCGGCGGCAGCGGCGATCCGGCCGAACCGCGCAAGGTCGTCACGTGCGCCTCGTATGAGGCCCGGGAATTCGGCGTGCACGCGGGGATGCCGTTGCGCACCGCCGCGCGGCGCTGCCCGGACGCCACCTTCCTCCCGTCGGATGCGGCCGCCTACGACGCCGCGTCCGACGAGGTGATGGGGTTGTTGCGCGACCTGGGGAACCCGGTCGAGGTATGGGGCTGGGACGAGGCCTACGTGGGCGTGTCGGACGAAGACCCCGCCGGGGTCGCCGAGCAGATCCGCACGATCATCGCGTCGGAAACCGGGCTGTCGTGCTCCGTCGGCATCAGCGACAACAAGCAGCGCGCCAAGGTCGCCACCGGATTCGCGAAACCCGCCGGCGTCTTTGCGCTCACCGACGCGAACTGGATGACGGTGATGGCGGACCGCCCGGTCGACGCGTTGTGGGGCGTCGGGCCGAAGACGGCGAAAAAGCTTGCAGCCCTTGGCATCACCACGGTACGAGAACTGGCGCATGCCGACGCGGAGCTGCTGACGTCCACGTTCGGGCCTCGCACCGGCCTGTGGCTGCTGCTGCTGGCCAAGGGCGGCGGCGACACCGACGTCAGCGCCGAGCCATGGGTGCCGCGCTCCCGCAGCCACGTCGTCACCTTCCCTCGCGACCTCACCGATCGCGCCGACATGGACGCCGCGGTAACGGCATTGGCGCGCCACGCCCTCGACGACGTGCGCGCGGCCGGGCGGATCGTCACCCGCGTCGCCGTCACCGTGCGGACCGCCACGTTTTACACCCGCACCAAGATCCGCAAGCTCGAAGCCCCCACCACCGACGAGCGGACCATCACCGACGCCGCGGCGCGCGTCCTGGACCTCTTCGAGCTGGACCGCCCGGTTCGGCTACTCGGGGTGCGACTCGAGCTGGCGATGCCCGGCTAGCGGGGCCGGGCTGGGCCGCAGCGCACGCGTGAAGATCACGTTGACCTGACGCATCGCGACGCTGTAGGGCCACCACGCCAGCCGCTTGAACGCATACAGCGCGCGGATATCCGGCGAGGTGTAGATGAGGTACCGGTTCTTTGCGACGCCGGCCAGGATCTTCTCGGCCGCCCGCTCCGGCGACACGGCGTGACCGCTGAAGCGGTCCACCCAGCGCGCGACCGCGGGGTCCTCGCGGTCGACACCGGCGATCTCGACCGTGTCCACCAACGGAGTCTTCACCGCGCCCGGCACCACCACCGACACCCCGATGCCCTGGCGCGCCAGGTCGAAGCGCAGCACCTCGGACAGGCCGCGCAGCCCGTACTTGCTCGCGCTGTAGGCGGCGTGCCACGGCAACGCGACCAGCCCGGCCGCCGACGACACGTTGACCAGATGCCCGCCGCGCCGGGCCGCCACCATCGGCGGGACGAACGTCTCGATGACGTGGATCGGACCCATCAGGTTGATGGCGATCATCTTGCTCCACTGCTCGTGGGTCAGCCGGTCGACGGTGCCCCACGCCGACACGCCGGCGACGTTCAGCACCACGTCCATGCTCGGATGCCCCGCGTGGACGTCGGCGGCGAACGCCGCCACCTGGCCGTAGTCGGAGATGTCGAGGGTGCGGTGGACGGGCACCTGCGCGCCGAGCGCCCGGGCGTCGGCCACCGTCAGCTCGAGGCCGTCCGCGTTGCGGTCGGTCAGATACAGCTCGGCGCCGTCGGCGGCCAGCCGCAGGGCGGTCGCGCGCCCGATGCCGCTGGCCGCGCCCGTGACCAGGCACCGCTTCGCCGTGAAATATCCCCCCGAAGGCCTCGAAAACCCCAGCGCCATGGCCGTGACCCTACCGCCTTACTTCGGCCCGCCGCCCCAGAGCGAATGCAGCCACAGCTGCTCGAGCACGCGGACCCGCCGCTCCACGTCGTCCTCGGGACCGACCAGGATGGAGTCGCCCGTCAGCATCAGCGAGGTGGTGCCGGCCAGGGTGCGCACCAGGGTGGGGATGTCGTCGCTGATCGGGTCGGCGGTGCCGGCCTTCATCTCGGCGTCGACGACGGCCGCGATCTGGCGGAGGACCACCTCGAACTGCCGCTCGAGAATGTCGCGGATCTCGATGTCGGTGTAGCGGGCCACGTTGCAGGCCGTCATCACCGGGTCGTTGTGCGCGTACACCGCCGCGGCGCTGCGGACCATCCGCTTGGCGAACTGCTCCGGCGACTCGCCGGGCCCGCGGGGGGCGAAGTACTGGGTGAGCTCCTCGAGCTCCTCGGTCGCGTCGGCCACGATCTGGGCCAGCACCGAGTACTTGGAGTCGAAGTAGAAGTAGAACCCGGATCGGGCCACGCCGGCCCGCTCGCTGATGGTGCTGACCGACAGCTCGGCGAACGGCTTTTCCTCGAGCAGGTCGCGCACCGCCTGCATGATCGCCTGCCGGTGCTTGTCGCCCCGCCGGCGCACGCCCGGTTCGCCGGGCTCCGGATTGGCGGCAGTGCTCACCCCCTCGACCTTGCACCACGCCGCCGGAAAAGCAAACTTGACAGCCGTCAAGTTTTTCCCGAAGGATGGGAATCAGTGACCGCTGTCACCCGTCCCCGGGCCTGCGCAAAGGAGCCTTAATGGTCGCCACCATCAGCACCCCGCAGTACCTGCTCGACCAGGCGCGGCGCCGGTTTACGCCGTCTATCAACAACTTTCCCGGCATGGGGCTGGTCGAGCGCAGGCTGCTGAACACGCAGTTCCCGGAGCGCAAACTCGCCGAGCCGCCGCCGGGCAGCGGGCTCAAGGCGGCCGTCGGCGACGCGGGCCTGCCGGTCATCGGCCACATCATCGAGATGCTGCGCGGCGGACCGGACTATCTGCTGCACATGTACCAGACCAAGGGGCCCGTGATCTTCGGGGACTCGCCCGTCCTTCCGGGCATCGCCGCCCTGGGCCCGGACGCCGCCCAGGTCATCTACTCCAACCGCAACAAGGACTATTCGCAGCAGGGCTGGGTCCCGGTGATCGGGCCGTTCTTCCACCGCGGCCTGATGCTGCTGGACTTTGAGGAGCACCTGTTTCACCGGCGGATCATGCAGGAGGCGTTCGTCCGGTCCCGCCTGGTCAGCTACGTCGAGCAGATGGACCGGGTGGTCTCCCAGACGATCGCCAACGACTGGGTGGCCAATGACGCGCGCTTCCTGCTCTACCCGGCGATGAAGGAGCTGACGCTCGACATCGCGTCGATGGTGTTCATGGGCCACGAGCCGGGCACCGACCACGAACTGGTGACCAAGGTGAACAAGGCGTTCGCGATCACCACGCGGGCGGGCAACGCGATCATCCGCACTCCCGTGCCGCCGTTCACCTGGTGGCGCGGCCTCAAGGCGCGCGAGCTGCTGGAGAACTACTTCCGCGAGCGGGTCAAGGAACAGCGCGCGAAGCCCGGCACCGACCTGTTGTCCGTGTTGTGTCAGACCGAGGACGAGGACGGCAACAAGTTCTCCGACGAGGACATCGTCAACCACATGATCTTTTTGATGATGGCCGCGCACGACACGTCGACGTCGACCGTCACCACGATGGCGTACAACCTGGCCGCGCACCCTCAGTGGCAGCAGCGCTGCCGCGAGGAATCCGACCGGCTCGGCGACGGGCCGCTCGACATCGACTCGCTGGAGAAGCTGGAGTCTCTCGATTTGGTGATGAACGAGTCGATCCGCCTGGTGACGCCGGTGCAGTGGGCCATGCGCCAGACCGTGCGCGACACGGACCTGCTCGGCTACTACATCCCCAAGGGCACCAACGTCATCGCCTACCCGGGCATGAATCACCGGCTGCCCGAATTGTGGACGGACCCACTGAAATTCGACCCCGACCGGTTCACCGAGCCGCGCAACGAGCACAAGCGACACCGCTACGCGTTCACCCCGTTCGGCGGCGGCGCGCACAAGTGCATCGGAATGGTCTTCGGGCAGTTGGAGATCAAGACGATCCTGCACCGCCTGCTGCGCAGGTATCGGCTCGAGTTGCCGCGCCCGGGATACCAGGCCGAGTGGGACTACGGCGGCATGCCGGTGCCCAAGGACGGCATGCCGATCATGCTGCGGCCGCTCTAGGCGCCGATCAGGCGCCGAGCAACCGGTTGGCGCACGCGATCACCGCGCGCAGCGCGGCCTGGGTCGGGTCCTGTGCGAGGCCCATCGCCCATTCGGTGCGAATCCCGTTGCTGCCGTGGATGAACGTCGCGGTGATGTCGCCCGAGCGCAGCTGGTGAAACCGCAATGTTTCCACCGTGATCCCGCGCTCGTGCAGCATCGCGGTCAGCGCGGCGATCGGACCGCTGGCGGCGGCCGAACAGGTTCCGAGCTGATCGCCCACCGCGATCGTGGCCCGATAGTTGCGGGCCTGCGGGCCGAGCCGCCCGGCCGGCCGCTCGGTGTCGGTGCAGGCGAAGTGCCCCAGCCGGACCGGGCCGGCGCCCTGACCGTAGCTGGCGACGAAGCTCTCCCAGGACATCGCGTCGGCCTCGTCCCGCAGACCGCGCGGCAAGTCGGCGCCGAAGTGGTGGGCGAACCACGCGGCCGCCGGGCACTCGCGCGCCGAGGGGAAACGGGAGGGGGATAACGCCATGGTGTCGGTCTTCTCTGATCAGAGGGGCGACCGACGGTAGTAGCTTCCGACCCACAGCGGGGGGTCGGTCTGGGATCAGACCCCGCTGCGGGTGCTGGCTACTACGGCACGCTGAAGAAGACGCACGAGCGCGACAATAGACGCCCGCGGGCCGGCGACGCAAATTCATTTCGCGCGGCACAGTGCGCCCTTGCCGGACAAGCGCTTTCGCGGCCCGGCGCCTCAGCCGTTCGGCCCCTGCGCCTGCTCGAACCGCAGATAGGCCTGGATCGTCGTCCCGGTCGACGTGGTGTGCGTGCGCACCAGGTCCGATATCGCGTTGACCAGGTACAGGCCGCGACTGGCGGGGGAGCTCGGGCCCGGGTCCAGACGCCCGACCATCGGGTCCTCGAACCGTCCGGTGTCGCGTGCCTCGCAGACCAGATGCTCGTCTTGGCGCCAGAAGGCCAGCCGGCAGGCGCCGTCGGTGTACATCAGGCTGTTGGTGGCCAGCTCGGTCGCGATCAGCTGCAGGTCGTCGATCCCGTCCTCGGACATGCCCACCCAACCCGCGTAGCTGACGGCGAACGAGCGGGCCGGACTGAGGTCCGCGGACTTGCGGACCATGTAGGTGACGGCCCCCGGGTTGGCATAGAGCGGCCGGTTGCAGCGCTCCAGGGCGTCATAGGGCGCGTACTCGACGCTGCGCTGCAGCGCACCCCGGCTCCACAGGAAGGGGTGGGTCGCACGGGCCTCCGCCAGCAGCTGCTCATCGAGCCGGTTCGCGTCGTAGAGGCACAACTTGTGCACCGGATACCCGTCCAGCGCCTCGTTGACCAGCGCCTCGTGCTCGACGCAGGCGACGAACTCGTCGTCGCTGCGTCCCGGCCAGGCCAGCTGGCTCACGATCCGCACCGGCCGGTTGGGCTGTTCGTCGACGAAGGAGCCCTCCATGGCCATGAACCGGCTCGGGTTGCGGCCGACCTCGGCGATGTCGGCCATGCGCAATTCGGCCGTGAATCCGCCGATCGAGCCGGACAACGCGTCGTGCAGCAGCGCCAGCTTGTCGTCGGGCACCGCCACCAGGACGGCCTCGTCGGCGGTCAGACCGTCGAGCACGAAGCGCGCCACAGATTCCAGATAGTCCTGCTGCGAACGGAAAAGGAACGCGGAATGGACGAAACCCGAGTGGCCGGCTCGCGTCCCCTTCAAGCCCCCCGGCATTCCAGCGCTGTCGCTGTCGATCACTACTGCCAACCCCCTGCTGGACCGGCCGTCTACGTTTCCCCTCCCCATACCCGATAAGCACCTGCGATATGCAAACGAGCGGAACGGATCACGCCGCGAGGGCGGCTCCTACAACCACCAGGACGCCGCGGCGTCCAGATGCCGACGAATGCGGTAACGGGCGAGGCTGTCGTCGTCGGCCTTGATCGCCTCCAGGATCCGCGCGTGGGCGTGCTCGACGGCGGCCACGTCCTCCCACGTCGGCTGGGCCTGCCCGGTGCTGGACCAGTGCCGGCGAAACAGCTCGATGATGATCCGAAGGAACAAGTCGAGCAGCGCATTGCCGGCCAGTTGCGCCAGGCCGAGGTGGAACCGGACCTCGTCGACCATGGCCTCGGGGGCCTCGCGCGCGCCGCCGCCGGGGGCGTCCCGCGGCGCGGCCAAGAAGGCCGCCACCTCCGAATCGGTGCGCCGCTTGACGACCCTGGCGACGTTGTCGATCTCGATGGCGTCGCGGACGCTGCGCAGGTCCTCGCCGGTGGGCTTGCGGTACTGCAGGTACAGGGCGATGGTCTCGATGCTCGCCTCGGCCCGCGGGTGGGTGACGATCAGCCCACCGCCGGGCCCGCGGCGCATCTGCGCGACGGAGTGATATTCGAGCAGCCGCACCGCTTCCCGGAACACCGCGCGACTCACCCGGTAGCGCTCCACCAGGGCGGTCTCGGTCCCGAAGACCGAACCGGCCTGCCAGCCGCCGTCGGCGATGTCGTCGCCGATGGTGGCCGCCAGCATCTCGGCGAGCTTGCCCCGCGGCGCGTCGCCGTCGAGCCGCCGGCGGGGCGCGCGCGGGCGGCCCGTGCCGGGAGGATGCCGCTGCAGCCAGGCGGTGACCGCCTCGACGTGCCGCTCGGACAGCGACCTGGCCCGCGCCGCGTCGCCGGCGGTGACGGCGGCGACGATCTCTGCGTGGTGCTTGTGCATGTGGTCGACCGCCTCGATGGCTTCGGTTGCCGAGTCGGTCCGCGACTGCAGGGCGTATCGGGTGGTGAGCCTGATCAGGATGTCGATGAACAGTTGCAGCACCGGGCTCTTGGATTGGCCCGCCAGCGCGATGTGGAACTCGTCGCGCGGCGCCGGCATGCCCGGCCGCCAGTGCTGCTCCGCGCGCAACACCGCGCGCAGGCGGTCGATGCCGACTTCGTCGATCCGCTCCGCGGCCAGCGAGGCCGCCAAGGGCTCCAGCACCAGGCGCGCGTTGAGCAGGTCGACGAGCGTGGTGCCCACGTACTGCAGATAGATCACGACGGCGCGGGTCGCGGGGCCGGCGTCCGGCTCACAGATCAGCAGCCCGCCGCCCGGCCCGCGGCGCATTCGGGCCACCTGGTGGTGTTCGACGAGGCGGACCGCCTCCCGCAGCACCGATCGGCTGACGCCGTAGCGCCGCTGCAGAGCCTGTTCGGAGCCCAGCGATTCGCCGACCGTCCAGCCGCGACGAACGACGTCCGCTTCGATGTGGCGGGCAACCTTCGAAGCCATCTTGTTCGCCCGGCCGGCGTCGGGCTCGCGGCCTACAGCCTCAATCGCGCTCTCCCACAGGCTCTCAACACGTCAGCAGCATGCAACCGGCGACGGGCCCACCGCCCACGGAGACCACCCCGACCTCGGGGCGTTTCGACACCTGGCGTTCCCCCGCCTCGCCGCGCAGCTGCAGACACCCTTCGTGCAGGGCCCAGTAGCCGTGCATGCGCCCGGCCGAGAGCTGTCCGCCGTAGGTGTTCAGCGGCAGCTGGCCGTCGCGGGCGATCCGCGCGCCGCCCTCGACGAACGGCCCGCCCTCGCCGTCGCCGCACACCCCGAGGGCTTCCAGCCAGGCAAGGGTGAGATAGGTGAAACCGTCGTACAGCTCGGCGACGTCGAGGTCGGCCGGCGTCAACTGCGTGCGTGACCACATCTGCGCGGTCGCGTCCGACATCGCCATCTTGGGGTAGTCGGCGCGGTGGAACCAGCCGCCGGCGCCGTCGGATCCGCCGATCGCCTCGACCGCCACCGCGCGGTGCGGGCAGTCGCGGCCATACTCGGCGTTCGACACCACCACCGCGATCGAGCCGTCGATCGGCACGTCGCAATCCAGCAGCCCGAACGGGGTGGACACCGGACGCGCTCCCAGGTAGTCGGCCATGGTCATCGGATCCCGGTAGACCGCACGCGGATTCAGCGCGGCGTTGCGTCTGCCGTTGAGCGCCAGCCAGCCCAGCTGTTCTTTGGTGGTCCCGTACAGCTCCATGTGCCGGCGGCAGTTCAGCGCCAGCCAGTTCGCCGCCGAATACGCATGCGCCGCAACCAGATCGTTGACGTCGTCCATCGCGCCGACGGCCGGCCGCGGCTCTCCCTCCGGCGTGGAGAACATGCGCGCCAGCGGCGGCGCGGGCGCGTTCTCCTGCGGTTTGACGGGTACCGTGCCGCCGAGCATCTGGATGGTCCGGTAGACGATCACGTGGTGGGCGCGCCGCTCGGCGACCGCGCGGCAGGCCGACATCACCGGGCTCAGCAGTCCGCCGGTGCCGAAGCCGGCCCCGCAGTCGGCCGCCTCGATGCGCAGTTCGGCGTTGACGTCCGCGGCGGGCGTGTCGCCGAGGGTGGCGATGCCGTCGATATCACCCGCGCTCAGGCCGGCATCCTCGATGGCCGCCCGCACCGCCTCCATGGTCAGCTCCAGGCCGGGAATGCCGGTGCGACGGCCGATCCGCGAGATGCCGATGCCGGACAAGATCGCGTCCTTTTCGAAATAGGTCATACGCACCGCCCGTCCATACGAACCGCCACCCGCATCGAATCAATAGAGTGTACTGTATTGACCGTGCCGGGCCAGTTGCTCATCGAACACTGCGACACCTGCGCGCGCTGGGTTCATCCCGCGGCCGGCGAATGCCGGGACTGCGGCGCCCCGCTGGTGGCGCGAGCCGTATCCGGCCTGGGCACGGTGTTCACCTACACGGTCAACCACCACCCGTACAACCCCGACATCGCGACCCCCTATGTGATCGCCATCGTCGAGCTCGCCGAACAGAGCGGGTTGCGGGTGGCGGCCAATATCGTTGGCTGCGAACCGGATTCGGTGACGTGCGGGATGCCCGTCGCCATCCAGCCCGAGCCGGGCAGCGCCGGCGCGCCCCAATTCGCGCCGGCCTAAGCTCGTTCCCTTCGCGCCGAGCGTGCGCAGAATGCCGGCCCGCGCGGCGTGTCTCCGTACAAACACGCACGCTCGCCGGGAGAGCCGGCCTAGTTGATCAGCGGGTCGCGCGGCATGCCGAGGATCCGCTCGGCGATCTGATTGCGGGTGACCTCCGAGGTGCCGCCCGCGATCGACATGCCGCGCGCCCCCATGATCATCCGGCTCGCCAGCCCGCCCTGCCCGTCCCCGAGCGCGACCTCGGGCCCCAGCAACGCCGCCGAGATCGCGGCGCCGTCCACCATGTGTTCGGCCAGCTTGAGCTTGGTGACGTTGCCTTCCGGTCCCGGGCCCGCGCCTTCGACGCTGCGGGCGACGCGGCGCAGGTTCAGCAGCCGCAGCGCGTGGTCGTCGGCCAGGTAGTTCCCCACCCGAATCTTGGCCCCCGCCAACTGATCCGGCCGCTGCCTGGCGAGCTCGATCAGCATGTCCGCCAGGCCCTCGTAGAACGACCCGCTGCCACCGATGCTGACGCGTTCGTTGCCGAGCGTGGCACGCGCGACCGTCCACCCGGTGTTGGGCTCGCCGACGACGTCCTCGTCGGGGACGAACAGGTCGTTGAAGAACACCTCGTTGAAGTCCGAGCCGCCGGTGATCTGCCGCAGCGGCCGCACCTCGACCTCGGGCGCCTTCATGTCGACGATCACCGTGGTGATGCCGGCGTGCTTCGGCGCCTCCGGGTCGGTGCGCACGGTGGCCAGCCCCCGCGCGCAGTAATGCGCCCCGCTGGTCCACACCTTCTGTCCGTTGATCTTCCAGCCACCGTCGACACGGGTGGCGCGGGTCTTGATGGACGCCGCGTCCGATCCCGCGTCCGGCTCGGAGAACAGCTGGCACCAGATCTCGTCTTTGCGCAGCGCCTTCTCCACGAATCTTTCGATTTGCCAAGGCGTTCCGTGCTGAATCAGGGTCAGGATCACCCAGCCGGTGATCCCGTAGTCGGGTCGCTTGATGCCCGCGGTGCGGAACTCCTCCTCGATCACCAGCTGCTCCACCGCGTCGGCCCCGCGGCCCCACGGCTGGGGCCAGTGCGGCATCACGTAGCCGGTCTCGATCAGCTTGTCGCGCTGCGCCTGCTTGTCCAGGGCCGCGATTTCGGCGGCGTCGGCGTGGATCCGGGTGCGCAGCTCTTCGGCCTCGGGCGGCAGGTCCAGGCTGTTCTCGCGCACGGCGCCGGCCGCGGTGCGTGCGAAGACGTCGGCGGCCGGGGCGTCCCCGCCGAACAGTGCCGCGGTCACCAGCGATCGGCGCAGGTGCAGATGGGCGTCGTGCTCCCAGGTGAAGCCGATGCCGCCGTGCACCTGAATGTTGAGTTCGGCGTTGCGCGCATACGCCGGGAAGGCCAGCGCCGCGGCCACGGCGGCGATGAGGCGGAACTGCTCCTCATCCTCCGCCGCCGCGCGCGAGGCGTCCCACACCGCGGCGGTCGCCGACTCCGAGGCCACCAGCATGTTGGCGCAATGATGCTTGACGGCTTGGAAAGTCGCGATGGTGCGGCCGAATTGCTGGCGCACCTTGGCGTAGTCGACGGCGGCCTCCACACAGTCGGACGCCCCGCCGACCGCCTCGGCGGCCAACAGGGTGCGCGCGCGGGCCAGCGCCGATTCCCGAGCCCCCGACACGATGTCGTCGGGGCCGACGCTGACGTTGTTCAGGCTTACCCGTCCGGAGCGCCGGGTCGGATCGAGGTTATCGGGGATGTCCACCGACACACCCGACCGGCCGCGTTCCAGCAGCAGCAAGTCGTCACCGGCGGCGATCACCAGCAGGTCGGCCAGCCCGGCACCCAGCACGATCCCGGCGTCGCCGTTCGCCACGCCGTCGGCGACCCGGACCTCGCCGCCCAGGCCGATCCCCGCGGTGACGGTGCCGTCGATCAGCCCGGGCAGCAGCCGCGACTTCTGCTCGGGCGTGCCGTCTTTCGCGAGCACCGCCGAGGCGATGACGGTCGGCACGAACGGTCCCGGCGCCACCGTGCGGCCGAGTTCCTCGACGACCACCACGAGTTCGGGCAACCCATAGCCCGAGCCACCGTGTTCTTCGTCGACGTGCAACCCGAGCCAGCCGAGCTCCACCAGGTTGTGCCAGAACGGAGGCCGGGATTCGTCGGCCGCATCGAGCAGGGATCGCGCCGCCCAGCGCGCCTTCTGCGCGGTCAGGAACGCGCGGGCTACCTCGGCGAGTTCGCGGTGGTCGTCGGTCAGTGCGATACCCATGAGGGCCTCCTCGCGCCGCTGCCGGGGGTGACTGCCTGCCCCGCTCCGAGGGGGAGCGGGGCGGCTGCCTAAAGAGTGTACTTATTCCCGGAGCGGGCGTGGGCGGGGGTGCCTACTTCGGCGCGAAGCGCTGGCCGGCGTCCAGCCGCAGGCACTGGCCGTTGAGCATCGGGTTGTCCACGATGGCCGCCGCCAGCTTCGCGTACTCCTCGGGCCGGCCCAGGCGTTTCGGGAAGGCCGCGTCCTTGGTGAGCGCCGCCGCGAATTCGTCCGGAATGCCCTGGGTCAGCCCCGTGGCGAACAGGCTCGGCGCGATCGCCAGCACCCGGATGCCCAGCGAACCCAGGTCACGCGCCATGGTCAGGCACATGCCCGCGATGCCCGCCTTCGCGGCGGTGTAGGCGACCTGGCCGATCTGGCCCTCGAAGGCCGCGATCGACGCCGTGTTGATGATGACGCCGCGCTCTTCGTCCTCGGGTTCGTTCTTGGCCATGTGGGCGGCGGCCAGCCGGCTGATGTTGAAGGTGGCGATCAAGTTGAGGTCGATGACGGATTGGAAGGACTCCAGGTCGTGCGGGCCGGACTTGGTCATCGTCCGCTTGGCGATGCCCCCACCCGCGGTGGTGATGACGACGTGCAGGCCGCCGAGCTTGTCGACCGCGCTCTGCAGCGTCTCCTCCGTGCCGGCGAAGTCGGTGACGTCGACCGGGTAGAACGAACCGCCGACGGCCTCGGCGACGGTCTTGCCGTCGGAGCCCTCGCGGTCGAGGATGGCGACGTCGGCGCCCCGTTCGTGCAGCAGTTCGGCGCTGGCGCGACCCATCCCCGACGCACCGCCGATGACCACGACTTTCTTCCCGTTGATCTCCATCCGGGCCTCCTTTTCTAGGCTTGTCAGAATCCGTGAAATTTGTAACGTTAGCTACGCACGCTAGCGTGTCCGTCCGGCACGGTTGTCGGCGAGCCATGCCAAGCTGAGCGGCGTGCTCCTCCTCGACGTCGCAAGCACATCGCTTAATGTCGGCGGCACGTCATCGCGGCTGACCAAGGTCGCCCACATCGCCGACCTGCTGCGCCGCGCCGCCGCCGACCCGCAGGCGGTGGCGATCATCGTCTCGTGGCTCTCGGGCGAGCTACGCCAGCGCCAGATCGGCGTCGGCTGGGCGTCGTTGCGCTCCCGGCCGCCGCCGGGGCCCGAGCCCCCCACGCTGACCGTCGCCGGGGTCGACGCCGCCTTCTCCGAGATCGGGGCGGTTTCGGGCAAGGGATCACAAGCGCGGCGGACCGACCTCCTCAACGCGTTGTTCGCCGCGGCGACCGAAACCGAGCAGGCGTTTTTGGTGCGGCTGCTCGGCGGCGAGCTGCGCCAGGGGGCGCTGGCGGGGATCATGGCCGACGCCGTCGCCAAGGCCGCCGGAATCCCCGTCGCGTCGGTGCAGCGCGCCGCGATGCTGGGCGGGGACTTGCCGGCGGTGGCGGCGGCCGCCCTGTCCGGCTCGGCCGCGGCCCTCGACGCATTCACCCTGCGGGTGGGCCGGCCGGTGAGCCCGATGCTGGCCCAGACCGCGACCGGTGTGGCCGATGCGATCGAACGCCACGACGGCACAACGATTTTCGAGGCGAAGCTGGACGGGGCGCGCGTGCAGATTCACCGGGCCGGCGACAAGGTCACGGTGTACACCCGCAGCCTCGACGACGTGACGGCCCGGCTCCCGGAGGTCGTCGAGGCGACGCTGGCACTGCCGGTCACCGACCTGATCGCCGACGCCGAGGCGATCGCCCTGCGGCCCGACCGCTCACCGCACCGCTTCCAGGTCACGGCGTCGCGATTCGGCCGGTCCGTCGATGTGGCGGCCGCGGTTGCCGCGCAGCGGCTTTCGGTGTTCTTCTTCGACGTTCTGCACCGCGACGGCTCCGACCTGCTGGACGCGCCGACCACCGAGCGGCTGGCCGCCCTGGACGCGCTGGTGCCGCCCGCGCAGCGCGTCGACCGGTTGCTGACGTCGGACCCCTCGGCGGCCGCCGCATTCCTGGACGCCACGCTGGCCGCCGGCCACGAGGGGGTGATGGCCAAGGCGCCCGGCGCGCCGTACCTCGCGGGCCGGCGCGGGGCGGGCTGGCTGAAGGTCAAGCCGGTGCACACGCTGGACCTGGTGGTGCTCGCCGTGGAGTGGGGTTCCGGGCGCCGCCGCGGCAAGCTCTCCAACATCCACCTGGGCGCGCGGGATCCGGCCACCGGCGAATTCGTCATGGTGGGAAAGACTTTCAAAGGAATGACCGACGCCATGCTGGACTGGCAGACCGCCCGGTTCGGCGAGCTCGCGGTGGGCGGCACCGACGGATATGTGGTCACCGTGCGTCCCGAGCAGGTCGTCGAGATCGCCCTGGACGGCGTGCAGAAGTCGTCGCGGTATCCGGGCGGCGTGGCGCTGCGGTTCGCCCGGGTGGTGCGCTACCGCGACGACAAGGGCCCCGCCGAGGCCGACACCATCGACGCCGTGCGCGCGCTGTACTAAAAGGCGCCTGCAACAGGCATTGTCGGTCTTGCGCGCGTAGGGTTTCCGCCGTGACAGTCGAAGAGCATGACAAAGGCGTCAGCTTCATCCGCACCGATCAAGACCTGCCGCCCGTCGCGATCATCGACCGGTCCCCCATCACCGTGCGGCACAAGCTCGTCTTCGGGGCGATCGCGGTCGTCGGCGCCGTCGCCTGGGCGATCATCGCGTTTGTTCGCGGCGAGACGGTGAACGCGGTCTGGTTCGTGGTCGCGGCGATCTGCACCTACATCATCGGCTACCGGTTCTACGCGCGTTTGGTCGAGATGAAGATCGTCCGGCCGCGCGACGAACACGCCACGCCCGCCGAGGTTCTCGACGACGGCACCGACTACGTGCCGACCGACCGGCGCGTGCTGTTCGGCCATCATTTCGCCGCCATCGCCGGCGCGGGGCCACTGGTGGGTCCCGTGCTGGCCACCCAGATGGGCTACCTGCCGGGCGCGATCTGGATCGTCATCGGCGCGGTGTTCGGCGGTTGCGTGCAGGACTACCTGGTCTTGTGGATCTCCACCCGGCGCCGGGGCCGCTCCCTGGGCCAGATGGCCCGCGACGAGCTGGGCGCCACCGGCGGGGCGGCCGCCCTGGTGGGGGTCCTCGCCATCATGGTGATCCTGATCGCGGTGCTGGCGCTGATCGTCGTCAAGGCGCTGGTGGAAAGCCCGTGGGGGGTGTTCTCCATCGCCATGACCATTCCGATCGCCCTGTTCATGGGCTGCTACCTGCGGTTCATCCGGCCCGGGCGGGTGACGGAGGTTTCGGTGATCGGCTTCGCGCTGCTGCTGATCGCCGTCGTATCGGGCAACTGGGTCGCCGAAACATCCTGGGGCGCAGCCTGGTTCACCCTGTCCCCGGTCACCCTGTGCTGGTGCCTGATCGTCTACGGCTTCGCCGCGTCGGTGCTGCCGGTGTGGTTGCTGCTCGCGCCGCGCGACTACCTGTCGACGTTCATGAAGGTCGGCGCCGTCGCCTTGCTGGCGATCGGCATCTGCATCGCCCGACCGGTCATGCAGGCGCCCGCGGTGTCGCACTTCGCCGCCAAGGGCAACGGTCCCGTGTTCGCCGGCTCCCTGTTCCCCTTCCTGTTCATCACGATCGCGTGCGGGGCGCTGTCCGGATTCCACGCGCTGATTTCGTCGGGGACGACGCCCAAGCTGCTGGAAAAAGAGGGGCAGATGCGGGTGATCGGCTACGGCGGCATGATCACCGAGTCGTTCGTCGCGGTCATGGCGCTGATCACCGCGTCGATCCTCAACCAGCACCTGTACTTCGCCGTCAACGCGCCGGCCGCGCAGACCGGCGGCACCGCGGCGACCGCGGCCGACTACGTCAACAGGCTCGGCCTGTCCGGCGCTCCGGCCACCGCCGGCCAGATCGGCCGGGCCGCCGCCGACGTCGGCGAGAAATCGATCGTGTCGCGTACCGGCGGGGCGCCGACGCTCGCGTTGGGCATGTCCGATGTCCTGCAGCGCGTCTTCGGCGGCGCCGCGCTCAAATCCTTCTGGTATCACTTCGCGATCATGTTCGAGGCGCTGTTCATCCTGACGACGCTCGACGCGGGCACCCGGGTCAACCGCTTTATGCTCTCCGACGCGCTGGGCAACTTCGGCGGCCCGCTGGCCAAGCTGCGGAACCCCAGCTGGCGTCCCGGCGTATGGCTGTGCAGCCTGGCCGTGGTCGCCGCATGGGGCAGCACCCTGCTGATGGGCGTGACCGATCCGCTGGGCGGCATCAACACGCTGTTCCCGCTGTTCGGCATCGCCAACCAGCTGCTCGCAGGGATTTCGTTGACGGTCATCACCGTGGTGGTCATCAAGAAGGGCCTGCGCAAGTGGGCGTGGATTCCGGGGATGCCGCTGCTGTGGGATCTGGCCGTCACGCTGACGGCGTCGTGGCAAAAGATCTTTTCCGCCGATCCGGCCATCGGCTACTGGGCACAACATTCCCACTACCTGGCCGCGCGAAGCGCGGGGAAGACGGCGTTCGGCGCGGCGAAGAACGCCCACCAGCTCGACGAGGTCATCCGGAACACCTTCATCCAGGGCACCCTGTCGATCCTGTTCGCCCTGGTCGTCGTGATCGTGTTCGTGGCCGGAATGGTCGTCGCCGTCAAAGCGATTCGCGGCGACGGCCGGCCGCTGGCCGAGGAGCAGCCGGTGCCGTCGAGGCGGTTCGCGCCGTCCGGTCTGATTCCCACGCCCGCCGAGCGGGAGTTGCAACGACAATGGGACGCGGTCCCGACCCCCGCCGCGAAACCCTCTGGTGGTCAACATGTTTAGACCGGGTCGAACCCCGATATCAGCCAGCGCCCGTCGACCTTCTCCAGCGTCACCCGTACGCTGGACGCGGTGACTGTCGGAGCGCCACTCCTCTCGGTCGTCGTTTGGCTGACGAACACCAGCACCACCGCGTGATTGGGTTGGGCCGACACCGACGCCGCCGCCTGGACTGTCGCGACCGCCGAGACTTGCTTGCGGTGCGCGCCCGGGATCACCACGTCGCGGGTCAGCGAGGTGTAGGAGTCTTTGAACCCACCGGTCAGGCGGTCGCGTGCGGCGCCAAGGTCGCGCTCGACCGTGGCGGGCCGGTAGGAGAGCAGGGCGACCGTGGCGTCCTTGGCCGCCTGGATCGCCGCGATGCCGCCGGGCTCGAGTTCCGTACCCGACCGGACCTGGCCGTTCAGGAATCCGGCCGCCAACGCCAGCAACAACGCCAGGCCGGGCAGCACGCCGTGGGCCAGCACACGTCGCGTCACGGCACGAACTCCACGTTCGATACCTTCGGCACGCCGCCGACCTGCCGGACCGACAGGCGCATCCGCCAGGCATGCCGCTCCGGTTGGGGGGCCACCGCGTTTGACGTGGTGACCGTGACGGCGACCAGCACCTGCGCCTTGTCACCGGACTGCGACTCCACCGCCGCCTCCGTCACCGTCCCAACGGATTTCGACTGCGTCCGCAACACGACGTCGACATAGGGCTGTGAGCGCTCCGAGAAGTTGTCGTAGAGCTGGCCGGTCGCGCGGTCCAGGATGCGTTGCAGGTCGGCGTTGGCGTGGTGGAAGTCGATCGTGGTGAGGTTCAGCGCGGTCTGACGGCCGGCGTCCAGAAATAGTTCGCGCCGCTCCTGTTCCCGATGCGCCTGGTAGCCGCGCAATCCCAGCCAGCCGACCAGGACGCCGAGCGTCACCACGATGACCAGCCCGATGACCAGCGCCAGCCTGTCCTTGCCGGACTTCTCACCCGCACCGGCCGACTCGCTCAATTCGGGGGCAACAACATCGACTGCCATGTGCGCTCCTTTCCACCGCTGGCGCCCAGGTCGGATCGGGTGTAAACGCGTCCGTCCGGCCCGACGTAACTGCCGGTGGCCGGGTCGTATTCGGCGCCCGGTATCGGAATCGGCGAGGGTGCCGGGGCCGGCGGGCCGGGCGGCGGTTGCGGGACGGGCTGGCCCGACAGCGTGGCGTTCGGGTCGCCTTTCCAGTTGTAGCCGTCGTTGAGCGGAACGTAGTTCTCCTCGCTCGCACACATCTGGACCGTCGGGGCGCGCTTGCCGGGCTGGCCGACGCACGGCGTGTTGCGGACACCGCGGACGTTTTGCGGCGAGTCCTGGGGCACCCGGCAGTACAAGTCGCCATCGGGCCGGTCCGGGTAGTCCTGCCACGAAGGCACCCGCTGCTGCTGGGCGGGCAAGAAGCCGGTGGTGCACGGTGGCGGCAGGTTGAGGCGCAGGTTAAAGCTCAGGAAGACGCCCTTGTAGCCCTGCTTGGTGTTGCGGTTCGGCACGCCGATCGCCTGGACGGTGGCCACCGCCTGGGGCAGCAGCACCAACAGTTGCTCGAGACCGGCGTGATAGGTCACCGCCACCTGCCCGACGCTGATCAGGTTGGCGAGCAACACCGGCACCGCCGGGTTCACCCGGTCGAAGAGCTGACGAACTTCCCGGGCGGCGGCGCCTCCGCCTCGCAACACGCCGTGGACGGCGGGGTCGTTCGCCTTCAGCCCTTGGGTGATGTCGGCCAGGTGAGCGGCCCACGCCTGCACGGCATCACGGGAATCGGTCTGGCTGTCCAGGACCGGCTTGGACTGGTCGATGAGGGTGAGCAGCGCCCCCAGGTTCTTACGGGCGTCGAGGGACAGCGAGCTGGTGCCGACCACCAGCCGGGACAGGTCCGGCCCCAATCCGCCGATCGCCGTGTACGCCTCGTCGACCGCCGTCTTGAGGTTTTCGCGCGGGATCGACTCCATACCCCTGTTGACCGAATCCAACAGCGTGTCGAGATCCGGTGGCACCGAGACGCGGTCGAGCGGTATGACGTCGCCCTCCTTGAGCGGCCGGGAGTCTTGGCGCGGCAGGAGTGTGACGTACTGCTCACCCACCGCGGACTGGCTGTGCACCTGGGCTTCGACGTCCGACGGGATGTCGATGCCGGACTTCAACGAAAGAACCGCCGCGACACCGTCTTTGGTCAGGCGCACGCTCTCCACCCGGCCGACCTCGGTTCCGCGGTAGGTCACGTTCCCGCTGGCATACAGCCCGGCGGCCTGCGGCAGCTCGACGGTGACCCGGTAGCGCCCGATCCCGAACATGGCCGGCAACTGGATGTAGCCGAACACCATCACCCCGCCGCCGATCAGCGCGACAACCCCGAAGATCGCCAACTGGATGAGGATTCGTCTCGTCAAGGGCGGCATGTCAACGCCCCTGATCCCAATGGTAGGGCGCGACAAGGGGATTGCCCGCGGTGTACGGGCTCGGCATCTGGCCGATCGTGCGGCCCCATTGCAGCTCCAGCTCCGTCAGATTGCCTTCCCAGCGAGTGCCGGTGAGAAAGGATGCGTCGAGGCGGCTGAGCGTCAAATCGATGATGGCCGTCAAGTTGGCATAGTCGCCGCGCGCCCACTTGCTGATGGTGTCCTTGGGAAACGGATAGGTGGGCAGCAAACCCAGCGCGCGGGTGAGGGCCGGGCCGGCATTGGCCAGTGACTCCAGCACCGGCGCCAGGTCCTTGAGCTCCTTGACCAGAGCCTCCTTGGTCTGGTTTGTGGAGTCGGCCGCCAGCGCGCTGAACTTGCCGAATTGATCGAGCGCATCCACCAGCTGCTGCCGCTCGTCCTTGAGGGTCCGCAGCGCATCCGGGATGGTCTGCAGCGCCCGGTCCACCACGGGGGTCTGGTTGGCGAACTGGCCGACCAGATTGTTCAGGCTGTCGGCCGCGGCGATGATGTCACCGGTCTGGTCGCCGACGCGGCCGGTGAAGACGTCCAGTTGCTCGATCAGGCCGCGCAAGTCGCTCGCGCGCCCGGCCAATGCCGTGCTCAGCGACTCCGTGATGTCCTGAATCTGCCCGATGCCACCACCGTTGAGCAGCAACGAGATCGCGGCGAGGGTCTGCTCGGTCGAGGGGTAACTGCCGGCCGAGGCGAGCGGGATCAGCGATCCCTCTGTCAGCCTGCCCGTAGGCGGGACGCCGGCCGGCGGGGCCAGCTCGATGTGCAGCGAACCGAGCAGGCAGGTCTGGCCGATCGTCGCGGTCGCGTTGGCCGGCAGGTCGACGTCGCCATTGAGCCTGATCGTCAGCAGCGCATGCCAGCCCTCCCGCTCGATCCTGGTGACGTTGCCCACCGTGACGTCGCCCACTTGCACGCGGGAGTTCTGCTCGAGGGTGCCGACGTCGAGCAGCTGGGCGTGGATCGTGAACGCGCCCGGACCCCGGCCCGCGGTGCCCGGCAAGGCGACGGAGTTGAGGCCCCGCCAGCCACAGCCGCCCAGCCCTGCCACCGCCAGCGCCGCCAACAGTGCCGCACCACCGCGGCGGCCCCGCCGCCACCAGGGCGTCATGACCCGCCGCCGTCGGGCAGCAGCAGGCCGCGCAGCCCGTCCGCGGGATTGCTATTCGGCTGCGGTGGAACGTAATCCGGCCGCATCCAGTCCTCGCTGTAGGTCACCTCGTTGGGCCGTGCCGCGGCACCCACGATCAGGTTCTCCCCCAGCGGTGGGAAGTTGTACTGACGGTTCTTCAGAATGGGCGCCAGATACTGGACACACAGCTTCGACGACTGCTCCCAACCCAGGCGCGACGCCGCCTGAACCGCCCCGCACAGGAACGCGACCGGGTTCGCGAAGTTATTGAAGGCCGGCGCACCGCTCAGCGTTCCCTGAGCGGGCTGATAGATGTTCATGAAGTTCTGCAGCTCGGTCGGGGCGATGTGCAGCGCCTGCTTGATGTCGTCGAGACTGCTTGTCAGCGCGGTGGATAACGACGACAGCTTGTCCGATGTCGTGCCCAGCGCCTCGCGGTTGTCGGCCACGAAGCCCGCGACGTCGCCGACCACCTCGTTGAGGGCCGCGACGGCATTGCCGACCTCGTTGGGCTCGTTGGCGAGCAGCCCGGTCACCGAAGCCAGGTTCTGGTTCAGCTGCCGCATCAGGTCGGCGCTGCTCTGCAGCGCCGAAACCAGGATCGACAGGTTCTTCAACGCACTGAAGGCGTCGTTGCTGTGATCCCCGAGTGCCGAAACCGCTTGCGACAGCTGGACGAGGGTGTCCCTGATGGTCGCTCCCTGCCCGCGCAGGTTGTCGGCGGCCGTGTTCACCAGCGATCCCAGCGCGCTGACGCCGCCGGGCCGCGTCGGCTGCAGCATCTGGGTGAGCTTCTCGAGGTCCTTGCGCAGGTCGTCCCACTCCACCGGAACCGCGGTGCGCTGCAACGGAATCACCGCGCCACTTTGCAGCTGCGCTCCACCGGTGTAGGCCGGTGTGAGCTGGATGGCCCGCGAGGTCACCAAGGACGGTGACAGGATCACGGCCTTGGCGTCCGCGGGCACCTGGTATTTGCCGTCGTAGGAGAAGGTGATCTTGACCTGCCTGGCCTGCGGCTCGATCTTGTCGATCCTGCCGACGGCCACGCCGAGGATGCGCACTTCGTCGCCGACGAAGATGCCGTTGCTGTTGGTGAAGTAGCCGATGACCGTCGTTCGGCGCGCCGCGGAAACCGAGTGCCACGCCACCGCAAGGCCCGCGACGAAGGTGAGCATCAGCATGGCAGCCACACCGATACGGACGTTGGCGCGGTTCATCATTGGCCCGCCGTCGTGGGGGCCGGTGCCGGCGGTCCCGGCGGCGGCCCGCCCGGCGGCGGCGCCGGCGGCGGCTCGCGGTACGGGTAGCGCGGATCGCCCGGATTTCCGGTGATGGCGTCGGGAAGGGTCAGCCGCGGCTCCCCGCCCTGACCGGTGCGTGGGAACGGCACGGGCAGGGCCGGTGTGCCCGGCTGGCCGACTTGCGGATCGGTGAGCTGCGACGGCAGCAGCACGTTGGGGTCCAGACCCAGGTCCTTGAACGCGGCATCGACGAATGGCTGGATGAACTGGCCGGGGATCAGGTTGGCGATATAGAAGTTGAACCATGGGCCCGACGACATCGACTCACCCA
The DNA here is from genome assembly GCA_002102225.1 of Mycobacterium interjectum. Lineage (GTDB taxonomy): Bacteria > Actinomycetota > Actinomycetes > Mycobacteriales > Mycobacteriaceae > Mycobacterium > Mycobacterium interjectum_B. The sequence continues at coordinate 88,813 of LQPB01000029.1, forward strand.
GCGACAGCGCGTAGGTGTTGAACTTCTTGATCGCCAACTGCACCCGCTCTTTGCGGTTGTCGACGATCGCCATGACCTCGTTGAGTTTGTCCAGTGCCGGCTTGAGCGCCTGCCGGTTATCGGCGATGAATCCCTTGAGCTGGCGGCTGACGGCGGCGATGTTGCCGGAAATCTGGTCCAGGGAGCGGCTTTGGCTTTCCAGCTGGGCGAGCAGCGCGTTGCTGTCGGCGACCAGGCGGACTATTTGGTCGCTGCGCTCCGACAGCACGGTCGTCGCTTTGTTGGCGTTGGCCAAGAGGTTTCGCAGTTGCGCGTCGCGGTCGTTCAGCGTCTTCGCGAACCGTGCGACACCGGCCATCGCGATTCTGAGGTCCGATGGGGTATCGGAAAAGGTGCCCGCCAACACGTTCAGCGATTCCGACAGCCGCTCGGTGTCGAGCCCGCTGACGGTGGTGGCGAGATCGCCGAGCGCGTCGGGCAATTGGTAGGGCGCCGTCGTGCGCTCGAGTGGGATCGGCCGGGACAACCTGCCGTCGCCGCGCGGTGTGATCTCGAGAATCTTCGCGCCCAGCAGGCTCTTGGTCTTGATCGCCGCTTCGGTGCGATCGCCGAGCCGGATGTGCTTGTCGACCTCGAACTTGACCAGCACCCGGGGGCCGTCCAGCGAGATGCTGTTGACCTTGCCGGCTTTGAAGCCCGAAACCTGCACCGCGGTACCGGTCAACAGGCCGCCGGCCTCGGCGAAATACGCCGAGTAGTCCCTGCCGTCGTTGAACAGCGGCAGCTTGCTGTAGGTCAGCGCCGCCCCCACCAGCCCGGCGACGACCACGACGCCCACCGCTCCGACGGCGACCGGATTGCGTTCGGAGAAATACTTCATCGCGGCGTGCACCTCCCCGAGGGCTGGCCGATCACCTTGACGTAAACCGGTTGGCCGCCTTTGCCGTTCACCTTGAAGAGCAGCTCGCACAGATAAAAGCTGAAGAAATCGCCGTAGAGGCCCTGCCGGTTGAGCATCTGATAGGCATCGGGCAGCGTGTTGAGCAAATTGTCGAAGTAGTCGTGATCGGCCAATATCAAATCCGCTATCCGATCCGATTCTTTGACGATCTTGGCCAGCGGCGCGCGCCCCTGCGCGAGCAGGTCGGCGACCGAACCGGCGGCCGCGTTGGCATAGGCGATCCCGGTGCTGATGTCCTGCCTGCGGTCAGCCAGGGTTGCCAGCAAGTGGGACAACGAATCGACGGTCTTGGCGAACTGGGTGCTCTGGTCACCGAGTGAGCCCAGGACGGTATTGAGATTGGTGATGACCTGCCCGACCAGCCGGTCGCGATCCGCGAGCGTGTTGGTCAGCGCGGCGGTCTTCACCAGAAACGAGCCGATGGTCGCGCCCTCGCCCTGGAATGCGTTGATCAGCTCGTTGGACAACGAGTTGATCTGGTCGGGATTCAGCGCGTGGAACAACGGCCGGAAGCCCCCGATCAAGGCGTCCAAGTCCAGCGCCGGCGCGGTCCGGCCCAACGGAATGGTGCCACCGCCTTCAAGCTTTCTGGTGCTGCCGGAGCCTTCCTCCAGCGCCAGATAGCGTCCCCCGATGAGGTTCTGGTAGCGGATGACGGCCCTGCTGCCCTCGGTCAGCACCACGGAGCTGTCCGCGCTGAACTCGACGAGTGCGGTGCCGTCGTCCGCGATCGAGATCCTGCGGACCTGGCCGACCTCGACCCCCGCGATGCGAACGAAGTTGCCTGCCTCGAGCCCCGACACGTTGCTGAACTGAGCCTTGTACGCGGTCTCTTCCCCGAACCGCAGCTGAGCGAATATCGCCAGCATCGCGAACAGGCCGAGCGCGCACACGGCCAAGAAGACGGCCAGGCGCCAGATGGCGCCCCGCAAGTTCTCTCTCATCGTGGCTTCTCCTGGCTGGTTTCCACGTCAGGGCGACGGTGTCGGGGTTGGTTGCAGCTGCGCCGGCGCCGGAACGACGAACGGCCCGGATCCCGTTGGGGCAGGGCCCGATTCGCGTGGCGCGCCCGGCGGCGGTGCCGGCGGTAGGCCCGGGTAGAGCGGCGTTCCGTCCGGTGCGTACTGCGCGGCGCCGTAGGGCGGCGCGCCGGGGTACGGGATGGGTCCGGGGGCGGGCCCGCCCGGATACCTGATGCTGGGCGGTTCGGGCGTGCCCCGGGTGACCGGTAGATAGTCGGCGTAGCCCGGGAATGCGATCCCGGGGTTGGGCCGCAGATCCAGCCCCGTTCCCCAGCCCGTGTTCGTAACCAATTGGCGCAGTGGCCAGTTCGCTGCGACGTCGGGCAGCGACCCGCAGCTCGGTTTGCCGCCGGGTCCGCCCTTGGCGCCGACGATGGGCAGGTTCTGCGGGTAGCGGTATTGGTCGGCGCCGAACAGCGGAGTGCTGTCGATGATCAGCGAGTACCCATTGGCGCCGCCGGTGGCGTCCAGGTACCCGGTGTCGAGCGCGGTCTTGGCGCCGACCAGCATGCACGTCAGCGTCGGGTTGTACTTCATCAGCAGGCTGGTCGTCGGATCGAGCAGGCTGACGGTCCTGACGAGGTTGTCTTTGTTCGGGCCGACGAGCCGGATGCCGCTGCGGGAGAGGCCGATGATGTCGGCGAGCAGCGAGTCCAGCGCCGGCGCATCACCGGTGACGGTGGCGCTGGTGACGGCGGAAGCGTCGAGCACCCTCAGGATGTCCCGGGCGGCGGCGCTGTACGTGTCGGCGAAACCCTTGGCGGCCCGCGTGTCCGCCCGGATCGTCTCGGCGCGCGGATTGACCTCGCGCAGCACCTGGTTGGCGTCGGTGATGCTTTGCCCGATGATGGCACCGCGGCCGCGCAGACCCTCGGCGAGCGCGGACAACACCCCGTTGAGTTTCGCCGGGTCGATCTGATCCAAGATCTTCACCAGGTTGGCGAACATGTTGTTGACCTCGGTGCCCACACTCTCGGCCCTGAGCACCGCCCCGGCGGCCAGCGGCTTGCGACTGGGGTCGCTGGGGTAGACCAGGTCGACATATTTGGCGCTGAACAACGTGGTGGCGCGGATGCGCGCCCGGACGTTGGCCGGGATGTACCTGATTTCGTCGGGGTAGATGTCCAGCTTGAGGCGCACCCGATCGTTTTCGGCGGCGATCTCGCTGACCCGGCCGACTTGCACGCCCCGCATCTTGACCTTCCCACCACGATCCATCACCAGGCCCGCCCGGTCGGAGATCAGTGTCACCGCGACGTACGACTTGAACGAGCCACTGAACAGCGCGGACGTCAGGGCGACGATCACGCCGACCGCGATGACCGAAATGAGCGTCCACCATGCGGGATGCATTCCTTCCGTGCGCGGTTCAGGCATCGCTATCCCGACAGGTTGAAGTGGCCGGACTGCCCGTGCACGGACAGCGAGATCGATAGCACAATCAGCGTCAACACGATGAGCGAGGTCCGCACCGAGTGGCCAACCGCCTCGCCGACCCCGGCGGGTCCGCCTTTCGCGTTGTAGCCGTAATAGGTGTGCACCAGCATGATCGCGACTGCTGCGGTAATCACTGTGAGAAACGACCAGAGCAAGTCGATCGAGTTGAGAAACGTGTGGAAGTAGTGGTCGTAGACGCCGGTGGACTGGCCGTAAATCCCTGTCGTGCCGAACCGGGCGGCCTGGAAAGCGCAGACCACGGCCACGCAGTACAGCGGGATCACCACGACGACCCCGGCCACGACCCGGGTGGACACCAGGTAAGCGACGGACCGAACTGCCATCACCTCGAGCGCGTCGATCTCGTCGGCGATCCGCATCGCACCCAGTTGAGCGGTTGAGCCCGCGCCGATGGTCGCGGCGAGGCCGACACCGGCGACGGCGGGCGAGATGATGCGCACGTTGACGTAGGCGGAGATGAAGCCGGTCATGGCCTCGACGCCGATGCCGGACAGCTGGTTATAGCCCTGCACGGCGATGACCGCGCCGGTCGACAAGGTGAGGAAGCCGACGATCACCACGGTGCCCCCGATCACGGCGAGCGCGCCGGTACCCAGGCTCATCTGGGCGACGAGCCGCAGGATTTCCCTACCGTAGCGGCCGAAGGCCGTCCGCATCTCCGTCAGCGTCTTGGCGTAGAAAGCCACTTGCGTGCCAACGTGATTCCAGCCGTCGGCCACCCCGCCCGCCGCGCGGGCGAGCCAGGCGAATCGCCGTTCCGCCGCGCTCGTCATTGCGGCCCCGTGTAGAACACGGCCGTCGCAATGATGTTGATCACGAACAGGGCGATGAACGAGTACACGACGGTTTCGTTGACCGCGTTGCCCACGCCCTGCGGACCGCGCCGGACCGAGACGCCCTTGTAGCAAGCGATAAGGGCGGCCGCCATTCCGAACAGCGCACCCTTGACCAGGCCCAGCACCAGATCGGGCAGGTGGGTGAGCAGCGTCAGGCCCGCGGCAAAAGCACCGGGCGTGACGTGCTGGACGAACACCGAAAAGAAGAACGAGCCGGCCAGGCCCACCAGCGTCACTAGGGACACCAGCGACACCGCAACCACGGTGGCCGCCAGCACCCTTGGTGCGGCAAGCCGACGAACCGGGTCGACCCCCATCACGCGCAGCGCATCGAGTTCGTCGTGGATGGCGCGGGAGCCGAGGTCGGCACACATCGCGGTCGCTCCGGTGCCGGCGACGACGAGGACCGTGACGACCGGCCCGATCTGGGTGACCGAGGCCGTCGCGGCACCGGTGCCGGAGAAGTCGGCGGCGCCGAACTCGACGAGCAGAATGTTCATGGTGAACACGACGAGCACGGTGAACGGAATCGCAAGCAGCAGAGTCGGAATCACGGATACTCGCGCCACGAACCAGGTCTGCAACAAGAACTCACGCCACGGGAACGGCAGTTTGCACATCGCCACTAAGGTGTCCAGTGACATGGCGAAGAATTCGCCCACCGAACGCAGAGGCTTGATGGCGGCGTCATAGGACATCGCAGTCACGACCCCGCGCCGGGAACATATCCGGCCGCCGATTGGCGCAACTGCCAGGTCTGGGCGGGGCACAATTCGCCGATGGCCTGGCCGATCAAATAGGAGGCCTGATACTCATCCGACGTGCCGAAGTCGTTTTTGACCTCGGTCATGACCTGTGCGTAGCGTTCTCCGGCCCGCACCCTGTCGCAGATGCCGTTCCCGTAAGCCAAAGCGGCCTCGGCGTTGGGAAAGTTATAGCCGGGGCGCACCGTCACGTTGACGAGGTAGGCCACCGCATCCGCATGCGCAGCAGGCGGGCCGGCCAAGAAAAATCCCGTTGCCGCCGCGGCCGCCGTAATCAGGCCCCGCGGCCCGCAAATCGGGCCGTTCATCGGGACGTCCGATCGGCCGGCGCGCCGTACACGGCGACGAGCGCACTGCGGTCAAGGCTGTTCTCCGACCACACACCCAGCTGCGTGTAGGCGCAGTTCCGCATGATCGCCAGGTAGGCCGGGTTGTTGTACCACTGGTTGATCACCTCGAGGTTGTTGATGGCCAGCGCCGGATTGATCGCCACGGTCTCGGCGACGCTGCCGCGGTAGCCGGCGGCGCTTGCGCGCTGCTGCGGTGTCGAGCCATCGGATCCGACGTCACCGTCGAGAAAGCGGTTGGCGAGCACGTCGTCGGTGTGCCATTGCGCCGCCAATTGCAACTGTGGGTTGATTTTCACGTCGTTGGTGCAACCGGCATTGTGTTGGACGGTGTAGACGTTCGCGACGACGCCGTCGTTGAGCCGCTTGTTGTCCGCCTTTGCAATCGGCGCGCTACCGAGGCTTTGACCCATGACAACGACGGTCAGTATCGGCAGCCACACGGCGTCGTGCGGTTTCATCCGCCATCGCGCTTGCCGTGGGGCTGCACGATCCATTGGCGCGCATCATCGGTTTTCGCCTCGTCAAACGTGCGGTACCTCCCGGGCCACAGGAAGCCAAATAGCTCACTGAACTTGGCCATTTGCTTCACCCATTCCACGTCGCTGACGATCGCGCAGCGATCCCAGTCGAAGTAGTGTCCGAGACCGAACTTGGAATCCGCCCAGACCGCGCCGGGACCGAAGCTGGCAAAGTCGGGCGCGATCTCGAGATAGATCCCCACCCTTTCGTGCCGACTCAGCTTGTCTTCGAAGCCGGGTATGAGAACACCGTCGTAATCCGCCTTGGTCACATGCCCGTGGAAAGCAAACGCGGCGACGTCGTCGGGGAAATCCTTGAGCATCTCGATCACGACGCCTCCTCACCGGACAAAATCGCAGGTGGGGTCATCGTCTCCGCGCCGGACGTGGCCGCCTAGGGGCCAAAGTCCCCGGAAGATGCGACCGGTGGCAGCTATTTCGAGGCCCGCCTCGGGGCCCGGCGGCCGCGCGCTCCACGCGCGGTTGAGGTAGTCGACTACGCATGCCAGGAAGTGATCGTCGACCGTACGTTGATAGCGCCAACGACCAGATAGCCCGGTCAAGGCGCCACATCGGGAAAGAGGTGGACGATGTTGGTCTCACCAACGGGCCTCGACGAGCCCATCAGCCAACAGCCCTCGGCTGCGCCGCCGGTGCAGGTGACCTCCGCCGAGGTTCTGATCAGCACCCAGCAGGTGGTTTTCAGCACCGCAACCGCCTTGGGGGTGGTGCGCCGCAAGAGCATCGGCGGCCGGCTGGTCGCCGGCGTCCGGCGGATGCTCGCGACCCCGACCGACGCATCGGTCCCGCAGCGAAGGCATTACCCGAAGCGGTACGGATTCCTGGAGAACTCCCTCATGGCACGCGAAATGGAAAGATTATGAACGTTGTTCTCGCACTTGCGTCCGCGATGCTGATGGTGATGGTCGCCAAGGGGATCTACAGCCTGCAGTGGTGGCTCGAGCGTAGCGACTACATCCGTCATTTCGAGGATTGACCGCCCCCGCCCGGACGGGACGCCGCGGCGGCGCGCCGGAGGAAAAAGTTCGTGCCGAAATCCCCTGCGGCCTCCTAGAATTGTGCGGAATGAGGGTCGGCATCGACTTTGGCACCACCCACACCGTCGTTGCGGCCGTCGACCGGGGTAATTATCCGGTCATCTCGTTCGACGGGCTGGACGCCTGGCCCTCGATCATCGCCGCCAACGCCGACGGGGAGCTGCGATTCGGGGTGGACGCGACCGCCGTGCGCCACGAGCCGGGCTGGTCGGTGCTGCGGTCGTTCAAACGCCTCCTCAACGAGGCCGGACCGCAGACCGAGGTGAACCTGGCCGGCCGCAATCATCGACTGGCCGACCTCCTCACCGGCTTTCTGGCCCAGCTGAGACGCGACCTGCAGCGTCACTCCAACGCCACCCTGGCGCCGGGCGAGACCATCGAGGCCGCGATCAGCGTGCCCGCCAACGCCTCCAGCGCCCAGCGGCTGCTGACGCTGGACGCGTTCGTCGCCGCGGGTTTCCATGTCGTCGCGCTGCTGAACGAGCCGTCGGCCGCCAGCCTCGAGTACGCACACCGCTACCGCTCCACCATCACCGCCCGGCGCGAGTACGTCCTCGTCTACGACCTCGGCGGCGGCACGTTCGACGCGTCGCTGCTGAAGATGACCGGCCACGACAACGAGGTCGTCATCAGCGAGGGCATTCAACGCCTCGGCGGCGACGACTTCGACGAGGCGATCGTCGACCTGGTGCTGGCGCGGTTGAACCTGCAGAAGGCGGATTCCGCCACCCGCGAACTGCTCATGCAGGAGTGCGCCGCCCGCAAGGAAGCCGTCGGGCCACAGACGCGGCGTTTCCTGGTGGACCTCACGGGCGTCGACGCGATCGACCGGCCCCCGTTCTCCTGCGACATCGACGACGTCTACTCCGTGTGCGCGCCGCTCGTCGACAAGACGACCGAACTGCTGCACCGCGTCCTGCACGCTCCCGCCCCTGGCGTGGCGTGGTCGGAGGTGGCGGGCATCTACGTGGTGGGTGGGGCCGGGAGCTTCCCGCTGGTTTCCCGGATGCTGCGCACGGCATTCGGCGAGAAGCGGGTGAAGCGCTCCCCGCACCCGTTCGCCGCGACGGCCATCGGCCTCGCGGTCTTCCTCGACAAGGAGGCGGGTTTCGCGGTGTCCGAACGCTTTTCGCGGCACTTCGGGGTCTTCCGCGAGGCGCGGGCCGGCACCGACGTGGTCTTCGACCCGATCGTGCCGAAGGACGCCTCCCTGCCGGTGGATGGCCGCAGCCCGCTGGTCGTGCAGCGCACCTACCGCGCGGCGCACAATATCGGGCACTTCCGCTTCGTCGAGTGCAGCCGCCTGGTCAACGGGCGGCCCGACGGCGACGTGACGCCCTACGATCCCGTCCTGTTCCCCTTCGACCCGGCCCTGTACGACCGGGATGACCTCGGTCGGCAGCCGGTCGGCCGCTGTAGCGACGGGCCCGACGTCGAGGAGCGCTACGTGGTCGCCCCCAGCGGCGCGGTGGAAGTGACGCTGACGACGCACCCGGCCGGCTTCAGGCGCACCTTCCGGTTGGAACGCTGCGCGGCGGCGTCGTAGACCGCCGGCTGAAGGGAGACACCGCATGCCCACCTGGCTGATCACCGGCTGCTCGACGGGACTGGGCCGCGCGCTGGCCGAGGCCGTCATCGCCGCCGGCCACAACGCCGTCGTCACCGCGCGCGACGTCGCGAAGGTCGCCGACTTGGCCGAGACCACGCCAGAGCGGGTGCTGGCGGTCGCCCTCGACGTCACCAAGCCCGCACAGGTCACCTCCGCCGTGCGCCGGGGCCACGAGCGGTTCGGCGGTCTCGACGTCCTGGTCAACAACGCCGGCTACGGCTACCGCGCCGCCGTCGAAGAGGGCGACGACGCCGAGGTCCGCGAGTTGTTCGAGACCCATTTCTTCGGCACGGTCGCGATGATCAAGGCGGTGCTGCCCGGCATGCGGGCGCGCCGCAGCGGCGTGATCGTCAACGTCTCCTCGATCGGGGCGACGGTGACGCCGGTGGGATCCGGCTACTACGCGGCGGCCAAGGCCGCCATCGAGGGCATCAGCGGGGCCCTGCGCGGTGAGCTCGCACCGCTGGGCATCTCGGTGACGGTCGTCGAACCGGGCGCCTTCCGCACCGACTTCGCGGGCCGCTCGCTTGCCCAGTCGGCCGCGGTCATCGACGACTACGCGGCCACCGCCGGGCAGCGGCGCAAGGAAAACGACACCATGCACGGCAACCAGGCCGGCGACCCCGCCAAGGCGGCGACCGCGATCATCGCGGCCGTCGAGTCCAGCGAGCCGCCGGGGTTCCTGCTGCTCGGGCCCGACGCCCTGGCCCTCTACCGCCACGTGGCGGACGCCCGCGCCGCCGAGATCGCGAAATGGGAACAGCTGACCAGCGGCACGAATTTCGACTGAGCTCAGCCGGGCAGCGCCGGGATCCCGTGGGGCCACCGTGGCGGATGTGAACCACGCGCCTCTCGCGAGAATCCCTTCGCCATTTTGGAGAAGGTTATTCTCCTAGACCGAGAGACGCTTTACGATCGGTGGGTGCCGCACACGCTGGAGCTCGACCGGCCGCACGACGGCGTCGTCATCGTGCGCCTGAGCCGCCCGGAGCGGCTCAACGCCATCAACGAGGCCATGCAAACCGAATTGGCCGGGGCCCTGGGCGCTTTGGCGGACGATTCCTCGGTGCGCGCCGTCGTGCTCACCGGCGCCGGCCGCGGCTTTTGCGCCGGGATCGACGTGCGCGACTTCGGGCCGAACGTCCCGGAGGCGACGGCCCCGGCGCTGGATCGGATGCGGTTCCAGGAGAGCATGGCCGCGCTCGCCGAACGCATCCGGGAGGTGCCGCAGCCCGTCATCGCCGCGGTCAACGGCCCCTGCGTCGGCGCCGGTTTCGCGCTGTGCCTGGCCGCCGACATCCGAATCTGTTCGGCGGCGGCCTCGTTCGGCAACGGGGCCGTCCTGCTCGGGCTGTCGGGAGCCGAGATGGGCATGAGTTACCACCTGCCCCGGATCGTCGGCACCAGCGTTGCGGCCGACTGGATGCTCACCGGACGCACGGTATCGGCCGGCGAAGCCGATCGGCGTGGCCTGGTCAGCGAGGTCGTCGAGCCCGATCGGTTGATCGACCGCGCCGTCGAGTTGGCGTCATTGATCGCCGGCCTCGCTCCGCTCGGCGTGCAACTGACCAAGCGCGCACTGCAGGTGAACACCGACGCGGCGAGCCTGTCGGCGGCACTGGAATTGGAGAACCGCAACCAGGTGATCGCGCACGCCACCGGGGAGGCGGCCGAGCGCCGCGCGAAGTGGTCCCGGTGACCGGCCCGCTGACCGGCGTCCGCATCGTGATGATGGGCGGCCTGGGACCGGCACCCTTTTGCGGAATGCTGTTGGGGGACTTGGGCGCCGACATCGTCCGCATCGACGCAATCGCGGGCGTGGACGGTGCGCTGCCCATCGACTACACGGTCCGGCGCAGCCAGCGCTCGCTGGCCGCCGACGTCAAGGACCCCCGCGGCACGGAACTGGTGCACCGGTTGGCCGCCGGCGCCGACGCCTTCGTCGACGTGTTCCGGCCCGGCGTCGCCGAACGGCTGGGCATCGGGCCGGATGCCTTGCGCGAGCGCAATCCTCGCCTGGTGTATGCCCGCATGACGGGCTACGGGCAGGACGGGCCCCTGGCCGGGCACGCCGGCCACGACATCAACTACATCGCCCTGGCCGGAGCCCTGCACGGCATCGGCACCGCCGAATCTCCGCTGCCGCCACTGAATCTGGTCGGGGACTACGGCGGCGGCGGGATGCTCCTGGCGGTGGGGCTGCTCAGCGCGATTCTCGAAGCCCGCCAGTCGGGGGTGGGTCAGGTGCTCGACGTGGCGATGGTTGACGGCGCCGCGACGCTGATGGCGCCGTACTTCGGCATGGTCGCCGCGGGCACCTGGCGCGACCACCGCCAGGACAACCTGCTCGACGGCGCGGCCCACTTCTACGGCACCTACGCCACGGCCGACGGCGGTCACGTCGCCGTCGGCGCGATGGAACGCAAGTTCTACGCCGAACTGTGCGACCGCCTCGGCGTCGACGTGCCCCAGGATGACGACCGGCCGGCGACGTGGGCCGCCCACCGTGCCGAGCTGGCCGCGCGCTTTGCCGAGAAGACCCGCGACGAGTGGGAGCGGATCCTCGGTTCGCCGGGATGCTGTGCGGCACCGGTGCTTTCGCTGGGCGAGGCACCCCGACATCCGCACGCCGTCGCGCGCCGGTCCTTCATCGAGGTCGACGGAGTCACGCAACCCGCGCCCGCGCCGCGCTTCTCGCGCAGCCGGCCCGCGGCGCCCTCGGGTCCCGCGCTGCCCGGCGACCACACGGGCGCCCTGCTGCGCGAGCTGGGACTGGACACCAAGGCCATCACCGAACTCGTGGACGCCGGCGTGGTGGCGCAGAGCAAGAGGGGACGATAAATGTCGTGGGACTTCTCCACCGACCCGCAGTGGGCCGAGCAACTGGCATGGGTCGAGGAGTTCGTGCGCAGCGAGTGCGAACCGATCGACCTGATCGTCAAGGAATCTCACGACCTGGGCGACCCGGTGCGGCAGGCCCTCATCCCGCCGCTGCAGGAGATCGTCAAGGAACGCGGCCTGTGGGCCACCCACCTGGGGCCGCACCTCGGCGGCCCGGGGTACGGCCAGGTGAAGCTGGCTCTGCTCAACGAGATCCTGGGCCGCTCGGAGTGCGCGCCGATCGTGTTCGGCTCGCAGGCCCCCGATTCGGGCAACAGCGAAATCCTCGCCCACTACGGCACGCCCGAACTCAAGGCGCGCTACCTCGAGCCGTTGCTGGACAACCGCATCGTGTCCTGCTTCTCGATGACGGAGCCGCAGGGCGGCGCGGACCCCAAGGTGTTCCGCACCACCGCGGTGCCCGACGGCAATCACTGGATCATCAACGGGGAGAAGTGGTTTTCCTCATTCGCCTCGATGGCCTCGTTCATCATCGTGATGGCCATGACCGACCCCGAAGCGCCGCCGTATCAGCGCTACTCGATGTTCGTCGTGCCGGGCGACACCCCCGGCATCAACGTGCTGCGCGATGTCGGCCTGGGATACCAGCCGCCGGGCGGCGGGCGTGAAGGGTACGTCCGCTACGAGAACGTCCGCGTTCCCGCCGACCACATGCTGGGCCCGCGCGGCGGGGCCTTCGTCGTCGCCCAAACCCGCTTGGGCGGCGGGCGAATTCACCACGCCATGCGCACGGTGGGGTTGGTGCGGCGGATCTTCGACATGGTCTGTGAGCGGGCGGTCTCGCGTTACACCCAGGGCGAGGTACTGGCCAACAAGCAACTGGTCCAGGAGATGGTCGCAGACTCGTGGATGGAGATCGAGGCCTTCCGGCTGCTGACCCTGCAGACCGCGTGGAAGATCGACCAATTCAACGACTACAAGGCGGTGCGCGCCGACATCTCGGCGGTGAAGGCGATGATGCAGAAGGTGCTGCACGACGTGTCGTCGCGGGCGCTGCAGCTGCACGGGTCGCTGGGCACCACCCACGAAATGCCCTTCGTGCAATACCTGGTGGAGTCATTCGTGCTCGGCCTCGCCGACGGTCCCACCGAAGTGCACAAGGTGACGCTGGCCCGCCTGTTGCTCAAAGATCGCGCTCCCGCGCCCGACCTGTTCCCCTCCGAGCACCTGCTGCGGTTGCGCGCGGCCGCCGAGGCGAAGTTCGCCGACCGGCTGGCGGGCATCCCCCGCGGCTAGCCCCGCGGCTACACCGCTTTGGTGACGCCGACGTAGGACAGCACCACGTCGGATTGATCGGTCTCGCGGGTCAGCGTCGCGTAGGAGCGGATGAACGACTGCCCGACGCACCCGTCGATCTTGACGTGGAAGTTGCTGATCATCACCCAGGGGCTCGCACCCTTGAACGGCTTCTTGACCACCGGCACCACGATCACGAGCCCCGGCTTGAGGCCCACGGTGATGACGCCATTCACCGGGACGGTGATCAAGGGCACCGGGGTCACGGCGCCGGTGAACGCGCCCGCCAGGCCAAGCCCCGGCGTGACGCCGGCGCTGCCTCCCATCGTGACGCCGTTGGACGTGCTCATGTCGATGCCGCAGCCGATCTCGTAGCCCACCTCGAGGGTGCCCCGGGGCTGCTCCGGTCCTATCAGCGAGCCGACGAAGGTCCCGCTGGCCAGGTATTCGCGGGACGAGACGGCTGTGGTCAGCGGCGCCACCGGGATCTGCGACTCGTCCTTCGCCCCGAGGCCCAGGGTCCAGCCGTCCGGGGTCTTGAGGATTGCCGGGGCGTTCGAGGGCACGCCGCCGTCCGGCGCGGCCGCCGTCGCGGCGGCGGGGTCGACCTCCGGATCGGCGCTGGTCGACGGCGCCGTGGCCACGGCGACCACCAGATAGACCGCGACAACCGCAGCGCGACGAACGACCACGGTTATCGGCCTCACTCGCGACACCGTAGGCGCGGCGCGAAACGGGTCGGCGAATTTGCTGGGCACCGGGCCGAAGTCGTTGTGCGTTCGTAACTGATCCGCGATATCGCCCCGAAGGGCTGCGCCGATCCCGTATCAATTCGTTTGCCGGGCCGCTAGACTAGGCGGGCGACAGAGAGGGCGGCAATGAAGCGCGTTTTGGTGGCCGGCGCGGTGAGCGCGATGGCTCTCGCGGCGAGTTCGGCCGTGGCGAACGCCGACCCGGATCCCTTCTCACCGCCGGCGCCCGGGATCGTCGATCTGATCACGACGGAGAGCCCGGGCCTGTTGGTGGACCCGTCCGACGAGGGCGGCCCATCGATGGCCTGGGGCGGCGCCGGCATGTACTGCCAGAATCTGTATGTCAAGTGCCGCTAGCCCAGCATTGACCGCGCTCGCTCGAGCAGCCGCGGCAGCGCGGGGGCCATGGCTTCCCATTCGGGCCGCGGCGAGTGTCTTCGGCGGTTGTGCTTGACGATCAGCGACCACGTCGCCGCCGACTTGAAGCAGGCCAGCGCGCTGAACCAGCCCAAGTCGGCGACCTCGCAACCCAACTCGCGTTGATAGAGCTGCGCGAGCTCACCGGCCGGGGGTGCCACACCCGCCGGCGCCGCCACCCTCCGGTACGTCTCGGGGTCGCAGTTGATCAGAAACCAGCCCGCGTCGATGCGCGGATCGCCGATCGACCAGATTTCCCAATCGAGCACGGCGGTGATCCGGGATCCAACGGCCATCAGGTTGCCCAGCCGGAAGTCGCCGTGCACGACGCTGGGTCCGATAGCCGTTGGCACGCAAGCCAGTAGCGCGTCGCGGACAGCACGCCAGCCCGGCACCAGCGCCGCGTCGACGGTCTGCAGGGTGTCGCACCAGCGCTGGACCTCAGCGACCGGATCCGTGACGGGTTCGCCGGCCAGGCCCAGGCCGTCCGGCGACAGGCGGTGCAGCGCGGCCATGGCCCGGCACGCACCGCGGTAACGCTCGGCCAGGTACGCGCCGGGCGGGCAGCCGTCGAAAAGCGGTTCGACGCAGTCGCCTTCGGCGTGGGACATCACGAACAGCGGCGGGGTATCCGGCGGGTCGCCTGGATCCTCCCACACCACCTCGGGCACCGGAACCCGGCTCGCGGCAAGCGCTTTCATGATGCGCGCCTGACGCAAGACGTCGCGGTGCGCGACCGGTTCGACGCCCGGCGGGGCAACCTTGATCACCACCGCCCGGCCGTGCCGCTCACCCCGGAACGTCAGGCTGGAGGCGCCGCCGGCGAGCGGGGCCACGCCGACGACGTCCGCGGCCGCCAGCCGCCGGCGCAGCTCCTCGAGGTCGAGTTCGGGCATTCAGCCGGCCCAGCCGACCTCGGCCAAAAACGGCTGGGTGTGCGCGATGCGACCGGTCATGGCCTTCGGATCGCAGGTGCACAACCGCAGGGCGGTCTCGGTGATCAGTTCGATGTCCTCGGTGTCGGTCTTGGCCAGGTCGAGGGTGCCGGCTCCGGGGGTCGCCACCGGATTGGACGGAGCGGCGGCGTTGACCGCGATGCCGTCGTCGTACAGTTCGGCGGCAAGGCTTTTGGTGAGCCGGTTGAGCGCGGCCTTGGCCGTGCCGTAGATGCCGAAGCCCGCCGTCCGGTCGAATTCGGAGAACGGCGGTCCGGGCGGCAGGTCGCCGCCCACCGACGTCAGGTTCAGGATCCAGCCCCGTTTGCGGTCGCGCATCGCGGGAATCGCCAACTGGCACAGGTGCAGCGGCCCCAGCACGTGCATCTCGATCATCAAGTGGGCCCGCCGCTGCGGGAACCCGTCGAGCGGACGCAGGAAGGTGACCGCGGCGTTGTTGACCAGGATGTCCGGGGCGCCGACGGCGCTGACCACCTCCGCGAAAAGCCGCTCGCGTTCCTCGGATTGGGCGAGGTCCGCGGGAATCGCGACGGCGCGGCCGCCCGCGGCGACGATCTCGTCGCGCGTCTGGGTCAGCGAACCCTGGTATTTGGGATCGGGATCCATCGTGCGTGCGGTCAGCGCCACCGTCGCCCCCCGCGCCGCGAGCCGGGTCGCGATCGCCTTGCCCAGCCCCCGGCTGCTGCCGGTGACGAGGGCAACCATCCCGTCGCATCGTGGGTCTGCGCCCATGCTCATCTCCTCGCGCCCCAGTACGGAAACGGCTTCTCGAAAATAGAGAATGCCATTATCGTCGCCCGGGCGGAAGGGCACCCAGGATTCCCGCGCCGTGCGACGGGGAATCCCCGGTTAATGAGCACCCCGCCGGACGTCGTTGAGCTGATCGACGCGCTCGCCTTCGACATCTACGACGCTTACGACCGCCCGCGCCTCTATCCGGCGCCGGAGAAGGCGATGGCTATCACGGCGGCGCGCTACCTGGCCCGGCAGCTGGTCAGGAAGGGCTGGCGGAACGACGGGGACGTCGAACTGCCGTCATGCCCGTACGGCACCGTGACGTGCTTTGACCCGGCGCCACACGCCCACTGCGAAATGTAGGGTCAGCCGCCGGCGCGTAGGGCGTCGACGGAATATCGGCCCCCGCCGCTGAACACCAGCAGGAAGAATCCGAAGCAGAAAAGTATCGCCAGAGCACCGCCATTGCCCGTGGGTGGATCACCAATGGGCCAGGGCGCTCGCGGTTGATGCATCCAGAAATAGGCGACCGCCATTTCCCCCGAGGCGATGAACGCGGCGGCGCGGGTGAACAACCCGGTCGCAATCAGCAGGCCCGTGAGCAATTCCAGCAGGCCCGCGTACCACCCGGGCCAGACTCCGAACTCGACGCGCCATCCGGGCCGCGCAGGCCAGCTGAAGGCGCTCGTCGAGCCGTACGCGGCGAAAAGAAGGCCGTAGACGAGGCGAAAAAGGCTCAGCACGGCCGGCGCAAACGGGTCGAGGCGGCGGTCGAGAGCTTTCGTCATAGCCCCGAGGTTACGGTCGCCACCCAGTCGAGCAGGCGCCGCCACAACCGGTGGCGGCTCGATGCCATGTTGTGGCAGTGCGCGCTGTCGGCCAGCACGACGGTCGTGATGTCGGGGCTGCTGCGGAACAGGCCGGCTTCCGCGCGCGGGTCCGGTGAGACGTCGACGACGCCATAGCCGAGGAGCACCGGAACGGCGATCCGCGCCGCGTACTCGGAGACGACGCCGGGGACCATCGCGGTGCCGAACACGCGCGGCACCACCGACTTTGCCGTGACGCAGTCGGCCGCGACCACGTCGGGCGGGACGTCGGGGAGGTGAAACCAGCTCTGCAGGTACTCGCGCGGGCCCTCGGCATAGGGCTCGGGCAGGGCGGCGAGGATCTGGCGCGCCAGCTCTTCGCGGCCCTGCGCGGTGGCCGCCCGGGCGATGAACGCGGGATCGAGGTTCAGCGGCGCCACGTGTTGATTGGTACAGCCCAGCGCCGCCAGGCCGGCGTAGCTGGAAAACAGCGATTGCTGAACGATCGCGAGGTAGGCACCCAGCGAATGCGCCACGGCCACCGCGGGTGCGTGGTCGCCGGTGGCCTCCGGCAGGGCGGAGACGGCCCGAGCGAGCGCCGCGGCGATGTCGGTGAAGCCGAAATCGCTTGCGGGCTTGGAGCTTTCGCCGGTGCCCAGCGGGTCGATCGTGACGACGCTGTAGCCGTTCGCGGTGGCGAACTCGGCGAAGCTGTAGCCGCTACGGCCGACGATGTTGAGGTCCCAGTATTCGCGGCTGTAGGTGCCGCCGGGCAGGCAGACGAGAACGGCACCCGGGGCGCCGGCCGGCGGGTAATACGTCGCGGCCAGCGACGCCCCCTCGCCGATCACGTCGCTGACATCGAAGCGCATCGGTCGGGGGGAAACGGTCATCGCGCGCCTTCCGTCGTAGCGTCATGGCTGGGATCAGAGTGAACCGCGCGGTGAGATGGGGAGTGGGAAATGGCTGAACGGGCCGAAAACGCCGAGAAGCCGGCGACGGGTTAGCGCGTTGACGTACCTGTTGCTGCTGGGCGCGATCTTCGCCGAGGTGGTCGCGACCAGCTTGCTCAAGAGCACCGAGGGATTCACCCGGCTGTGGCCCACGGTCACCTGTCTGGTCGGCTACGCCGTGTCCTTCGCGCTGCTGGCGTTGTCGATCTCGCGCGGCATGCGCACCGATGTCGCCTACGCGTTGTGGTCGGCGATCGGGACGGCCGCGATCGTGCTGATCGCCGTGCTGTTCCTCGGCTCCCCCGTGTCCGTGGGGAAGGTCGTCGGCGTGGCGCTGATCATCGCCGGCGTGGTCACCCTGAACCTGGCCGGCGCGCATTAGGTAACGAACGGGCCCGCGGGTCAGACATTCACAGCATGATGGTCACCCGCATCGCCACGGCGGGCCGGACCGCGGCCGTCGCCACGCTGGCCGGCGCCGCCGCGTTGGTGCTCGCGGTGGGCACCGCGCACGCCACGCCGGACCCACCGCGCGGCGAGGGCACGCTGTACGGAAATCCCGCGGC
Organism: Mycobacterium interjectum; assembly: GCA_002102225.1. Taxonomy (GTDB): domain Bacteria; phylum Actinomycetota; class Actinomycetes; order Mycobacteriales; family Mycobacteriaceae; genus Mycobacterium; species Mycobacterium interjectum_B. The sequence continues at coordinate 106,714 of LQPB01000029.1, forward strand.
GGCCGCCGCGTTCTGGCGCTACCAGGGCTACGACGACGACTGCGTGGAAATGGCGGTCTCCGACGTGGTCGGTGAGCTGACCGGGCGGCAGCCCTCCGAGCAGGTCATCGTCAAGCTGGCCCAATCGACCCCCAGCATCGTCCACCCCGGGCCGATCTACACCAAGCCGAAAAAGCGCAAGCCCGACAGCGGCACCTCGTTCGACGACGAGCCGGCGCTGCTCGCGCACTACGGCATCCACGCCGTCTCGACCGACAGGGCCCGCGCGGCGAAGGCGGGCCTCCCCACGGGACTGACCGCACTCGAGCAGGACCTCGCCAAGGACCGCAAGGTGATGGTCGGGGTCAACTCCGAGCTCATCTGGCGCGAGCCCGTCGAGGACAGGGGCCCCGACGGCCAGCCGGAGGCCAACCACGCCGTCGTGGTGACCGGCGTCGACACCGCGGCCGGCGTCGTGCACCTCAACGACAGCGGCATCGAACAGGGCCGCGACGAACTGGTGCCGATCGACCTCTTCGCCCAATCGTGGGACACCAGCGACAACCAGATGACCGTCACGGGTTAGCGACCGGGACGCTCCGCGATGTGGCGCTCGAGTGCCGCCCTGGACACCCGGCCTAGGATTCCGCCATGCCGATTCTCGGAGAACAGACCTTCGTCGCCGCGCGGGTGACGAGGGCGGCGTCCAACGCGTTGCGGATCGGGCTCGCCGGCCCGGACGGCACCGAATTGGCGCGCGCGCAACAAAAGGGTGGCGTCGGCGTCCTGCTCGGCTTCAAGAACGGCGGGAAAAGCGACTACACGCTGTCCGGCGCGGCGGGCGACGAACTCCGGCTGGCGGTGGCGGCAACGACCACTGTCACGAATCAGGACGGCGCCGTGGGAAAGATCGTCCCGGCCGACGGCGCCGCGCGGTTGGAAGACGCCGGCGGCACCGTCCTGGCGGTGCTGCGGCCGCACACCGGATCCAGGGCCGACGGCGCCTGGCATCACCCCATCCTGTCCCCCACCGGCGACGCGCTGGGCGTCCTGACGCTGATGACGGTCCACACCGGGTGGCGCGACATCGAAACGGAGGCAATCCAATTGCTGTCCAACCAGAACATCGCCACGCTGAAGGCCCCGTCGGCCGGTGCGGTGCTCAAGCTCCGCGCGCCGGCCGGTCCCCGGCTGGGCGACATGCTCGCCGCGGCGTGCGTCGACTTCTGCGTGCTGCCCCGCGGCTACATCGCCTGAGCGGCTCGCCGTCCCCTATCGCGCCCGCACGATCTGGAGCACACTGAAGCCGCGGTGTCTCCAGGCCCATGACGAAGGACGGCGTGACGATGACCTCTGTGGAGTTGCCCGGCGGCGGGACCGCTGATTTCGCCGAGGGCACTGTGTATTTCATCGGCAACGCCACCACATTGATCCGCTTCGGAGGGCTGACGATCCTGACCGATCCGGCCTTCCTGCACAAGGGCGAGCACGTGTACCTGGGGCATGGGATCTGGGCCCGGCGCGAGGTCGAGCCGGCGTGTCAGATCGCCGACCTGCCACCGATAGATCTGATCGTCTTGTCGCACTACCACGGCGATCACTTTGATGACGTCGCCGCGCGGGAGCTCGACAAGACGCTGCCCATCGTCTCGACCGCCGACGCGGTGGACAAGCTGAGCGCGCTGGGCTTCGAGCGGGGCTATCCCCTGGACACGTGGGAATCCCTCGAGGTGCGCAAGGGTGAGGCCACGCTGAACATCACCGCGATGCCGGGCAAGCATTCCGCCGACGATGCGGTGAACGACCTGCTCATGCCCGTCAACGGGCACCTGCTCGACTTCGGCCGAAACACCGATCATCTCTACCGGCTCTACATCACCGGCGACACGATGCTCATCGATGCCCTCGCCGACATCCCGCGTCGCTATCCCGACATCGACCTCGGGCTCATTCACACGGGCGGCACGACCTTCCTCGTCACGGTGGTCACGATGACCGGCGAGCAGGGGGTGCGGGCCGTTGAGATCACCAAACCCCGCACCGCCATCCCGATCCACTACAACGACTTCTCGGTATTCCTCTCGGGACTGGACGACTTCAAGAAGGCGGCTCAGGCCTCGGCCACGACGGCGCAGTTCGTCTACCTCGCGCACGGTGAAACCTACACATTCAAACCCGACCGGTGAATCATCGCTTGCCGGGCGGTGCCGGATTCGACTGCGGGCGGCCCGTTTTCGCGGCGTGACACCGGGCGCGTCGGCCGCCGGTGGTCAGCGGTAGCCCGGCAGATCCGGCACGCCGCTGGCCGTCAGCCAACCGCCTCCGTCGACAACGAGCGTCGCGCCCGTGACATACGAGGCGGCGTCGCTGGCCAAAAACAGCACCGCCTGCGCGACCTCGGTGGTCGAACCGGGGCGCCGCAGCGGGTTCTGGGTGGTCCGGTGCTCGTTGTCGCCGGTGATCCGGCGCACCCCCTCGGTGCCCGACATCGCGCCCGGGGCAACGATATTCACCCGCACCCCGTCGGGCCCCCATTCGATGGCGCAACTGCGGGTCAGCGCGTCGATTCCGGCCTTGGCGGACACCACGTGCGCCTGCAGCGCCATGCCGCGGTACTGGGTCGCCGCGCTGACGTTCACCACGGCTCCGCCGTGCTCACGCAGCCAGCATTCGTAGGCCGCCTTGGACACGTTGAAGGTCCCGAGTAGGTCGATGTCGACCACCGCCTTGAATCCGTTGGGACTCAGGTCGCTGATCGGCACCGGGAAGTTTCCGGCGGCATTGTTGACGACGATGTCGAGCCGGCCGAACGTTCGCACCACTTCCCCGACGACAGTCGTGACCTCGTCGTAGCGGCGGACGTCGCACACGCCGTAGATCGCCTCGATCCCGGCGCCCCGCAACTCCGCGACCGCGGCCTGCAGGTTGGCTTCCTTGCGGCTGCAGATGGCGACCCGGGCACCGTGACCGCCCAGCACCCGGGCGATTTCCAAGCCGAGACCGGTGGCGCCGCCCGTGACCAAGGCGACCCGCCCATCCATGAGGTCAGCGCGGAAAGGACTCGGGTGGGTCATCGCGACATCCTCACCGGCTCACTAGAACACCTTCCAATTCAGGTTGGCAAGCAAGTTCCCGCTCCCGGATCCCGCCTATGATCGAACGGTGACCGACCTGCTCGACGCCGTGCTTGCGGCGCACGGAGGGGTCGATCGCTGGCGACGATTCGGCTCGATGGAGGCGACCATCGTCAGCGGCGGCAAGCTCTGGGAGATCAAAGGCCAACCGCAAGATCCCACGCCGCGACGGATGAGCGTTGCGCTGCAGCGTGAATGGGCTTCCGTGCAGCCGTTCGGTGGGGCAGACCAGAGAACCGACTTCACGCCCCAACGTGTCGCCATCGAAAAGCTTGACGGCAGCGTGGTCGCCGAACGGTTCAACCCGCGAGAATCGTTCGCCGGTCATGAGCTCAAGACGCCGTGGGATCCCTTGCAGCGCGCGTATTTCAACGGCTACGCGCTGTGGACGTATTTGACCACCCCGTTTTTTATGACGCTGCCCGGTGTCACCGTCGCCGAGATCGACCCAATCGAGGACCATGGCGAGCGCTGGTTTGGGCTGCAGACGCGCTTCCCGGACGAGCTCGCCAGCCATAGCACCGAGCAGAAGTTCTACTTCGGCAGTGACTTCCTGCTACGTCGTCACGACTACCGTGTCGATGTCGCCGGCGGGTTCGCAGCGATCCAGTACGTGTACGACATCGTGGAGGCGCAGCGAATCAAGCTGCCATCAAAGCGCCGGGCATACCGCTGCGACGCGGACGGCCGCCTGTTGGCCGACGAACTCATGGTGTCAATCGACATAACCGACGTCCACCTGACCTGAGAACGCCGGCGGCGAATCGTTCTGCAAAGTCAGATAACTCAGCTATCCCAGCTCGGGACCAGGCCCGCCGCGCGCATCAACTGGCCCTCGAACCCGGTCAGCAGCGAGACCCCGGTGACCGGCGACTGCGGCAGCGGGAAGTTGAGGCCGGGGTCGAGCGCCGGATTGAACGGATAGCCGGTCGGCATCATCGACGGGGGCAGGAGCCCGAGATCGACCAGCGCCGCCTGCGGCCCCTGCACCGCGCCGTGCACCAGGTCCGGCACGATGGTGAACGGGTTCGGCAGTTCGAACAGGCTGGCGGGGGTGGGGATGTCGGCGTACTCCCCCGACCCGTAGCCCATGTCGACGATCACCCGCAGGTCCGGCTGCAACAGGTCGGCCAGGGCGTTGCCGAACGGCGCCGGCACATACAGGCGCAGCGGCGCGACAAGCGGCAGGTTCTGCGTCAGCAGCTCGTAATAGTGGGTGGAACCGGTGTAACCGGGCGAGGTCGGCAGTTCGATCGCGTTGGCGATCTGTCCCGGTGTCAGGTCGACGTAGTCGTGCGTCCCGTGGTAGAGCGCGAACCCCATGAACGCGTTCAGGTCGCTGACCGGGTTGAGCACGTACCGCGGCAGGTTGGTCACCATGTCGTACTGGTTGCTGAAGATCACGGTTGGGTATGGCGAGTTGGGGGGCGTCGCGCCGTTCATCAGGACGTCGAACAGCGGGATGTACAGGCCCGGGAAGCGTTCGAAGAACCCACCATTGGGGTTGCCGGGGTCACCGGTCAAAAAGAACGACAGTTTGCTGGGGTCGGGCGGATTGGCCATGGCCATCAGGTTGCGGATCTCGACGGTGGCCACCAGCGAACTTTGTGAGGTGCCGTAGACGACGACGTCGTTGCCCGCCGCGAGTTCGGTGTTGACGGCGGTGTTGAGCAGCTGCACGCCGTGGGCCACCGACTGGCCCAGCGTCAGGTTTCCGAGTTGCGGGGTGAACGGCCAGAACTGCTCGGGCGTGTAAAAGGACTGCCCCAGCGCCCCGGTGAGCGGCGACAACGTGGGGTTGTTCAGGAAGTCGGTCATGATCGAGCCGACGTACTTGGCGTCCGGCAGGGGGAAGGTGGTGCCGCCGACGATCAGCGCCACCGGCCCGTTCGGCACGTTCAGCGGCGGGATGCTGGTGGGAGGGGGGTTCTCGGCCTGGGTGGCGAGCGAGATCAGCGGTGCTTCCAACCCGCCTACCCCGTCGCGCAGCGCCTGCTCCGCGCCCTGCTCGGTCTGGACGTAGGCGACCTCCGCGGCGCCCAGCAGTTGGATGAACCGCCGCTCGAACGCCTGGCCCTCCGCGGCCAGTTCCCGATAGATCCTCGACTGATTGATGAACAGCGGGGTGACCGCCGCACTGACCTCATCGGCGCCGGCGGGCAGGACGCCACTCGTCCGCAGTGCCGCGAATGCGTTGGCCTCTTCGAGCGCGGCACCGATCCTGCCGACGTCCTCAGCGGCCGAGGCCAGCCTCTGGGGAACAACCTGCATGACCGCCATCTGGACCATTCTCGACAATGACGGGCGGGGCTGCGACCCGTTTGACCAAGGTTGGCATCGCCGCGCGGCCGGCGCCGAGCTTTACACTGGGCCCGCAAGGCGCGCGAGTGAAGGTGAACACCAGTGAGGATCACGAAAATCGCCGGGGGCGGGCTGGTTGGGCTGGCCGCGCTGTTCGGCTCGGGCATCGGCCTGGGCACAGCGCGGGCCGACAGCAGCCAGGAGAAGGAGGCCTGCCAGTTGATGGACGATCCGGCCGGGCCCGAATCGGGTTACCTGCCAGCCGAATACGCGTTCATGCGGCTGCGTGCCAAGATGTCGGCCGAGAACGCGCGGAATGTCATGTCCGAGGCCGCCCACGACTACTGTCCCAATCACATCATCGACCTGCCGGCGGGCTGGCGGTAAGGAGGGCGTGAAAGATGAGTACGGCCTTGTTTGGCTTCCTGACCGTCGTCGCCCTGGCGTTGGCGTTGGTGTTCGGCGCCGTCGCCGGCGTGTACGTCAAGCGGCTCGGCGATCGACCGACGACGCCGATCCGGGAGGAAATCGGGAGCGCCAAAAAGGTGCTCACCAAAGTGCGCAAACGGCAACCACTGTCGCGAGACGAGTTGGATTTCGCGAAGCAGATCACGGCCGACCGTAGCTCCTTGATGACGTTGTGCATCCCCGGCGCGTTGTTCTCGGTGGGTTGCTTTTACGTGTTCGGCAGCCTTTACCACCTGCACGGGGCCACGCCCTCCGAGCGGACATTTCTCGGGGTCTTCCCCATGTTGGCCTCGATAAATTTCACCACCCAGATTCTGCGCAGCGCACGGTTGAGGCGGCGACTGCGGAAGATGGCTTGAAGCGACCCGAGTCACTGGCCCGTGAGGGTGCCCCGGGCCCCCGGTCGCGTTGCGGCCGGGGTAACGCTACTCTTTGCACGATGCCCATTGGGCACATGACCGTCTACTATTCGCATCGGACCCGGAGGTAGGAGCCGGGAGGAGATGACGACGTCGCGACCGAGCTCCGAGAGGTGATCGAGTGAGCCCCCGTTCAGCCGGCAGGACCCTCCTGGCGCGGGCCTGGATGCCGTTGGTTGCCGTCGTCGCGGTCGCCGTGGGCGCGGTGGGCATGTGGAAGGTGCACCAGTTCTCCGCCCCGCCTCCCGTCGTCACGGTCAACGGCCCGGCAGCACCCCCGGAGTTCAATCTCAAGCGGCTCACGTTCGAGTTGTCCGGCTCCTTGGGGCAGGGAGGAATGCTCGTCTATGTCGACGTCGACGGGCATCCGCATCAGGTCGACCTCACCGCCCTGCCGTGGTCGCACACGGAGACGACCACGCTCACGGTGGTGTCGGGCAGCATCTCGGCGCAGGTTCACGGCGGTCAAATCGGCTGCCGGATGCTGGTGAACGGCGTGGTCCGCGATGAACACTCCGACACCCATCAGGACGCGCACGTCTTCTGCCTGGTGAAATCCGCATGAGCGCACATCCGGCGGAGCGACCGCCGAAGCGGCCGTTCGTCCCCAGAATGGTTCGGATCTTCGCGATACCGATCATCGCCTTCTGGGCCCTGCTCGCCGTGTCGACGAACACCTTCATGCCGCAGGTGGAGAGGGTCGCCGAAGAACTCGCGGGGCCGGTGGTCCCCCACTACGCGCCGTCGCAGCGGGCGTTGCTGGCCATCGGCGCAAAGTTCCGGGAGTCGAACTCGACCAGCCTGGCCATGCTGGTGTTCGAAGCCGACCGGCCGCTGGGCGATGCGGATCACCGGTATTACGACGACTTGGTGCGCCGGCTCAAGCAAGACCCCGAGCATGTGCAGTACGTCATGGATCTGTGGGGCAAGCCGATCACGGCGGCGGGGGCGCAGAGCCTCGACGGCAAGGCCTCGTACGTGCTGTTGCGCCTTGCCGGCGATATCGGCCAGATGCAAGCGAACGAGTCCGTGGCCGCCGTTCGGGACGTCGTCGCGAAGGACACGCCACCGCCCGGGCTCAAGGTCTACGTCAGCGGCGCGGCCCCGCTGGCCTCGGACACCGTGACCATCGCGAATTCGAGCTTGAACGACATCACGATCGTGACGATCTTCCTCATCATCGCGATGTTGCTGCTGGTGTATCGCTCCATCGTCACCCTGTTCGTGCCCCTGGCCGGGGTTCTGTTCGAGATGCTGGTCGCGAAGGGGGTCATCTCAACCCTGGGCCATCTGGGGTACATCGAGCTCTCGTCCTTCGCGGTGAACATCGTGGTCGCGCTGACCCTGGGCGCGGGGACGGATTACGGCATCTTCTTGATGGGCCGCTATCACGAGGCGCGACAGGCCGGCGAGACCAGGGAGGACGCGTTCTACACCGCATACAAGAGCGTCACGCCGGTCATCCTCGGCTCCGGGCTGACGATCGCGGGGGCGTGTTACTGCCTGACCTTCGCGCGGCTCAACTACTTCCACACCATGGGTCCGGCGGTCGCCATCGCGATGCTGTTCAACATCGCGGCGGCGCTGACGCTCGGCCCGGCCTTCCTGACCGTGGGCAGCCTCTTCGGGCTCTTCGACCCGCGCCGGGCGGCCAAGGCGCATCTGTATCGGCGGATCGGGACGAGCGTGGTGCGGTGGCCGGTGCCAATCCTGGTGGCCAGTTCCGCCGCCGTGCTGCTCGGGGCGGTCTTCGTGCCCACGTATCGGCAGAACTACGACGACCGCCAGTACCAGCCGCACAATGCCCCCGCCAACATGGGTTTCACGGCGGCCGACCGGCACTTCCCGAAGAGCAAGCTGTTCTCCGAGATGCTGATGATCGAATCGGATCACGACATGCGAGACTCGGCCGACTTCATCTCGTTGGACCGGGCGGCCAAGGCCCTCATCCGCCTTCCCGGCGTCGCGATGGTGCAGAGCATCACCAGGCCCTTGGGCCGACCGTTGGAACATGCCACCCTCCCCTACCTGTTCACCACACAGGGCAGCGGTAGCGGCCAACAGCTCCCGTTCACCAAGCAGCAAAACGCCAACACCAGCCAGCAGGCCCAGATCACCACGCACTCCGTCGAGGTCCTGCGGCAAGAGATCGTCTATTTCCAAAACATGTCGGACGAACTGCACAAGACGGTGCTCACCGTCGAGGATCTGCAACGAATCACCGCCGAGATGAATCAGGAAATCTCCAACGTCGACGACTTCTTCCGGCCGGTCAAGAGCTATTTCTACTGGGAAAGGCACTGTTTCGACATTCCCATTTGCTGGGCGTTCAGGTCGCTGTTCGACGCGCTCGACAACATCGACAAGCTGGCCGACGACATCACCGACGCCAAAACGTCCCTCGAGGCCCTCGACAAGATCCTGCCGCAGGTGATCACGCAGCTGAAACTCACCGCCGACGACTCGGAGGCGTTGGCCGGCCTCTTGGTCAGCAGCTACGGCCAGTCGTCGCTGCAGTCCACCCAGACCGCGCAGACGTTCGACGACCAGGTCAATGTGGGGCTGGACTTCGACCAGTCCCGCAGCGATGACTTCTTCTACATCCCCCACGAAGCCTTCGACAACGAAGACGTCAAGACGGGTATGCAGCTGCTGATGTCCCCGGACGGCAAGGCCGCTCGAATCATCGTCACCCACGAGGGCGACGCCAACGGCCCGGAGGGCGTGCAGCACGTCGAGCAATTCCCGACGGCCATCACCACCGCGCTCAAGGAGACCTCGCTGGCCGGCGCGCGCGTCTACATCGGCGGTTCGGGATCGACCAATAAGGACATCAAGCAATACGCCGCGTCGGATCTGCTCATCGTGGCGATCGCGGCCTTCGTGCTGATCTTCCTGATCATGTTGGTCCTGACGCGAAGCCTGATGGCGGCCTTGGTGATTCCCGGCACCGTGGCGTTCTCCTATGCCGGAGCGTTCGGGCTCTCCATACTCGTCTGGCAGCACCTCATCGGCCTGCCCCTGCATTGGCTGATCTTGCCGCTGACCTTCATCATCCTGGTGGCGGTGGGTTCGGACTACAACCTGCTGTTGATCATCCGCGTCAAAGAGGAGTTGCACGCCGGGATCCATACCGGCCTGATCCGCGCGCTGGGCAGCACGGGTGGGGTGGTGACGTCCGCGGGCCTGGTGTTCGCCTTCACCATGCTGGCGATGCTCACCAGCGATCTGCGCACGATCGGTCAGGTGGGTTCGACCGTGTGCATCGGCCTGCTGCTGGACACGCTGATCGTGCGGTCGTTCGTCGTGCCGTGCATCCTGCGCATCCTCGGGCCGTGGTTCTGGTGGCCCACGCTGGTGCGCTCCCGCCCGCTACCGCAGGGTTAGGGCTTGAGCTAGAGGATCAAGGGCTTCGGTCCCGCAGGATCGGCCGAAACCCTACGCCGCACAGAAGCGGTGGGACCGGATTCGTGCCGGCCCCACCGCCAATGTATTTCCAGGTTCAGCAGCCCCGGATTTCGATCACCGGCGATTGAGGTCGCCGCGCATCCCGGGTTCTGGTCAAATCGCACACGCCCTGCAACCTGCACAGCCAGCGATCCCCACCGTCCCACCGTGGCCGAAATGCGCTGCGGCCGTGGATAGCTCGGCTGTTGTCGATGATCAGCACATCGCCGCGCTTCAGGACGACGCTGCTGCGGTGATCGGCCCAAACCGTCTTCACCATCTCCAAGGCGGCCTGGTGTTTGGGACTGTTGCCCCACATCAGATCCTCGTCGAAGGTGATCACCGGATCCTCAAGGGCGCCAGACAAGACCGGGATCGGGCCGCGGACTTCGTCAGGGACGCCGCCTTCGATGAAGGACTGATCGATCCGCGTGTTGAACATCGGCTCCCGCAGCAGGCCGACCACCGAGCTGGGCAGGTGCTCTTGCAGAGCGCGCGCCGACAGCATGAAGGTCGCGGCGTGGGGATCGCCCCGTAGGCAACCGAGGGCGACGTAGTCGGGCCTCGTGAGCAGATTGAAGGCCTGCTCAGTGTGGCACTCCAGGCATACCCGAGAACCGGTCGACTTCTGCTGGCTGGCATCGCCTTTGGTCGGGATAACGGACTGGCAGATCCGACCCCATGACTCGGCACGGTAGCCAACCAGGTTGGCGATGCACGCGAGCAACAGCGCCGAGGCAGCGGCTATGGGCGTGTTATGCGTGACGTCGTTTGCCGGACTGTCAGGCGTTGCGGCGACCGAGCCGACTTCTAATCCGGTTACCAGAAGGCCTCCGTCTCCGTAGGTTTCGAAGTCGACCACCGTTTCACGAAGAGCCCAAGGTAGCTGGGCGGACAACAGTCGAGCCTGGCGCACGTACCCCTGCGGGTCGCGAAGCGGGTCGATGGTGAGCATCGACGCCACGCGCTCAATCTCAGACTTCATATCGCAGCCAACGGCGTAGTTTGCCACCGTTGGCCAGCGCTTGTAGTTTTTGGCTGGAAAATCCAGCATTGAATCGGTCATAATTGACTCGCTTTCACTCTCGACGTTTTTGCGGGCGTTGAGCTGGCGACTTTTGTCGCCGGGGTGAAGCGCGGCCGGCGGCCTTCCTAGGGGCCGCCGGCCACCATGACATCGAAGAGATGTCGGCGCAGTGGTCGCGACTGCCGTCGCTTTCACCATTTCAGGGAACCACAGCTCAGCCTAAAAAAGTACTGTGAGCTGCATTTTTACGCCACTGCTCGCCAGATGGGGTAATGAAATGCCCCGGTTGGTTACACTTCCCCTACCCCACATGGGGTAGAGAAAGGGGGCGGGAGTGACATCTCCAAGCCGACCATGGCCAGCCACCGTCCCCCAGCCGCTGCCAGCGCCACAAGAAGCCTGCCGAAAGTATGTAGTCGAGCAGTTCGTCGAGTGGGTGCGAAAGAACCCCAATGCAACTAAGCAGCCCTCACGACGGCTGGCGCCCGATAAGAACCAGCATTTAGGCATCGGGGTATCGCGCAGAACGCTGGGAAAGTGGTTTCCAGACCATGAATGCGGTGGCAGTACCTGGCACGCGCTTTGCTACATGGCGATTGACTGTCGGCTGCCAGGTGAATGGGACCACTTCAGAGCTGGTTTTGCCATGAGCATGGGACCACCTGTTTGCCATTGATG
>LQPB01000030.1 GCA_002102225.1 Mycobacterium interjectum
AGAGACTCACGCGATGGCCCTCTTACGTCAGGGACCGACACGCCGCCATCACTTACACCACTCCCCGGGACGCTCCCCAGGCGCTCCACCGGCGTCTTGTCCTGAGTAAACGCGGACATGTCCATCGCCGCCCAGTTGGGGTAGCGACGGTAGCCCCGACCTCCGACCAGCAATTCGAAGATGCCCCAACCGGTGTCGCCGTCCTGCTCGAAGCGCATCAGCTGATCGAGCGCCATCGACTTGCCCTCGGTCTCGCCGAGCTGTTCGAGATCGGTGCTGTCCCAGCGGAAATGGATGAAATAGCCGCCCCCGCCCAGGTCCTCGTAGTCGCAGTGCGCCATCGGCAGCCCGTAGTAGGCGTTGACGTGCTGGTGCGGGGCGTCGGCGAAGACGCGGTAGGCCTTGCCGTCCTCATCGGTGAACAGCAGCACCGCGCGGGCCGGGCGCTTGCGGTCGCCGTCGAACTCAACGTCGTGCTCGATGTTGACGAATCGCTTCGACAGCGTACCGTCCGCGCGGGTGATCCCGCCGTCCACGTAATGGACTGTGCCATCCGAGGATTCGATGACCCAGGCCTCGATAGCGTAGTCATCGAACCCGGCGTCGAGCCAGAGCCAGAAGTCGATCTTGTCCGAGACGCGCACCCCGAAGGTGCGGTCACGGCCGCCATGGAACCCGTCGACGCTGATCCGCTCGCCGTCGATCTTCACCCAGCCGCTCCATCGCCCGGGTTCCTTCATGTGATACATGTCGGCCAGCGTCCGGCCGTCCTGCCCGCGCACCTTCATGGGCAGCAGCTCCCACATCGGGGCGGTGGGCTGGTAGTACAGCTCCCACTCGATTCCCGAGTTGTTCGGTTCGACGTCGAGCCGCCACTTCTTCAGCGGCTCGACGCAGGTCCAGCGCATCGGCCCGGCACTGAGGTCCGCACGGTCGTCGCCGGTCACCGGCCGGCCGGCCAATAGGTCCCAGTGCCGGCCGTCGGCGAGGCTGACCTTGACGTAGCCCAGCCCGCTGGCGGTGTTCGGGTTGTTGCCGTAGCCGCTGGCCAGCAGGATCGTCCCGTCGGGCGACGCGGCGAAAAAGTAACACCGATCCGACCACGTCGGATCGGGATCGTGCACCTGGTCGAAGGTCGTCGGGAGCTGGTGGGTGAACGACTCGTCGGCGGCGGAGTACCCCATCATTGCCCTCTCTGTTTTGCTGACCGAGTGTGCCGCAACATGATTGGATGGCGCTCGATCGGACTGGGGCCAGCCGGCGCATCAGATACCGAAGTAGCACAACGCATCCCGTAGCATCGGCGCCATGGAACCGAGCCGGTGGTGGGGTGACGACCGCGCGATCCATGACGACGAGGAGGCGCGCAGGCTGATCCTCGATGCCGCGAGCCGCTGCATCGTCCGCCGCGGCAATACCCAGTTCCGGATGGGCGAGGTGGCCGACGAGGCCGGGGTGTCGCGATCGACGGTGTACCGCTACTTCCCCGCACGCGACGACGTGCTGCTGGGTCTGATGCTGATGCGGGTGGACAAGGCGCTCGATGATTTGGTGGCATCGCTGCCCGCGCCCGACGACCCCGTGCGCTCGGTTCCGGAGATGGTCCTGGCGCGGGTCGAGTCGGTGGACGGCGACCCGCTGAACGAGGCGCTGTTCGCCGCGGAGAGCACCGCGGTGGCCAGCGCCCTCGAGAAGGGCTCGGAACCCATCGTGGGCTTGCTGCTGCGGCACTACGAGCCGTTGCTGAACCGGTGGAAGGCGGCGGGGCGGCTATATGACGATCTCGACCCCCGGTCGATCGTCCAGTGGTTGCACACCACGACGTTGTTCCTGCTGGCACCCTCCTGGCGGCGCCGCCCGGCGGCCGACAAACGCCAGTTCGTCGAGCAATTCGTGGTGCGCGCGCTGGTTCCACAAATCAGACAATAATCTGGTATTGTCTGAAGTCCAGACATTCGGCTAGTTTTGTCTGACTGGGCGCTGTGCCGATTGCGGCCCGCTCCCGCCGGTGACGGGCATACCGAACCAGGACGGTCATACATGAAAAACCCTGCGGGACAGGCTTTGTCCATCGCCGGCCTGGCCGCTCATCTGGGCCAGGGCGTCCGCCGCGTGACCACCGATGCCGTGGTGGGCGGCCGCCTGGGATTGCCCCGCACCGTCGAAGACATCGACGCCGGGGTCCTGTCGAAGGTCCTGGGGACCACGGTCAGGTCGGTGCGGGTGCTGGACCGAGACGCGGGGACGTCGTCGCGGGCCAGGCTGGTGCTGACCGGAAAAGACGTGCCGGAGTCGGTATTCGTCAAGGTCGCCGCCAAGACCACCGCCACCCGGTTGATGGGCGAACTCGGGCGGCTGGGGGAGACCGAGGTGCGTTTCTACAACCAACTCGCGCCACAGCTCAGCGGCGTCCCCTATGCCTACGGCGCCGCGTTCGACAGCTGGACGGGCCGGTACCTGCTGGTGCTGGAAGACCTGCCGACCGAGTCGTGCGAGTTTCCCGACACCCTGCACCCGATCTCCCCCGACCAGGCCGGCCTCATCGTCGAATTGCTGGCCGACCTGCACGCCACCTTCTGGGACCGGCTGCCGCACGACGGTCGCGGCCCGCTCGGCTGGCTCTACACCCCGTCCGGGGACGTCACGTCGCTGCTGACCGGGTCGCTGATGCACGCGTCGATGAAGCGCCTCGCCGAACGCAGCCCGTTCCCCGTCGACAACGGGCGCTTCATCGCCGACAACTATCGCGCCGTCGCCGCGCTGATCGACACTCCCCCGCACACCGTCATGCACGGCGACGCCCACCCCGGCAACATGTACTTCTACGGCGGCAAGGCCGGCCTTTTGGACTGGCAGGCGGTGCGGCGGGGACACCCCTCCCGCGAACTGGCGTACACGCTGATCACCAGCCTGACGCCGGAAGACCGGCGGGCGGCGCAACGCGACCTGCTCGATGACTACCGGCGCGCGCTCGCGGCCGCCGGCGGACCCGACCTGGACCGCGACGACCTGTGGCTCCGGTACCGCCAGAGCGCGCTGTACGGATATGTCGCCCCGCTCATCACCGCCGGGATGGGCGGAATGCAGGTCGAAGGCATCGCCATGGAGGGACTGCGCCGCGGCGTGGCGGCGCTCGACGACCTGGAAACCGTTGCGGCGCTGAAGAGTTCTCTCTAGCGCAGCGGCGCGGTCGCGCGCACTGGGGGTTCGGCCGGGAAGTTCCGGCGATTCATTGACTCGATCTATCCGGAGGAATATCGTCAGTAGTTACGCTACGCCGCGTAGCGTAATGCCGCGTGTCTGATGTCGACAACGCATGGCGACAAGGAGAGGCCCTCATGTTCGACCTGAAGATCACCGGCGGCACAGTCGTCGACGGCACCGGCGCGGAGCGCTACCGGGCCGACATCGGCATCAAGGACGGCGTGATCGTCGACGTCGTCCGCCGCGGCGCCGACGACCCCGCGATGGCCGGCGAAGCGGCCGAAACCATCGATGCGACAGGGCATGTGGTAGCCCCGGGCTTCGTCGACATCCACACCCACTACGACGGTCAGGTGAGCTGGGACGGGCTGCTCGAGCCGTCCAGCGGCCACGGCGTCACGACGATCGTGACCGGCAACTGCGGCGTCGGTTTTGCGCCGGTGCGGCCCGGCAGCGAGCAGTGGCTGATCGAGTTGATGGAGGGTGTGGAAGACATCCCCGGCACCGCGCTGACCGAGGGCATCGAATGGGGCTGGGAGACCTATCCCGAGTACCTCGACGCGATCGGCAAGCACAAGTTCGCGATCGACGTGGGCAGTCAGGTCGCCCACGGCGCCATCCGCGCCTACGCGATGGGCGAGCGGGGTGCGCGCAACGAGCCCGCTACACCTGACGACATCGAGGCGATGGGCCGACTGGTCCGGGAGGCGATCGAAGGCGGTGCGCTCGGCTTTTCGACGTCCCGCACGATGGGCCACCGCGCCATGGACGGCGAACCGGTTCCCGGCACTTACGCGGCCGAGGACGAGCTGTTCGGCCTCGGGCGGGCCATGGCCGCGGGCGGCCAGGCGGTGTTCGAGCTCGCCCCACAGGGATCCGCGGGCGAGGACATCGTCGCGCCCAAAAAGGAACTGGACTGGATGCGCCGGCTGAGCGCTGAGATCGACCGGCCGGTGTCGTTCGCCCTCATCCAGGTGGACGCCGACCCGAACCTGTGGCGGGAGATGCTGGACCTGTCCGCGGACGCGCACGCGGCGGGCGCCCGGTTGTACCCGCAGGTCGCCGCGCGGCCGTTCGGCATGATGATCGGATTCCAGGGCCATCACGGCTTCAGCCACCGGCCCACCTACCGCCGACTGAAGGCCGAATGCAGTCGCGATGAGCTGGCCCAGCGCCTGGCCGACCCCGCGGTGAAGGCCGCCATCCTGGCCGAGGACGACCTGCCCGCCGACCCGACCCTGCTGTTCGACGGCATGTTCGCGCTGGTGCAGCACTCCCTGAAACGGCTGTACGCGCTGGGCGATCCGCCCGACTACGAGCCCACACCTGACCGCACGGTCGCGGCCATCGCCAAGGCGCGGGGCGAGGACCCGCTGTCGACGCTGTACGACCTGATGCTCGAGCGGGACGCGACCGCGATGCTGATGCTGCCGCTGTTCAACTACGCCGAGGGCAACCACGACGCGATCCGGGAGATGCTGCTGCACCCCGCCGGCGTGCTGGGGCTGTCCGACGGCGGCGCCCACTGCGGGATGATCTGCGACGCCTCCTACCCCACCTTCCTGCTGACGCACTGGGCGCGCGACCGGCACCGGGGCGACAAGCTCGCGCTGGAGTACGTGATCCGCAAGCAATCCCGCGACACGGCGCACCTGTTCGGTCTGACCGACCGCGGCACCATCGAGCCGGGCAAGAAGGCCGACATCAACGTCATCGACCTGGACGCCCTGACGCTGCATCCCGCGGCGATGGCCTTCGACCTGCCCGCGGGCGGAAACCGGATCCTGCAGGGCGCCAGCGGCTACGCGGCCACCATCGTCAGCGGGACCGTGACCCGGCGCAACGACGTCGACACCGGGGCACGCCCGGGCCGGTTGGTGCGCGGGGCGCGGTAGGGCTCCGCGTGTGAACGCGCCCACCGGCAATCCCGCCCGCACCCGCGACGAGGACGCGATCGGCACCCCGCCCGAGTGCCCGACCCTGGTGCCGGCGCAGCGCTACTACTCTCCGGAGTTCGCGGCACTCGAGATCGAGCGGATGTGGCCGAAGGTGTGGCAGCTCGCCTGCATGGTCGACCACGTCGCCGAGCCGGGCGACTATTTCGAGTACCGCTGCGGACCGTACGGGGTGCTGATCGTGCGCGGCGACGACGGGGAGCTCCGCGCGTTCCAGAACGCCTGCCGCCATCGCGGCAACACCCTGTGCGCGGGCTCGGGCTCGGGCCTGCGCGAACTCAAGTGCGGCTATCACGGCTGGACCTGGGACCTGGCGGGCGCGCTCAAGCGGGTGCCCAACCGCAAGGGCTTCGGCTCACTGCGGATGTCCGACTTTCCGCTGGTTGCCGCTGGTGTCGACACCTGGGAGGGGCTCGTCTTCGTCAACCTCGACGTCAACGCGATGCCGTTGGCCGAGTATCTGGAGGCGGTGCCCGACGACATCGCCTGGTGCCACCTGAGCGACTTCCGCTGCTACGCGACGCTCACCATCGACGTCGACGCCAACTGGAAGACGATCGCCGACGGCTACAGCGAGACCTACCACATCCAGACGCTGCATCCCGAGCTGCTGCGCTGTGTCGATGACATCCATGCGCCACAACAGATCTGGGGGCACACCGGCAAGTCCGACCAGCCCTACGGGGTGCAGAGCCCGCGCTTTGAGGGCGCGCTGAGCGACGAAGAGGTCTGGGACGCCTACGTCTACACGCAGGGCGCGCTGATGGGCGCCGCGGAGGGCACACCGTTCCCCGCCGACGAGCGCCGGCCGGGCGACACGGTTGCCGATGTGATCGCGGCGCGGACGCGGGCATTTGCGGCCAGCCGCGGGGTGGACCTCGACTGGGCCGACACCGACCGGATCACCCGGCTGCACCAGTACAACGTGTTCCCCAACATGACGCTGCTGGCCAACGCCGACCACCTGACCGTCATGTGCTCGCGCCCCGGCCCGGACCCCGATCGCGGCGAGCTGGTCATGTTCCTGATGACCCGGATGGCCCCGGGCGCGCCGCGCACCAAACCGGCGGATGTCCGCTCGACCGCCGGCGAGGCCGAACCCGGGCTGGTACTCACCCAGGACATCCGCCTGCTCGCCGGCCTGCAGCGCGGGCTGCACCAGCCCGGCTTCACGCACCTGGTGCTCTCCAGCGAGGAACGGCGCGTGATCAACATGCACCGCAACCTCGAGCGCTACCTGGACCTGCCCGACGCCGAGCGGATGAACGGCGATCAAAAGGTCTCGATGTAATTGGCTTAGACCTCCCGAAAACGGGCATAAGCGAATTAGAATCCCGGCTTGTGACGAGTCCGTCCGACGCCTGGGGCTACGAACGGCGGCAGCTCTTGCATCAGGTACAGATGCGATGTCAGGCACTCGGCCGGCGGCGCGCTCGGCGGCTGTGTCACCACTTCGAACGCGTGGGCGTGCACACCGCCCCCGAGCGGCTGCGGCAGATGGTCGCGGGCGCGCCCGTCGCGGACGACGAAGTCACGGACGTCAACTTCGCCCTGATCGCGATGCAGCTGAACCGCGAGGCGCGCGGCGCGCGGGTCAAGCGCCTGAAGCGCCAGGGCACCCGGTCGCTGATGTTCGCCGGCCTGGTCCTGGTCGTCCTGAACTTTCTCTTCTGCGTCGCCTACGTCCTGCTGAACCTGGCCCAGCAGGCCACCCCGATGTGAATCCGGGAGCCGCGCGCTTTCGCCGTCGCGGCGCCCCTATTGAGGTTTGTCGCCGGATCGCGCGTTGCTGCCCGCAACCGCATCCAGCCTGAACACCGCACACCGGCCCGCGAGGGCCTCGAACTCGTCGGCGGTTCCCCGCTGCACCAGCCCCGAACGCTTGAAGAAGCCGACGCCCCGGGGCACCTTGTCGGGGAACGCGCGCAGCACCGGGCGCGCTTGCTCGGCCGTGAGCTCGACGAAGGCGACGCGCTGCGCCTCGCGGCCCCGCGTGACGGTTCCGGCACCGGCCGCGCGCGCGTTGAGCACCCAGTCCGCGCGGGGATGGCCGCCGACGACGTAGACGCGGCCACCCAGCGTGAACGGCGTCGCCGGCGTGCTCCGAGGTTGTCCCGATCTGCGGCCCGGCACCGTGAGCACCCGCACGGGCCCGGTGCTGATCCCCAGCTTTTGCGCGGCCATGACGGCCTTGTTGATCGGCTTGAGCCAGGCCGGCGGTTTGAGATCGGACATTTGCGCCCATTAATATCAACCTGACTGATACATGTCAACCTGACTGATGCCGGCGTTCAGGCCGGGCCGCGGCCGTCGCCGGCCAGCTTGAGCAGCAGACGCGTGCCGCCCAGCGGACTGGCGTGCAGTGAGGCCGAGCCGCCGTGCAATTCGGCCTGCTGGGCGACCAGCGCCAGGCCCAGCCCGGAGCCGGCTCGTGACGCGGTCGACCCGCGGGAGAAGCGGGCGAAGACCGCGGTGCGTTCGTCTTCGGGGACGCCGGTGCCGTTGTCGTCGACCGCGATCTGGACGCCCTCGCCGGAACTGCTGACATTCAGCTGGATTTCGGTGGCCCCGCCGTGCTTGACGGCGTTCGCGATGGCGTTGTCGATCACCAGCCGCAGGCCGGTGGGCAGCCCCACCATCAGCACCGTGGGCGAGGGCACCAGTGACACGTGCACACCCGGGTAGATGCGAAGCGCGTCGTGCGCGGCGCGATCCAGCAGTTCGGTGATGTCGAAGGGGACGAAGTCATCGACGGTGGTCAGCTCCCCCTGCGCCAGCCGTTCGAGCGCCGTCAGCGTGGCTTCGATCCGGCTCTGGGTGCGTATCACGTCGCCGATCACCTCGTGGCGCTGTTCGGCGGGTAATTCCAAGGTGGACAACACTTCTAGGTTGGTGCGCATGGCGGTCAGCGGAGTGCGCAGCTCGTGAGAGGCGACGGCGGCGAAGTCGCGGGCCGACTCGAGCGCGGCCTTGGTGCGCTCCTGCTCGTTGCCGATGCGGGCCAGCATGCCCTCGACCGCTTCGGCGATCTCCACGGCCTCGCGGACGCCACGAACCTGCACCTCGTCGGGACTGGACTGAGCGTTGATGGCGCGGGCCTGCTGTGCCAGCAACAGGAACGGATTGACCATGATCAGGGAGATCACCCAGCCGACCAGCACCGTGCCGCCGATGACGCTGCCGCAGATCAGCAACACCCGCAGGTGCAGTTCGTTGATTCGATGCTGGGCCTCGGCCAGCGGCGCGGCGAGCGCGATCGAGGCGGGCCCGGCGGTGAAGGTGCGCACCCGGTACTGCACCCCGTTGATGGTGGTGTTGGCGTATCCGTTGGGAAGTTGGGGCAGCACGATGTTGCCGGGAAAGGACACCGTCACGTTGCCGATGCGCGCGGTGCGCACCAGGTTGCCGTCCGGAAGCGGATGATCCGGCGCGGTGAGCTGCCCGCTGTTGATCAACGTATTGATGTCGCCCAAACTGCTCACGGAGTCCAGCCGGCGGTCGAGCTGGCTGTACTGATCGTTGGTGACGCCGATCCACACCCACGCCCCCAACAGGACGACGAGCGTGATCACCGAGAGCGCGGCGACGATGACGATGGTGCGCAGCGACAGCACGCGCATCGGGAGGCGGACTTGGCCGAACAGGGGAGCGTCAGAGGTCATTGCTCAGCCCACACGTGGCGACCGCCGACACACCCGACCGGCGCGGTCGGTGAGCCGGCACCCGGCCGCGATTTCCTGTGGCATCGCGCCGTGCGTGGTCGCGCCGGGGTTGGACATCGACCTCAGGATATAGGCGTGGCGTTATCGGCCCGGGTCGGCACACGGGTGTGCGCCCCGGTCTCGGCGAGCGAGCCGCGACGATCAGCTCATTTGGGGGCCGGCGGCACCGCCTCCACCAACGTCAGCTGGACGCCGTGCCGGTCGGCGTTCGACGGCTGGGCTTCGGAATTCTCGGGTTCGAAGAGGTCTTCGACGGGGTGGTGCGCGAGCCGGCCGCGCTCGATGGTGCCCTGGAACCGGATCGCGCCGCCCCGGGCCAGGTGCAGGCGGTGCCAATCGCTAATCGCCTGGTACGCAGCGTGGTCAAGGTAGTCGACCGCGATGTTGACCGTCACGGTGGCACCCTCCGGCACGGATGCCAGGACGCGGGTCAGCCGGGGCAGCGCGAGAAAGGTGCACGCGCCCCCGACGTCGACGCGCCACCCCCCGCTCACGGGGCGCGCCTCCACCTTGGCCCGCAGCACCCGCCACCCCGTCAGCGCGATGGCCAGCACCAGCCCGATCATGACGCCCTGCAAGAGGTTTAGGAACACCACCGCCGCGACGGTCACCACATAGACGATGAGATCCCCGCTGCGCATTGCGGTTTCGATGTGGGCCGGCTTGAGCAGCTCCACCCCGATGACGATCAGCAGCCCCGCGAGGGCGGCCGTGGGGATCTGTTCGACCAACTCGGCGAAGGGGAGGGTGAACAGCAAGATCCACACGCCGTGCATGATCGACGAGGCGCGGGACTTGGCCCCGGCATTGACATTAGCCGCGCTGCGGACGATGACGCCGGCGATCGGCAGGCCGCCGATCGCGCCCGAGGCGATGTTCGCCGCGCCCTGCCCGATCAGCTCGCGGTCGAAGTCCGTGCGCGCCCCGTGATGCATCCGGTCGACGGAAACCGCCGTCAGCAGGCTTTGCACGCTGGTGATGAGCGTCACCGTGATCACGGCGATCACGAAGGCGGTCCAGTTTCCGTGAGGCAACGCGGGCAAGCGCAGCGCATCCAGCACCGATCCGTCCAGTTCGATGCGTGGCACGTCGAACGGGAAGACCACCGAGATAACCGTCACCACCACGATGGCGACCAGCGCGCCGGGAACGCGGGCGACCTTGGCCGGGGCCCATTTCCATGCGACCAGGATGGCGACCACCAGAAGCCCCAGGATCACCCCCGGCCGGTGGGCGCCGAGGACCTGGCTCGGAAGGCCGGTAACGTTCTGCCAGGCAGTGCTTTTGGATTGACCGCCGAGCAGCACGTGCACTTGCTGAAGCGCGATGGTCAGCCCGATCCCGGCCAGCATGGCATGAACGACGACGGGAGAGATGGCCAGTGCCGCTCTCGCAACGCGGCTCAGGCCCAACAGGACCTGCAGAATGCCCGCGGCGACCGTGATCAAACAGGTTACCCCCCAGCCGAACTCGGACACCACATCGGCAACGACAACGGTGAGTCCGGCCGCCGGGCCGCTGACCTGCAGCGGTGATCCACCGATGCATCCGGCCACGATTCCTCCGACGATCGCGGCGATCAGCCCGGCGAGGACCGGCGCGTTCGACGCGATGGCGATACCCAGCGACAACGGCAGTGCGACCAGAAACACCACCAGGGACGCGGGCAGATCGTGGCGAATGATGGAGCGCAGACGGTCGTTTCGTGGCAGGCGGGCACCTCGATTGCCGGGTTCATTGACGTGGCGCATCGTTCGCTTCCTCGCTAGGTCTTAGGGGGCCAATTCGCCATCCGCTCCGCACCACTGCGGTGCGGCTCACGTAATCGCTTGGAGCGCAGTCCATTACAAACACGACAGCCGTTGTCGTTCGACTGGGAAAGCCCGGCTCCCGCGTTCGAAGGTATGCGGCCTCCCCGACCGGGGGCAACCTGACAAGCCGCCTGCATACCGAACGCAAATCTTTGCCGACGCACGCACCCCGCGCTGTGAGGTGCGCTACACGGGCTTCCCTGGCGAGGGGGTGAGTGAGTACTCTCTCACCATGCAGACGTCGGGACGCGATCGGCTGCTGGCCGCCGCGATGAGCCTGTTCGCCGCCAAGGGGTACGCGGCGACGTCGGTGGCCGACATCCAGCGGGCCTCCGGCCTGGCGCCGGGTTCCGGCGCGCTCTACAAACACTTCGGCTCCAAGCGCGAGCTGTTGGAGGCCGCGGTGGCGCACCGGATCGACAGCATCGTGGCGGCCCGCGAACAGTACGACGCCGGGGCGCCGGCCAGCGTCGAGCAGGCGGTGCGCACCGCCGGCCGGCTGATCTGGGACAACCTGAAACAGAGCGAAGAACTGCTCAAGGTCATGCTGCGTGAGCCCGACGAGCTGGGCGATCTCGACGAGAAGACGTGGCAGGTGATCACGGACAACGCGTATCAGCGCTTCGCCGACGAGCTGGTCGCGTCCAATAACTCCGGCCGCACGCGCATACCCGATCCCGAGGCGAGCGCCGCCGCGGCGATCGGGTCGTTGTCCTATGCCGCGACGCTGCAAGCCCTGACCGGGCGGCTGCCCGGCAACATCGATGAGGACCGTTACTTCGAGGCCTGGGTCAACCAGACGGTGAGCGTCCTCGCCCAATACCGGAACCGTTAACTGTCAACATATTTCAGGAGTGAATCCGTGACATTCTCACTGCAACTGAGCGACGACGTGATCGAGGTGCGCGACTGGGTGCACAAGTTTGCGGCCGAGGTGATCCGCCCGGCCGCGTCGGAATGGGATGAGCGGGAGGAAACGCCGTGGCCCGTGATCCAGGAGGCCGCCAAAGTGGGCCTGTACTCCCCCGATTTCTTTGCGCAGCAGGCGGCCGAGCCGACGGGCCTGGGCTTTCTCACCACCTTCGAGGAGATGTTTTGGGGTGACGCCGGCATCGCGCTGTCCATCCTGGGCACCGGGCTGGCCGCAGCGGCCTTGGCGGGCAACGGAACTCCCGAACAGCTGGGCCGCTGGCTTCCCGAAATGTTCGGCACGCCCGACGAACCGAAGCTCGGGGCGTTCTGTTCGTCAGAGCCCGACGCCGGTTCCGACGTCGGCGCCATCCGCACCCGCGCGCGGTTCGACGAGGCGGCCGGCGAATGGGTCCTCAACGGCACCAAGACGTGGGCGACCAACGGGGGCATCGCCAACGTGCACATCGTGGTGGCATCCGTCTATCCCGAGCTCGGCACGCGCGGCCAGGCCACGTTCGTCATCCCTCCCGATACCCCGGGGCTGTCGCAGGGCCAAAAGTTCAAGAAGCACGGCATCCGCGCATCGCACACCGCCGAGGTGGTACTGGACAACGTCCGGCTCCCCGAGGACACGATCCTGGGCGGCCGGGAGAAGTTCGAGGAACGCATCGCCCGGGTCAAATCCGGCTCTTCGTCGCGTGGACAGGCCGCGATGAAGACCTTCGAGCGCACCCGGCCCACGGTCGGTGCGATGGCCGTCGGCGTGGCACGGGCGGCCTACGAATACGCCCTCGACTATGCCTGCCAGCGTGAGCAATTCGGCCGCAAGATCGGTGAATTCCAGGCCATCGCGTTCAAGCTGGCCGACATGAAGAGCCGCATCGACGCGGCGCGCATGCTGGTGTGGCGCGCCGGCTGGATGGCGCGCAACAACCAGAGCTTCGACTCGGCGGAGGGCTCGATGGCCAAGTTGGTGGCCAGCGAGACCGCGGTCTACGTCACCGACGAGGCCATCCAGATCCTGGGCGGCAACGGGTACACCCGCGACTACCCGGTGGAGCGGATGCACCGCGACGCGAAGATCTTCACCATCTTCGAGGGCACCAGCGAGATTCAGCGCCTGGTCATTTCGCGCGCGCTGACTGGGCTGCAGATTCGGTAGCCCGTCGGCTGAGCCATGATGTCGGGATGACCACCGACATCCGTGTTCTCGACGGCGAGGACGACCTCCTTGCCGCCATGAACGTGTTTCGCGCCGCCATGGTCGGTTTTCCTCCGCTGGCCAACCTGGCGCCCGGCCAGATCACCGAGCTGCTCGATCCCGGCCGCACGATCGGTGCGTTCGTCGACGGGCAACTCGTCGGCAGCGCCGACGCGGTGACGAGTGGGCTGACGCTCCCCGGCGGCGCGATCGTGGGCCATGCCGCCGTGACCCACATCGGGGTCCTGCCGTCTCATGCCCGACGAGGGATCGCCACCGACCTGATGCGCCATCAGCTGGGCGACTTCGCCGCGCGGGGTGAGGTGGTCGCGACGCTGCGCGCCTCGGAGGCGACGATCTACGGGCGCTATGGCTACGGTGTGGCGAGTTCGTCGCAGACGGTGGAGGTCCAGACGGCGCGGGCGGCGTTGCGCCCGGAGGTGGGGACCGGCGGCCCGGTGCGACTGCTGGACATGGGTGAGGCGTGGGACGTCCTGCCCCGGATCTACGCCGCGCATCGACCGGCGCGCCCGGGAACCATCGATCGCCCGGCGGTGTGGTGGCACAGCGTGCGGACGCGCACCGAATCCTCGCCGGGCCCTTCGTATGTCGCGGTGCATGGCGACCCGGGGCGTGAGACCGGTTTCGCCCGCTACCGTCCTGTCGACACCGAGGCGTGGTTCGTCAGCGACCAGCGCACCATCGCCGTCGAGGACTTCTTCGCGCCCACGCCCGATGCGTACCTGGGCCTGTTGCGCTTCCTGCTCGGGCTCGATCTCATCGATCGCGTGGTGTTCTGGATGATGCCCGTCGACGATCCGCTGCCCTGGTTGCTCATGGATCGGCGAGCCGCGCGGGTGACCGCGGTGCGTGACGAGACGTGGCTACGCGTCATTGACGCGCACGCGGCGCTGGCGGCGCGCCGATACTGCGGCGACGAGTCGGTCACCATCGCGGTCGATGACGCTCTGCTGCCGCACAATTCGGCCGGCTTCGCCGTCACGGGCGACGGCGCGGAACCGACCGACCGGCCCGCCCGGCTCCACGTCGGCGCCGAAGGCCTCGCCGCGGTTCTGCTCGGCGGCACGACCTGGCGCAGCCTCGCCGCCGCGGGACTGGTCCGGACCGACGACCCGGAGGCGCTGGCCGCCGCCGATCGATTGTTCGCGGTGGCCGACGCGCCGCACGCCGGCTTCTTCTTCTGATACCGGCGGGGAACGAACGTGATCGTCATCGTCGGGGCGGGGATCTGCGGGCTCGCGTCCGCCAACGCGCTGACCCGGCGCGGGGAGGACGCCGTCGTGTTCGAACGCGGGGAGCCGTTCGCCGCGCAATCCGCCGGCCTGGCAAGGATTTTCCGCGTCGCGCATCGGCGCCCGGCATTGTGTCGACTCGCGATGCGAGCCCGTGACGGTTGGCAGCGTTGGGAGTCCGAGCTGGGCGCCGGGCGCCTGCTGGGCGCGGAGGGCTTCATCGCCGCCGGCGCCCCCGGCAACGCCGACGCCATCGCGGCCACCGCCGCGGCGATGGGCGACGCCGGCGCCGCCTTCTCCCGGCTGGACCGGTCGGAGATCGGCGCGCGCATCCCGTTCGCGGCGGCACCGTGGGACGCCGGGGTGTTCGACCCGCTGGGCGGCAGCCTGCGCATCCGCCGCGCGCTCGACGCCCTCGCGCGACGCGCCGTCATCAGGCGCTGCGAGGTGGTGGCGGTCGCCGACGACGGCGCGACGACGCTGGCGGACGGCACGGTGGTGCGCGCGGACCGCGTGCTCATCTGCGCGGGTGTCCGGACGCCGGCGCTGTTCGGCCCGCTCGGCGTGCGGTTCGCACCCCATACCCGTTTCACGTACGAGGGCGCCGCAGCGACCGGCGCCGCATGCCTTTCCGCGCCCGAGGGCTACGGGCTGCCGCTGGGCAGCACGGGCCGTTGGGCATTCGGGCAGGAGGTGCCCGACGCCGCCGTCGTGCGCGCGCTGTTCCCCTCGCTGGTGTCCGTGGGCCAGGTCGACTGCGTCACCGTTCGCGCGCCCTGGCTGGATTCCGGGGGCGACGGCTGGAAGGTGGCGCGCCGTGGCCGCGTCGTCGCGTTCGTCGGGAGCAACCTGATGAAGTTCGGGCCCCTGCTGGGCGAGTTGCTCGCCGAAGCCGTGGTCAGCGACGAGCTGCCGCGCGATCTGGTCCTAAACTAGCTGCGCCGCAGCCTCTTTGGCGTCAGCCGTGCGGAGCCTCGGAGATCTTGGAGTCCGGTTTACCCAGCGTCTGGCACCATGTCGTGGCCGACAAACGCGTGGCGGATATCTCCATACTGGTCGGGTCGGCGCCGCTCTTGTCCTTGAGCATCTTGCTGACCTCGTCGCTCTGCTTCTTCTCGTCCTGCGTGGTGAAGTCCTTGCACTTGGTGTCGCCTCCGGTGTTGATCACCTGTGAGGCCGAACACGCTCCAGACAGCAGCGCGGCCACCGCAACCGCTGCCGCGGCGATTTGCTTCATCATTTGCCCTCCTGGGTTCGCAGTGAGCTATCTGTACACCACATCGGCAGATTTCAAACCTTACTCGCGCTTTGCGCCGGATCGCCGCGGGTTTGCAGGCCCCCGGGGCAGGACCGCGCGCGAAGCAGTGCAGCGTGCCGGCTGAGCGGGAATAACTCCGTGGGCGGCATTGTCCAGTACGTTTCGTCGGCCGCCCACGCTTTTCAGACCCAGGGGAGGGGAATCCGTGCTGTCGTCGCAAGGGTCGACCGAGCTGACAAGCGGGCCGCCGGCGGCGCTGGTCACGCCGCACGAGCGCGCGGACCCGCGTGCGGCGCACGTGACGTTCGTCAGCGTCTTGGTCCTGTTGTTGGCGACTGGCTGGGTCGCGAACCACTTCGTCGCGCTGATGCCGTTGATCAGCGAACGCCAACACCTCGACGCGACCAGGCTCGACGCCATCTTCGCGATCTACGCGCTGGGATTGCTGCCCGGGCTGCTCGTCGGCGGGCGGCTGTCCGATGCGCTCGGGCGCCAGGCGGTGGCGCTGGCGGGCGCGACGGCCACGCTGGTCGGGACGGTGGCGATGCTGCTGTCGCAGCAACCCGACGCGCTGCTGGTGGGTCGTTTGGTCGTCGGAATCGGTGTTGGTCTCTTGATGAGCTCCTGCACCGCGTGGGCCTCCGACCTGAAGGGCCCCGCCGGGGCGGGCACCGCCGGAGCGGTGTTGCTCGGCGGCTTCGCGATCGGCCCGTTCGCCGCGGGGCTGATCGCGCGGTCCGGGCAACCCGGCGTCCGGTGGTCGTTCGGGCTGGCGGCCACCCTCGTCGTGGCCGCGATGGTTTTGTCGGTCGCGGCGGTGCGGCGTGGAAACGCGTCCGCACCGGCAACGGCGCACGACTGGGAGCCGCCGGCGTCGGCGCGGCAGGGCACCGCGTGGGCGTTGAGTTGGGCCATGCCGCTGGCCCCATGGGTGTTCGCCTCGGCGACGCTGGGGTTCATCACGATCCCCGGCCGGGTGCACACCGGGCTGGCGGCGCCCTTGGCGGCGGGCATTGCCACGCTGATCGTCAACGGCGTCAGCGGACTCATTCAGGTATTCGCCCGCGCGCTGCGCTGGGGGCCGCACGCCGGCACCGCGGGCGCGGTGCTGGCCGCGCTCGGCTACGCGGTCACCGCGGTGGCCCCGCCGACCATGTCGCTGCCGCTGGCCCTGTCGGCGTTCGTGATCCTCGGGTGCGCGTCGGGTCTTTGCCTGCGCGACGGCCTGATCGATCTCGAAGCCGCGGCGCCGCGGCGCCTGCGGGGTGCGCTGGTCGGAGCGTTCTACGTGGTGACCTACGTCGGCTTCGGCCTGCCCCTGATACTGACCACGGTCAGGCCCGCGGTTTCGACCATGATTCTGGGGGCGATGTCACTGCTGGCGTTGGCCACGGCCGTGAGTCGCGCGATGCGGCTGCGACGGGATCGTCATCGCCAGGGTTGATCAGAGGTCGCAGTCTTATGCGGCCACGGCGTCGCGTCGTGTCCCGACGACGCTCAGCCCGGCCAACCGCCGCCACGAGCGAATCGCATTGCGCGCTATCTCCACGACGCGGGCGGCCCCCACATCGGCGTTCGCCAATCTGTGCGCTTTGAGGGCGTTGCCGGTTATGGCATCGAGCGTGTCCCAGTCGTCGGTCTCCACCAGCGCGGTCGATTGACACGCGGCCCGGACCGCGTACCGTTCGGCGGTCACCGGCGTGGTGGTGACCGCGCGCGCGGCGCGGGCGGCGCCATCCCATTCGGCGATTCGCGGCGTCTCGCCGGGGGCGAGCCGGCGATGCAGTTCGGCAATGTCGGTGATCGCCTCGGCCGCAGCGTTCTCGGCGTATTGCACAACCCCCCACGGAGGGCTCACCAACAGCTTGGCCACCCAGGGGTGCACGACGGTGTCGGCGACATCGGCCGTGCCAACCGTCAGCCAGCCCAGCTCAAGTACCAGCAGGCTGTCCTCCGGGGAAAGATAGCCGTCGGGCCCGGCAAGCAGGTCGTTGCACAACTGGACGAAGGATGCGAGTGGGCGGGCCGAAGTCGCCGGGAAGTCGGTGATGTGCTCGTCGCCATTGATGTATGAAATCGCGTTCATTGCACACCCTTTGCCCGATCCGGGCTGATGCGATCCGCTGGCCAGTCGCAGCGGGTGGGTGATTCGGTCCAGGTCCATTCGCGTTGCTTCCTACGGTTCGCCCGGGTGGCACGAGTCGGCCCCCGGCGCGATAGACACATGCTATGGCAAGCGAAGTCTGGGCAGGTCGCGACACGATGGCCGGACATCCCGCGCGCCTTGGCGGCTAGAGCAGTTCGCGTAACGCCTCGATCAGCTTGATCCGTTCGGCGGACGTACCGGCGATGGGTGCCACGTTCAGCGTGGTCACTCCCGCCTCGCGAAACGCCGCCACGCGCTCCTTGACGAACTCGCGCGAACCGATCAGGTTGATGTCGCGCACGAGTTCGTCGGGCACCACCTTGGCCGCGCCGTCCTTATCGCCCGCCAGGTAGAGCTCCTGGATCCGGTCGGCTTCGGGCCCGTAGCCGTACTTGGTAGCCAGGGTGTGATAGAAATTTTTGCCCTTGGCGCCCATTCCGCCGATGTAGAGCGCCAGGTGCGGCTTGACGAAATCGCGTAGCGCCTCGACGTTTTCGCCGATGGCCAGGACCGGGCCCGCGTAGATGTCGAGGTCCCCCAGCGCCGGGTCGCGCTTGGCCTGGCCGGCAGCCAGGGCGTCACCCCATACCTCGCGCGCTTTCTCCGGCAGGAAAAAGATCGGTTGCCAGCCTTCGGCGATCTCCGCGGCCAGCTCGACATTCTTGGGTCCCAGCGCCGCGACCAGTATCGGAATACGCTCTCGGACAGGACGATTGATGAGTTTCAGCGGTTTACCGAGGCCGGTGCCCCGGCCGGCGGGCAATGGGATCACGTAGTGCTTGCCCTGATGTTGGACGGTCTCGCGCCGCCACACCTGCCGGCAAATCTCGATGACCTCGCGGGTGCGCGCGATGGGCGCGTCGTAGGGCACACCGTGGAAACCCTCGATGACCTGAGGGCCGGAGGCGCCCAGACCGAGCGTGAAGCGACCGTCAGAGACGTAGTCGAGGCCGGCCGCGGTCATCGCGGTCAGCGTGGGGGTTCGGGTATAGAGCTGCAGGATGCCGGAGGCCAGCTCGACCCGTTCCGTGCTCGCCGCCAAGTAGCCCAGCGCGCTCACCGCGTCGAACGAATACGCCTCGGGCACAAAGACGATGTCCAACCCGGCGCGTTCCAGGTCCGCCACTTCGGCGGCGACGTCCTTGAACCCGCCCGCGTAATTGATCCCCAATCCGATCCGCATGTTCAGGATCCCTTTGCGGCGGCGAACTGGTCGGCGAGTTCGACGGCCTCCCGCTTTATCCGCTCGAACTGGGCACCCATCGCATCGGACAGCGCCGTCGCGCCCGACAGCGGCCGCACCATCACCATGAAGTCGTCGATGAGACCGTCGTCGTTGAAGTGCAGGAAGTCGCAGCCGGTGACCTTCACCCCCGGCGCCCCCGCTATCGCGGTCTCGAACACGAACGCGTGGTCGCGACCGTTGGCGCCGGCGATCTCGCGGATGTAGTGGAAGTCCTCGAAGAGCCGCAACACGCCGCGCAGGATCGCCGCGGTTATCGGCTTGCCCACATAGGGCTTGAACGCGACCGGGCTGGTGAACACCACGTCATCGGCCAGCATCGCCTGAATGGCGCCTTCATCCCGCTCCTCAACCGCCGCACGAAAGGGGTGGGTAGCAACCACGAGACACCTGCCTTAGTCAATTTATTGAGTAGGTGGGGTTGACGGTAGAGGTCGTTCGCCGTGGTGTCGATGTGCGGTTAGTCACTTTTTTGACTATTCGCATTGTTAAGCTGGTCGCCGTGTCGCTGCGTGACGCGGTGCTGGCCGCCCTCCTTGATGGTGAAGCCTCCGGATACGACCTGGCCAAGAGGTTCGACGCCTCGGTCGCCAACTTCTGGATGGCCACCCCGCAGCAGCTCTACCGCGAACTCGACCGCCTCGCCGAGCAGGGGTTGATCCGGGCGCGCGTCGTGCAGCAGGAACGCCGACCAAACAAGCGCATGTTCTCCCTCACCGAGTCGGGCCACGCCGCGATCCGGGAGTTCACTGCCCGGGCGCCGAAGCCGTCGGTGATCCGCGATGATCTCGCGGTCAAGCTGCTGGCCGCCGATGCCGGTGACGCGCGGGCCGTCCGGGCCTTCATGGCGGAGCGCCTGCAAGAAGCGAAGACCAAGCTGCAACGTTACGAGCGGATGCGGGCCCGGATGCTCGACGACGGCGGTGAGGAGGAGTACCTGGCTCGCAGCCAACGGGTGGGCCCCTACCTGACGCTGCTGCGCGGAATATCGTTCGAGGAAGAGAACGTTCGATGGGCCGAGCGTGCGCTGACCATCCTCGACGGCCGCCTGTCACACTCTTGAGGCAACAGGGCGCCTCAACCCACCGGTCGCACTAAACCGTGGTGTCCACCGCGTCACCCGGATACTGCCGGCCGAGCAACTCGTCCTGGCCCACCTCCGGGACGTTTCCGTCGCCGTCGGTCCCTCCGCGCTTGGCAGGCTTCTTCTTCGACGGCTTCTGCGGCGCCGGCCCGTCCGTGCTTCCCGGTGGACGGTGGCCGTTGGACGTCGCCAACCCGATCGACGCGCTGACCGTCTCGATGGCCTTCTCCGTGTAAACGCGATAGCCGAAATGCGGCAGGTAGCCATGGATTTCGGGGGTATCGAGATCGCGCATGAACTGCAGGATTTTCCGGCTGAACACCTGGCCCGGGACCAACACCGGAAATCCCGGCGGGTAGGGCGTGACATACGTCGCCGAGACGATGTCGGCTCCGGCGTCCAGCCGTTCGATAATCTGCTCGCCCATCAGGTATTCGCAATTGGTGTCGTCGTAGGAGAGGTAGAACGCTCGTCGAACATCCCCTTCCGGAGTCGCCTCACTGCCGCCGTGATCCAGGAACGCCGGGTGGAAGCCGCTGAAATCGGGCAGGGGCAAGGACATTTCGGTCAGCCGATAGACCGCCTGCGCGAAGTGTTCGCGCTCACCGAGACTCATCTCGGAGATGTTCTGGTCCAACTCGCGGGCGATGTTGACCAGAACTTCCACCAGGAACGCGACCGAGCTGCGCGTGGTGCCGATGTTGGTCATGAAAAGCACGCTGTTGCGTGACGTCTTGTTGATCTGAATTCCATAGCGGTCCATCAGTTGCTGGCGTTTGAACGTGTCACCGTCATAACCGGTGGGCCCGATGAACAATGTGATTCGCGACGGATCGAGCACGAACTCGTCCTGGTCCCAGGCGGCCATCATGTTGCGCAGGCCAGAGCGCAGCGGCTGCGCGATGGCCGAGGGCCGGAAGTCCTCCGGGATCAGATCGGACGTTCGCAGGCACCACATGTACTTGCTGAGCAGGGGGTGGTTGTCGATCGCGTCGCGCAGCTGCATCGCGTTCTCGATCTGGCGCTGCACCAGCTCCACCCCTTCCAGCGCGACCTGGCGGCGGCCGAGATCCAGCGACGCGAGGATCTGGTAGTTGGGCGAGGTCGAGGTGTGCGCCATGTAGGCCTCGTGGAACGGCTCGGCGACCTTTTGGTCGAAGTCCTGATCGAAGACATGGATCATCGAGCCCTGCCGCAACGCGGTCAGGGTCTTGTGGGTCGACTGGGTGGCATATACGCGCACCCGCGCGCGTGCCGGGTCCGGAATGAGGCGGCGGTCCAGTAGGTCGTCCTCGCCGGCCGGGTCGGCGGCCAGCTGCTCCTCGAAGCGGCGCTTGTAGTCGGGATCGGCGAGCCGCTCGCGCAGCGCCCGCGCCGAGGCCATGGCGGTGCGCGTTCGATAGACCGGGTGGAAGCGGGCGAACGCGAACCATGCCTCGTCCCAGAGGAACACCAGGTCGGGCTTGATGGCCAGGCACTCCTCCATGACCCGCTCGACGTCGTAGACGATGCCGTCGAAGGTGCAGTTGGTCAGCGACATCATCTTGACGCGGTCGAGCTTGCCGGCACGCTTGAGCGCCAACAACTTCGACTTGATCTCGCGCAACGACACCGCACCGTACATCGAGTAGTCGTTGAGCGGGTACGCCTCGAGATAGACCACGTTCGCGCCGGCGAGCATCATCCCGTAGTGGTGCGACTGGTGGCAGTTGCGGTCCAGCAGCACGATGTCGCCCGGTGCCACCAACGCCTGGGTGACGATCTTGTTCGCCGTCGACGTCCCGTTGGTGACGAAGTAGGTGTGGCGGGAACCGTACGCCTGGGCCGCGAGCTGCTGGGCCTCGCGCAGCGGCCCGGTCGGTTCGAGCAGCGAGTCGAGCCCGCCGCACGTCGCCGACGTCTCCGCCATGAACACATCCAGCCCGTAAAAACCGACCATGTCGCGGATCCAGTGCGAGTTGACGATCGACTTGCCCTGCGAAATCGGCAGGGCGTGAAAGACACCCGTGGGCTTGTGGCTGTACTGCTTGAGCGCGGTGAAGAACGGGGTGCGGTAGCGCGCCGCCACCCCCTGCAGGATCGACAGGTGCAGTTCCAGCATGCCTTCGCGGGCGTGAAAGACCCGGCGGAAGTACTGGCCGAGCCGCCCGGCGATATCCTCCACCTCGATCTCGGTCATCAGGTACAGGTCGAGTTCGGGCCGCAGCTTCGCGAGCGACACCGCGAGGATCTGCGCGCGTTCCTCCGGTGACTGATGATCCGCCAGCTCGTGCGAGACGCCGGTGTCGACGAACTCCGCCAGCGCCGACAGGTCCCGGGTGGATTGGTGCGAAAAGCGCCGCCGGATCACCACCGCCTGCAGGTTGACGTTGAGCCGCGCCGCGATGAGCGCCTCGTCGCCGCTGGACACCACGACCAGCTCGTAGACGAACTCGTCGTCGGGGCGGCGCCACTTGCGGACCTCGTTACGCAGCGCCCGCTCCTGGTCTTCGGTCATCTTCTCGACGACGAGCACCTCGAAGTAGGGACGGTCGCGCTGGGTGGCGGCCTGATGCTCCGCGAGCTGGCGCGGATCGGACGGGAACATGTCCAGGTCGTCGGCGCCGGCGTTCTCCACGTCGCCCGAGCGGTACGACTCGGTGGTCAGCGCGCGGTTGATCTGCACCAGCGCCTGCGCGAACTTGTCGTAGCTGCCGGCGGCGAAAAGCCTTTGGACGCGCCCGAATTGCGGCGCTCCGGGGTAGGCCCAATAGGGTTCCAGAGCGCTCAGGCGAGTGAGCAGCTCTTGGCAGGTGTTGATGCACTTCGCCTTCAGCGCTCCCTCGGTGGTCGGACGCGTCAGCCGATCGGCGGCCTCCTCCAGCCGGCACCAAGAGTCGCCGCGGACTTGCCACAGGCTGTTGTAAGCGCGCAAGTGTTCCGTCATGGCCGCCCTTCCTCGATTCGCGGCGACTCCCGGCCGCCAGCGTCGGTCAAGGTTCGCAGACCCAATGCGCCCGCCGGTTGCCCGCGGGCAAACACTGCGCGTCCGTCGGGTGACAGCCCGGCCAGACGGCGGTAACGGGGACCCTTCCGGCCCGACCCGCATCGGTTCAACGGCGCGGACCACAGATAGGCCCCTGAGACGCAGTGTTCCGGCGACCGAAGGAGGATTACCGTGGCGACAAGGGGAACCGGCTCGGCGATGCGACCTTCGATCTTGTCTCGCTGCGCTGTTGGTTCAGCTGACCAAGTAGCACAACATGATTGGCTGCCGGCCCCAGCGGGGCCGCAACCGGGTCGCCACCCATCGGCTACCGTCGATGGCATGACTGAAGTTTCCACAAACGGCCGGATCGACGACGTCGCCGCGGGCGACATCATCACCGTCGACCGCGGCGCCGGCGAACAGCCCTACAAGGTGGTCTTCAAGGACTTCACCGACGGCCGCTTCGTCGTCACACTCGAGGACGGCGGCGAGACCTTCCAGCTCGACATGGCGTCCGGCACCCCCGTCAGGAGGTCGCTGGCATCGAAATGGGAATCGGCACAGAGCCCCACCCCCCGCTCGGAGAGTTGAGCCGGCGCCGGGCTGTCGCGGGTTGACGGGTTCTGCCAGCATGGACACCGGCCGCGGATCCGCAGCGGCCGGGTAGCGCTCTGGAGTTGCAATGGCTGACATCACCACGTTGATCCGCGCCGACCACGACTGGTTCCGCCAACAGTTCGCCAGGCTGGACTCGCTGCGCGGGCAGGAACCGATCAACCATTCCGCTCTCGCGAAGGTATGGCGTCCGCTCGCCGACAAGCTCGACGTCCACGCTTACATCGAGGAGAAGATTTTCTACCCGCAGCTGCTGAAGCGCGGGACCGACGATCCCGAGGGCGAGACGCTCGATGCGATCAGCGATCACAACGACATTCGCGACGGAGTGCGCGACGCCGACGCGGCGCAGGTCGGCACCGAGGAGTGGTGGGCCGCCGTCGCGCGCACCCGATCGGCCAGCGACGACCACATGAGCGAAGAGGAACGGGACGGGTTGCCGGACTTCCGTCGCAGCGCCCCGATCGGCCTTCGCGAGGCGCTCGGGCGGCAATACAGCGAGTTCATGGCGGATCATCCGACCACCGAGGGATTGGCGATCGTCGACCGCGATCCCGAACGCTATGTCGAGGACGTCGAGGGAACGTCGCCATCCCACCGGGCGGACTTTTCGCTTCGGATCGGCAGCCTGAAAGGTCAATGAGCCATGGCAAGCACCGACACCGACGTCGTGGCGATCACGCAGTTGCTCAACCTTTACGGGTTCGCCGTGGACAGCCAGCGGTGGCAATTGTTCGACTCGATCTTCACCACCGATGTGGTGGCCGACTACGGGGCGTCATCGCGGTGGAGCGGCCTGGCGCAGTTCAAGGCGGACTTCGCCGCCTACCACGATCCGTTCGACGCCACCCAGCACACCATCTCGACCCATGTGGTCCGCGCCGAGGGGGATGTCGCGCACAGCTTTTGCAATGGCGGCTGGCGACTGGTGCGCAAGGCCGCCGACGCCGGTCCGCTCTGGGACGGGACGGGTT
Source organism: Mycobacterium interjectum (assembly GCA_002102225.1). Lineage (GTDB taxonomy): Bacteria > Actinomycetota > Actinomycetes > Mycobacteriales > Mycobacteriaceae > Mycobacterium > Mycobacterium interjectum_B. The sequence goes on from LQPB01000030.1 coordinate 24,347, forward strand.
GGTATGACGACGCCTGGCGGCGCACGCCCGCCGGTTGGCGGATCGCTCGGCGGACGTGCCGCATCGCCTGGTGGACCGGCAACCCGCGCGTCAACGAGGCGGTCCCGGGGGTGACGTTCGACCTGACAACCACCGCCCTGCGAGCCGAGGCCGCCGCCGGGCGGGTCGGCGTCCTCGGGCCCGGGCCGGGTGGTTAACTGCCACCGTGCGCAGAGAACCGGTATTGGCGCGACGCTTCTTCGATCGATTCGAGCCGGTGCATGCGGTGACGTACTTCGCGCCCGAGGCGCGGGCGGCCTTGGACGGGCTGGGTTACCGAGGCTTCTGGATGGGCTATTTCGCCGCACGGTCGGCGCCGCTGGGCAGGGTGCCGCGCGAGGTCGTGGCCGCGGTCTTCTATAACTTCGCACCGGAGCGGGTTGCCAAGGCCCTGCCGACCGCGTGGGAGATCGCCGGTCCGGAGGCCGCGCTGCGCGCCCGGCGGGAATCGGCCGTCGCGGCGCTACGCCGCTATGGCGTCGTAGCTGACGAAAGCGTCGCTGTGGCGGCGGAATTGGCCGGCCGGGCGGCGCGCGCGGCGCCGCTCGACGGGCGCCCGCTGTTCGCGGCGAACCTGGCGTTGCCCTGGCCGGAGGACCCGCTCGCCGCGCTGTGGCACGCGACGACGCTGTTGCGCGAGCAGCGCGGCGATGGGCACGTGGCCGTGCTGGCCGCCGCCGGCATCTCGGGCCGGGAATCCAACGTGTTGCACGCCGCGGCGGGCCGGGTCCAGCCCGACTACATCGCCCGCACCCGCGACTACGACGAGGCCGCATGGCGGCATAACGTACAACGGCTGGCCGAGCGGGGTCTGCTCAACGACGACGGCTCGCTGACGGCGGCCGGTCGCCAATTGAAGGATCACATCGAATCGAGCACCGACACGCTCGCCCTGTCGGCGCTCGACCCGCTCAGCGACGACGAGGTGGAGACGCTGTTCCGGGCACTCACCCCGATCACCCGGGTGGTGATCGCCGGCGGCGATATGCCCGCTAAAACCCCGATGGGTTTGCGCCGCGACGACTTAGACGACGGCAGCGCGCATTTAGTCGAAGCGTAGAACTCAGGCGCCCGCGGAGCCCGCGCTGACCGGTTGTGCCACAACGTGATCCATCGGCGATCCGTCGCCGTTCGTCATGTCACGGTCGGCTACGGCGGTGGCCAGTGCCGTGCCGTTCCTGATGGTACCGATGATGTCGACGTGGTCGTTGACCGCGAAATGTGAAGCGGCCATTGCGGATCGGCCGCCGTTGGTGATGAAAGCGGTGTTCGGGGTGACGAGATAGGTCTGGGTGTATCCGTCGGCGCTGCGAGCGGTCACCGAGTCCGCCGACACCGCGATCACAGTGCCCTGCTGGCGCACCGGCTGGGAGACCGGGGCCGGCCCCAAGGTCGCTTCCACCGTTGGCTTTTCGGGCTCGGCGGTGTTGGTCACCAACGCCGTCAGGCTCGCGGCGCACACCACCGCGCCGGTGACGATGTCGCACACGGTGGCAACGCCCCACATTTTGCGCGGCGGCTTCCGATGCGCCGACGGTCTTTGCTCGGACGGCTCGGTCATGCGGTGCTTGGCGCCCACGGTCAATCCTTCCTTCGGTTTTGGGCCGACAAACGTCGCCGCCCACCGAATCAGGTTGTTGCTCGTGGAGTTACCCGCAGCGCTGCGCTGATAAACCGCGCCCGCCCGTCAGCCCTTGGCGAGGGTGAATTGCGCGACGTCGGTATAGCCCTCGCGGAACAACTCGGCGCACCCCGTGAGGTACTTCATGTAGCGGTCGTACACCTCTTGGGACTGAATCGCGATGGCGTCGTCACGGCGCGCCTCTAGCGCTGCCGCCCAGGTGTCGAGCGTGCGGGCGTAGTGCAGCCGCAACTGCTGGACCCGCTTGACGCCGAAGCCGGCATTCCCGGCGTGCTGCTCGACGGCAGCGGCGTTGGGCAGGTCACCGCCCGGGAAGATCTCGTCCATGATGAATTTCATGAACCGGATCTTGGTCATGGTGATGGGCAATCCGCGGTCGGCGAACTCTTCCTCGCTGGGCTTGATGATGGTGTGCAGCAGCATCACGCCGTCGGCGGGCAGCGCCTCGTAGGCCATCTTGAAGAAGTCGGGGTAGCGGTCGCGCCCGAAGTGCTCGAAGGCGCCGATCGACACGATGCGATCCACCTTGTCGTCGAACTGCTCCCAGCCGCGCAGCAGCACCCGCTTGGTCCGCGGGCTCGGATGCCGGTCCAGGCGTTGCTGCACGTGCGCCTGCTGATTGCGGCTCAGCGTCAGGCCCACGACGTTGACGTCGTAGCGTTCGAGCGCGCGAACGATCGTCGTGCCCCAGCCACACCCGATGTCCAGCAGCGTCATGCCGGGCCGCAGGCCGAGCTTGCCCAGCGAGAGGTCCACCTTGGCGAGCTGCGCCTCTTCCAGGGTCATGTCGTCGCGCTCGAAATAGGCGCAGCTGTAGGTCCGCGTCGGGTCCAGGAAAAGCGCAAAGAACTCGTCGGACAGGTCGTAGTGCGCCTGTACGTCCTCGAAGTGCGGCTCCAGGCTGGCGGCTTCGGTCTTTTCTTCGGGCACGGCACAACCCCTGACGTGGACTTTTCTTATCTCAGCGGCGTGTGATCTCAACCGCGCGAGTTACTGGGCCACCAGTCTATCCGCCCGGATGACCGCGCCACGAATCGTCGGCTTCGCATGCGGGAGGCGGCACCGTCACATTTTTTCAGGTGTGGGCGGCGCTCGCCGTGGCTAATTGAAGTGGGGAGCCGTGTCGGACGGGCGGTGCGGCCGGACGGCACGGGACTGAATGGGGAGGCCGATCATGGAGCCGATATCGCCGACGGATGCGCTGTTTCTCATCGGAGAGTCACGCGAGCATCCGATGCACGTGGGTTCGCTGCAACTTTTCGCGCCGCCCGAGGACGCCGGGCCGCACTTCGTCCGCGAGTCCTATCAGGCGATGCTCGAGTGCACCGACATCCAGCCGACGTTCCGCAAGCACCCGGCCTTCTTCGGCGGCCTCACCAACGTGGCGTGGTCGCTCGACAAGGACGTCGAGCTCGATTACCACCTCCGCCGCTCGGCCCTGCCGGAGCCGGGACGGGTGCGCGATCTGCTCGAGCTGGCTTCCCGGTTGCACGGCAGCCTGCTCGACCGGCACCGCCCGCTGTGGGAAGCCCACCTGGTAGAGGGACTCCAGGACGGCCGGTATGCCGTCTACACGAAGTACCACCACTCCCTGATGGACGGCGTGTCGGCGCTGCGCTTGGTGCAGCGCGCCTTTACCTCCGATCCCGACGACCACGAGGTGCGGGTCCCGTGGAACCTGCCGCCGCGCCACCGGGCGGAACGCGGGAAACGGCCGCCGCTGCTCGAACGGGTCGGCCGGACCGCGGGGTCCGCGTTTGCGTTGGCCCCGTCAACGGTGCGGCTCGCGCGGGCCGCGCTGCTCGAGCAACAACTGACCCTTCCGTTCCGGGCACCGCGCAGCATGTTCAACGTCCGGATCGGCGGTGCCCGGCGGGTGGCGGCGCAGTCCTGGTCTCTGGACCGCGTCAAGGCGGTCAAATCCGCCGCCGGGGTTACCGTCAACGACGTGGTGCTCGCCATGTCCGCCGGAGCGCTGCGCGCCTACCTGATCGAGCAGAACGCCCTGCCGGACGCCCCGCTGACCGCGATGGTTCCGGTCAACCTCCGCAAGGACGACGACGACCGTGGCGGCAACATGGTCGGCACCTTCCTGTGCAACCTGGCGACAGACCTCGACGACCCGGCGCAGCGGCTCGAGACCATCAGCTCGTCGATCCGCGACACCAAAGAGGTGTTCCAGCAATTGCCTTCGGTGCAACAGCTGGCCCTGTCGGCATTCAACATCGGTGGGCTGTTCTTCGGGCTCATTCCGGGATATCTCTCGGCCGCCTCGCCGCCGTTCAACATCGTCATCTCGAACGTGTCGGCCGGGCCGGCCGAGCCGTTGTACTGGCGCGGCGCCCGGCTGGACGGGAACTATCCGTTGTCGATCCCGCTTGACGGGCAGGCGGTCAACATCACCGTGACCAACAACGCCGACAACCTCGACTTCGGCCTCGTCGGCTGCCGGCGGAGCGTCCCGCACCTGCAGCGACTGCTCGGCCACCTGGAGACGTCGCTGAAGGACCTGGAGCGCGCCTTCGGCGGGTGAGCCGCCAGCGCGGCGTCAAACGTCGTTTTCTGTCAACGCAATTGGGCCGGTGGCGTAGTTCAGGCACACCGTAGTGCCGCCGGGCCGGGCGTTGATGGTGCAGTGATCGGCCAGCGCGTGCATCAACATGATGCCGCGCGACGCACGAGGGTCGTTGGGTTTCTTCGGCGCCGGCCGATGCCAGGTTCCGCGGTCGCTGACGCGCACGGTCATCGATCGGGCGGCGGGATCGTAGCTGGCCTGCAGCTCCATGGTGCCGGCGCGGTGATGCGTGCGATACGCGTGCTCAACGCAATTCGCGAGCGCTTCGCCGGCGCCCAAGAGAATGCTCTCGCGGACGTCCGCACACACGTCGGTCGCCTCGCACAACCAGGCTCGCAGTGCACGACGCAACTCGCTCGCCGTAACGGCGTCGGCGGCACCGGTGCGGGCGAATCGCACCGGCGGGCCGGACGTCAGCGAATCGGCAGTCATGAACTATGCATACCCAGTTGTCGTCCGGGCGATAACCTGTCCGCGTATCGCTTCGGCCACAGCTTGCGCTCGGCCGGGATCGCGAATGCGGCACCATGATTGGCGCGGGCCGACCCGTTCATGCGGCATCCACGGCTGCGCGCTCCTCCTGCAGCCGGTCCTTGCTGCGCACCAGCCGCAGCAGAGTCACCAGACCCAGCCCGCCCACGACATTGCCGGCCGCCGTGTAGGTGAACCAGCCCAGCCAGTCGAGGTACCCGAACGGCGCTCGACCGGTCACCAGCGCGCCGAAAATCAGCAACGAATCCAGGATCGAGTGGAAGATCTGCAGACCGGCCAGCAGGAACGCCACGGCGACGGCGGCCGCAATCTTGCCGGGCACCGACTCGGTGCCCTGTTGCATCCGGGTCATCAACGTGATCGTCATGCCGCCGACGACGGACAGCGCCAGGGTTTGGGCCGACATCGGCGCCGTGGCGAAGTGGGTGCCCGCTTCGATCGTCTGCTCCTGCAGCCGCGGGAACGCGGTCATCAGCAGCCACATGATCACCCAGCCGCCGGCGAGGTTGGCCAACAGCGTGCCGCCCCACAACCTGAACAGCTGCCGGATGCTGGCGCGCTTGGCGGCCACGGTGACCACGGGCACCAGGAACCCCTCGGTGAACAACTCGCTGTGACCCAGCAGCAGCGCCAGAAAGCCGATGGAGAACGCCAAACCGGCCAGCAGAGGCTGGTGGGTGACGGACAGCACGGAAAGGTAGGCAAGCACGCCCAGCGCGACGTCGGTACCGCCGAAGAAGCCGGTGACCAGCAGACCGCGCCAGGTGCGGTGCATGCGTTGGGTACCCTCGCTCAGCATTCTGCTGAAGGCGTCCTCGAGGTGGTCCTCGATCGGGCTGTCGTATTCGCCGAGCCGGCGTTGAATCGTCTCACTCATCCTGGGTCCTCACGGCCAGCCGTGAATACCCGCTCATCGCGATGGGCCACGCCTTTGCCGAGTGTGACGTTGGTTATAGGCGGTGGGGCGCCGGTTATTCGAGCACGAAGACCGGGATCTGGCGGGCCGTCTTCGTCTGGTATTCGCCGTAAGGCGGGAAGGCTTCGACGGCCAGTCGCCACCACTGCTCCCGCTCGGCGCCTTTCAGCTCGCGCGCGGTGAGGGGAACAACCTTGTCGCCGTCCTGCACCGTCACCGCTGGGTTGGCCTTGACATTGAAATACCAGGAGGGATGGTCAGGAGCGCCGCCCTTGGACGCCACCAGGGCGTAATGGCCGTCCTTCTCGACGCGCATCAGCGGCACGTACCGTCGTTTGCCGGACTTTGCCCCCGTCGTCGTCACCAAGATCACCGGCCGGTCGAGAATCTGGACCCCGTCGGTCGTACCTTGCTTCAGTATTTTTTCGGTCTGTTCGCGCACCCAGTCGGTGGGGCTCAGCTCAATCCCGTCGGTCATGGCCTGCGCAACACCGCCGGACGGCCTATCCATTCCCGGGCGTTGTCACCGGCTATCCGGCGGCCGGGCGAACGAACGCCGGATAGTGGCAAACCTGGTTCCCGCCGGCGCGCTTGGCCTCGTACATCGCGGCGTCGGAAGTGCTGATGAGGTCGTCGATGAGTTGCGCGTCGGCCAGCGAGGTGTCCAGGGCGATCCCGGAGGTCCCGATGCTGGCCGTGATCGGGAAGGGGACGTCGGCGATCGCCTGGCGAAGCCGCTCGGCCATCGTCGTCGGGTTGGGCGTGACGTCGGTGTCGACGACCACGAATTCCTCACCGCCCACCCGGCCGATCACCGCGGAGGGGCCGCAGTTCTCTTCGAGCGCCGCGCCGACCGCGACCAGGGCCTGGTCGCCGGCGGCGTGGCCTTGCGTGTCGTTGACCTTCTTGAAGTTGTCCAGGTCGATGACCGTCGTCACCAGGTACTTGCCCGCGGACCGGCCGTGCAGCGTCAGCAGTTCGTGCACCGCTTCGTAGAAGGAGCGCCGGTTGCGCAGTCCGGTGAGCGCGTCGCGGTCGGACGTTCGGAGGTCGCTTCGCAGCGTTTGCACCACGGATTCGATCCCGAAGGGCACGCCGATGTTGAGCGCCATCACGATAATCAGACCAGCCGTTATCGCCGCGACGTCACCGGTAATCACCATGAATCGGTGCGCCAAAGTCACCGCGCACACCGTCGCCACGGCGAAATTCGCCAGCACGTAATAGCCGGCGTGGAAGTACGCGATGAAGCCGCCGAGCATCGCGAACATCGTGCATCCCATCAATGCCGTGTACGGGTTCGACAACCCCAAACACATTGCGGCAATCGCGGCCGTCGCGCCCAGCGAAAACAGGATCGACTGGCGTCGAGTGGGCCAGTGGACCAGCCATAGGGTGGCGCCGGCGAATCCCACCACCGATATCGCGACGGACGCCGCCCGGGAAACCGTGTTATGCGGTCCGGTGGGGCTCCACAGCATCAGGAGCGGTAGCGCCGCCTGCGATGCCGTGAACGCGAATGTCGCCCGCTGCCAGATGGTTTGCAGACCGCGGCCCTTCAAATAGGCGCTGACCCATTCATAGTGATCGGTTTCCTTCACCATCGACGGCCCGGTTTTGTCACGTGAAGAATTAAAGACCAACTGCGATAAAGTGCAAACTCGAGCGAAATTGAGCCGTCATCGACGCGGACGCAATACCGGGGTCAGCAGTTCCCCGTTGGCGAGGTAATGGTCGAGGTTGTGGATCGCGAGCAACGCCATCGCGCGGCGGGTTCGCGCCGTCGCGCTGCCGATATGAGGGAACAACACCACGTTGTCCAGACCCAACAGCTCGGCGGGCACGTGAGGTTCGTCGGCGAAGACGTCCAACCCCGCCCCGGCCAGCGCTCCCCCGACGAGCAACTCCACCAGCGCTTCCTGGTCGACGACGCTGCCGCGCGCGATGTTGATCAGGTAACCATCGGGGCCCAACGCCTCGAGGACGCTGCGATCCACCAGCTTGCGCGTCGCGCGGTCGCCGGTGGTGGCGACGACCAGGACGTCGACCGACCGCGCCAGCTCCGCCGGTGATGTCGCGTAGCGGTACGGGCAGCCTTCGATTCGGTGGCGGTTGTGATAGGCGATGGCGCAGTCGAAGCCGAGCAGCCTGGTCGCGATGGCCGACCCGATCCGGCCCAGGCCGAGGATCCCGACCTGCAGGCCGCTGACGTCCCTGGCGTAGGGAAAGCGCCCGTCGCGCCCCCATCGACCCGCCCGCACGTAGCGGTCGGCGGCGCCGAAACGGCGCAGTGTCATGAGGATCAGGCCCAGAGCCGTGTCGGCGACGGTATCCGAGAGGACATCGGGGGTGTTGCTCACGCCGATGCCGCGGCGCTGGGCCGCCTCCACGTCGATGGCATCCACGCCGGCCCCGTAGTTGACGATCGCCTCCAGGTTCGGCAGCGCCGCGATGATTTCGGCGTCGACGCCGGGCTGGCCGGACGTCACCACCACGCGGATGTCGCCCGCGTGCTCGGCCAGGAATCTGGGGCGCTCCTCGCCGTCGGGAAGCGCGGGTGTTTCGTACCGCTGCGCCAGTTCCTGGGCGAAAGTCGGCTCGAACTTGCCGATCCGCAGCACCGCGTTGGTCTTGGTCACCGTCACCCGTCCATCATCGCCGGGCGGCCTGCGGCGCCAGCTGTCCAGCCCGCGCGTTCGGCGCCGTCGCCGCAAACGCGCGCCGTCGTCAGTCCGGCCGCTTGGGCGGAAATTCGGCGCGCTTGGCGATGGCGTCGCGGTAGGCGTACACCCGATTGGGGATGGTGCCCAGCACCGCGATGGTGCGCCCACCCCGGCCGTACGCGGCGAGGAACTCCCACGCGTCGGGATCACCCTCGACGATATCGACCGCATCGTAATCGGTTGGCACCCCGAGCATTTGCACCTTGACGTCGTACTGATCGGACCAGAAGTACGGCAGCTCGTCGTAACTGTCGGCGCGGTCGGGTCCCGCCAACAGCGTCCTGGCCGCCGCCTCGCCCTGACGCCCGGCGTCCTCCCAGTGCTCGGTGCGCAGGTGCCGCTCGTAAAGCGGGTGCCACCAGCGCGCGACGTCGCCGGCGGCGACGACGGCCGCGCCCCCGGTGTCGCCTTCCGCGGCGCCCGTGCCATCGCAGACCACCCCGTCGTCCACGCGCAAGCCCGACCCGTCCAGCCAGTCGGTCACCGGAGTGACTCCCAGGCCGACGATGACCAAGTCGGCCGGAACCCGGGAACCGTCGGTCAGCCGAACCCCCTCCACCCGGCCGCTACCGAGGAACCCCTCGACGCCCACGCCGACCCGTACGTCCACGCCGTGCTGACGGTGCAACTCGGCCCAGCGGGGAGCGAGCTCGTTGCCCAGGGCGGCCAGCAGCGGGCTGGTTGCCTTCTCGATGAGCGCGACCTCCAGCCCGATCGATCGGCAACTCGCCGCCACCTCGGCGCCGATGAATCCGCCGCCGACCACGACGACTCGCGGCCGCGACCCAAGTCGTTCCCGGATGGCCAGGCAGTCGTCGACGGTGCGGAGCGTCAGCACCCCATCCGGGACCGACGCCCCCGGCCATTGTCGCGGCGTTGCGCCGCTGGCGATCACCAGCCCATCGAATTGCAGTGACAGATCCTGGTTTTCGTCGCGCAAATGGACCGTGCGCGAGGACAGATCCAGCTTGATCGCCGACGCGCCACGCAACACCCGCGCCTCCAGCTCGAATTGCGGCGCAATGTCGACGCCCGCGCGGTGCACCTGGCCGGTGAGCAGTTTCTTGGAGAGCGGCGGCCGGTGGTAGGGGGCATGCCGCTCCGCGCCGACGATGGTCAGGGCCCCGTCGTAGCCGTCCTGGCGCAGGGCCTCGGCCGCGCGTGTCCCCGCCACGCCGCCACCGACGACGACGACCTCTTTCAGCTGACGGCTCGGCATCGGATCACTCCTTCACCGTGATCGCCTGGGTGGGGCAGGACACCTCGGCGCCGATCAACTGCTGGCGCAACTCCTCCGGCGGCTCCGCCTGGAGCACATGGAGTCCGTCTTCTCGTACGTCGAATACTTCGTGGCAGATGCTCATGCACACGCCGTTTCCATCGCAGGTGTCAAGGTCAACCGAAACCTTCATCGAACCTCGGCCTTTCGTGCGCCGTTGCGGGAAGTCTCGATCCCCTGGGGTTGATCCGGTGACTTTCCTTGGGACCCCGCTCGCTCTCGCGCGGCTTTCGCCACCGGGGAGTAGTTCAGGTAGTCGATAGCCATCTGGGTGGATCCCTCGTCATTCGGATGATGGCTGGGCCGCAGGTACCGGACGGGCGTCGTCACGAGCAGCTTCCACGGGCCAGGTATCCGGTACTCGCGGGCGGCCGCCAGCCAGTCGCGCCAGCGCCACTTTTGATCGATGGTCGGGTCTTGGGCCATCAGGTAACGCGCCCCCGCGACCCACCAGCCGATGAACAGCGGCGAGACGAACAACATCGAGAGCGCCCGGATCCAGTAGTTCCCGGACACGTGCTGGTAGACGTCGTACACCAGCGAGCGGTGCTCGACCTCCTCGGCGCCGTGCCAGCGCAGCAGGTCGAGCATCATCGGGTCGGCCTTGGCGTAGTCCAGGCCCCGGTTCGTCAGCACCCACTGGCCCAGCATCGCGGTGTAGTGCTCCAGCGCGGCCACATCGGCCAGACGGCGGTACAGCCACCACCGCTTCATGGCCGGCGGAAACCACTTGGGCGGATCCCCCAGCGTGATCGACAACAGCCTGCCGAGCCGATCGGTGTACGGCTTGGTGTCGATGCCCTGCTCGGCGAGGTGGTCGAGAACCACCTGGTGCGCCCAGGCGTGCCAGGACTCCTGCTGGATGAACGGCTTGATCGCCGCCTCCAGCTCCGGGTCATCGACCAGCGACGACGCTTCGAGCACCGCCTTGATGAAATGCCGCTCCCCCTCGGGCAGCAGCAGGTGCAGGACGTTGATCATGTGGGTCGAGAACGGGTCGCCGGGCACCCAGTGCAGCGGCGTTTCCGACCAGTCGAACCGGACCATCCGGCGGTACTTCGGATGTCCCTCGTGGTGAAGTTGGACCTCGGGCATCAGATGCTCCTCCCGCCGACGGGCCGTGCGCCGTCGGCCTCCCTTTTCGAATTGCGGGAGCGGTCGATCCAAGGGCGGAACGCAGGCCGCCTACTTCGCGACCGTCCAACCGGCCGGGTACCCACACCCTCGCCCAGTCATGCGTACCGGCGGTACCGGGTTCCCTGGCAGTTGCCTGTGAACGCGTGTTTACTGGACTGATCGCGTGGCGCGGAAGCAATCGGGGCGGGACTCGGTTGAAAGCTCAGTGCGCGTAGGTGTCGTGTTCCCGCAGACCGAGCTTGGTGGAGACCCCGGGGCCGTGCGTGCCTACGGGCAGCGCGTCGAGGAGCTGGGCTTCACCCACGTGCTGGCCTACGACCACGTCGTGGGCGCCGACCCGGCGGTGCACCGCGGCTGGCAGGGCCCCTACGACATCGACTCGACGTTCCACGAGCCGTTCGTGATGTTCGGCTACCTGGCCGCGGTCACCTCGCTCGAACTCGTCACCGGCGTGATCATCCTGCCGCAGCGCCAGTCGGTGTTGGTGGCCAAGCAGGCGGCCGAGGTCGATCTGCTCACCAACGGGCGATTTCGCCTCGGCATCGGGCTGGGGTGGAACGCCGTCGAATACGAGGCGCTCGGCGAACAGTTTCGCAACCGCGGCAAGCGCTCGGAGGAGCAGGTGGAGGTGATGCGCAAGCTGTGGACCGAACGCTCGGTCACCTTTGCAGGCAAGTACCACACGGTGACCGCCGCCGGTCTGGCTCCGATGCCGACCCAGCGTCCGATCCCGGTGTGGTTCGGCGCCGCCTCGGACCGCGCCTACGAACGCGCGGGAAGGCTCGGCGACGGCTGGTTCCCGATGATGGAACCCGGTCCCGGCCTCGACTACGCGCGGGCGCAGGTGGAGCGCGCGGCGGCGGCCGCGGGCCGCGACGTCGACCGTCTCGGGATGGAGGGCCGGGTCAGTTGGACCGGCGATCCCGACAAGACCGCCGCCGACATCGCCGCCTGGCGGGCCGCCGGGGCCACCCACCTCTCGGTGAACACCATGAACGCCGGCCTGGCGACCGTCGACGACCACCTCGCCGCGTTGGAGCGGGTCGCCGCCGACCTGACGTGACGCGGGTTCGGTTCATCAGCCGGTCCGGTCGGACCACCCGGGGGGAAGGTCACCAGGAGCGGTGTCGATGACGGTCTCGTCGTCGACGCCGACGTACTCGAACAGGGTGATGTAGGCGAATTCGGGGACTTCGTAGATGGGGTAGGTGGGCCCCTCGTCTCGGTAGGCCCGCATCTCATCGAGGTGCTCGTTTTGGAAACAGACGGTGCGCTCACCGTGCACGCGGATCCATTGCGGAAAGAAGATCACGCCGTGCAGGCGGCGCTTGGCGGGCAGGATGTTGACGGCCACGCACGTGCCCGTCGGCTCGGTCCAGGAGACCTTGAAGCTGTCTTCGTCGAGCTGGACGAGGTGCACCCGCTGGCCCTTGACCCAACGGCCCCCGACATGTCCGGAGTGGATGCGGTAGTCGATGGTGGTGGCGTTCTTGACATACATCTCGTACTGCCACCCATTGGCATACGTGTAGATGAAGCGGTGGCCGACGATTCCCGAAAGGTCTTGTGGCGGAATCGGGTTGGTGACGCTGGTCGTTGCCATTCCTCCAGCGTATCGGCGCGCGGTGTGGTTCTAGAAGACGGCGAACCAGATGGCGATGTATTGGCAGATCGCCGCGAGCGCCGTGCATGCGTGAAAGACCTCGTGGTAGCCGAACGTCGTCGGCCACGGGTCGGGCCAGCGCAGCCCATAGAACAGCGCACCGATGCTGTACAGCGCGCCGCCAACGGCCAGCAGCACCGTCGCGGCGATTCCGGCGTTGTGCAGGATCAACCCGGTGTACCAGACCGCCACCCAGCCGAGCAGCAGGTAGAGCGCAACGCCCACCCAGCGCGGAGCCGCCGGCCAGAACAGCGCCAGCGCGATCCCGGCCAGTGCCCCGCCCCAGACGATCGCGAGCACGACGTACCCGGTCCCCCGGGGCATCGACAACCGGGCGAAAGGCGTATAGGTCCCGGCGATCAGCACGAAGATCATCGAGTGGTCCAGCCGCCTCATCCAGTTCCTGACGACCGCCGACTCCCAGTGGACGCGGTGATAAATCGCGCTGACGGCAAACATCGCCACTATCGCGAGGGTGTAGGTCAGCGTCGAGTGCCCCGCCCGCTTGGAGGCCTCCGCCCACGAGACCACCACCAGTGGCGCACCCGCTACGACGGCGGCGAGGGCGCAGTATTGATGGATGTAGCCCCGCATGCGTGGCTTGCCCAGGACTGCGTCGACAACGGCGGCCGGTGCGCTCACTGTCCCTCCCGCTCCCCGCGATTCCGCGTTGAGTACTTCCCATGCCAGGCGATTCAGGGCCTGCCGGCATCATTTCGCGGCACCCTGGGTAAGCGCTTTGTGGGCGCTGTGAACGGCGTGTAGCGGTAGTCGGAGGTCGCCGGCGACCGTGGGTCCCGTCACGGTCCGTTTCGGATGGTGCGATTCGGGAGATCCTGTGCGAAAAGCACGGTTGAAGCCCTCAAGGAGATGTCGCGTGGATCAGCAAGTCAACATCGACCCGCCGCCCGCGCCCGAAGACGCGCGGCAGGCCACGGCCGAGCAACGCGAACTGCAGGAAAAGCTCGAGCACCAAAACGACGACCCGCGGGGACCCGGTTTGCATCAGACCCGGCACGACCTCCCCGACGAGAGCACGCGATAGCGCGCGACCCGGGATCGGGTCCGCTGGTCGGTGATATGCAAGACGATTCCGTGCTGATCGCCGGTCGGACGTGCTGGCGGGTCGAATGCGCCGAGCAGATGGGCTTGATCGTCGATGCCGCCGACTATTTCCGGCACGTGAAGGCGGCGATGCTGCGCGCCAAGCATCGAATCATGCTCATTGGGTGGGACTTCGACACCAGGACGACATTCGAACGGGGTGGCAAGAAACTCGCCGGTCCCAACCAGTTGGGCGCCTTTCTCTATTGGCTGCTCTGGCGAAGACCGGACCTCGAGATCCAGGTGCTGAAATCCAACCTGCGCCTGCTGCCGGTGTTCGACGGCATCTGGTACGGCCTCACCCCGGTGTCGGTGGTGAATCGGCTCAGCAGCAAGCGGTTGCGCTTGGCCATCGACGGCGCCCGGCCGACGGGATCCGTCCACCACCAGAAGCTGGTGGTCGTCGACGACGTCTTGGCGTTCTGCGGGGGCATCGACCTCACGCTGGATCGTTGGGACACCCCGGAACACAAGCACCACAACCGGTTTCGCCGAGCGCTTGGCCGCAGGTACGGTCCGCGACACGAGGTCGCGACCGCGGTGGACGGTGCCGCGGCGACGGCGCTGGCCGAGGTCGCCCGGGATAGGTGGCGGACGGCGACCGGCCAGTCGCTGGACCCGATCGACGGCGCCCGTGCCATTTGGCCGTCCGGCCTGCAGCAGCTCTTGCGCGAGGTCGACGTCGGCATCGCGCGCACGTTGCCCACGCTGAACGATCGTGACGAGGTTCGTGAGGTTGAGGCCCTCAACCTTGCGGCGATCGCCGCGGCGCGCCACACCATCTACTTGGAGAATCAGTATCTGGCGTCCCGGCTGGTGGTCGAGGCGCTGGCCGACCGGCTCGGAGAACGCGGTGGCCCTGAGGTCGTCATCGTCCTTCCTCGCAGGGGGCTGAACCGCCTGGAGCGGGAGACGATGGACGGTGCGCGCCACCGGCTGATCCAACGGCTCTGGGCCGCCGACGCCCACCGGCGATTGGGCGTCTACTGGCCAGAGACCGATGGCGGGTCACCAATCTATGTCCACTCCAAAGTGCTGATCATCGACGACCGGCTGTTGCGCATTGGTTCGTCGAACTTCAACAACAGGTCGTTGGGCTTCGACAGCGAATGCGACCTCGCCGTCGAGGCCGAGCCGAACGCCGAAGCGCATCAACGTGTCCGGCGGGCCATCACCTCGGTGCGGCACCAACTGGTGTGCGAACACCTGGGTGTGCCCACGGACGAGCTCGAGCGGACGATGCGTCGAGGAAACTCCTTCTTGCAGGCCGTCGAGGCGCTGCGCGGACAGGGCAAGACGCTGCGGCGGTTCACCAGCCGGGCCGTGGCGAACGAGGACAGCCCGCTGGCCGAGAACGATGTGATGGATCCCGACCACGTCCCGGAATCGCTGGCCCGCAGCATGCGGCGGCTAGTGACGCGACTGTCGCGATGATGGCCGCCCGTATATATGCCTAATCAATGATTATCATGTATTGTGACAATCATCGATCTGGGTCATGGGCTCGAGGAGGCGGTCTGCGATGGAGGTTACGGTGTTCGGAGCTACCGGCGGTGTCGGTAAGGAGCTCGTCAAGCAGGGCCTGCAACGCGGCTATGCGATCACCGCCGTCGTCCGCGACGCTCGGCGGCTACCTCTGACGGGTCGTGGGCTCCGGGTCGTCACGATTGCCGCGCTCGACGACCCCGGCACGCTGATTCCCGTGATCCGCGGAAGCGACGCCGTGCTGTCAGCTTTGGGCCCGCACGGGCGGAAGGACGGACCCGTCGTCTCGTCCAGTACCCGGGCCATCGTGTCCGCGATGGACGCCTGCTCGACCCGGCGCTTTGTCGGCGTCAGCGCTACCCCCGTCGGCCCGGTGGCCGACGGCGAGGGCCCGCTTACCCGTTGGGTGCTACTGCCCGTTGTGAAATCCGTGTTCCGCAACGTCTACGCCGACCTTGCGGAGATGGAAGCGCTGTTGCAGCACAGCGCCATCGATTGGACGGTCGTGCGCCCGCCGCGGCTCGTGGACAAGCCCATCACCGGGCGCTATCGAACCGCCTTGGGCGCCAGCGTCGCCCGGGGGTCGGCGATTTCCCGGCCCGACGTCGCCCACGCCATGCTCGAGGCCCTGGCGGCACCGCAGACATTCCGACAAGCGGTCGGCGTCGCCTATTGACCCGGGTTCCCAGCCCCGCATGGGCACCACACGCGACTATCCAAGCCTATGACAATCCCCGCCGATGTAGCCTTGGCCGATGAGTGAGCAGCGCGCCGGTATCGCCGAACTCGACGAACGCATCCCGTTTCTGCTGGCGCAGCTGGGCTCCCACATCAGCAGCGACTTCCAGCGCCGACTGGCGCCGATCGGGGCGGACCCGCGCACCTACGCGGTGTTGGTGGCACTGGCCAGCGACGACGGTCAGTCGCAACGCCAGCTCTCCGAACGCCTCGGCATCCACCGCAACGCCATGGTCACCGTGATCGACAACCTCGAGCAGCGGGGGCTGGCCAAGCGGCTGCCCCATCCGGAAGACCGGCGCGCGGTCGCGGTAACCCTGACGGCCAAGGCCCGCCGCCTGCTCCCCGCCCTGCACGAGCAGGGCCGCAGCATCGAGGACCAGATCACCGCGCCGCTGTCACCCAAAGAACGCGCCACGCTGCGCCGGCTCCTGCAACGCGTCGCCACCGGAGCGGGGCTTATCCCGGGAGTGCACCCGCAGCTGGCGTGATCGCCTGCGGCTTCCCCATCCACGCCCGAAAGTTGGCCGGCCCTGGCGATTTGGCTGGCGATTGCTTGCATCCACCTCTTGGCATCACTCATGATTGTCATATATCGTGATAATCATATTTCGTGATTGGAGGCGCCGTGCACACTACATACCTCGTCGTGACGTACATCGCGATCGCGTTCGACGGATTCTCGGGGATCGCGGCGCTGGTTCACTTCGCGCCGATCCTGCCGGGGATGGCCAGCGCGGGGGTGCCGGTGTCTTGGCTGAGGTTCCCGATCGGAACCTTGAAGACGCTGGGCACCGCGGGACTCATCGTCGGCCTGTGGGTGCCGGCCATCGGGATCGCTGCTGCCGCAGGGCTGGTCGTCTTCTTCGTGTGCGCCGTGTACACCCACGTGCTCGCCAACGACATCACCGGCCAAATGATGTTCGGCGGATTTCTGCTGGCGCTCAACTGCGCTGCGCTGGCTGCCGCGATCGCGGCCCATCCGACGGTCCTGTGAGGAACTGACATGGGTCACGCAGCGAGCACCGCCGCCCGTCCGCCCCTGCTGCTCGCGCGCGCCAGCACCGCGCTGTTGGCCCTGCTGGCGGTGACGCAGGCGATCTTGGCCGGCAACTTCCTCGGCGGGCAGTATGACGCGCTGATGTGGCACGCGATCGGGGCCCGGGCGATCACCATCGCCTCCGCGGCCCAGATCGCGGTCCTGGCGTGGGTGTGGCGCGCCGGCGGCCCGCGCGGACCCTTCTTCGCGGGCGTGGTCCAAACGTTGCTGCTGGTCGCCGAATTCGCTACCGGTGAACTGCATTCCGCCGCGGTGCACGTGCCACTCGGTGTCCTGCTGGTCGCCGGCATCGTACAGCTCACGGCGACGGTTTGGCGTGCCCCGCTGCCGGCGCGCCCAGTCGTCGACGACATCGCGGTGGCGTCGTGAAGCGGCGCACCCTGCTGCGCATGGGCCTGGCCACGACGGGCGTCGGCATCCTCGGCGCGGGATGGCCGGCAGTCCATACAGCGCTGGGGCCGGCCGAGCCGGGCAGGCTGCTGCGCAGCCAAGCGCCGCTGCCGCCGCCCTACCAGGTGCCGCTGCCGGTACCGAAACAGCTCACACCGGTCGCCAGCGACGCCATGGCCGACTACTACGCGATCACGCAGCAAGTGGCCAACCTCGCCATACTCCCCGGGCTCGCCACGCGCGCCTGGACCTACGGGGGCACGTTCCCGGGCCCCACGATCGTGTCGCGTTCGGGCCGGACAACCGTGGTCCGCCACGTCAACACGCTGCCCGTGCCAGTCGTCGTGCACCTGCATGGGGGCCATACGCCGCCGGACAGCGACGGTTATCCGCTCGACCTCATCACGCCACAATCCACCGACATGGCCCACGACGGCATGGGGCGCAATGTCACTGTGGGACAACGGGAATACGTCTATCCGATGCAACAGCGGGCGGCGACGCTCTGGTATCACGACCATCGCATGGGCTCCACGGGGCCGGCGGTCTGGCGGGGGCTCGCGGGGTTCCACCTCGTGCGCGACGAGGAGGAGGAGGGACTTCCCCTGCCGAAAGGTCCCCGTGACATCCCCCTGATGATCGCCGATCGATCGTTTGCCGCCGACGGCTCGTTTCAGTACCCGGCCGCCGACGGAGGGGCCGTGGCCGAGCCCTACATGAACGGCGTCCTGGGGGACGTCGTGTTGGTCAACGGGGCGCCATGGCCGGTACTCCCCACCGACCCGGCACGGTATCGATTCCGGATCCTCAACGCCTCCAACGCCCGCCGCTATCGGCTGCAGCTTGATCCGCAGCCGGCCGGCGGATCGGCGTTCATCCAAATCGGCAGTGACGGCGGCCTTCTCCCGGGGCCGGTCAACCACGACGTCCTCGACATCGCCCCGGCGGAACGCTTCGACGTCATCGTCGACTTTTCCCGCTATCGGCCCGGCACCCGGGTGCGCCTCGTGAACACGCTCGGAACGCACTCGGCCGCAGTGGTACTGCGTTTCGATGTCGTCGGCACGGATCGATCGGATGAATCGGCGGTTCCCCCGCGCCTCAGCGACAGCTTCCGGCCGCTGGACCGCCGCGACGCGACCGCCACCCGCACGTTCCTGTTCGGGCAGGGCCGCGACGGGCTGTGGACGATCAACAACAAGCCCTATAAGCCCGGCGATCCGCTGGCAACGCCTCGGCTCGGCGAGGTGGAGATCTGGCGCTTCATCACCGATATTCGGCACCCGGTCCACGTGCACCTCAACCAGTTTCAAGTCTTGTCGCGCAACAACAAGCCGCCCGGCCCATACGACCGCGGATGGAAAGACACGGTGGACGTCGCCCCGTCCGAGGCGGTCGAGGTCATCGTCCGATTCGATGACTATCGCGGCACCTATCTCGTTCATTGCCACAACCTCGAGCACGAGGACATGGCCATGATGGCCGACTTCGTCACCGTCTGATGGGTCCGGCGCCTTCAGCGCCGGAAGACGACCCACCGCATCGCGCTGTACATGTACACGGCCTCACACATGCCGGCCACCACCCGCGACAACTGGTACTGCAGGCCCAGGGCCGTCAACGCCGTGGACAGCCCGAGGATGAACGCCAGGTAGTTGACGGCGACGACCGCGGCGTAGACCACGAGCTGCGGTCCGACCGGAGCGTGCGACCGAAAGTTGAAGGCGCGGTTGAGTGCGTAGCTCAGAGTGAAGGCCGACGCGTACGCGACGGTGACGGCGACCGGAACCGGAAGGCCCAGACCGCCGCGCAGAGCCGTGAGGATCGCCAGATCGACACCGAAGGTGACGCCGTTGATGATGCAGAAGCCCAGGAATGTCGGCGCAATGACCGATCCGAGCCCCAACGGAAGCCGAACGACGACCGCCTCGCAGAACCGGTGGAATCGCTCGACCGGCCGTGATCGGCTGGCACGCAATTCGGCTCGCATACGGGTACGGTCCCACGGCCAGGTATCCGCCGTGTGATCAGCGGGCCAACTCTCGGCCGAACATGAGGCGGCCCCGGGCTGAAAATCCAAAGGAGCCCTCGTTTTCGAGACGCTAAGTACCATACGACGGAGGTTTGTCGTCCGCGCCGTTTGCATTGTGCTGTCGAGGAGGGGCCAGGGGCGTCGAAATATGCACTGGATCGGCGTGTGGTGGCGTCAACCCGACCACTATGACTGGTTGTCGGACTATCTCGCGGCGCGTGGACTGAAGCCGTTTGTCCGCTTTTTGTTGGTGACCATCCTGGCGACGCTGGTCGTCGCGACTTTGCTGATGCTGGGCAGCCCGTCGGGGCCCCAGACGCTCGCGCGGCGAGCCGTGGCGGTGGTCTTCATTGTCGGTCTGGCGGGCATGGCGCTGGTGTGGGCGCTGGGTTGGCCGACGCGCGTTCAATCCCAGGTGTTTTCAGTGGCGGGGACGCTCGGCATCGCCGCGACCTGCCTGATCGAGAGCGATCCGCGCAGCGGGATGCTGGGCTGCGCGGCGTTCGGCGGCCTCGCGGGTTACGTCGCGTTCTTTCATTCCGCGCGTCTCCTGGTCTTCACGTTGGACGCCGCGTTGGGCACCGCTGCGGTGTGCGCCGCCCGCATCGCGGTGGCGGGTGACGCGTCGATGGCGGCGGCCAAGTTGCTGGTGCTGAGTGCCGGCATCCTGGCCGTGCCGTTTTGTGGACAGATACTCGTGCACTGGCTGTCGGTCGACGCCCTGAAGTCCTCGACCGATCCGCTCACCGGCCTGCGCAACCGGCGGGGTTTTTATCGGTCGGCGTCGAGGCTGTTGTCGACGAATACCCGCGCCCCGTGTCTGAGCGTCTTGATGGTCGATCTCGATAACTTCAAGCGCATCAACGACACCTACGGTCACGCCACCGGGGATCGCATCCTGGTGGCCGTCGCCGACAACTTGCGGCGCATCAGCGACGGCACGACGGTGATCGCCCGGGTCGGCGGTGAGGAATTTCTGGTGGCCGAGACCCTCGCCGCCGAGGATGCGCTGCAGACCGCCGAGGCGATGCGGCTGGCCATCGCCGCTACGCCGTGGCGTGTGACCGCCAGCTTGGGCGTCAGCAGCATCCGGCTCCCGCCGGACAAGGCACACCTCGACCGGCAGCTCGTCGAACGACTCGTGGTGGCCGCGGACTGCGCGATGTATGAGGCGAAACGCGCTGGGGGAAACCAGGTTCGGCACGCCGACATCCCGGTGCCGCCCGGCCGCTGACGTCTAGTCGTGGTTGCGGGCCTCGCCCACGAGATTGATCGCGTGGTAGCTGTTGCCCCGGCCGCTGGCGGCCGGACCGGCAATGATCATCACGGCGTCGACCGGCGTTGACCATGCGGTGTCGGCGCCGGTGAAACAGACGCTGGGAACCAGCAGCGTCGCGGTGACCGCCTTCGGGCCCTCGCCTTTGAGCTCGACCATGACACAGCGGCCGTCAAGGTCGGGCACGTCGCCGATCCGGACGTCGGTTCGGTAGAAGTCCCGTGCCTGGTGCCCGTCGCAATACCACAGGATCCGCTCGTTCTTGAGGTCACCGAACGTGAAGTACGCGAGCGTGATGTCCCCTCCGGTGAGGTCGTAGCGCAAGGCTTCCATCGCCCCCTTCGAGCCGCTCGCCGGCTCTATCACCGCGAACTTGGCTCCCGACAGTTCGAGCCGCCCGATCACATCGGCGAGCTTTCGTTGATACGCCGCTTCCGAGAGGTCGTTCGAGTAGACGGTGTGCCTGCGAGCGCCGTCGGCGATGGTTGTCTTGTACTCGACGACGTCGGCCCCGCCGGGCTTGGTGATGGTGGCCGGCAAGCCGTAGAAGTTCATTTCGGCGACGACGGCGCCGATCAGGCGGGCGGAAGCGTTCGGCACTCCCGCTATGTCGACGGGCCCGAGCCGCTCGGCTCGGCCTATCCAACCGCTGCACCGTTCGATCGTGACTTCCATCGCCGCCCTTTCCGCGGGGAACTGGACGCGAAAAGCGTGTCAGCTGCGGGGGCGGACCACATGCGTAGTCGGCTACTCGACTCGCAGCACGGTTCGCTAACTCGTCCTTCGCTGCCGGGCCGTTCCCACGCGCATCAGGCGGTCCCAGAAGTCGTCGAGCTCGACCTCGACCGGCTGGCGCGGCCTACGTGTGTAGAACCGGGAGTTGCTGTATGTCTCGGGGCACGAAAATTTGTGCAGGCGTAAACAAGTTGGGGGCCAACGCTTTTCGGGAGTGCAATCGAGGTCAATGACTAGGCGCGTTCGACGATCGATCGCGAAGCGATTGCCCTCATAGCTTTCCGTCGTGGGGAACATCTCGGCATCGAACAATCCCCAGCCGCCATAGGCCATCTGCAGCCACACCGCCTCTTGGCCACAATGGCCGCATGGCGCGATGGTTGACGGTTGTTCCCAGTTCGGCACAGCCCGAAGTGTAAAGAGCGATACCGACGGCGACCGTCTGACACGCGAGGCGACCGACGGTCACGGCGAAACAAGCCGGTGAAGCGTGGCGGCGTGTTTTGCGCTGGTTTCCGCACGTTAGTGTGCTTGGGTCGGCCTCATCGAAACAAGCCGATAGAAAAGTTGAGCAACTTGATGACCGCAGCTACAGAAGCGTCGGCGCTCGAATCTCGGGTCGGCCATTACTACCGGATGGACGGCACCTATGTGGTCGGCCGCGAGAAGGTCCGCGAGTACGCCCGCGCAGTGCAGGACTATCACCCCGCGCACTGGGATGTCGCCGCCGCCGCTGAGCTGGGCTACTCCGACCTGGTGGCGCCGCTGACGTTTACGTCAGTTCCCGGCATGACCTGCAATCGGCGGATGTTCGAATCGGTGGTCGTCGGCTACGACACCTACCTGCAGACCGAGGAGGTCTTCGAGCAGCACCGCCCGATTGTGGCAGGCGACGAACTGCACATCGACGTGGAGCTGGCGGCGGTACGCAGGACCGCCGGGAGAGACTTCATCACCGTCACCAACACCTTCACCGACACCGACGGCGAGCGGGTACACACCCTGCACACCACCGTCGTCGGCATCACGGCCGAAGACATCGATCCGGCGATCAAGTCGGTGGTGCCGAAAATCATGATGCACGACGTGGACCTCGTCGCCATCGCCGAATCTGACGCCGGTTATGAAAAGACGGTGCGTCCCGATGGTGAGGTACGGATCGCCCAAGGAGGCACCACCCGAACCCCGGGGACGCGCTCCTTCGAGGACGTCTCGGTCGGCGACCAGCTGCCGGCGTACCACGCCCGGCTGTCGCGCGGCGACCTGGTGAACTATGCCGGCGTGGCCGGCGATGCCAACCCGATCCACTGGGACGAGGGCATCGCCAAGCTGGCCGGGCTGCCCGACGTGATCGCCCACGGGATGCTCACCATGGGGTTGGGCGCCGGGTTCGCCTCCGCGTGGTCGGGCGACCCCGGTGCCGTCACCCGCTACACGGTGCGGCTGTCCCAGCCGGCGATCGTGTCGGCCGCCGAGGGCGCGGACATCGAGTACAGCGGCCGGGTCAAGTCGCTGGACCCGGCGACCCGCAGCGGCGTCGTCATCGTCGGCGCCAAGGCCGGTGACCAGAAAATCTTCGGCATGGCGACGCTGAACATTCGCTTCCGCTGACCTGACGACGCTCGCGTTCTGTTTGGGTTCACGAAGCACTTTCGATAAGGATCCTCAGTATCACGCCGATGGCACGCATCCCCGACAGCGCGCGGTCGCGGAGGTCAGCGTCCGATGCATCCCAATTGGCGATCACCGCGTAGTCGAACCGGACGGATTCTCGCCCGATCGTCCCAACGTCTGCTCTGACCCCCGCGTCGGCGCCAGTCTTGTTGCGAACAAAGAAGTCTCGATCCGACGGCGCATGGGCCAGCGGATCGAGCCCGAATGCGCCCGCGACCATGGATAGGTCGACGCACGTTGCCAGCCAGGCATCCACCTGTTGCGAAACCGTGGGAGATATCAGCTCGTTGCGGGCCAGCCGACTCATCAGACGCGACAACTCGGATGCCGAGCCGGTAGACAGTGTCGCGGGGTCAGCTGGACCCCGGTGATCCCTGACGTAGTCGAGCAACGCGGTGTGGACCAAGCCGAGGGATTCGCCAAGATCGCGAACCTTGCGCAAACCCACGCGCTTCAGCAGGACATTTGTCGCCAAGTTGTCGCTGACGCTGGCAACCAGAACGCAGAGATCCTGGATAGCCAGCCTCTGGACGTCAAGGTGCTGCCAGATGCCCGAGTCGGCGACCAAGAGCTCCGGATCTCGACCGAGCACGGTGGCGCCACTGAGCTCGCCCGCGGCGCACTGCCGTGCGACCTCGACGAGGAGCAGGAGCTTGCCGATGCTCGCCGTCTTCATCGGACGATCGGCGTGACGGCGGGCTACTTCGTGACCCGCGGCACTCCGGATGCAAACCGACCAATCGATGTTGGCGCTCGTACCAACGACATCGT
This sequence comes from Mycobacterium interjectum, assembly GCA_002102225.1. Lineage (GTDB taxonomy): Bacteria > Actinomycetota > Actinomycetes > Mycobacteriales > Mycobacteriaceae > Mycobacterium > Mycobacterium interjectum_B. Next base: position 48,078 of record LQPB01000030.1, read on the forward strand.
CGATCGTTCGCTCGAGCACCTCTAGCCCTTGAGGTGGCGGCGTGGGAAGTTCTGTGGACATCGTTGTCCTGACTAAGACGTCTTGTCGACGAGGGCATCCCGCTTGTCAAGCTTGGTTACATCTCGACACCAGTGATCCGTCACCTCGCCATGTTGGCGAAGCGCGACAGGTGCAGCTGGTGCGCGACGGTCACCGTCTTGGTCGGGCCGTTGCGGTGTTTGGCGAGAATGAAATCCGCCTCTCCCCCGCGCGGATCGTCCCGCTCGAATGCGTCGGGCCGGTGCAGCAGGATCACGACGTCGGCATCTTGTTCCAGGGATCCCGATTCCCTTAGATCAGCTAACATCGGCTTCTTGTCGGTTCGCTGCTCGGGACCACGGTTGAGCTGGCTGATGGCGACCACCGGAACCTCGAGTTCCTTCGCCAAAAGCTTGAGATGCCTTGAGAACTCGGATACTTCCACCTGACGCGACTCGTGCTTCTTGCCCGATGTCATCAGCTGCATGTAGTCGATCACGATGAGCCGCAGGTCGGCCTTCTGCCGCAGCCGGCGCGCCTTGGCGCGGATTTCCATCATGGTCAAGTTGGGCGAGTCATCGATATACAGTGGCGCCTCGCTGATTTCGCTCATCCGCCGCGCCAGCCGGGTCCAGTCGTCGTCGTTCATCCGGCCCGAGCGCATGTCCGCGAGTTTGATCTTCGCCTCGGCGGACAGCAGCCGCATCACGATCTCGGACTTGCTCATCTCCAGCGAGAAGATGACGCTGGCCAAGCGGTGCTTGATCGAGCACGATCGCATGAAATCCAGTCCCAGCGTCGACTTGCCCACGCCAGGTCGGGCCGCCACGATGATCATCTGCCCGGGATGCAGGCCGTTGGTCACCTCGTCGAGTTCGGTGAAGCCGGTCGGCACGCCGCGGGAGACACCGCCGCTGGAGGCGATGGCGTCGATCTCGTCCATCGTTGGCTGCAGCAGGTCCTCGAGCGGGACGAAGTCCTCGGACAGGCGGCGGTCGGCGACGTCGTAGATCTCGGCCTGCGCGCGGTCGACGATCTCGGCCACGTCGGCGCCCTCGGCGCCCGCGTAGCCGTACTGCACCACCCGCGTCCCGGCCTCCACCAGCCGGCGCAGCAGCGCCTTCTCGGCCACGATGCCCGCGTAGTAGCCCGCGTTGGCGGCCGTCGGCACCGTCGAGATCAGGGTGTGCAGGTACGGCGCCCCGCCGATGCGGCGCAGCAGGCTGCGGCGGTCCAGTTCGGCGGCCACCGTGACGGCGTCGGCCGGCTCGCCGCGCCCGTACAGATCGAGGATCGCGTCGTAGATGTTCTGGTGCGCGGGGCGGTAGAAGTCGCCCGGGCGCAGCCGTTCGAGCACGTCGGCGATGGCGTCCTTGCTCAACAGCATCCCGCCCAGCACCGACTGCTCCGCGGCGAGGTCCTGCGGGGGCTGCCGACCGAACTCCTCGCTCGGCGGCGACGAATCCATGCCAGACGTCACGTCATCGACGACCGCCATGGACTCCCACCTCCCCTAGCACGAGTACCCGAACATACATTCGATAGCCGACATTCTGAGCTTAAGTCAAGGCGCCGACACCCAACCACCGGATTCAGCGTTGTCGGACCGCGCCGGGACGACGGTAAACGTTGCTGGCCAGTACTTAAAGGGGCCGCTGTTCATAACACTGTGCATCGTGTGTGCATATCCTTCGACACCTGTGTTGAGCGGGGTGTGGAGAACCTGTGGATTAATTCGAGGCGGTGTGACATCTCTGCTGATAAGGGTCGTACAACTCGCCCCGTTTCGTGTGGACAAGAATCTCTACGGCGTGTCGGCGCAGGTTACTGCGTCGGGCGTGTTGGCTTTCGGCCACATTTTCGCCGCGTTACGAGGTGGTTAATGGCCACCCTCGGCGAGGGTGTGGAAATAGTTCGCCAGGCGGGGCGCCCGGACTGACTTTCAAGTCAGGAGGAAGCGCGTGTCACGTGCGCAAAACCGGCCGGCGGCCGAGCTGCGGCCGCCGCCCGGAGAGAGCAAACGCTGCTTAGTTAGCTGTCCGCGACGACGTCGACGGAAACCTCCGCGTCGACCTCCGGGTGCAGGTGCACCGACACCCGATGCTGGCCGAGGGCCTTGATGTGGGATTTGGGCAACCGGACCGTCCGCTTGTCGAGGTTGGGTCCCCCGGCCTTCTTGATTGCCGCCACGATGTCGCCGGCGGTCACCGAGCCGAACAGCTTGCCGGAGTCGCCGGCGGCTTTCACGGGCAGGGAGACCGGACCCAGCGAGTCGATCGCCGACTTGATCTCGTTGGCGTGCTCGAGGTCGCGCACCATCTTGGTCTCGCGGGCCCGACGGATCTCGTCCGCCTGCTTCTGCGCGCCACGCGAGGCGACGATCGCCAGGCCGCGCGGCAGCAGGAAGTTGCGGCCGTACCCGTCCTTCACTTCGACCGCGTCGCCGACGGTGCCGAGGTGGTCGACGTCGGCCGTCAGAATCAGCTTCATCGTTGGTACTTTCCGTTGGTCGTTCGGCGGACTAACGCGCCGAAGAGGTGAAGGGCAGCAGGGCCACCTCGCGGGCGTTCTTCACTGCGGTCGCGATGTCGCGCTGGTGCTGCACGCAGTTGCCGGTGACACGACGCGCCCGGATCTTGCCGCGCTCACTGATGTAAGTGCGCAGCAGCGCGGTGTCCTTGTAGTCGATGGCTTGCTCTTTCTTCGCGCAGAAGATGCACTTGCGCGCCTTGACCGGCTTTTCCGGAGCCGGGCGCCGCTTGTTGGACTTGGCCATGTCTGTCTTTCTTTCCGTTTACTACTGGTCTGAAGTTTGGGGTTAGAACGGGGGCTCGTCGTCGCCGCCACCGAACGATCCCGATGCCGGGGCGCTGCCCCACGGGTCGTCGCTGGGCGCGGCGGCCGGTTGTGCCGGGGCCGGCGCCGGGCGAGAACCCCCGCCTCCGCCGAAGCCGCCGCCCCCGCCGCCGCTGCGGCTGGCCTTGTTGACCTTGGCGGTGGCGTACCGAAGCGAGGGGCCGATCTCGTCGACCTCGACCTCGACAACGGTGCGCTTCTCGCCCTCACGCGTTTCGAAGGAGCGCTGCTTGAGCCGCCCGGTGACGATCACCCGGGCGCCGCGGGTGAGGCTTTCCGCGACGTTCTCGGCGGCCTCCCGCCAGATGTTGCACCGCAGGAACAGCGCCTCGCCGTCCTTCCACTCCCCGCTCTGCCGGTCGTATATCCGCGGCGTCGACGCCACGGTGAAGTTCGCCACGGCAGCACCCGAGGGAGTGAACCGCAGTTCGGGGTCCGCAGTCAGGTTGCCGACAACGGTGATAGTGGTGTCACCAGCCACAATTTCCTCCTCGGTCCGCCATCTCGGGGTGCAGCGCACGCGCGATCGTCATGAGCGTAGTCTCGCCGAGCCTACGCAGCGTCGACGACAATCGGCACTCAGTGCTTGTCGGTGCGCATCACCTTGGTGCGCAGCACCGACTCGTTGAGGCTCAGCTGCCGGTCGAGCTCGGACACCGTCGCCGGCTCGGCCTTGAGGTCGACGACGACGTAGATGCCCTCGGCGTGCTTGGCGATCTCGTAGGCCAGCCGGCGCTTGCCCCAGATGTCGACCTTGTCGACGCTTCCGCCGTCCTTGCGGACGACATTGAGGAACGTCTCCAAGGACGGAGCAACAGTGCGTTCGTCGAGCGTGGGGTCAAGAATGACCATGATTTCGTATGGACGCATGGAAACCTCACCACCTCCTCTGGTCTCAAGCGGCCACGGTCGATCCGTGGCAGGAGGGTCGCCTGCGTCGGCAACCGCCCCAGGGTACCGGACGCGGGGCCTGCCCAGGAAATCCGCTTACCGGCGGGCTTGGAGGTACTCGTTCGCCCTTGCCACGGTGGCTTGGTCGGCTTTGGCGAGCGCGCCGGAGTCGAACGGCGGCTGCGGGTCGTATTCGATGAGCAACTGGGACGCCTGCGCGGCCTCGCGGTCGACCAGGAGCTCGACCAGCCGCAGCGCCATGTCGATGCCACTGGACACGCCCGCGGCGGTGATGAGGCGCTGGGGTATGTGCTCGACGACGCGCGTCGGGACGTAGCGCGCGCCCAACTCGTTGAGCAGGTCCGCGGCCCGCCAGTGGGTCGTCGCGGTGAGCCCGTCGAGCAGGCCGGCCGCGGCCAGCAACAGCGCGCCGGTGCACACCGAGGTGGTGAAGGTGGTGTCGGGGTGCACCGATTGCAGCCACCCGCGGATGGCCTCTCCTGTCGCGTCGTGGATCAGCTTGCGGGTTCCGATGCCGCCGGGGACCACCACCACGTCGGGGGCCCCGACCTCGTCGAAGGTGGCGTCGCAGGCGAGGCCGAGCCGCCCGTTTTCGGTGCGCACCTCGCCCCGGCGGTGCCCCACGAACACGACGTCGATCGACGGAATCTGTTGCAGCACTTCGTAGGGGCCCACGGCGTCGAGCGCGGTGAACCGATCGAACAGCGGGATCGCGACGAGGGTCATGGCTGCCCCACCGCCACCGCCGCTTCGCTGTCGGTTTCGGGCGCCGGCGCGTCCGCGCGCCGCAACCCGGGGGGCCGCAGCCACGGCGGCAGCCAACCGGGCGGCGCGTCCGAGGCGCGGTCGAAGGGGCCGCCCGCCGGATCGTCCACGCGGCCGCCCCATCGCAACAGGTCCTCCTCGGGGCGATAGATCTGCCGGAGCACCAGCGCACACAGCGCCACGACCGCGATGTCGCGCACCAACACCGTCGTGGTGAACACCTGCTCGGGCAGCCCGCGGTTCGGGTTGCCGTACAAGTAATACATCCGCGGCACCCACACCAGCGCGTCAATCGTCATCCAGGCCAACAGGATTCGGCGATGCGGCAATGCCAGAACGGCGAGCGGCACCAGCCACAGCGAGAACTGCGGGCTCCAGACCTTGTTGGTCAACAGGAAGGCGGCCACCACCAAAAACGCCAGCTGCGTCAGCCGCGGGCGCCGCGGAGCGGTGAGCGCGACGTATGCGATCGCCGCGCAGCACCCGATGAACGTCACCGCGACCACCGTGTTCAACACGGTCGGCGGCTGCCAGAAACCCAGCTTGGGATCGAAACCCCGCCAGCCGGTGAACGATTTCACCACGCTGTACAGCGAGTCCATGTCGTCACCTCGCCGGGTGTTGAGCCGGAAGAACTCGGACCAACCGCGCGGAAAGAGCACCAACACGGGAAGATTCACCGCCAGCCAGGTCGCCGCGGCCGTGCCCGCGGTGCGCGCGAGCGCGCCGAGGCGACCGGTCCGGATGCCCAGCACCAACATCGGCCCCAAAAACAGCAACGGATACAGCTTGGCGGCGGCGCCCAATCCGATCAGCAGACCGGCGAGCACCGGTCTACGCCGGGCCCAGGCCAGCAGGCCGCCCATCGCGAAAGCCGTTGCCAGGGCATCGAAATTGGTGAAAATTTGAAAGATCACCAGCGGTGAGGCGGCCACCAGGGCCGCGTCCCAGATGCGCCGGCCCGACAGGCCGGCCGTCGCCCAGACGGTGCCCAGCCAGGCTAAGGCCAACCCGAACGCCGCGACGTTGAAAAACATCACCACCTCGGCGACCACCGGCAGCGGGGCGAGCTTGCTCAGCGCGGTGTAGGTCTTGGCCAGCGCCATCGACACGTACTGATACACACCGGTCAGCACGGGATACTCCATGTATCGCACCGCGGGCTGACCGTCGTAGCGGGTCTGGGGTGCGCCGCTAGCGTCGGTTTCGATCCAACTCGACTTGTACGGAAACTTGCCCTGGCTCAACAACTCCGCGCCGTAGAGGGGCACGGTGTCGGAGTAGCACAACTCGTAGTAGGCGCGTTGGTTATCCCAGTTGGCGACCCGTTGATCGCCCGTCCCGGTGCCGGTGCTCTGCAGACATGCCGCCTTGGTCGACCAGCCCAGTGCCAGGAACACCAGCGCGATCAAAAACATCACCCGCACCGGGGTCATCACCCGGGCTCGGCCGATCAGCGCGTGCCGGCCCACCGGACCGCCGCCGGCCTCCGCCAGCGCAGCGCCCAGAAAGTCGGTGCGGCTTGGGCAATCGCGGTTGTCGACGTTGCGCAGATCGCCCGCCAACGGCTGCGGCGAGATGGTGGCGCTCTGCTGCTGAGCGCCGGTCACGGTGGCGGCGGGGGCGCTTGCGGGCCACCCGGCGGAACGCCGGGGAGTTGCGGCCCGCCCGGCGCGGGGTTGCCCGGCTGTTCCCCGCCTGGCTGGTTGCCGCCGGGCGGCGGCGGCGCGTTGGTGATCGTCGTGGGCGGGCCGACCGGGATGGTGATGCCCGGCGCCACCTCGATCGTGGGCTGTATGACGGTCACCTGTGGCGGCGCCGGCGGGGGCGGCGCCGCGGGCACGCCCGCGTAGCCACCGATCTCGCTCGGCTTGGGGAAGCTCTCGTTGGAGCTGCCCTTCAGGGCGCCGTCCATGGTCGACTTCCAAATGTCCGATGGCAGGCCGGAACCGTAAACCTCTGCGCCCGAGGCGGTGACGAGCGGCACGTTGTCTTGGACGGTGCCCACCCACACCGCCGTCGACAGCGACGGCGTGTATCCGACCATCCAGGCGTCCTTGTTGGCCTGGGTGTCGCCCAACTGCACCGTCCCGGTCTTGGCCGCCGACGGGCGCCCGCCGGCCAGGCTGTGCCCGCGCGAGTACGCGGCGATCGGCTGCATCGCGGCGGTGACGTTGTCCGCGACGCCCTTGTCGATGCGGTTCTCGCCGCTGTTGTCGGAGTTGCTGGCGTCGAAAAGCACCTGGCCCTCCGCATTGACGACCTTTTGCACCAAATGCGGCCGGTGATAAACGCCGGACGCGGCCAGCGTGGCATACGCCGAGGCCATGTCTATCGGCCGGGTTTGGTACTGCCCCAGCACAATTCCGTTGTTCGGCGGACCGCCCTTGCCGTCCTCGGACAGCGTGTGCGCGACGCCGGGGAAGCTCTTCGCGACGCCGGCCTGGTGCGCGGCATCCGCCACGGCCTGCGGCCCGCCCTTCAGCTTGAGCATCAGCCGGTAGTAGGCGGTGTTGAGCGAAAGCTTCAGCGCCTCGGCGATATTGCAGGTCCCGCAGTTTTCCCCGTCGACGTTGGTGATCTTGATCCCGTCGACGGTGAGCGGTGAGCTGTCGACCTGATAACCCAGACCGATGCCCTGTTGCAGCGCCGCAACCAAGGCGAACACCTTGAACGACGACCCGGTCTGCAGCCCCGCCTGGGCGAAGTCGAAACCGTTGGCGTCGGAGCCGCCGTAGTAGGCGCGTATCGCGCCGTTGTGCGGATCGATCGACACCACCGCGGACCGCATATCGGGGTCCTGCCCGTCGAGGTATTTCGAAACCGATTTCTCGGCGGCCTGCTGGGCCTTCGGATCGATCGTCGTGGTGACCTGCAGGCCTTGGGTGTTCAGCGTCTGTTCGTCGATGTTGAAGAGCTCCATCAGCTCTTTGGTCACCTGACGCTCGATCAGCCCGTTGGGACCGGTGGTCTGGTTCTGCGCCCGGGCCTGGTCGGGTGGCAGGGTCACCGGAAACACCTGCGCCGCACGGTCACTCGGGGACAGCGCCTTGGTTTCCACCATGCCGTCGAGCACCCAATTCCACCGCTCCGCGGCGCCCTTCGGGTCGACGGCCGGGTCCAGCGAGGACGGCCGCCGGATCAGCGCCGCCAGCAGCGCACCCTCCGAGACGGTGAGCTGCTCGACCGGCTTGTCGAAATAGGCCTTGGCGGCGGCCGAGATGCCGTAGGCGCCCCGGCCGAAGTAGATGATGTTCAGATAGGCCTGCAAGACATCGTCTTTGGACCACTCCCCCGACATCTTGGTGGCGATGACCAATTCCTTGGCCTTGCGCATCAGGCCGCTGAACCCGTGCTGCGCCGAACCGACGAGCGCGTTCTTCACGTACTGCTGGGTGATCGTCGATCCGCCCTGCAGCTCGCCGCCGCCGAACAGGTCGTTGTTCACCGCACGCGCGAAACCGGTGAACGAGATGCCGGGGTTCGAGTAGAAGTTGCGGTCCTCCGCGGCGATCACCGCCTGACGCACATGCACGGGCACCTGGCTGATGTTGACGTCAACCCGATTGCCCTCGGGCGGAACGATCTTCGCGATCTCGGAGCCGTCGCTGGCCAGAATCGTCGACACCTGGTTGGTGCGGATGTTGCCCGGCTTGGGGACGTCGACGATGAAGTACGCCATCGCGAAGGTAACGATCGGCAACAGGACCAGCGCCGCCAGGGTGAGGTAGGCCGCGCGGCGCACCCACAGCCAGTTGATCTGGTCGACCCAGCTCCAGTTGAACGGCGCTCGGCCGCCGGCACCCCCGGACCCGGCGGGCGGTTGGGGTGGCGGCGGTGGCGGCCCCTCGGGTGGGCGGCGCCCGAGCATCGGCGCCTCGCGCCGCGCGGATGCTGACGTCGCCCGCCCGTCGAGGGCGGCCTTGACCTCGTCGATCGGGTCTCGCTGCGGCGGCGCCGACGCGGGGGTTTCCAGCGCCGCCTTGACCTCCTGGATGGGGTCGGGCCGGCGGGGCGCGCGGTCGTCGACGACGGGCGGCAGGATCGTGGTCAGCCGGTCGTCGGGGGGAACCGGGCGGCGGCGGCCGGGCCCTGCTGGCGCGTCGCGCCCCTCCGGCCCCGGCCGGGCGGGATCGCCGGGCCGGTCGGTGCTCGCGTGCTTGCCCACGCGCTCAGTCGCCGATTCGTTCAGGTCACTGCGCGACTGGTCGTGGCGCCCTTCGTTACTCAATGGCCGTTCGGGCGCCGTTGCGCGCCGTCCGCGTGCGGGTGCCCTTGGGAGGGCGGATCGCACCCATCACATACGACTTCACGAGATGGTTCCAGCTGCAGGTCCGGCACACTTCCACCACGTGCACGGAGAACTCCTCGAAGCGGGTCGCCAGCATCACCAACTCTTCGGCGGTGCGAGCCGAGCCCGACACCGCACCCAGGTGGTCGCCGAATACCCACGAGACCAGGGTCAGCTGTTCCTTACGGCAGATCGGGCACATCACCTGGCTCTGTTTGCCGTGAAACTTTGCGGCGCGCAGCAAATATGGGTTGGCGTCGCAGACTTCGGACACACCGGTGCGGCCGGAGTAGACCTCGGCGAGCAGCGAGCGCCGCCGAAGCGCGTAGTCCACCACCTGTCGCTGCAGTCGCACGCTGACCAGAGTACGTGGCCGTCCGCCCCACCGACACGCAACCGAGGCTGTTGCCGGCCCGAGCCGTGGCGATCGACCACCGCATCCTGTGCCGAACCCGAGCCATACTCCTACGATCATCGGCGTGGCGAAATTGCCGGGGACCTCGCTCGCGGATCGAGCGACGAGGACGACCCGTGCCAAAGACAGCGACCGGCAAGATGCCTGCGCGATCCTCGACGTCGCCCTGGGCGACGGCGAGCTTTCCGAGCAAGAGCATCGGGAGCGGGTCAGCGCGGCGACCCAAGCGGTCACGCTCGGCGACTTGCAGGACTTGGTGGACGATCTGCAGGGCGGCGGAACCACGCGGCCGGGGTGGGCCGCCGGGTCGCGCCCGAAGCTGCCCAAGTTCGGCGGTCGGGGCCTACTGGCCGCCGCTTTCGTCGCGTCGGTATTGCTTGGTGTCCTCGTCGGCTGGGGGCTCTACGGCAACACCCGGACGCCGTTGGACTTCACCACCGATCCGGGAGCCAAGCCCGACGGAGTCGTCCCGGTGGTCCTGACACCACCCACCCAGCTGCATTCCGTCGGCGGCCTGACCGGCTTGCTCGAGCAAACACGCAAAAGGTTCGGCAACGCCGTCGGCTTCCGGCTGGTGATCTACCCGACCTACGCGGTGCTCGACCGCCCGGATCCCTCCGACGACCGCCGCGTGCTGGCCTACGATTACCGCGGCGGGTGGGCCGATCCAACCAGCTCGGCGAAGAGCTCCGCCGACGGCCCCGTCGCGGTCGACCTGGGCAATTTCGACATCGCGGCGACGGTGGGCATCATGCGCGGGGCCCCGGAAACCCTCCACATGAAGCCGTCCGACGTCAAAACCACCTATCTGGTGATCGAACCCGCAACCGACCCGACCACCCCGGGGGCGCTTTCGCTGTCGGTGTATGTGTCGGGCGACTACGGCGGCGGTTACATCGTCTTCGCCGGTGACGGCAGGATCAAGCGGATCAGTCCGCCCTCATAGCCGCTGGTACCGGGACTTTTCCCGGAGGCGACGCTGTGACTAATAGCGCACCAACACCGGGTAGTGTTGTGGCGAATATATCGAGGCGATACGATGACGCGAGGCGTCGGACCGTTAAGTCCTCAAGTCACTAGCCATCACAAAAGGGGGTGAATCGATGCTTGAGCTCGCCATCCTGGGCCTTCTCATCGAGTCACCCATGCACGGCTACGAATTGCGGAAGCGGCTGACCGGCCTGCTCGGCGCGTTCCGGGCGTTCTCGTATGGGTCGCTCTACCCGGCGCTGCGGCGCATGCAGGCCGAGGGCCTGATCGCCGAGAACGCCGCGCCGGCCGGCACCCCGGTGCGGCGAGCGCGGCGGGTCTACCAGCTCACCGAGGAGGGCCGCCGGCGCTTCGGAGAACTGGTGGCCGACACCGGACCCCACAACTACACCGACGACGGCTTCGGGGTGCACCTGGCGTTCTTCAACCGGACGCCGGCCGAGGCGCGCATGCGCATCCTCGAAGGCCGCCGTCGCCAGGTTGAAGAGCGGCGGGAGGGCCTGCGCGAAGCAGTGGCGCGGGCCAGTAGCTCGTTCGACCGCTACACCCGGCAGCTTCACCAGCTGGGCCTCGAGTCCAGCGAGCGCGAAGTGAAGTGGCTCAACGAGCTCATCGCTGCGGAGCGGGCAATGCCCGGCCTCTCCGAGCAGACGTAAAACCCCCTGCACGAAATCCGATCAGCTGAGACACAAGGTTATGGAGTGAGGAGAACGCCCTATGAGTGACCAGAAGCCGTTGGGCGCGCCGGAGGCGCAGACGGACGTACGAGTCGCCATCGTTGGCGTCGGGAACTGCGCGTCTTCGCTGGTTCAGGGCGTGCAGTACTACCTCGACGCGGACGAGAACAGCGCCGTGCCCGGGCTGATGCACGTGAAGTTCGGTCAGTACCACGTGCGCGACGTCAAGTTCGTCGCCGCGTTCGACGTGGACGCCAAGAAGGTCGGGTTCGACCTGTCGGAGGCCATCTTCGCGTCGGAGAACAACACCATCAAGATCGCCGACGTGCCGCCCACCAACGTGACGGTGCAACGCGGCCCGACGCTCGACGGCATCGGCAAGTACTACGCCGACACCATCGAGCTTTCCGACGCCGAGCCCGTGGACGTGGTCAAGGTCCTCCGGGAGAACGACGTCGACGTGCTGGTGTCCTACCTGCCGGTGGGCTCGGAGGAGGCCGACAAGTTCTACGCCCAGTGCGCGATCGACGCCGGCGTGGCGTTCGTCAACGCGCTGCCGGTGTTCATCGCCTCGGACCCGGTGTGGGCCAAGAAGTTCGCCGACGCCGGCGTCCCGATCGTCGGTGACGACATCAAGAGCCAGGTCGGCGCCACCATCACCCACCGCGTGATGGCCAAGCTGTTCGAGGACCGCGGCGTGCAGCTCGACCGCACCATGCAGCTCAACGTGGGCGGCAACATGGACTTCCTCAACATGCTCGAGCGCGAGCGGCTGGAGTCCAAGAAGATCTCCAAGACCCAGGCCGTGACGAGCAACCTGCAGCGCGAGTTCAAGACCAAGGACGTGCACATCGGGCCGTCCGACCACGTGGGCTGGCTCGACGACCGCAAGTGGGCCTACGTGCGGCTGGAGGGCCGCGCGTTCGGTGACGTGCCGCTGAACCTGGAGTACAAGCTCGAGGTGTGGGACTCGCCGAACTCCGCCGGCGTCATCATCGACGCGGTGCGGGCGGCCAAGATCGCTAAGGACCGCGGGATCGGCGGGCCGGTGGTTCCGGCGTCGGCCTATTTGATGAAGAGCCCGCCGCAGCAGCTGCCCGACGACGTCGCGCGGACGCAGCTCGAAGAGTTCATCATCGAGGGGTAACTCTCCGGTTTCATCGACTGTGGGGTGAGGGACGCGTCAGGCGACCTCACCCCACAGTCGTCTTCGGCCCAATTCGTCGACACGGCGCTGTGCGGGTGCTTAGCATCAGTTCTCGATGAGAGTCCAACCCGCCGCGTTCCTGCGCACGACGCTCCCGCTCGATTTGTCGCGCCTCGCCGAGCTCGACGGCGGTCGGTACCACTCGATCTGGCTTCCCGACCACATGGTCAGCTTCTGGCCCGACTCGATCTGGACTCCGGAGTTCACCGACCTGGCCAACGCCTCGCCGTCGCCGCACCGCCACCTCGATGGCCTGGCCGTGGCCGCCGCGGCCGCGGTGCTGACCGAGACGGTTCCGCTCGTCAGCGCCGTGGTGGACACCGTGCGCCGGCATCCTTCCCTGCTGGCCCAGACCGCCCTGACCATCGATCACCTCGCCAAGGGGCGCTTCGTCCTCGGCCTGGGCAGCGGCGAAAGCGAGAACACGCTGCCCTACGGCTTCGACTTCGCGCGGCCGGTCAGCCGGTTCGAGGAGGCGCTGACCGTGATCCGGCTGCTCTGGGAAAGCGACGGCCCGATCGATTTCCACGGACGGTTCTACTCGCTGCGGCACGCCCGGCTGGACACCGAACCCTACGAAGGCCGGCTGCCACCGATCTGGATCGGCGCCAGCGGCCCGAGGATGCTCGACATCGCCGGCCGATACGCCGACGGGTGGTGGCCCGCCGGCGCGTGGACGCCGGAGCAGTACGCCGAGATGCTCGGCGCGGTGAGGGCCTCCGCCGACCGCGCAGGCCGCGACCCGCTGGCGATCACGCCGTGCTTCATCCAGGTGTGTCTGATCGGACGGGACGAGGACGACCTCGCCGAGATCTTGCGGGCCCCCCTGGTCAAGGCGTTCCTGCTGCAGGTGTCGGCAAAGACGTTGCGCGGCTTCGGCTTCGAACACCCCATGGGGGAAGCCTGGCGCGGATTTCAGGACATCGACCCCGCGGTGCTCACCCGCGAACGGATCATCGACTTCCTGGACCGCGTGCGGCCCGAGATGGTGCTGGCCGTGGTCCCGCACGGCACGCCGAAAGAGGTCGCGAAAATCGTCAAGTCATATGTGGACGCGGGTCTGCGCGTGCCCAAGATCCTCGACTACGGGGCCATGGCCGGCCAGGCGCACGCGGTGGGTTCGGTGCTGAATGTTCGGGCGGCCGAGGACGAACTCCTCCGGCTCTGCGGGGACATGTCGTGACCGCACCGTTGAGCGCCGCCGAGATGCTGGCCTCCGCGGAGGCGGAGACGGGATTGCACGACTACGGCGACCCCACGTTGCCGGAGCGATTCGCCGTCGCCGTCGACCATCTCAACAGTCTCCGCATGGACGCCGACGGGAAATGGGAAGCGGCACAGGTGTGTCGGTGGCTGCTGACCTCGCGCCTGGAATTCATCGAAGACCGCAACCGCTACCCGATCGGGGACGAAGTGGTCGATGCGCCGATGTTCGTCACCGGCGAACCACGTTCGGGCACAACGCTGATGCACGCGTTGATGTCCGTCGATCCCGGGGCCCGGGCGCTGCGCTTCTGGGAAGTCATGTATCCCTCGCCACCGCCGGGCCTCGCCGGTCCCGACGACGCCAGACGCCAGCGGGCCGACGCCGACTGGCGCGAGATCAACGCCAAGCTGCCCAAGTGGCTGCACAGCCACCCTTACAACGACATGCTCGGCGACGGCCTGCCCGAGGACGAACGCACCTGGGCGTTCGATTTCCGGGTGATGACACCGACGGCGTGGTGGCGGGTGCCGATGCAGTCGTTGGTCGGCGGGCTGGCCACCGACGCGACGGCCCAATATCGGCTGCACAAGGCCATGCTGCAACAACTGCAATACCGCCGACCGCGTAAGTACTGGGTGCTCAAGGGGTTTCACGGGTTCCGGCTCAGGGAACTTTTCGCGACTTATCCCGACGCGCACCTGGTCTGGCTGCACCGCGATCCCGTCCAGGTGGCCGCGTCGCGCACCATGATGATGGCCGACATCGCCGAGGGTATCGTCGGCCCGGTCGACCTGCACGCCGAGGCGAAAAAGCACCTCGAGATGACCCGGGCCAGCATCGCCAACACCATGAGCAACCCGCTGGTCGACGATCCGCGCATCCTGCACATCCGCTACACCGACTTCATCGCCGATCCCGTGGCCGCGGTGGGGCGCTACTACGCGTTCTGCGGTCGCGAGCTGAGCACCGACGCCGCGTCGGCGATGCGCGCGTATCTGGCCGCCAATCGCGGCGACCGTTATGGCAAGTTCGCCTACTCCACCCAGCTACTGGTCGACATCGGCGAAGACCTCGACGCGCTACACGCCGAATTCCGGCCGTTCCGTGAGCGTTTCGGCGTCGCGATCGAAAATCGGGCGTGACATGGCAGATCCCGTCACACCAGCCCACCCCCGTCTGTCCGTGCACGACGTCACCTTCTACGGCGCACCGGCGGCCGAGCTGGAGGCGAATTGGGCGACGCTGGGCGTGTCGCGGCTGAGCATCCTGGATACCGAGCTGTTCGATCCAGAATTTCGCACGCCGTTGCGGCGCAATCGTTATGCCGTCGAGGCGGTCTATCACTTGTTCGCGGGCGGCAGTCTTTGCGGCGACCCCCAGGCCGCGCAGGACGGGTTGTGCCGCGTGATCGACGCCGCGGCCGGGGTGCGAGCGAGCACCGTCTACCTGCTCACCGGTGGTCGCGGTGACCTTTCCTGGGGACAGGCCGCCGAACGGTTTTGCGCCATGGTCGCCCCCTGCGCGGCGCATGCTAAGGGCGCCGGTGTGGCGCTGGCCATCGAGAACGCCGCCAGCCTGTATGCCGACATCCATCTCACCCACACCCTGCGCGACACCATCACACTGGCCGAGATGGCCGACCTGAGCGTGTGCATCGACGTGTTTCACTGTTGGGCCGAAGGCGATTTCGAGGCGATGGTGCAGCGGGCGCTGCCGCGGACGGCGCTCATCCAATTGAGCGACTACGTGCTCGGCGATCGGGCGTTGCCGGGCCGGGCGGTTCCGGGCGACGGCGCGATTCCCCTGGAAAGCTTCGTCGCCCAAGCGCTCGCCGGCGGCTACCGCCACGGTTTCGACCTGGAACTGATCGGCCCCCGCATTGACCGGGAGGGCCGCCTGGAATCCGCCCGGCGCGCATGCGATGTCGTCGGTGCGATGCTCGACGGACTGGGTGCGTGAGGATGGCTTTCGGTGCCGGGCCCGACGACGCGGCGCTGCAATCGGCGTGGCACGAATTCTGCGCGCGCCTGCAGCGCGCGGGCGAGCAGGTCTTCAAGGACGCCAACCCCGCCTCGGGCGCCCACCGCGTCGACGCATTCCGCTTCCTGACCCAAAACCTGGGCCAGGCGTTCGATCTGGCGCTCGAGACGCGCGACACCCGCTACCCGGCGCTGCACACCTTCTGCGGGCCGACCCGCAAACTGGGCGGCGACTGCGCCGACTTCACCTACCAGCAGGCCTGGATCGACGGGCGGTCGGCCTACCGGCTGACCGGCACCCGCGGCACCTCGCGCTTCTTCAACGTCACCGTCCAAGGCCCGCGCGTAGCGGGGCCGGGCGTGCTGCACGAACCCTTCGGCGACACACCGGAGGCCAACCTGTTCGGCCATCAACTCAGCGTCGCCGACGACGGACAATTCGAGCTCTACATCGGCGGGCCCGAGCGCGGGCCCAACTGGCTGCCAACCACGCCGGGCTCCCGAAAACTGTTCATCCGCCAGGGATTTGATCGCTGGGACGAGCTGCCGGCGCAAATGCGGATTGAACGGATCGACATGGCATCCCCCAAGCCGCTGCCGGCGCCCGACGCGATGATCGAGGCGATGGGCTGGGCGGGTGACTTCGTCACCGGCCTCATGGCGGACTGGCCCGACTTTCCCTTCACCTACGGCGGCGTCGACGCCGACACCCCGAACGCCTTCCCCGACGTCGGCGCGACCGACGCCGACCGCAAGCGCGGCCGCGCCGCCGCCAACATGTACTGGGAGCTTGCGCCCGACGAAGCGCTGATCCTCGAATTCGACGCCCACGACGGCCTGTGGATGCTCACCAACATGGGGGTGTTCTTCAACAGCATGGACTACCTGTACCGCCCGGTCAGCTACACGCCCAGCCGCACCAAGGTCGACCGGGACGGCAGAATTCGGCTGGTGATGGCGCACCGCGACCCGCAAGTGCACAACTGGTTGGACACCCAGGGCTTCGAACGCGGCAACCTCACCTACCGGCACATGCTCGAAGGCGAGCCCGTCGCGCTGGGCACCCGGACGGTCAAATTCGACGAGCTGATGAGCGCGTTGCCCGCCGACACGGCCACGGTCACCGCGGCACAGCGCACCGCCGCGATGTGGGAGCGGTTCCACGGCATCCGCCGGCGCTATTTGCTCTAGTCCTATGGTGGCGACCCGCTGCGCCCGGCGAGCCGCGCTTGCGATCGCCACGAGTCCTATGGTGGATCCGTGAGCGCGATCCCCGAAGACGAACTGGCCGGATTGTCCGAGTTCTCGCTGCTGTCCGAAAACGCCGAACAGGCCGGCGTCGCGGGGCCGCCGCCCGACGTCGAGCGGGTGGAGGCGGGCCCGGCGGATGCCAGGATCAGCGCGCTGCGCTGGGGCGCCACTCCCCCGCGCATCGTCTTCCTGCACGGCGGCGGGCAAAACGCGCACACCTGGGACACCGTCATCGTCGGCCTCGGGGAGCCGGCACTGGCCGTGGACCTTCCCGGGCACGGACATTCGGCATGGCGCGAGGACGGCGACTACTCGCCGCAGCTCAACGCCGACGCCCTGCTGCCCGCGCTACGCGAGCACGCGTCAAGTGCCGATGTCGTGGTCGGCATGTCACTGGGCGGGTTGACCGCGATCCGGCTGGGGGCGATCGCCCCCGAGCTGGTCAACGAGCTCGTCCTCATCGACGTCACCCCGTCGGCGTTGCAACGACACTCCGAGCTGACCAAGGAGCAACAAGGCACGGTGGCGTTGATGCACGGCGAGCGCGAGTTCGACAGCTTCCAGGCCATGCTCGACCTGACCACCGCCGCCGCACCGCATCGCGAGGTGAAAGCGCTGCGGCGCGGCGTCTTCCACAATTCCCGCCAACTCGACAACGGCAAGTGGACGTGGCGGTACGACGCCATCCGCAAATTCCCCGACTTCAACGGCCTGTGGGACGACGTCGACGGCCTTTCCGCGCCCATCACCCTCATCCGCGGGGGCTCGTCGGGCTTCGTCACCGACGACGACGCGGCCGAATTAGCGCGGCGCGCAACCAATTTCCGCACCGAGCACGTCGTCGAGAATTCGGGCCACTCCGTGCAAAGCGACCAGCCGCGCGCGCTGATCGACCTCCTGCGCGGAGTGCTCGGCTCGCGCTGAGCCTACGGTGGTGTCATGAATCCTGACCGCCCCATTCGTATCGGCGTGCAATTGCAGCCGCAGCAAGCCCCGCACTATCCCCAGATCCGCGACGCCGTGCGCCGCTGCGAAGACATCGGCGTCGACATCGCCTTCAACTGGGACCACTTCTTTCCGCTCTACGGCGATCCCGACGGCCCCCACTTCGAATGCTGGACCATGCTCGGGGCCTGGGCCGAACAAACGTCGCGCATCCAGATCGGCGCGCTGGTGACGTGCAACTCCTACCGCAACCCGGAACTGCTGGCCGACATGGCCCGCACCGTCGACCACATCTCCGACGGCCGGCTCGTCCTGGGCATCGGTTCCGGCTGGAAGCAAAAGGATTACGACGAATACGGCTACGAGTTCGGGACCGCCGGCAGCCGACTGGACGACCTTGCGACGGCGATGCCACGGATCAAGGCGCGGCTGGCCAAGCTGAACCCGGCGCCGACCCGCGACATCCCGGTCCTCATCGGCGGCGGGGGCGAACGCAAGACCCTGCGACTGGTGGCGGAGCACGCCGATGTGTGGCACAGCTTCAGTTCCGCCGACGAGCTGCCCGCCAAGTCGGCCGTGCTGGAACGCCACTGCGCCGACGTCGGCCGCGACCCGGCCGCCATCGAACGCTCGGCCGCGGTCAACGGGTCGGTGACGGGCGGCGGTCTGATCGCCAACGCCGAAAACCTCGTGAGCCTGGGCGTCACGCTGCTGACGGTGGGCTGCGATGGGCCGGACTACGACCTGGCCGCCGCCGAGGCGCTGTGCAAGTGGCGCGACGGGCGTTGAGAGCCGCGGGCGGAATTTGATTGCGCGTTTGCCCCGATTCATCCGCCAAACATCTGTAGTTGCGCGCCAAGACATGAGAAACTCTCTGCGCTAGATGGCCGAAGCGGTTTGACGGTATTGAAAGGCACTCAAGAAACGGATGCCAAAGAAATACGGGGTCAAAGAAAAGGACCAGGTTGTTTCGCACATACTCAACCTGGTGCTGACGGGGAAACTGCGCAGCGGCGACCGCGTCGACCGCAACGAGATCGCCGTCGGGCTCGGGGTCAGCCGCGTCCCTATCCAGGAGGCGCTGGTCCAACTCGAACACGACGGCATCGTCTCCACCCGCTACCACCGCGGCGCTTTCGTCGAGCGATTCGACGAGGCCACCGTGCTCGAGCACCACGAACTCGATGGCCTGCTCAACGGGATCGCGTCGGCGCGCGCGGCCACCAACCCCACGCCGCGAATCCTGGGACAACTCGATGCGCTCCTGCGATCGCTGCGCTCGGCGAAGGAATCCCGGGCGTTCTCGGAGATCGCCGGCGAATATCGGCGCACCATCAACGAGGAGTACGCGGGACCGCGGCTGCACGCCACAATCCGCGCGTCGCAAAACCTCATCCCCCGGGTGTTCTGGATGACCTACCAGTGCAGCCGCGACGAGATGCTGCCGTTCTACGAGGACGAAACGTCCGCAATACACCGGCGTGACCCCGAGGCCGCGCGGGCCGCGTGCGTCGGACGGTCCAACCTGATGGCCCAAACCATGCTGGCGGAACTGTTTCGGCGCAGGGTCTTCGCCGCGCCCGATGACATCGGCCAGGTTGCCCCGCAGGTCTTCAGCGGCGCCGAAGCCCCCATCGGCGCGCCGTCGATCGCCCTCTGACCGCCGCTTCGACGCGCCGCGTTTCCCGACTGCCGATACGGTAGCCGTGATGAGTTCGCGCCTGGACCGGCGTACCAAGCGCCGACAGCTCCTCGCACTGGCCACGACGATGTTGATGGTCTGCGGCCTGACACTGGCTGCCCCCGCGGCCGCCGACTGGAACCAATGCGCACCTGGCGGCCTGGACAGCGCGCGGGTCCTGCCCAAGGATCTGGCCGAGGCCCCCGCCGCGGGCCACGACGACGTGGACACCACCGCCTCCGTCGAACCGCTCGGCTCGATCGACGTCGGCGCACTCGGCCTCGACACGCCGGGCGTCCTGACGGTCGGCACCCTGTCCGACGCGCCGCCGAACATCTGCATCAACCCGACGGGGGAATTCAGCGGCTTCGACAACCAGCTCCTGCGCGCAATCGCCGGCAAGCTTGGCCTCCAAGTCCGCTTCGTCAGCACGGACTTCTCCGCGCTGCTCGCCCAGGTGGCGTCCCGGCGCTTCGACGTCGGCTCGGCATCGGTGAAAGCCACCGACGCGCGTCGGCGCACGGCGTCGTTCACCAACGGCTACGACTTCGGCTTCTACTCGCTGGTGGTGCCCCCCGGCTCGGCGATCCACCAGTTCAGTGATCTCGCCGCCGGCCAGCGCATCGGGGTGGTCCAGGGCACCGTCGAGGAGTCCTACGTCGTCGACACGTTGCACCTGCAACCGGTGAAGTATCCCGGCTTCGCCACGTTGTACGCGGCGCTCAAAACGCGCCAGATCGACGCGTGGGTGGCGCCCGGGACGCTGGCGTCGACCGTGATACGGCCCGGCGATCCGGCGGTGGTGGTCGCGAACACTTTCAGCCCAGGCAATTTCGTGGCCTTCGCGGTCGCCAAAGACAACCAGCCGCTGATAGACGCCCTCAATGCCGGGCTCGACGCCGTCATCGCCGACGGCACCTGGGCCAACCTGTACTGCCAGTGGGTGCCGCGGCCCCTGCCGCCCGGCTGGAAACCCGGGTCCAAGGCCGCACCCACCCCCCACCTGCCGGACTTCGCCGCGATCGCCGCGCGCCACCACCGCGATTCGGCCGGCCCGGGCGCGCCGATGTCGACGCTGGCGCAGTTGCGCGCGTCCTTCTTCGACTGGGAACTCTATCGACAGGCCATCCCCGTCCTGCTCACCACGGGGCTGCCCAACACGCTGATCCTGACCAACAGCGCCCTCGTCATCGGCCTGGCGCTGGGGATGGTGCTGGCGATGGCGGGGCTTTCGCGTTCGCGCTGGCTGCGCTGGCCGGCGCGGATGTACACCGACGTCTTCCGCGGGCTCCCCGAAGTGGTGATCATCCTGCTCATCGGCATGGGCGTCGGGCCGTTGGTGGGCGGGCTGACCAACAAGAATCCGTATCCGTTGGGCATCGCCGCCTTGGGCCTGATGGCCGCCGCCTACATCGGCGAGATCCTGCGATCGGGCATCCAGAGCGTCGATGCCGGCCAACTCGAGGCCTCCCGCGCGCTCGGCTTCAGCTACCCGGCGGCGATGCGTCTGGTGGTGGTGCCGCAGGGAATACGGCGGGTGCTGCCGGCCCTCGTCAACCAGGCCATCGGATTGTTGAAGGCCTCCGCGCTGGTGTACTTCCTGGGCCTGGTCGCCGAACAGCGGGAGCTGTTCCAGGTCGGTCGCGACCTCAACGCGCAAACCGGCAGCCTGTCACCGCTGGTGGCCGCCGGCCTCTTCTATCTGATCCTGACCATTCCCCTCACCCATCTGGTCAACCACATCGACACCCGGCTGCGCCGCGGCCGTGGCGCCGCTGAGCCGGACGACGACGCCGCGATGCTGGCGACGAAGTTCGGCCAGGAGATCACGTGACCGCCGGCGCCCTGCGGCGCGCGTCAGTATCGCTGGTGGCCAAGGATATTCATCAAACCCTCGGCGGCAACCCGGTGTTGCGCGGGGTGAACATCGACGCCCCGGCAGGCAGCACGGTCGCGATCATCGGTCCGTCCGGCTCGGGCAAATCGACGCTGCTGCGCACCCTGAACCGCCTGCACGAGCCGGATAGCGGCGACATCTTGTTGGACGGCCGGTCGGTGTTGCGCGACGATCCCAACAAGCTGCGTCAGCGCATCGGCATGGTGTTCCAGCAGTTCAATCTCTTCCCGCATCTGTCGGTGTTGAAAAACGTTGCGTTGGCGCCGTCCAAGCTGCACCGGCTCCCCGCCGACGCGGCGCGCGAGCTGGCCCTGACCCAGCTGGACCGAGTTGGCCTGAAGCACAAGGCCGATGCCCGCCCCGGCACGCTGTCCGGCGGTCAGCAACAGCGGGTCGCCATCGCACGCGCGCTGGCGATGGCGCCCCAGGTGATGTTCTTCGACGAGGCGACCTCGGCGCTGGATCCCGAAATGGTCAAGGGGATTCTGCAACTGATCGCCGACCTCGGCGCCGACGGCATGACCATGGTGGTCGTGACGCACGAAATGGGTTTCGCCCGGTCGGCATCCGACACCGTCGTCTTCATGGATCGCGGCAAGGACGTGGAATCCGGGCCGCCCGAGCAGATATTCGAAGCCGCAAAAACCGAGCGGCTGCAGCGATTCCTTTCCCAAGTGCTATGACGGTTTCCAACTAGTCGGGTTTCGTCCGGTATAGCTACCTTGTAGGTCACCCATATCGGGTTAGACTGCCGACTTATGGCGGACAGCGAATCCACCGCGCCCGAGGTAAAGGAGCTTGCGGAGGGGTTGCACCGCGCGCTGTCCAAATTGTTTTCGATCCTGCGCCGCGGGGACCCGAGCGGCGTCGTCGCCGGCGAGCTGACCCTGGCGCAGCTGTCCATCCTGATCACCCTGCTCGATCAGGGCCCCATCCGGATGACCGACCTGGCCGCACACGAACGGGTACGGACGCCGACCACGACCGTGGCGATCCGCCGGCTGGAGAAGATCGGGCTGGTGAAACGCTCGCGCGACCCGTCCGACCTACGCGCGGTGCTGGTCGACATCACGCCGCGAGGGCGGGCCGTGCACGCCGAATCCCTGGCCAATCGGCATGCCGCGCTGGCCGCGATGCTCAGTCAGCTCCCCGAGTCCGACCTGAACACGCTGATGAAGGCGCTGGCGCCGCTGGAACGCCTGGCCTCCGGCGAATCGGGCCCGGCGGGAGAACCACCGGCACGCAAGCAGGCGTGAAAGCGGCTGGTCCGCAGGGAAATTGGTGGCTTCCGTAGACTGAGCTCATGCCCACCGCACTCATCACCGGCGCGAGCGGCGGCATCGGATCCGCCATCGCCACCGCGCTCTCGGAAACCCACACCCTGCTGCTGGCGGGCAGGCCGTCCGATCGGCTCGACGCCGTCGCGGAACGCCTCGGCGCCACCACTTTCCCGCTGGACTTGACCGACACCGACGAGATCGGCGCCAGCTGCGAAATCGTCGACGAACTCGACGTATTGGTGCACAACGCGGGGCTATTCATCCCCGGGCGGGTCGCCGATTCCCACGTGGACGAGTGGCGCGCCACCTTCGCGGTGAACGTCTTCGGGGTGGTGGAACTGACGCTGGCGTTACTGCCGGCGCTGCGGCAGGCCCGGGGCCGGGTGGTATTCATCAATTCCGGTGCGGGGCGGGCGGTTTCGCCGGGCATGGCCTCCTACTCGGCGAGCAAGTTCGCGGTGCGGGCCTTCGCGGACTCGTTGCGCGAAGACGAGCCGGACCTGCGCGTGACCACGATCTACCCCGGCCGTACCGACACCGGCATGCAACGCGAGCTCGTCGCGTTCGAAGGGGGTCAGTACGACGCCGCCGACTTCCTGCGTCCCGAGACGGTCGCGGCGGCGGTCGCCAACGCGATCGCCATGCCGCCCGACGGCCACCTCCACGAGGTGGTGCTTCGGCCGGGCAAGCGATGATCTAGACGACCAGGTTGACCAGCCGGCCGGGGACCACGATCACCTTGCGCGGAGTGGCGCCGGCCAGGAACGCCTGCACCTTGTCGTCGGCCAGGGCCGCGACTTTCAGCGCCTCGTCACCGGCGTTGGCCGCCACCACCACTCGGCCGCGCACCTTGCCGTTCACCTGCACCGGGTATTCCACGGTGTCTTCGACGAGATAAGCCGGGTCCGCCTCCGGGAAGGGCCCGTGCGCCAGCGGCGTGTCGTGGCCCAGCTGTGACCACAGCTCCTCGGCCATGTGCGGGGCCAGCGGTGCCAGCATGAGAACCAGCGGCTCGACCGCCGCGCGCGGCGCCGCGTCGCGGTGCTCTTTGGTGAGGTGGTTGGTGTACTCGATCAGTTTGGCGGCGGCGGTGTTATTGCGCAGTGCCGCATAGTCTTCGGACACCCCGGCGATGGTGCGGTGCAGCGCGCGCAGCGTGCCGGTATCCAGCGGTTGCCGGCTTTTGTCGTCGGCCACCCGCGTCTGGCCGGTCTGCTCGTCGATCACCAGCCGCCACACCCGCTGCAGGAAGCGGTGCGCGCCGACGACGTCCTTGGTGGCCCACGGGCGAGACGCCTCCAGGGGACCCATCGACATCTCGTACACCCGCAGCGTGTCCGCGCCGTACTCGTCGCAGATCTCGTCGGGCGATATCGAATTCTTCAGGCTCTTACCGATTTTCCCGAACTCCTGGGACACTTCGACCTCGCCGTCGGGACCCGGGTAGAAGAACCTGCCGCCGCGTTCGATCACCTCGTCCGCCGGGACATACGACCCCCGCGGGTCGGTGTAGGCGAACGCCTGGATGTAGCCCTGGTTGACGAGCCGGCGAAACGGCTCGCGCGAACTGACGTGGCCCAGGTCGTAGAGCACCTTGTGCCAAAACCTCGCATACAGCAGGTGCAGCACCGCGTGTTCGGCGCCCCCGACGTACAGGTCGACCCCGCCGGGGTCCTGCGGGCCGTGCTCGGCCGGACGCGGGCCCATCCAGTATGCCTCGTTTTCCTTGGCGCAGAACCGCTCTGAATTGTGTGGGTCGGTGTAGCGCAGCTCGTACCACGAGCTGGCGGCCCACTGCGGCATCACGTTGGTGTCGCGGGTGTAAGGCTTCAGTCCGTCGCCAAGATCCAGCTCGACGTGGACCCACTCGGTCGCCTTGGCCAACGGTGGCGACGGTTCGCTGTCGGCGTCGTCCGGGTCGAACAGCACCGGCGAGTAGTCGCGGACATCGGGCAGTTCGACGGGCAGCGCGGTCTCGTCGAGCGCGTGCGGGCGCCCCTCCTCGTCGTAGACGATCGGAAACGGCTCGCCCCAGTACCTCTGCCGCGCGAAAAGCCAGTCCCGTAGTTTGAATTCGACGCGCGCGCGGCCGCGTCCGTCGGCCTGAAGCCGGCTGGTGATCGCTTGCTTGGCGGTCGCCACGTCCATTCCATCGAGATAGCCAGAGTTGACCAGCACACCGTCGCCCGCGTACGCGCCCTGCGTAATATCGCCGCCCGCAATGACTTCCACGATTGGCAGGCCCAGCTCCCGGGCGAAGTCCCAGTCACGCTGGTCGTGGCCGGGGACCGCCATGATCGCCCCGGTGCCGTAGCCGGCCAGCACGTAATCCGCGATGAAGATGGGCACCGGTTCTCCGTTGGCCGGGTTGGTGGCGTAGCCGCCGAGGAAGACTCCCGTCTTCTCCCGGCTTTCCTGGCGTTCGAGATCCGACTTCGCGCCGATCGCGCGGCGGTAGGCGGCGACGGCCTCGGCCGGCGTGGCGGCACCGTACGTCCAGCGCGGGTCGGTGCCGTCGGGCCAGGCGGTGCCCACCAGTTCGTCGACCAGGTCGTGCTCGGGGGCCAGCACCAGGTACGTCGCACCGAAAAGCGTGTCGGGCCGAGTGGTGAACACCTCGATATCCACCTTTGAGCCACGTCGTTCGCCATTGGAGATAGCCGCCGAGAACAGCGCCAGCGCGCCCGTCGAGCGACCAATCCAGTTGCGCTGCATGGTCTTTACCTTCTCGGGCCAATCCAGCACCTCGAGGTCGTCCAGCAGCCGGTCGGCGTAGGCGGTGATGCGCATCATCCATTGCCGCAGCCGTTTGCGAAACACCGGGAAGTTGCCTCGGTCGCTGCGGCCGTCGGCGGTGACCTCTTCGTTGGCCAGCACGGTGCCCAGTCCGGGGCACCAATTCACCATCGAGTCGGCCCGGTAGACCAGTCGGTGGCCGTCGATCACGTCGGCCCGCTCCCCCGCCGACAGCCCGGCCCAGTCCCGCCCATCGTCGAGACGACGCGCGCCGGAATCGAACTCGGCGATCAACTCGGCGATCGGTCGTGCCTTGTTGGCGGCGGTGTCGAACCAGGCGTTGTAGATCTGCAGGAAGATCCACTGGGTCCACTTGTAGAACTCGACGTCGGTGGTGGAGAAGCTGCGCCGGCTGTCGTGGCCGAGGCCCAGCCGACCCAGCTGGCGCCTGAAGTTGACGATGTTGGCCTCGGTCCTGGTGCGCGGGTGCGTGCCGGTTTGCACCGCGTACTGCTCGGCCGGCAGCCCGAAGGAATCAAAGCCCAACGCGTGCAGGACATTATGGCCGGTCATCCGGAAGTACCGGGCGTAGACGTCGGTGGCGATGTAGCCCAACGGGTGGCCGACGTGCAATCCGTCGCCCGACGGGTAGGGAAACATGTCCTGCACGAACAGTTTGTCGGCGGGTATCGGCGTCCCGTCGGCCGGAGCCAGGTCCCCGACCGGGTTGGCCACGTTGAACGTCCCGAGCTTTGCCCAGTTCTCCTGCCACGCGCTTTCGATCCGGCCCGCCACCACCGCGGTGTAGCGATGCGGCGGCGCGTCGGAGTCCGGCGCGGCGGCGCCGGGAACGGTGGTCGGGGATTCGGTCACCTGAACAGGGTATAAGGACCGCCCCGCCGGCCCAGCCGGCCACAGGTTGGTCTCGGTTGCGTTGCGCACCGATCAGAGGTTCATCCCAGGTCGGTTTCGGCCCTGTTCACCACCTTTGACCTCTGGTTACAGTCGGCCTCTAACCACGTGGCCGAGCCGTTGGGAAGGATCACGCAGATGATTCAGATCACCCGTACGTTGCGGGTACTCGCAGGGGGTCTGGCCGCCGGCGGAATCGGCGTCACGGCATTCGCGGGCGCCACCGCATCGGCTGATCCCGTGGTTCCCGCGCCGCAGCCCGCACCGGTGGTCGCCGCGCCGGCGCCGCAATACGTCAATGCCGCACCCGGGCAGTTGCCCGGCAACAGGCTGCTCGCCACTCCCCCGGCGGCCAATCCGTTTGCGCCGAATGCCGCCGCCACACCCGCGGCCCCCGCACCGGCGGCGGTCGCGCCGGCGGTCCCCGCGCAGACCCCCGCCGTTGCGGGCACGCTGCGCGATTACTTGCAGTCGAAGGGCGTCAAGCTCGAGGCGCAGAAGCCGCAGGGATTCAAGGCGCTCGACATCACGCTGCCGGTTCCCCCTCGCTGGACCCAGGTGCCCGACCCGAATGTGCCCGACGCGTTCGCGGTGATCGCCGACCGGCGCGGGGCCAGCATCTACTCGTCAAACGCGCAGGTGGTGGTGTACAAGCTGGTGGGGAACTTCGACCCGCGGGAAGCCATCGGCCACGGCTTCGTCGACAGCCAGCAACTGCCCGCGTGGCAGACGACTAACGCCTCGATGGCCGACTTCGGCGGGTTCCCGTCGTCGGTGATCGAGGGCACCTACCGCGACGGCGACATGATGCTCAACACGTCGCGCCGCCACGTCATCGCGACGTCCGGGCGCGACAAGTACCTGGTGTCGCTGGCGGTGACCACCGATCGTGCGGTGGCAGTCGCGGATGCGCCGGCCACCGACGCCATCGTCAACGGCTTCCGCGTGACCGCGCCCGGAACCGCTTCTCCCGCCCCCGCCCAGACGCCCGGCGCGTCCCCGGTCGGGCTTCCGGCGCAAGCGCCGGCGCCGGTCGCGCTTCCCCCGCAGCCGGCGGCGGTCGCGCCAGTCGGTGTTCCCGCGCAGCCGGCGGCAGTTGCGCCCGTCGGGCTTCCCGCCCAGCCGGCCGCGCCCTACCCGGCGGCCGCCAACCGGCCGACGCCCAACCTCCTGACGATGGTGCCCGGGCTGCCGCCGCTGCCGAACTTCTCGTTCCTGCAGCACTAACAGGCCGCGTCGAGCCCGCCGCGCGGGAGCGTGGCCGGGCTCGTATTGTGAGGCCATGTTGATCGCGGGGTTGGTGTGCATGTGTGCGGCGGTGGCCTCCGCCGGGTTCGGGACCTGGTCGCTCGCCCACAATCAGACCGTCGACGGCGCCACCGCCCAGCTCGCGCTGCGGGCCATGGCGCCCACCCAGCTCGCGGCCGCGGTGATGCTGGCCGCCGGCGGGACGGTCGCCCTGGCCGCCTCCCCCCACACCGCTCTGGTGGTGCTGATCGTCTGTGTCGCCGGCGCGCTCGGGACGCTGGCCACCGGGTCGTGGCAAAGCGCGCGCTTCGCGCTGAGCCGGGAAGCGGCGTCGGCCGGTTGCGCCGGCGGCTGCGCCGCCTGCACGCAGTCCTGCCACTGATCGCTGGTATCGACCCGCTCGTAGCTGGCCCCCGGGGGAGCCGTCATGGTGAAGCGGCTGCCGACGCTCCCGATCGACTCGTTTCTCTTGGCGCTGGCGACGACGGTGGCCTTCGCCGCCCTCGTCCCCGCCCATGGCCGGGCCGCGGACGTGGTGTCCGCCGCCGCGAAAGCGGCGATCGCGCTGTTGTTCTTCCTGTACGGAACCCGGCTGTCGCCCCAGCAGGCCTGGCACGGTGTGCGTCAATGGCGGCTGCATCTGCTGGTGCTGGCCACGACATTTGCGATCTTTCCGCTGCTGGGCCTGGCCGCGCGGGCGCTGGTGCCGTCGGTGCTGACGATGGATCTCTACAACGGCCTGCTGTTTCTGTGCCTGGTGCCGTCGACCGTACAGTCGTCGATCGCTTTCACCTCGATCGCGCGGGGCCATGTGTCGGCCGCCATCGTCAGCGCGTCGTTGTCCAACATCCTCGGTGTGGTGCTGACCCCGCTGCTCGTCGTGCTGGTCATGACGACCAGCGGTGCGCCGCGCGTGGACGGCACCGCCATTCGCGACATCATGCTGCAGCTGTTGCTACCGTTCGCCGCGGGCCAGCTGACGCGGCCGTGGCTCGGTGGGATCATCGCCCGGCATGCGGCGCTGCTGAAGGTGGTGGATCGCGGCTCCATCCTGCTGGTGGTGTACACCGCGTTCGCGATGGGTGTGGTCAAGGGAATCTGGGTCAGCGTCGACGTGTGGCGCCTGATCGCGGTGACCATCGTCGCCACGGTGTTGCTCGCGGCGGTGCTGGCGGCGACCACAGTCATGGGCCGGCTGGCCCGGCTCGACCGCGGTGATGCGATCGTCTTGCTGTTCTGTGGTTCGAAAAAGAGCCTGGCGTCGGGACTTCCGATGGCGCTGGTGCTATTTCCGGCGGCCACAGTCGGTTTGACCATGTTGCCGCTGATGATCTTTCATCAGATCCAGTTGGTGGTCTGCGCGGTGATGGCCAGCAGGCTCGCGCGGCAAGCCGACGAGTCGGCGCGTACGGTTGGCATCCCGGAAGCGGGGGAGAGGCCCTAGTTTCGGCTCACGTCGATCGGGTGGGTCGCAAGCAGGGAAAGCGGCAGCGGCTGGCGGCGCAGCACCTGCCCCCACAGGTCGGCCCTCGGCCCGACCAGAACATCGGATGGCAACGCGGACAACACGATCCAGTCGTCGCGCTCGATCTCGCCCTCGAGCTGGCCGATGGTCCAGCCGGAGTACCCGGCGAAGATGCGCACCCCCTCCACCAGCGGGGCGATCAGGTCGGGCTCGGCGTCCAGATCGACCATCACGATCCGGCCGTCCACATGCCGCAGGCCCGGCACTCCCTGCG
Organism: Mycobacterium interjectum; assembly: GCA_002102225.1. Taxonomy (GTDB): domain Bacteria; phylum Actinomycetota; class Actinomycetes; order Mycobacteriales; family Mycobacteriaceae; genus Mycobacterium; species Mycobacterium interjectum_B. The sequence continues at coordinate 77,085 of LQPB01000030.1, forward strand.
GATCGGCGCCGGTGCGCAGCGCCGCCAGACAAAGGGCCGCGTCGCGTTTGACCGGCCCGCCGATGAACATGGTCTTGGGTTTGGCCGACAGTTTGGCCCACTGCGGCAACACGTTGTAGACCGCGGTCTCGCTGGTCCGGTTGAGCACGACGCCCAGTGTGCCGCCGTCGTTGTGCTCGACGATGTAGATCACGCTGCGCCGAAAAGTGGGTTCCAGGAGATCGGTATTGGCAAGCAGGAGAGTGCCCGCACGAACCCGCTGCGCGGCGGGTGCGACGTAGTCCTCGGGGTCTTCGGGCGGCATCTCACCATCATCGCACCTTCGCTTGGCGGCCTGGGTTAATCGAGCGTGGCGGCCAAATATTTGTACTGTTGGTGCAGCGGCTCACCGCCGCGATCGTGGCAGCCCCCTCGTGGAAGTCGGTTCTGTGATCCAACCCCGGACGCACTCGCGCGCATCCGCCGAGCTGTGGCGCTCGGTGCGCGGCTTGCCGGATTTCTGGCGGCTGCTGCAGGTGCGCATCGCGAGTCAGTTCGGCGACGGGCTCTTCCAGGCGGGGCTGGCTGGAGCGCTGTTGTTCAACCCGGATCGCGCCGCCGACCCGATGGCCATCGCACGCGCGTTCGCGGTGCTGTTCTTGCCGTACTCGTTGCTGGGGCCGTTCGCCGGCGCGCTGATGGACCGCTGGGATCGCCGGCTGGTGTTGGTGGGCGCGACCACGGCGCGCCTGATCCTCATCGCGGGCATCGGCACCATTCTGGCCGTGCGCGCAGGCGACATGCCGCTGCTGATCGCGGCGCTGTTCGCCAACGGCCTGGCCCGGTTCGTCGCGTCCGGGCTGTCGGCATCCCTGCCCCACGTCGTCCCGCGCGAACAGGTGGTGACGATGAACTCGGTCGCCACCGCATCCGGTGCCGCCGCGGCGTTCCTGGGCGCCAACTTCATGCTGGTGCCGCGGTTCTTCGCCGGCGCCGGTGACGACGGCGCCTCGGTGATCATCTTCATCACCGCCGTTCCCGTTTCGATCGCGTTGCTCTTGTCATTGCGGTTCGGCTCTCGCGTGCTGGGCCCGGACGACACCAAGCGGGCGATCCACGGATCGGCCGTGTATGCGGTGGTCACCGGCTGGCTGCACGGCGCCCGCACGGTGGTGCAGAGCCCTACCGTCGCAGCCACTTTGTCGGGCCTGGCTTCTCATCGGATGGTGGTCGGGATCAACTCGCTGGTGATGTTGCTGCTGGTGCATCACCTTCCCGGTCCGACGACTGGGGGCCTGGGCATCGCGTTGGTGTTCTTCGCCGCTTCCGGTCTCGGCGCTTTTTTGGCCAACGTGTTGACGCCGTCGGCGATTCGCCGCTGGGGCCGCTACGCCACGGCCAACGGCGCGCTGGTCGCGGCCGCGCTCATCCAGATCCCCGGCGCCCTGCTCCGTCTCCCGGTGATGGTGGTGTGCGGCTTTTGCCTCGGCGTGGCCGGCCAGGTGGTCAAGCTGTGCGCCGACTCCGCGATGCAGATGGATGTCGACGACGCGCTGCGCGGTCACGTGTTCGCGGTGCAGGATGCGCTGTTCTGGGTGGCGTTCATCGTCGCGATCACGGTGTCCGCCATCCTGATTCCCGCCGACGGGCGCGCGCCGGTGTTTGTGCTCTTCGGGTCGGTGCTGTACGCGATCGGGCTCGCGATGCACAGCGTCATCGGGCGGCGCGGGCAGCCGGCCGGCGATCGCTAAGGTACATAGCGTGACCGCTGCCGAGCCGATGGTGGCCGACCTGCGCGCCGAAAGCGACGACCTCGACGCGCTGGTGGCGCCGCTGCGGGCCGACCGCTGGGCGGATCCGACACCGGCGCCGGGCTGGACCATCGCCCACCAGATCGGGCACCTGCTGTGGACCGACCGGGTCGCGCTCACCGCCGTCACCGACGAGGCGGGGTTCGCCGAGGTGCTGGCGGCGGCTCAGGCCGACCCGACCGGCTTCGTCGACGCGGGCGCCGAGGAACTGGCGGCCATGGCACCGGCCGAACTGCTCGCCGATTGGCGGGCCACCCGAGCGCGGCTGCACGAGGCACTGCTGGCGGTGCCCGACGGCCGCAAGCTGCCCTGGTTCGGCCCACCGATGAGCGCGTCGTCGATGGCGACGGCGCGGCTGATGGAGACGTGGGCGCACGGGCTCGACGTCGCCGATGCCCTCGGCGTCAAGCGGCGGGCCACCGAGCGCCTGCGGTCGATCGCGCACATCGGGGTGCGCACCCGCGATTACGCGTTCGTCATCAACAACCTGACTCCGCCGACCGACCCGTTCCTCGTCGAACTGCTCGGACCCGGCGGCGACACCTGGTCCTGGGGCCCGCCGGACGCCGCCCAGCGGGTCACCGGCTCCGCCGAGGACTTCTGCTTCCTGGTGACGCAGCGGCGGTCGCTGGGCGCCCTGGACATCACCGCGCACGGTCCCGACGCGCGGCGATGGCTGGAGATCGCGCAAGCCTTCGCAGGGCCACCCGGCCCCGGTCGATGAGCCGCCTACAGCTCAGCCGTCGGCTCGTTGAGCTTGTGAAACCACGCGAGGTGGTAGTTCGCCGACACCAGATCCCCGGTCACGGCGCCTTCGGTGGCGGCCAGTAGCAGGCAGTTGAGGAAAAGCGCGGGGTCGATCTTCGGATACTGGATCAACAGCTGATAGCGCGCCGTATCGAGATGCACCCGGAGCAGATCGATCTCTTCTTCCGCGACGCCGGTTCCGGCGGCCGCGGCCCGGGCCAGCGTGTGCACCATCCGCGGCAATCCGTCCCGCCAGTGGGTGGCCTGGCTCAACTCCCAGCCGAGGTCGTCCACCGCGGGCAGCTCCCGGGGCTGCGCCGAGGCCTCCGTCTCGGCGAAGTCATCCAGCCACCCCAGGGGATCACCGGGGGCGTAGGTACGGGCCCGCCGGGTCTCGCCGATCAGGGCCGCGGCCTTGCCCGTGCGTCGCTGCGGTTCCAATAACCGCACGCCCGCGGGAAGCGCGATCCCCGGCGGTATCCAGCCGTGGGCGAAGTCGGTGACCAACACGGTGCCGCCGTCGGGGCGATCGCCGATCGCCCAATTCAGGCGCGGCTCTTGATGGACCACGAACGCCAGGAGGCGCTGCAACCGTTCGTCGTCGGATTCGCTTGCCCTCGCGGCCGCCGGGATGATCTCCGTCGGCTCGGGCCGCGGGGCGGTGCTCGCCGCGTCGGAGGCGCGGTGCCGACCCTCTGGAGCGTCGGGCTCCTCCTCGTCGACGGCCGCCTCGATCCGTCCCGGATCATCGGGCTCGTCCACGACGGCTTCCCGAGGGGCGGGAGAGGCGTCGGTGACCACGGGGATGACTTGCGTCGTCTCGAGATCGGCGCCGTCCGGGGGCGGCCCGGGCTTGCCGGCGGGCAGCTGGCGCATCGCCGACTCGACGCGCCGCATCGCACGCGCCCGGGCGTCCTCGACGACCCTGGCTTCTTCAGCCCGTCGGGCGAATTCGGGCATCTCCGCCAGCCGGATCTTCCTCAGCTCGTCGTTGGCGCTGCGGGTGATGCGCTGCAGGTCGTCCCTCAGATACCCTGCGAGAGTGGCGGTTTCGGGGCTGTTCGTGGACAACTCGGCAGGCCAAAGCCCGCCCGTCACCCAGGGGGTGCAGTCGACGGGAGAGCTGAAGGCCGGAATCGTCAGCGATTCCCGGGTCGCTCTCCGGAGGCGCTGGCGCGCCGTGATCCGACCGAAGATCGCCACTGGCTAAGCCTACCGGGATCCGTCGGGGCGTCTATTCGGTCGGTGAATTGTGCTGCTGCGACGGCCTGGGTAGCGTGGGGACATGGCTGATTCTGCGCTGCAGCAGCAACTCGACGAGGTGCGCGCCCTGCTGGCCCGCGCACGAGAGTTGTTCGGCCCCAATCCGGTCGAGCCGCCGACGGACATCGCCCCCGATCCCGACAGCGCCAAGACCTGGTTGGTTTAGGCGCGGCGCCGCAACTTGTGCGCCAGCAGCTTTTCGATCGCCGCATCCAGATCGTGCGGGCTGGGCACCTCCATCGACGGGGTATGGCCGGCCGCCACGATCTCGTTGCGGACTTCGAGCAGCGCTTTGAGGCAGGACACGTCGGCGGTCAACAGGATTCCCTGCGCCAGAGTTTCGGCGTCGGTCTCCATCGCCTCTTCGCTCAGCGCGACGCTGTGCATGTACCCGCCGCGGCAGGAGCGGACAAGGATGTGCCCGCTCGGGTGGACGGTGTCGAAGGCGGGATTGGCGTCCGTCACCGACCCCCGTCAACGATGCCGCCGAAGTTTCGTGCCGCGCCTTGCTCGTGCTCTTCCCACATCGCCGCCGACGCACTGAGTTTCTCCGCCATGTCGGCGTGGTCGTCAGCCTGCTGTTCGTAGCACTGGCGTCGCAGCTCGAGCAGTTCGCGTCCGGCATCGCGCAGTTCGCCGAAGATAGGCCCCAGCGAGTCCAGGCTTTCCTGGATCGCCGCGTGCGAAGAAGGAACGGTGCGCAGGTAATCGGAGGTCTGCTGGTGATGCGCAGCGGCTTCGCGTAAGTGCGCGGGCACCACACGGATTGGTTCTGCCATCTGCTCTCTCTCCTACTCGGTGCGCCGCCGGGGGAGGGCGGGGTCAACATTATCCTCAGGTGGTCGACGTGGCCGCCGGCCCCGTGGGTACCGGTGTGTGCGGCTCGACCGGCGGGTTCGCGGGCGCGCTCACCGCCGGTGGATGCTCCCAGCCTAGAAAGTTCGGCCCGCTCACGGTGGCGATGCGCTGAATCTGGCCATCGAGAAGGGCCTTTTCATGCCCGAGGGCGAGTGCGTGACGATCGGTGAGGATGCCGATGTCGCCGGGCGTCGCTTGCAGCGGGTCGAGGGGATGGGGGACCGCCGTTCCCGGCGGGGGGATGGTAATTCCCTGCTGATGGAACGCATCTGGGATCGAGGCGCCACCGACGGCGGCTTGGATCGCCGCGGCCAGCTGTGGGCTGGCGGCGGTCACCGTATCGCCATCGGGCAGGGTGACCGGCGTCGGGCCCACGGCCGGCGATTCGGGCGGGTCCGTCGCGACGTCCTCTGCGTGGGCCGTGTCCTCGTCAGCGTCGTCCGGCTCGTCGTGACTGGCGTCGTCGGCGGGGTCGGGGTTATGGGATGCGAACGGCCGCTCCGCGCCGAGGTCCTGCAGGCCGGGTAGCTGGAGGCCGCCCGTACCGCCCGGTATCGGCGCCCCACCGAAGCCGGCCGGCACCGAAGGCGGAGCCGTCGGCATAGCCGGCACCGCGGGGGCGGCGGCGCTCCCCACGGGCGAGGGGCCGGGCGGATCACCGGTGGGCGGGCCGGGGTCGTCGGCCCACGTCGAATCCAGCAGCGGGTCCATGTCGGGATCCGCGACGGGCTCGTGGCCTGTGCTGTCGGCGGGCACGGCAACCGGAACGGCGGCCGCCGCCGGGCGCTCGTCGGGGCCGTGCTTGGAGGCGTCGTACAGCGACGTCCAGGCGGCCATCAGCGCCGATTTCGACGTATCGTCCAGGCTGGCGTTCAGGACGACCGCGCGGATGTCCTTGAGCTTGCCGATCAGGAACCGCTGGAAATCGCGCGCCCCGGCCGGGGTGTCGAGGTCCGACCGCGTCAGGACCGCGACTTCGGTTTCGCGCTGCAACTTGGTCAGCGCTTCCCTACCCTCGACGGCGTTCAGGTGGGCGTTCAGGATGGCGTTGATCACCTGCATGTCCAGCTGCGAGCTGGCCGAATTCTGGTGCGCCAGGGCGGCTTCGGCATCCGTCATGGCCTCGGCGGCCTGGCCCTGCCCGCGGTCGGGCTCGGGTGTGCCCGGTGGCGGGGCGCCCGGAGCCGCGGCGCCGAACAGGCTCGAATGCTGTTGGCGGATCTTTCGCACGATCGCATCGAGTGTTTCCGGCCGGGTGGTCGGGGTCATGACCGCGGCCACCTCGTCCGGCGCCAGACCCGTCTGCCACCCGTTCGGATCGCCGGTGCGGTCGCGGATGTAGGTGATCGCGTTGATCAGCTCGTCATACGTCGACATCGATGTCGCGGCCCCTCCATGCCGCGCGACAGTACCCAGGCCCGTTCCTGCCGACAATTCACCCCGGCGCGCCTGTGGACCTCCACTCCGGCGCGGTCGCGTCTAGCCCGCGGGGATGGAGTACTGCGCGCGCAGCCCTTCCAGGACAGCCCTTTTCGCGCGGCCGAGCTCGCGGGCATCGGACACGACCCGGGCGATCTCGCGCTGCTTGTCCACCAGAAATCTGTGCAGTTCGCGCGCCCCCATCGGGGTGTCGGCCGCGAGGTCCCCGCGTTGAAGGGCGGCCCGGTCGATCTCCTCGGCGATCGCGTCGAGTCGCCTGACGCTCTCGCGGGTCGCGGCGTGGGCGCTGGCGAGCACCTCGGCCAGCACGCGGTCCGCGTCGGAGGCGGTGTTGTGCCGGCCGGCCAGCGCCGACTGCCCCGCCTGGATGGCGCCCAGCGAGGGTCCGGCTTGTTCCGGGATGGATTCGTTTGTCATAGCGGCCGCCGAATCGCGATGTTGTTGCCCATCCGGCTGATTCGCACCGACGCGCCCGAGTACGGCGCCTCGACGACGAGGTTGTTGCCGATCGCCATCTGCACGTGCCCGGCGTGGGGGAAGACCAGGTCGCCCGGCCGGACCAGCGAGCGGGGCACCGGAATCCCGTCGTTGATCTGCTGATAGGTGGTGCGGCCCAGGTGAATGCCCGCCTGCGCGTAGGACCACTGGACCAGTCCCGAACAGTCGAACTGCTCGGGTCCGGTCGCACCCCACACGTAGGGGCGTCCCAGTCGCGACAGCGCCGCGCGCACCGCCGCCGCGGCGCGCCCGTTCAGCGCCGGCAGGCCCGGAAAGCGTTGGTGCGCCGGGCGGTAGCGCAGCGCCCGCAGCGCCGTGGAGTGCCGCCGCGCCTTCAGGCGGGCCGACAGGATGTGCGCCCGCTGCGCGCGCAGCCGGGCGACCCGGCGGCGCATCGCCTCGCGCTGGGCCAGCGGCGTCAGGGGAATCGGAGCCGCCGCGGCGTCGGCACGGGCCTCGTCGAGGACGGATTTGGTGCGGTCACGGGCCTCGACGCGATCCTGGTGGGCGCGGGCGATGACCCCGGCGGCTTCGGCATCCGTGCGCGCCGCCGACTGCAGGCGATGCTCACTGCGCGCCACCGCCAGCCGGTAAAAACCTTGTGCCACATCGCTGTTGAGGTCGGCGTCGCGTTGCAGCGACTCGCGGTGATGCGCGGTACGCGCATCCAGCGTCGGTGGGCTCGTGCTGCCGGCGAAGAGTCGATGGGCGCGCGTCAGCACCTCGATTTCGCTCTCAGTCATCGCGCCTCCTCGCCGGCGTCGCGATCTGGGTGGGCCCGGCCGGACGACTCGACCGCCTCGGCGAAGGCGCGGATGCGGGGGAGCGCCCCCGGGGGAATCACGCCCCTGTTGCGGATGTCCCACATGTCGTCGGTGCCGACGCCGACGAGGGCCGCGATGATGGTCTCTGGCAACGACGACTGCACGCAGGCGCGATCGAAGCGCGCGCTCAGGCTGGTGGGCATCCGTTCCAACAGGGCCGTGCGCGTGGCCTCGAGCGCCTGCAGGTGCTCCATCAGGCGGCCCGTCGAGTCGGCGCCGGCGTTGACGGCCACCCGCCAGGAGCTGGCCGCCAGCATCTCCGCCTTCACGCACTGCGCGATCACAGACAGAATATACGTCTCATATTCGTTTGATGTCGTCGCCGGCAGCCGATCGATGACGGATTTGAGCGCATCGAGCTGGGCCTCGGCGTAGCCCTCCAGGACTTCGGTGTCGCTGTGCCGGTCGACCACCACCGCGCCGGGGGGCCTCGCGGGCCGCGTGTCGACCGGCTGCGCGGCCATCAGCCGGGCCAACTCGGCGTCCGGGTCGGCGGCCACCAGCAGCCGGGAGTAGGTGCCCGGCGGGAGGCCGAGCCCATTCTCGACCTTCTGAACTGTGCTTTTGTGCGGCTTGCGGGCACCGCGCTCCAGGAAGCTCAGCCCCATGATGCTCACGCCCGTCGCGGCGGCCAGCTCCGCCAGCGACCAGTCGCGCGACTCGCGCAACGCGCGGATGGCCGCGCCGGCCGATTCACGGCTCACCGCAGGCTCCGGCCATAGGCCGGATATTACACACGGCGGCCGACCGTCCTCCGTATATACGTTTTTGTCTCGTTTCTCTTGCGCTGGCGGAATATCTATGTATACGCTTTTGCCTACGTTTCGCTACTGACCCAAGGAGACCGGCCATGGGACACCCTTGCGCAGCCAACCCGGAATTGTGGTTCGGCTATCCCGACGACGACGGTGGTGACGGCGCGGCGAAAGCCCGCGCCTATGAGCGGTCCGCGACCGAGGCGCGGATCCAGTGCCTGCGCCGCTGCCCGCTGGCGCAGCAGCGCCGGTGCGCCCAGCACGCCATCGCGCACCGCGAGGAGTACGGCGTCTGGGCCGGCGTCAAACTGCCCGGCGGCCAGTACCGCAAGCGCGAACAACTCGCCCGCGCCCATGACGTGCTGCGCCGCATCGCCGCCGGCGAGATCAATTCCCGGCAACTGCCCGAAAACGCGGCGCTGTTGGCCCGGCACGAGCACGACGCGGTCCCCGCCGCCGCGGTGGTCTTGCACCTGCCGACCGCACAAGTGGGGCCCCGGTCCGCCGCCTGACAGTTTGCTGACCCCGCCGACGGGGTAGACCGGCTTGGCACGACCGAGTCTGTCCACCCCGAGGCGGATCAATGACGTTCGACCTGACACCGACGGCGGCACAACACGACCTGGCCCGGCGCACGCACGAGTTCGCCGAAGAAGTGATCCGCCCCGTGGCGCTCCACTACGACCAGCGCCAGGAATTTCCCTGGCCGGTGCTGGAGGAGGCCGCCCAGCGCGGCTTCTACAGTCCGCTGTTCTACCGCGACCTGATCGGTGACCCGACCGGCATTTCGCTGCCGATGTTCATGGAGGAGCTGTTCTGGGGCTGCGCGGGAATCGGATTGGCGATCGTCATGCCCGCGCTGGCGCTGTCGGCGATCGGTCAGGCGGCGTCGCCGGAGCAAATGCTCGAATGGGCGCCCGAATGTTTCGGCACCCCAGGCGATATCAAGCTCGCCGCCCTGGCGATCTCCGAGCCGGAGGGCGGCAGCGACGTCCGGAATCTGCGTACCCGCGCGCGCCGCGACGGTGACGACTGGATCATCGACGGCCACAAGATGTGGATCGGCAACGGCGGCATCGCCAATGTGCATGTGGTCAACGCGGTCGTCGACGAGGAACTCGGGCACCGCGGTCAGGCGCTGTTCGTCGTGCCCGGCGGCACGCCGGGACTGAAACTGGTCCGAAAGCTCGACAAGCTGGGTTGCCGCGCATCTCACACCGCCGAATTGCTGTTCGAGGGCGTGCGCGTTCCGGGAGCCAATTTGCTTGGCGGACAAGAGAAGCTCGAACACAAACTCGCCAAGGCCCGCGAGGTGGTGGCCGGCGGAAAGCGATCCGGCTCGGCCACCTTGGGCACCTTCGAGCAGACCCGCCCGATGGTCGCCGCCCAGGCCATCGGGATCGCCCGCGCCGCCTTGGAGTACGCGACGTGGTACGCCACCGAACGAGAGGCCTTCGGCGGCCCGATCATCGACAACCAGGGCATCGCGTTTCCGCTGGCCGAGCTGGCCACCGAGATCGACGCCGCCCGGCTCTTGACCTGGCGGGCCTCCTGGATGGCGGCCAATGACGTCCCGTTCGAGCGGGGCGAGGGCTCCATGTCGAAATTCGCCGCCAGCGAGGTCGCGGTGAAGGCCACCGAACGGGCCATCCAGACGATGGGCGGCTGGGGCTACATCACCGACCACCCGGTGGAGAAGTGGTATCGGGATGCCAAGCTGTACACCATCTTTGAGGGCACCAGCGAGATCCAGCGGATGGTCATCGCCAATGCGCTGGGCGCCGCGGTGGGGACCCCGCCGCTGCATGTGGTGATCGAACCGACCGGTGGCCCGCTGAACCGGATCTTCGGCCGCGGCACCCCGCTGCGATCCCGCGCCGCCGACGCCGCGCTGTCGATCCAGGACCGCGTCCCCGACCCGGTCATGCGGCTGGCCATGAGGGTGCTGCGGCCGCCGGGCCGCTGACGCCGACCGCGAGGCGTAGCGTCGGGCGGGTGAGCAACCTCGAGACCGCACCGGTCGAAGTCGCTTGCCGCGCGTCAGGCGCCACCGGTGTCGAGGTGTTACATCCGCGCGAGGTTCCGCTGGGCGGCCCGAGGGCGATCCCGGTGCAACGCACGCTTCCACAACGGCAACGATCTCTGGTCGGCGCGTGGTGCTTCATCGACCACTACGGCCTCCCCGGCGGCCCCGGCCCCGCGCGCATGGACGTCCCGCCTCACCCACACACCGGATTGCAAACCGTAAGTTGGTTGTTCGGCGGGGCGGTGGAGCATCGCGACAGCGCTGGAGTCCATGCGGTGGTCCGGCCCGGCGAGCTGAACCTGATGACCGCTGGCGCGGGCATTTCTCACTCCGAGGTGTCGATCGGCTCGGACGCCGCGCTGCACGGGGTGCAGTTGTGGGTCGCGCTGCCCGATTCCCACCGCGACACCGGCCGCGACTTCGCCCACTATGTGCCCCCAGCGATTCCGCTGCCGGGGGCACGGGCGCGGGTGTTTCTCGGGGAGCTGGCGGGCAGCCGCTCGCCGGTGCGCACCTTCACCCCGCTGCTCGGTGCGCAGCTCGACCTGGAGCCGAACGCCACGCTGGACATCGCCGTCGATCCGGCATTCGAACACGGCGTGCTGTGCGACTCGGGACCCGTCGCGATGGGCGGGACTACCCTGGCGGTCGCGGACCTCGGCTACCAAGCGCCGGGCAATCCCGTTGTGCACGTGCGCAACCTCGGTGATCGGCCCGCGCGGGTGCTGGTGCTGGGCGGGACGCCGTTCGCGGAACAGTTGGTGATGTGGTGGAACTTCGTCGGGCGCAGTCACGACGACATCGTCGGCTACCGGCGACTGTGGGAGGCCGGCGACGACCGCTTCGGCACCGTCCCGGGCTACCGGGGTTCGGTCACGCGACTGCCCGCCCCGCCGCTGCCGACCACCCGGCTGCGGCCCCGACCGATACCGGAACCGAAGGAGCAGACATGACCGCAGACAAGACCGGCGCCCCGACCACGGTCACCGCCGAGGAGGGCCGGTACACCATCGCCGTCGAGGGCAAGCCCGTCGGCCTCGCCGACTTCGCCGACCGGGGCGATCAGCGCGTCTTCTACCACACCGAGATCGACCCGGCCTACGGCGGACGGGGCCTGGCCACCATCCTCATCGAGGAGGCGCTGAACGCGGCACGGGGCGACGGCAAGCGCGTCGTCCCCGTCTGCTCGATGGTGGTCACGGTGCTCAAGAAGCACCCCGAGTTCGACGACATCACCGACCCGGTGACGCCCGACGTCCACCGGTGGCTGCGGTCCTAGCCGGCCCGCTTACTTGCCCGTGCGCTCGCGGTGCTGGCACCCGGGCCAGCAGCACGGCCGGCGCTTGCCTTCCTCCAGCTCCTCCTGGGTTCGGCGAATGCGCCGCTTTCGGGTCACGTCCTGTTTGGCGTCCTCGACCCAGCAGATGAATTCGTTGCGGGCCAAGGGCGTGATGTCCTGCCAGGCCGCCAACGCCGTCGAGTTGGCGCTGAGCGCCGCACGCAGGTCTGCGGGCAATCTGTGGACCACTCCGCCGGGGACTCGGTCGCTGCTGCTCACCGGGCTAGGGTAAGGCGACCCAGCCCGAGGAGGCAGCAGTGAGCGAGCACGAGGTCCGGATGATCGTGTTGTCGACCGACGACCTGGACGAGTCGATCCGCTTTTACGGCGAGACCCTGGGGATGCCAGTGAAGTTCCGCGACGGGGCCCACTTCGCCGCCCTCGACGGCGGGGCGGTCACCCTGGCGCTGGCGACCGCGGTGGACCATCCCATACCCGGTCAGGTCGTCGTCGGGATCAAGACACCCGACGTCGACGCCGCCGCCAAGGCCGTCGAGGCCAGTGGTGGCGGCATCGTGAAAGGCCCGTACGACGATGCGCACGAGCGGCGCGCGGTGGTCTACGACAACAAGGGCAATGGCCTGGTCTTCTACAGCCCGCTGGCCCGCTGAGACAAGTGTTAGCGTCATCGGCGTGACCCTCAAAGACATCGCCCTCACCACCCTCGACGGCACGCCCACCACCCTGGCCGAATTGTCCAGCGGCGCAACGCTGATCGTGAACGTGGCATCCAAGTGTGGACTGACTCCGCAGTACACCGCGCTGGAGAAACTGGCCAAGGACTATCGCGACCGCGGCCTGACGGTCGTCGGTGTGCCGTGCAACCAGTTCATGGGCCAGGAGCCGGGCACGGCCGAGGAGATCCAGGAGTTCTGCTCGACGACCTACGGCGTGACGTTTCCGTTGCTGGCCAAGACCGACGTCAACGGGGAAGACCGCCACCCGCTGTACGCCGAGCTGACCAAAGCCGCCGATTCCGACGGCTCGGCCGGCGACATTCAGTGGAACTTCGAGAAGTTTCTGATCAGCCCCGACGGTGCGGTGGTCAATCGGTTTCGTCCCCGGACGGAACCCGACGCGCCTGAGGTCATCGGCGCCGTCGAGGCGGTGCTGCCCCGGTGAATCTCGGGTTTGGTCGTCACCCGCACGCAGTACCCTGACGGAGCAGCAAGCGTAAAGGCCACGAACTCTTTCGAGTTCGTGGCCTTGGGCGGCAGTTCATCGAACCGCTCACCGGTGGGCGAAGGGGGACTTGAACCCCCACGTCCCGAAGGACACTGGCACCTGAAGCCAGCGCGTCTGCCATTCCGCCACTCGCCCGGAAAAACAACCGATGGACCATACCACTCTAAACGCCGTCTGCCCCAATCGCCTTGGCGGTACCGGGCGGCCGCAGGCGCCGCCCCGCGACCGCGGTCACGGGGCGTTGAGCTGCGCGGATGCGATTCTCAGAATTCCCACGGTGACGCGGGCTCCCGGTGTCCCGATACCATGCGGGGGTGAAACAACACGCGGGCGGTTCGTTTGCCTCGCGCCCGCGACACACCACAACAGCAGCGGGCGAGCGCTGAAACATGAGTAGCCAACGGGGGCTCGTGCAACGCATCGAGCGCAAGCTCGAGGCGACGGTGGACAACGCGTTCGCCCGAGTCTTCGGTGGATCGATCGTGCCGCAAGAGGTTGAAGGGCTATTGCGCAGGGAGGCCGAGGGCGGGGTACGCGCGCTGCGAGGGAATCGTCTTTTGGCCCCCAACGAATACATCATTACCCTCGGTATGCACGACTTTGCGAAGGTGGGAGCCGACACGGATCTCACGTCGAACGCTTTCGCGAGGTACTTGGCCGACTATATCTATGAACAGGGGTGGCAAACGTATGGTGATGTGGTCGTCCGGTTCGAGCAGTCGTCGAGCCTGCATACCGGTCAGTACCGCGCCCGCGGTGCTGTCAATCCCGATGTCGAGCCCCGCCCGACCGTCATCCACCCTCTCCGGCCACAATCAGATCACGCGTTCGGCGCAGAACGAGGAGTAGCAGCAATGACTGACAATTCGAGCTACCACGGGGGTCAGGGGCAGGGCCGGCCTGGCGACGAGTACTACGACGACCGTTACGCGCGCCCGCAGGACGAGCCGCGCGCACCGGAGCCACCGGGCGGACCGGAGCCGCGGGGCGGTTACCCGCCGGAGCCGGGCGGCTACCCGCCGCCGGGTGGCTACCCGCCACCGCGCCAGCCCGAGCAGGGCGGCTACCCGCAACCGGGCGGCTACCCCGACCAAGGCGGCTACCAGGAACAGCGCGGCGGCTACCCGCAACAAGGCGGCGGCTACCCCGACCAAGGCGGCTACCAGGAACAGCGCGGCGGCTACCCCGAACAGGGCGGCTACGACCAGCGCGGGTACCAGGCTCCGGGCGGCTACCCCGACCAGGGACAGGGCGGCTACCCGCCGTCCTACGAGCAACGTCCTCCCGCGCCCGGCGGCTATGGCGGGCAGGGCTACGGCCCTGGAGACCAGGGCTACCGCCAGGGCGGTGGCTACGCGCCGCCCGGCGGCCAGCCCGGTGCCACCCAGCAGGCGTATGGGTACGGCGAGTACGGGCGCGGGCCGGCTCGCCAAGAGGAGAGCGGCTATGCACCGCCGGCCCCGCAGGGCGCGCCGGAGCAACAGCGTCCTGCCTACCCGGAGCAGGGCGGCGGATACGACCAGGGCTATCAGCAGGGTGGTGGATACGGCCAGCAGGACTACGGCCCCGGTGACTACACCCAGTACGCCGAAAGCGTTCCGGGCGGCGGATATCCGCCGCAGGCCGGGTACCCCGACACGGCCCACCGCGACTACGAGTACGGCCAGCCCGCCGACTACGGCCAGCCCGCCGACTACGGCCAGCCCGCCGACTACGGCCAGCCGGCGGACTACGGCCAGCAGCCGGGCGGCGGCTACGGCGGTTACGGCCAGGGCGGCGGCTACGGCGCCGCCGGAACCTCGGTGACACTGCAGCTCGACGACGGCAGCGGCCGGACCTACCAGCTGCGCGAGGGCGCCAACATCATCGGCCGCGGCCAGGACGCCCAATTCCGGTTACCCGACACCGGCGTCTCGCGGCGGCACCTGGAGATCCGCTGGGACGGGCAGGTCGCGCTCCTTTCCGACCTGAACTCCACCAACGGCACCACCGTGAACAACGCGCCGGTACAGGAGTGGCAGTTGGCCGACGGCGACGTGATCCGTCTGGGCCACTCGGAGATCATCGTTCGCATCCACTAGACGCACCGGGCTCGAAGCTGCCGTGCTTCGCCCCGCGCCGACGACCGTCCAAGTATCGTGACGTTGCTGATGTGCTCGGTGTCACGGGCGCGACGAGGGGTGCGGCGCCAGGACGGAAAGGACGCCAGATGCAGGGACTAGTACTGCAGCTGACGCGTGCCGGATTTTTAATGTTGTTATGGGTATTCATCTGGTCCGTGTTGCGGATCCTGCGGACCGACATCTACGCCCCCACCGGGGCCGTCATGGTGCGCCGCGGCCTGGCGCTGCGCGGCACGCTGTTGCCCGCTCGCCAGCGCCGCCACGCCGCACGCTATCTCGTGGTCACCGAGGGCGCGTTGACCGGTGCCCGGATCACACTGAGCGGGCAGCCGGTGTTGATCGGGCGCGCTGACGACTCGACCCTGGTGCTCACCGACGACTACGCCTCGACACGGCACGCCCGGCTGTCTCAGCGCGGCTCGGAATGGTACGTCGAGGATCTAGGATCGACCAACGGCACTTACCTTGACAGGGCGAAGGTGACGACTGCGGTACGGGTTCCCATCGGAACGCCGATTCGAATCGGCAAAACGGCGATCGAGTTGCGCCCGTGACCCTGGTACTGCGATATGCGGCCCGCAGCGACCGCGGCCTGGTACGCACCAACAACGAGGACTCCGTCTACGCCGGCGCGCGGCTGCTGGCCCTGGCCGACGGCATGGGCGGTCACGCGGCCGGCGAGGTGGCGTCCCAGTTGGTGATCGCCGCGCTCGCCCATCTCGACGACGACGAGCCCGGTGGCGACCTGCTGGCCAAGCTCGACGCGGCGGTGCGCTCCGGCAACGCGGCGATCGCCGCACAGGTCGAGATGGAGCCCGACCTCGAGGGAATGGGCACCACCCTGACCGCAATCCTGTTCGACGGCAACAGGATTGGGCTGGTGCATATCGGCGACTCGCGTGGCTATCTGTTGCGCGACGGCGAGCTCACCCAGATCACCAAGGACGATACGTTCGTCCAGACTTTGGTGGACGAGGGTCGGATCACTCGGGAAGAGGCGCACAGCCACCCACAGCGTTCGTTGATCATGCGGGCGCTGACCGGCCACGAGGTCGAGCCCACCCTGACCATGCGCGAGGCCCGGGCGGGCGATCGCTACCTGCTCTGCTCCGACGGATTGTCCGACCCCGTCAGCGACGAGACCATCCTCGAGGCGCTGCAGATCCCCGACGTGGCCGAGAGTGCCTACCGCCTCATCGAATTGGCGCTGCGCGGCGGGGGTCCCGACAACGTGACGGTCGTCGTCGCCGACGTCGTCGACTACGACTACGGGCAGACGCAGCCGATTCTGGCCGGCGCGGTCTCCGGTGAAGACGACCAGCTGACGCTGCCCAACACCTCCGCCGGGCGCGCCTCGGCCATCAGGCCCCGCGAGGAGGTCGCCAAACGCGTTCCGGCGCAAGAGGAAACGCCCCGGCGGTCCCGGTGGTCGCGCCGGCGGACGGCGATCGTCGTCACGCTGGTCGTGCTGCTGGTGCTCGCGGGCCTGGGCATCGGCCGCGCCATCATCAGGAGCAATTACTACGTCGCCGAATACAACGGCATGGTGTCGATTCTGCGGGGAATCCAGGGGTCGCTGCTCGGCATGTCGCTGCATGAGCCGTACCTGATCGGCTGCCTCAACGCGCACAACGAGCTGTCCCTGATCAGTTTCGGCCAAAGCGGCGGTCACCTCGACTGCCGCCTGATGCAGCTGCAGGATCTGCGCCCGCCCGAGCGCGCGCAGGTTCAGGCCGGGCTGCCGGCCGGCACCCTGGATGATGCCATCGGCCAGTTGCGCGAATTGTCGGCCAGCTCCCTGCTGCCGCCGTGTCCCCCGCCGCGCGCCACCTCCCCGCCCGCCACCACCGAGCCGAATGTCACTGCGCCCCCTACCTCTTCGAGTACCACCCCATCCAGCAGCGCCAGTCCGACCAGCAGCCCCGCGAGCACCGCGCCCTCCGCGCCCGCGACCACGTCGCCCACCACCACTCAGACGGTTACCGCGCTCCCGCCACCACCACCAAAGCCGGGCATCGATTGCCGGGCGGTGGCATGACCACACAAGTCCAGCCGCCGGTCGCAGTCACTCCTCCACTGCCCACTCGGCGCAACGCCGAACTGCTGTTGCTGTGCTTCGCCGCACTGATCACCGTCGCCGCGTTGCTGATCGTGCAGGCCAACCAGGACCGCGGCCTGCGCTGGGGCCTGGTCAGTTACGGGCTGATCTTCCTGGTCATGTTCGGCAGCGCGCACTTGGCAATCAGGCGATTCGCCCCCTATACCGACCCCCTGTTGCTGCCAATCGTGGCCCTGCTCAACGGCCTTGGCCTGGTGATGATCCACCGGCTCGACCTCGTCAACAGCGAGCTGAGCGGCCGCCGTCACCCCAGCGCGACGCAGCAGATGCTGTGGACCGTGGTGGGAGTGGCCGCGTTCGCGTTGGTGGTCACCTTTCTCAGGGACCACCGACAGCTGGCCCGCTACGGCTACATCTGCGGGGTCGCGGGCCTGGTCTTCCTGGCCATCCCCGCGGTGCTGCCGGCGTCGATGTCCGAGCAGAACGGCGCGAAGATCTGGATTCGCTTGCCGGGCTTCTCGATTCAGCCAGCGGAGTTCTCCAAGATTCTGCTGCTGATCTTCTTCTCGGCGGTGCTGATCGCCAAGCGCGGCCTGTTCACCAGCGTGGGCAAGCATTTCATGGGCATGACCCTGCCCCGGCCCCGCGACCTCGCGCCGCTGTTGGCGGCGTGGGTGATCTCGGTGGGCGTGATGGTCTTCGAGAAGGACCTCGGCACGTCGCTGTTGCTGTACGCGTCGTTTCTGGTGGTGCTCTACCTGGCCACCCAGCGCTTCAGCTGGGTCATCATCGGGCTGGTGCTGTTCGTCGCGGGAAGTGTTGCGGCGTACTTCCTTTTCGACCATGTGCGGGTTCGGGTGCAGATGTGGTGGGACCCGTTCTCCGACCCCGACGGCAGCGGCTACCAGCTCGTGCAGTCGATGTTCAGCTTTGCGACCGGCGGCATCTTCGGCACCGGGCTCGGCAACGGACAGCCCGACACCGTGCCGGCGGCGTCGACCGATTTCATCATCGCCGCGTTCGGCGAGGAACTTGGACTGGTGGGGCTGGCGGCCCTGCTGATGCTGTACACGATCGTCATCGTGCGCGGGCTGCGCACGGCGATCGCGACGCGGGAAAGCTTCGGAAAGCTGTTGGCGGCGGGTCTGGCGTCGACCCTGGCCCTGCAGCTGTTCATCGTCGTCGGGGGGGTGACGCGCCTGATCCCGCTGACCGGGCTGACCACCCCCTGGATGTCGTACGGCGGGTCGTCGCTGCTGGCGAACTACATCTTGTTGGCGATCCTGGCGCGCATCTCGCACAGCGCCCGGCGTCCCCTGCGCACCCGCGCGCGTAACAGTTCGCCGATCGCGGCGGCCAGCACCGAGGTGATCGAGCGGGTATGAACGCCTCTCTCCGCCGGATCTCGGTGACCGTGATGGCGTTGGTGGTGCTGCTGCTGCTCAACGCCACGATGACGCAGGTCTTCGCCGCCGACGGGTTGCGTGCCGACCCACGCAACCAGCGGGTGCTGCTCGACGAGTATTCGCGCCAGCGCGGCCAAATCGTCGCCGGCGGCCAGCTGCTGGCCTATTCGGTGGCCACCGACAGCCGCTTCCGGTTCCTGCGTGTCTACCCGAACCCCGCGGTGTACGCGCCGATCACCGGCTTCTACTCGCTGCGCTATTCGAGCACCGGCCTGGAACGGGCCGAGGACCCGCTGCTGAACGGGTCCGACGAGCGCCTGTTCGGGCGCCGGCTGGCCGACTTCTTCACCGGTCGCGATCCGCGCGGCGGCAACGTGGACACCACGATCATCCCGCGGGTGCAGCAGGCCGGGTGGGACGCGATGCAGCAGGGCTGCGGCGGGCCGCCGTGCAAGGGAGCCGTCGTCGCCCTGGAGCCGTCCACCGGCAAGATCCTGGCCATGGTGTCGTCGCCGTCCTACGACCCCAACCTGCTGGCGTCGCACGATCCCGAGGTGCAGGCGCAGGCATGGCAACGGCTGCGCGACGACCCGGACAACCCGCTGACCAACCGCGCCATCTCCGAGACCTATCCGCCGGGTTCCACGTTCAAGGTGATCACCACCGCGGCGGCGCTGCAGGCCGGCGCGACCGAAACCGAGCAGTTGACGGCCGCGGCCACCATTCCGCTGCCCAACAGCACCGCAACGCTGGAGAACTACGGCGGCAAGCCGTGCGGCAGCGAGCCGACGGTGTCCCTCAGCCAGGCGTTCGCGCTGTCCTGTAACACCGCCTTCGTCCAGCTCGGCATCCTCACCGGGGCCGACGCGCTGCGCGGCATGGCGCGCTCGTTCGGGCTGGACAGCACGCCCAGCGTCATTCCGCTGCAGGTCGCCGAATCCACCGTCGGGATCATCCCCGACGCCGCCGCGCTGGGCATGTCCAGCATCGGTCAAAAGGATGTGGCGCTGACCCCGCTGGAGAACGCCCAGATCGCGGCGACCATCGCGAACGCCGGGGTGACGATGCAGCCCTACCTGATCGATAGCCTCAAGGGACCGGACCTTTCCAACATCAGCACCACCGCGCCCTACCAACAACGCCGCGCGGTGTCGCCGCAGGTCGCCGCTAAGCTAACAGAGCTGATGGTCGGCGCCGAGAAGGTCGCACAGCAGAAAGGGGCGATTCCCGGCGTGCAGATTGCATCCAAGACGGGTACCGCAGAGCATGGCACCGACCCGCGCAACACTCCGCCGCACGCGTGGTACATCGCATTCGCGCCCGCGCAGGCGCCGAAGGTTGCCGTGGCGGTGCTGGTGGAGAACGGTGCCGACCGACTGTCCGCGACCGGGGGCGCGCTCGCCGCGCCGATCGGACGGGCGGTGATCGAGGCGGCGCTACAGGGAGGACCATGAGCCCGCGAGTTGGTGTGACGCTGTCAGGCAGGTATCGCCTGCAGCGCCTGATCGCCACCGGTGGCATGGGCCAGGTGTGGGAGGCCGTCGACAGCCGGCTGGGCCGGCGCGTCGCGGTCAAGGTGCTGAAGCAGGAGTTCTCTCAGGACCCCGAGTTCATCGAGCGGTTCCGCGCCGAGGCGCGCACCACCGCGATGCTCAACCATCCGGGGATCGCGCAGGTGCACGACTACGGCGAAAGCCAGCTGGACGGCGAGGGCCGCACCGCCTACCTGGTGATGGAGCTGGTCAACGGCGAACCGCTGAACTCGGTGCTCAAACGCACCGGGCGGCTGTCGCTGCGGCACGCACTGGACATGCTCGAGCAGACCGGTCGGGCGCTTCAGGTTGCGCACGCCGCCGGGTTGGTCCACCGCGACGTCAAACCGGGCAACATCTTGATCACCCCCACCGGCCAGGTGAAGATCACCGACTTCGGCATCGCCAAGGCGGTCGACGCCGCACCGGTGACCCAGACCGGAATGGTGATGGGCACCGCCCAATACATCGCCCCCGAGCAGGCGCTGGGTCACGACGCCACCCCGGCCAGCGATGTCTACTCGCTGGGAGTCGTTGGGTACGAGGTGGTTTCGGGTAAGCGGCCGTTCA
This sequence comes from Mycobacterium interjectum, assembly GCA_002102225.1. Taxonomy (GTDB): domain Bacteria; phylum Actinomycetota; class Actinomycetes; order Mycobacteriales; family Mycobacteriaceae; genus Mycobacterium; species Mycobacterium interjectum_B. The sequence continues at coordinate 97,500 of LQPB01000030.1, forward strand.
GCGGTGACGGCGCCCTGACGGTAGCGATGAAGCACATCAAGGAACCGCCGCCGCCGCTGCCCGCCGAGCTGCCGCCCAACGTGCGGGAGCTCATCGAGATCACGCTCGTCAAGAATCCCCAGATGCGCTACCGCAGCGGCGGACCGTTCGCCGACGCCGTCGCCGCGGTGCGCGCCGGGCGCCGGCCCCCGCGGCCCAGCCAGTCACCGCCGCCGGGGCGGGCCTCGCCGGCGGCCATTCCGTCCAGCCCGCACACCCGGGCGCCGGTCACCGCCAGCCGCAGCACCCCGGTCCGCCGGTCCGGGCCGCCCACCGGCCGTTCGCGGCCCCCGGCGCGGCGCACCTTCTCGTCGGGCCAGCGCGCGCTGCTGTGGGCCGCGGGCGTGCTGGGAGCGCTGGCGATCCTGATCGCGGTGATCATCGTCATCAATTCCCGCACCGATCAGCAGCAGCAACCCCCGACGGTCACCGATACCGGGACCCCGCCGGCGACGGCGCCGCCCCCGGCGACCAACACGCCCAGCGGGTCCGCACCGCGCCTGCGACTGGATTGGCCGGAACCCGGGAGCAAGGGCAGTTCCGGACTCCACGGCAGGCCGACGGCCCGGCCCGAAACACCGCAATGACCGCGTCCGAGCCGCTGTCCGGCCGCTACGAACTCGGTGAGATCCTCGGTTTCGGGGGCATGTCCGAGGTCCATCTGGCCCGCGACCTTCGCCTGCACCGCGACGTCGCGGTCAAGGTGCTGCGCGCCGACCTCGCCCGCGACCCCAGCTTCTATCTGCGGTTCCGGCGCGAGGCGCAAAACGCGGCGGCGCTGAATCACCCGTCCATCGTGGCGGTCTACGACACCGGCGAGGCGGACACACCGACCGGCCCGCTGCCCTACATCGTCATGGAGTACGTCGACGGCGTCACGCTGCGCGACATCGTGCACACCGACGGCCCACTGCCACCGCGGCGGGCCATCGAGATCATCGCCGACGCCTGCCAGGCCCTGAACTTCAGCCATCAAAACGGCATCATCCACCGCGACGTGAAGCCGGCGAACATCATGATCAGCGCCACCAACGCGGTCAAAGTGATGGACTTCGGCATCGCGCGCGCGATCGCCGACAGCGGCAACAGCGTCACCCAGACCGCGGCCGTGATCGGCACCGCCCAGTATCTGTCACCCGAACAAGCCCGCGGCGATCCCGTCGACGCCCGATCCGACGTGTATTCCCTGGGCTGTGTCCTCTACGAAATCCTCACGGGCGAACCGCCTTTCACCGGTGACTCGCCCGTCGCGGTGGCCTACCAGCACGTCCGCGAGGACCCGGTGCCGCCGTCGAAGCGGCACGAGGGCGTCTCCGCCGACCTGGATGCCGTCGTGCTCAAGGCGCTGGCCAAGAATCCGGAGAACCGCTATCAGACGGCGGCGGAGATGCGCGCGGACCTGGTGCGCGTGCACAACGGCGAGACGCCCGAGGCGCCCAAGGTGCTTACCGACGCTGAACGCAGCTCGTTTCTGTCGTCCGCGGCGGGCCACGGGCCGCGCACCGACCCGCTGCCGCGCCAGGATCTGGACAACACCGACCGCGACGGCGTCCCCGGAGGTTCGATCGGCCGCTGGGTCGTCGCGGTCGCCGCGCTGGCGGTGCTGACGATCGTGGTCGTCATCGCGTTCAACACCTTCGGTGGCAGCACCCGCGACGTCACGGTGCCCGACATGCGCGGGCAGGTGTCCGCCGATGCCATTGCGGCGCTGCAGAACCGCGGCTTCAAGACGCGGACGCTGCAAAAGCCGGACTCCGCGGTTCCGCCGGATCACGTCATCAGCACCGACCCGGGCGCCAACGCGTCGGTGAGCGCCGGCGACGAGATCACCATCAACGTGTCCACCGGACCGGAGCAACGCGAACTTCCCGACGTCTCCTCCCTGAGCTACACCGACGCGGTCAGCAAGCTCAAAGCCGCCGGATTCAGCAAGTTCAAGCAGGCGAACTCACCGTCGAGCCCGGAGCTGCTGGGCAAGGTCATCGGGACCAACCCGCCGGCCAACCAGACGTCGGCGATCACGAACGTGATCACGATCATCGTCGGCTCCGGTCCGGAGACCAAGCAGGTCCCCGACGTCGCTGGCCAGACCGTCGACGTCGCGCAAAAGAACCTGACCGTGTACGGGTTCACCAAGTTCAGCCAGACCCCGGTGGACAGCCCCCGGCCCGCCGGCGAGGTGATCGGCACGAATCCGCCCAAGGGACAGATGGTTCCGGTGGACTCGGTGATCGAGATCCAGGTATCCAAGGGCAACCAGTTCCTGATGCCCGATCTGACCGGCATGTTCTGGACCGACGCCGAACCGCGGTTGCGCGCCCTGGGCTGGACCGGCGTGCTGGACAAGGGGCCCGACGTCGACGCCGGCGGCTCCCAGTCCCACCGGGTGGTCTATCAGAACCCGCCGGCCGGGGCCGGTTGCAACCGGGACGGGATCATCACGCTGAAGTTCGGCCAGTAGCCGCGGCATCCTCCGGGAAATGGGGCCGGACCGCGGCGCGCACCTCGTTCTCCAGCCGGCGCACCAGCGTATCGTCGCGCGTCCAGCCGCAATAGGCGAGCCAGTTCGCCAGCATTCGGTGCCCGCCCTCGGTGAGGATCGACTCCGGGTGGAACTGGACCCCGTGAATCGGCAGTTCGATGTGGCGCACGCCCATGATCACGCCGCTGCGGGTGCGGGCCGTGACTTCCAGCACCGCCGGCATCGACTCCGGCAGGATGGTCAGCGAGTGGTATCGCGTCGCCGTGAACGGATCCGGAAGCCCTTGCAGCACACCGACATTGGTGTGAAACACGCTGCTGGTCTTGCCGTGCAGCAGCTCCGGCGCGCGGTCCACGGTAGCGCCGAACGCCACCCCGATGGCCTGGTGGCCCAGGCACACCCCCAGCAGCGGGGTGCGGCGCTCGGCGCACGCGCGGACCAGGGCGATCGAGGCGCCCGCGCGTTCCGGGGTGCCGGGGCCCGGGCTGAGCAGGACGCCGGCGAACTGCGCGGCGACGGCGTTCTCGTCGGAGAGCCGGGGGTCGTCGTTGCGCCACACGTCGGCCTCGACGCCCAGCTGGCCCAGGTACTGCACCAGGTTGAACACGAAGCTGTCGTAGTTGTCGACAACCAGGATCCGCATCGTGTCAGGGTACCGTCCGGCTCAGTAGCCCACCGGGCCCGCCGGCTGCGCGAAGTGCATGCGGACCGGTTCGGAATGACCGGCGATCTGCACATCGGGCTTGACCTCTTCGCGGTAACCGAGCCCGAAGCGGACCACGTACTGCTTGTAGAGGATGACCAGGGGAGCGGCGGCCAGGGCGGCCTGCATGGCCGCCGCGTTGCCGATCGCGGTGATCGTGTAGGGCGGGCTGTAGGTGCGCCCGTTGAGCAACAGCGTGTTGCCGACGCAGCGGGGCACCGAGGTCGCGATGATCCGCTGGTCCTGCATCTGGATCGCCTCGGCGCCGGCGCTCCACAGCGCGTTGAGGACGGCCTGGATGTCCTGCTGGTGCACCACCAGGTCGTCCGGCGACGCGTCGCGGGGGAAGCGGCCGTTGGCGTCGCGCTGGGCGTCCTGGAGGGTCACCACCAGGCCCGGCCCGTGGACCGGATCCATGTCGGCCTCGGCCGCCAGCTCGGCGGCGCGGCGCAGCATCGCCGCGAGCGCGGCATCCGAAGACCGGCCGTGCGCCGAATCGAGCTTGGCGGTCAGCTCGTCGCGCTGGGCGCTGAGCCGAGCCACCGACGACTGCTCCTCGCGGACCAGATCGACCAGGCGAGGCGCGTCGCTGCGGCGGATCTCGGCGCCGCCGGACACCCCATGTGTGGCGGCGAGCAACAATCCGGCCAGCAGGCACACCAGCGGGACGCCGAAGCGCCACGGTGAGCGGCGCCTGTCCGTCATCGACTCTCCATTTTCCTGGTCGCGGTGCCAGGTGAGTTAGTCTCGTAGCCGAGCCATCCGTGCAGCTGTCATCGTTATCGTCGCACCCCGTCCCGTTCAACGTGTTGTTCAGGTAATGTCGAGGTACTGAAATGCCCAAGTCGAAGGTCCGCAAGAAGAACGATTTCACCGTCAGCGCGGTCAGCCGCACGCCGGTGAAGGTGAAGGTCGGACCCTCCAGCGTGTGGTTCGTCTGCCTGTTTGTCGGCCTCATGTTGATCGGGCTCGTCTGGCTGATGGTGTTCCAGTTGGCCGCGGTCGGAAGCCAGGCGCCGGCGGCCCTGAACTGGATGGCGCAACTCGGCCCGTGGAACTACGCCATCGCGTTCGCTTTCATGATCACCGGGTTGTTGCTCACGATGCGCTGGCACTGACCGAGGCCGCCCCGATAATGAATTCATCTTGGGATCCGTTTGTAACTGGCTCAGCAACGTTGTGACCACCCAATCACACGCGTGTGATTTATCCCCACTGTTGATAGCGCTTGTGGATAACGGCATAGCCAGTGGTGGGAGGGGTTAGGCGACCCGTGCAGCAAACAGAATGGGCGCCCGGCGCGGCCGGAATCGCTGGTTGTGGGGCCGCGGGTATTTTGATGGCTATCGCGAGTGTGACCATAGTCACAGACCCGCCCGGCCGCATTCTGGCGGGGATTGCCGCGGCGGGTCTGATCTTGTTTGCGGGCATGACGTGGCGCGCCCGCCCGAAGCTGGCAATTACCCCCGATGGCCTGGCGCTGCGCGGCTGGTTCCGGACGCAGTTATTTCGGCGCTCCGACGTCAAGATCATCCGCATCACCGAGTTCCGCCGGCACGGGCGCACGGTTCGATTGCTCGAGGTCGAAACGGCGAACGGGGGGCTGTTCATCTTGTCCCGGTGGGACCTTGGGACCAACCCGCTGGAGGTCCTCGACGCGCTGACCGACGCCGGCTACGCGGGTGGCGACCGGCGCTGACGGCGAGGCCGGTCTAGGAGATCGTGATCGACTCGATGACGACCGGCTCGGCGGGACGGTCGTTGCCGTCGGTGGCCGTCGTCGCGATGGCGTCGACCACCTTTTGCGAGTCGGGGTCGGTCACTTCGCCGAAGATTGTGTGGCGGCGGTTCAGGTGCGGCGTCTGGGCGACGGTGATGAAGAACTGGGAGCCGTTGGTGCCCGGACCGGCGTTCGCCATCGCGAGCAGGTAGGGCCTGTCGAACTGCAACTCGGGGTGGAACTCGTCGGCGAACTTGTAGCCCGGGCCTCCGCGGCCGGTGCCGGTCGGGTCGCCGCCCTGGATCATGAAGCCCTTGATCACCCGGTGAAAAACCGCGCCGTCGTAGAACGGGCCCGACGGGCCGCCCGATGCGTTCTGGGTCGAGTACTCCTTGGTGCCCTGGGCCAGCCCGACGAAGTTGGCGACGGTCTTGGGCGCGTGGTTTCCGAAGAGGGCGACCTTGATGTCTCCGCGGTTGGTGTGCAGCGTTGCGGTGGCGGTCTGAATGGGGCTGTTAGTCACGGGGTTAAAGTCTGCCATTGCGGGCGGGCAAGCCCGCAGCCGGTACCGGGCGTGCCCGATTGATGGCAGGCTGATGGGCACCGGGGGAGCGGCGCAGAAGGGCGGCAGATGAGCGCGAAGGCGGATACCCGGCTGACCCCGCGGGAGCGACTGGCCCGGGGCCTGACCTACACGGCGGTGGGACCGGTCGACCTCACGCGGGGCGTCGTCGGACTCAGCGTCAACGGCGCGCAGTCGGCCGCATCGGAGCTCCGCCGCCGCTACCGGGAAGGCCAGCTCGCCCGCGATATCGCCGCGGCCCAAGAAACCCTCGCCCTGGAGCTCGCCGCCGCTCAAGAGGTGGTCTCCGGGCTGCCCCAGGCGTTGCAGGACGCGCGCCGGGCCCAGCGCCGCAGGCCGCGCCCCTGGGTGATCGCCGGCGCGGCCGTCGTGGTCCTGGCCGGCGGCGCCGTCGCCTTCAGCATCGTGCGGCGGTCGATGCGCGCGGGCCGCGAGGAGCCCTCGCCGCTGCCGCCCAGCGTCGACGTGCAGCCCCGGCCGTAACGGTTATCGGACGGCCAGCCGCAGCCGTTCTCGGCGGCGGACCAAGATGCTCGGCAGCCATTCGCCGACGTCGGTCGCCTCGATCCAGGTGGTGCGCTGCAGTAGCTTGCGCAACACGACGTGGGCTTCCAGGCGCGCCAGCGCGGCGCCGACGCAGAAGTGCACGCCCTTGCCGAAGGTCAGGTGGTCCTTGGCGGAAGTGCGGTCGAGGCGGAATTCGTTCGGAGCTTCGAAGTGCGCCGGGTCGCGGTTGGCGGCGCCCCACATCAGCAGCAGGTGCGAGTCGGCCGGCAGCTCGACCCCGGCCAGCGTGGTGTCGCGCCGCACGTGCCGGTAGTGGCCGCGAAACGGGGGCTCGCAGCGCAGCGTCTCTTCGATGAAAGCGCTTAGCAATTCCGGGTTCTCGCGCAGCCGGCGTTGAATCTCGGGGCGGGCGGTGAGAATCCACGCCGCGCTGCCTAGCAGCGAGGCCGTCGATTCGCCGGCGGCGCTGAAGAGGGTGAGCATGATGCCCAGGGCCGGCAGCTGGTCGAGTTCACCCGAGGCGCACCGGGCGGCCAGGTCGGCGATCAAACCGTATTCGGTTTCGGCGCTTGCCTTTTCGAAATGCTCGGTGACATAGCCGGACAGTTCCAGTGCTGCGGAGAACGCCGCCGCGAGCTGGTCGGCCGTGACGACTCCGTCGAGCAGTGTGGTGGTGGCGTAGCCGAGCCGGATGAGTTTGTCGACGTCGTTGTCGGGCAGGCCGAGCAGCCGGGCGACGACCATCATGGGCAGCCGGTTGGCGATGGCGCTCATCCACTCGATCTGCCCGTCGTGCAGGTTTTGCTCCCACAACCGGTCGGCGGTCTGCGCGGCGAACTCCTCGATGATCCGGACGCGCTTGGCCGACAGGTGCGGCAGCAGGATCTTGCGGTGCAGCGCGTGAACCGGATCGTCCGCGGTGGCCAACGCGTGCGCGGCGCCGCCCGCGGGCGCCATGTCGAACGGGGTGACGGTGCCGTCGGCCTGGAGGACCATGGTCGCGGTGAGGTTGGACGAGAAGTCGTCGACGCGATCGACGGCCTGCTGCACCGCGTCCCAGCCGCACACGGCGTAGAACACCGAGTCGCCGACGCGCTGCACCGGCGCCTCGGCGCGCATGCGGTCATATACCGAATACGGATCTTGCAGCGCCTCGGCGCCGAGGAGCTCGAGCGGTCGGTCCAGGACGGGCATGCGTCAAGGCTCGATGCGCCGCCCCGCGCCGTCAATGGGACGAGACGATGTTGAGGGGCGATCGCACCCGGGGCGGCTCGAGGCCGACGGCGCGCACGCGTTGCCAGCAGCGCATTGGTCTGAGAAAAGCTGCCTGAAAATTCTCACCATGAGAGAAGTATTTCGGTGCGCTGCGATGTATTGGAGCATGGGTGGATGCCGCGCGACGACTGGTTGGTGGGACGTGATCGCCGCAGCGAGGCCACGGAACGGATCCATGCCGCGGCCGCGGATCTCATCACCCGCAAGGGCTACGAGGGGTTCACGATCGAGGATTTGGCGGCCCGGGTGCACTGCTCGCCCGCGACGGTCTACCGGCACGCCGGCGGCAAGGCGGCCATCCGCGACGCCGTGGTCGCCATCCACGCGGCCCGCATCGTCGACGCCACCCGGAAGGCCATCGAGGACCTGAGGGGCCCGGATCGCGTCGTGACCGCCACGATCATCGCCCTGCAACGGCTGCGGTCGGATCCACTGGTCCAGATCATGCAGCCCCCGCACGCGACTCCGGTGAGCGAATGGGTCATCAGCTCGCCCACGGTTACCGGGTTGGCGGCCGAAATGCTCGGCCCGGACAACGACGATCCGCTGGCCGCGCAGTGGCTGATCCGCGTCTTTCTGGCGCTGTGGTGCTGGCCGCTCAAAGACCCGGCCGCCGAGCGCGCCCTGGTGCAACGCTTCCTCGGCGCCGGAGAGGATGTAGGGCGTGACGTGGACGAGGTATGAGGGCCGGGCGCTCGCCGATGTCGACCTCACGGGCGACGCGCTGGAGGCGGCGCTCGAGGACCAGGTTCGCGTCCAGAATCCGCATCTGACGGACGTCCGCCTGGAGGCGGTCACCGAGACCGACAGCTACGAGACAGGGGCGGCGCCGTCGAGGCGTTGGTACCAAGTCACCTACCTGGCCGAAGGTGCCGACCTCTAGGGCGCCAAGGGTTTTGTGGAGCCTAGGGGAATCGAACCCCTGACACCCGCCTTGCAAAGGCGAATCATACTGCAGCTCAGGGGCTTACAGCGTGGTTGAAGTGCGAAAAGACACAACTGTAGTTAACAGTAGTTATCTGTAACTGTGGTCAAATTGTGGCCATAAAGTGGCCGCGTTCGCGCAGGTCTGGTCCTAACCTCCAACCCTGTGATTCTTGCGTGATGTCGACGTGGCCATCTCCCCAGGGCACCTTTGACATGGGCGTGACTCAGCGGCCAGCTTGGGCACGGCTCGTGCTCGTTGTCCAGTCCCGCCGAAGCTGTCGCCTGCCAGGGTGATGGGACCTCTGGTTTGCCATGAGCATGGGACCGGGTTGTTCCGGTTGTAGGCCGTGTGT